>JBCQTT010000038.1:0-8782 GCA_047174765.1 Rikenellaceae bacterium | reverse complement strand
AGATCTCGCTGCCCCTCGACTTGCATGTGTTAGGCCTGCCGCTAGCGTTCATCCTGAGCCAGGATCAAACTCTCCATTGTAAAATGTTTTATTTGTAAATCTTAGCTCTGTGTTTCTCAAAAGATATTGTTTGAAAATCATCTCCCAAGCCTCGCGGCTCGAAAGAGATAAAACTTATAATAGCTGCTCAAATACTTCAAAGAACTCTGACTTTATATATTACTTAGTCGTATTCTATTTTTATTACTCCCTGCGTCGTGAAATCGCTTTCGTTTCGGAAGGGACTGCAAAGGTAAGACCTTTTTTCGTAACTTCCAAATTTTTTGCGATATTTTTTTTCGGGAAGCTTCGATCCTAAAAACCAAAACCACAAATTATACCCCTCAAAAAAAATCCCTCGCTCGCACTTCGTAAGAACTCTGCAACCGTGTTTCCCCGATTGCGAGTGCAAATATAGAGGGTTTATTTGTAACTACCAAATATTTTATGAACTATTTTTAGAACTTTTTGGGCTAAAATAGCTAATGCGCTTCTGGTGAGTGACTTATGTGTGAAATTATTTTTCGGGGGTTTGGACGCTAGATCAAACCTATGCCGAAAATAGCCCCTTAGTTATATTTCGGCGCATCTTGATAAGATAGCTGCCTTTCTTGGGATTCAACTCTAGAAGCGACGCAAATGCCAACATTAATGTTGCAACCCACTTTGCAAACTCCCTAAATAATATTGTCGATCGGCTCACCCCCTCGATCTTTGCTCGACGCATTTGGCTCACCCCGATATTAAACCAGAGGCGCTGGAGGTAATCGAGCCGCAGTTTCGAATCGGGAATTATGTGTAATATCGCAACTCCACCCACAAACCACACCTCCTCGTCTGCACGATAGAGTCGATCGAAGAGATTACTCTCCTCTCCCCCGAGGGGCTGATCCCCTTTTCGACCTAGCTCCGTATCAAATCCACCATACCTATTTATTATAGAGCGTCGGACAGCCATATTCCCACCGGCAGGGATTTTGCCCTTCGCGAGTCGATACGCTCTCTTGACATCGGGCATTGGATTGGCGATCGGAACTTCACACAGGTGGCTCATCCACCTAGGTCGACAACCCTCATACTCCGCAATCACCGCACCTCCCGCCGCCGCCGCACTCGGGTGACTCCCAAAAAAGTCTATATACCCCGACACAAAACTCGGTACAACCTCCTCGTCGTCGTCGATAATCGCAATGATGGGGGCTGTAGAGTTCTCTATTCCGCAGTTTCGAGCATACGACAAACCCTGTCGTCGCTCCGTAACCAAACGTATATTGAGCGCAGGGTGACCCAAAATAAACTCCTCGACACGAGAGATCGTATTGTCTGTAGAGTTGTTGTTCACCACAATCAACTCCCACGTTGCGGGATCGGCATCTTGAATCGAAATTGAACGCAACGATCTCAACAATCGTTCACCTCGATTGTAGGTTGCTATTATGAGTGAAAGTTGTAGCTGCATCGTTATATATTATATATAGGTATACCCTATGGTTAAACCTCTGCATAAAAAAAGGGCGGTAAGTTACCCTACCACCCTATCTCCACCATCTAGAGCTGTTGATGAGGATTGAACTCACGACCTCTTCCTTACCAAGGAAGTGCTCTACCACTGAGCTACAACAGCATATCCATTTTTGGTGATTGCAAATATATACTTTTTTTACGAATTCGCCAAACTTAATCCACCTAAAAACCACAAAATACGAGAAAATCAGCCAAAAAAGCATTAAATAAGCACTATAATTTTGATATTACACGAATTTAGTGTAAATTTGCAGACTAATTGTAGTGTAAATGCAGGTACAAAAGAACGAAATTGGTATGTATTCGATTGACTTTAAGGCTCTTAGCTATGGTGAACATAGCTTCGAATTTAGAGTCGACGACAAACTGTATGCCCTCTATGAGGATTGCGAAGTGTCGGGTGGCGTTTGCATCGCTAAGGTCGAATTGCAAAGAAGCGAATATATGCTCAATCTATTCGTGGAGATTGAGGGTGACGCGATTGTCGAGTGCGACAGATGTTTGGAGCCTTGCAGTGTCGAGATCGAATATGCTGCGCCTCTAATCGTCAAGTTCTCCGACAACGAAGATATAGAGGACGATTTCGATGGCGACGTAATGTGGATGCCAACAGCAACAACAACGCTCGACCTAACTCACTACATTTATGAGAGCATAATCCTCTCGCTGCCCTACCAAAGGGTTCACGACGAGGGTGAGTGCAACCCCGAAATGTTGCAAAAGTTCCGAATCGTGACGGGCGAAGAGTTCGCCAAAATCGAAGAGGAGTGCGAAGAGAGCGACAACGAAACTATGCCTGCCGACGAGCTGGCTAAGCTTCAAGCGCTCAAAGAGATGATGATGAAAAAGTAATGTGGTTCGATGAACCAATACACTATAAGTATAAACTAAATTTAATAATATAACACAAAATGGCACATCCTAAACACAAGATCTCCTCTACACGACGAGATAAAAGACGTACTCACTACAAGGCAGTTGTTCCTACAGTAGTTTCTTGTTCTAACTGCGGCGCAGCAACTCTATACCACCGTGTATGCCCTGAGTGTGGTTTCTACCGCGGAAAGCTCGCAATCGATAAGCGCGCTAACGAGTAGTGAAGTCGATTTAATCGAGAAGAGGCTCTACGCGATATAGAATAATAGTTGAATAGATCCGATTCTCGGAAGTCATAGCGGTAAACCAGAACTCTGGAGCCGCTACACTCTTTTCTAGAAAGGGGGTGTAAACAAGTAAAAATTGAGCATATGTTGAAGGTAGGTATTGATGCAATGGGCGGTGATTTCGCCCCTGAAGCAGCTGTCAAAGGTGCGATTATCGCACTCAAGAAATTAGACCAAGATTCACGTATCGTGTTATTTGGGGACAAAGATCAAATAACACAGATCATCGAAGCCGAAGGTGTAGATGTCAACAAATTCGACATCGTACACACAACCGAAGTGATCGAGATGGGTGACCATCCCGCTAAAGCATTCGTCCAAAAATCAGACTCTAGTATCGTCCGTGGATTCAAAGCCTTGGCGATGGGTGAGATTGATGGATTCGCTAGCGCCGGTAGCACTGGCGCAATGATGGTTGGATCGGTTCAGGTCGTAGGGGTTATCGACGAGGTTATACGACCCACAATATCATCACCCCTACCTACAATCGCAGGTCATCCCGCACTGTTGTTGGATGTGGGACTGAATGTAGACTGCAAACCCGAAGTACTTGCTCAGTATTGTATTCTCGGATCTATTTATGCAGAGTTCGCAATGGGTATCGAAAACCCTCGTGTCGCAATCCTCAACATCGGTGAGGAGGAGGCTAAAGGTAACGCCCAAAGCAAAGCAGCATTCGAAATTATCAAAAATGGCGAGAGCCAAAAATGCAACTTCGTCGGTAATGTCGAAAGTTCGTATATCTTTACCGCGAAGTATGCAGATGTATTTGTCTGCGACGGATTCGTCGGTAACACGGTCCTCAAAATGGCAGAGGGACTATATCGCATAAATAAGGCGATGGGAGGTCTCGACAACCCATTCTGGGAGGCTATGAACTACGAGAACATCGGTGGTACGCCTGTTCTCGGTGTTAAGGGTGCGGTGGTTATCGGTCACGGTAGCTCGTCACCAAAAGCAATATCTAGTATGATACTAACTACTGAGCGATGCGCTCAAGCAAAGGTCGCTCAAAAAATGATGTCGGCTTTCGCTAAGTAAAATATACCACTATGAATAAAATTAAAGCAGCAATTACGGGTGTCGGTAGCTACCTACCAGACTATATACTTACAAACGAAGAGCTAAGTACGATGGTCGACACCAGCGACGAGTGGATTATGACTCGTATCGGCATCAAAACTCGACATATCCTTAAAGGTGAGGCGCTTGGCACATCGTATATGGGATCTAGAGCAGTAAAGGAACTCCTCGAAAAAACTGGCACTGACCCAATGGAGGTTGGATTGGTTATCTGCGCTACGGTTACACCCGATATGTTGTTCCCTTCGACTGCAAACTTGATCGCAGATCAGGCTGGTTGTAAGAACGCATTTGCATATGACATCTCAGCTGCTTGTTCGGGATTCCTCTTTGCACTAGCTACAGGTACAAAATTCATCGAAACAGGCTCTGCAAAGAAGGTGATCGTCGTCGGTGCCGACAAAATGTCGTCAATCGTCGACTACAAAGATCGTAACACCTGCCCTATCTTCGGCGATGGTGCGGCAGCGGTTTTGTTGGAGGCTAACGACGAAGGGTATGGAATCCTCGACCACGAACTTCACTCTGATGGATCGGGCGCGGCACACCTATTTATGAAGGCTGGAGGCTCTCGCTACCCAGCATCAGAGGAGACTCTTCGCAACAATTGGCACACAATAACTCAAGATGGTCCTGCGGTATTCAAGGCTGCGGTATCTAATATGGCTGACGTATCGGTCAGCGTGATGGAGCGCAACAACCTAAAATCTGAGGATATAAACTATCTTGTGCCTCATCAAGCAAACCTTCGTATTATCGACGCTACGGCTAGACGTATGGGAATCGGTGCTGAGAAGTGTATGATTAACATCCAAAATAATGGTAATACAACTGGTGCGACAATTCCACTATGTTTGTGCGACTACGAGAAGCAACTCAAAAAGGGTGACAACCTAATCCTCGCATCATTCGGAGGAGGTTACACGTGGGGTGCAGTATACTTGAAGTGGGCTTACGACGGATCAAAGGAGTAGACTCAACGAGAAAATAATATTAGGCTCACTTATATCGCAATTGATGTGATTTAAGTGAGCCTAAACTTTTTTGTAGGTATGACGATAGGGGCTAGACCTCGACAAATGATGTAAAAAACTCTTTAACAATCGAGTGAAAAACTGTCCAAATCAAAAAAATTGATGGTAAACAAGCCTTTTTTATCGTTATTTTTTGAGTTTTTTAATTTATTTATCTACCTTTGCGAATGAAGAGGGGACTCTTAGTTTTCTGATTGAACATACTAACTTTATAAACGCATATTATTATATGGATACAAATTACGTAACACCTCAAATTGAGGTTATCGAGATCGAGGATGCAGTGCTTGCGGATAGTGGTGATACAACAAACGCACTAGAGATTGGCAAAGCGGGTGTTCGCTTCTAGCCACACCCCATCTACCGACTCGCACACTGCGCATCTGACTGAGGAGTTTTTCGAACTTCTCTAAGATCCCTCTACTCTTTGAGTAGGGGGATTATCTCTATCCAGAACTTGTGATATTTTTTGTATGTGAGTCCGTGAACGCCGAAAGGCAACTTGTGACCCGCCAACTCAAAGCAGTACTCAGGTTTTATATCTATGGAGAACTTTAGAGCCTCCGTAAGCGTTGGGTACTTCATATCCTCGGGAATGATAGCCCAAAATACATCTTCGTTATAGAGGGTGTGTTCTCTGTTACAGAACTCGTCGATCTTATCTTTATACTCACGGCAGATCTCAATACTCTTGGCAACACGTCGAAGAGAGAACCCTCCATTTCCAACCTTGTTGAATAGATCTTGACGCTGTATTGAGCGCCCCACCATCCCTCGGAACTGATCCCTCGCAGCGAGATAAGCACTGATAAACCTATTAGAATAGATTTTTTTCTTGGGCCACGGAGCCCCTATATAGTCATAACCTTTGTCGCACCACTCCAACAGCTCATCCCTAAAGACCACTACATCAGTTTGACAAACGAGCATATATTCATAGTCGCTAAAAATGGAGTAGAACTCCTCGGATAGCATCATTCTATTATACCCGGCGATACCGTTTTTGCGACCTAGCCACTCGTCGGAGATCCTTACAATATTGTATTTATCCACATCGAACTGCTCGCGCATACCATCCAAAGCTAAGCTTTCGGGCATCAACAATGCTATAGGATGATTTTTGAGAACATCGAGATTGTTGAGCAGAAGTTTTAGCTCCAGTTCTGGAAGTTTTTGTTGGTATAACGGTATAACGACTATTACTCTCTGCATTTTTCTCTCTACTATTTTTATAGTCAACGAGTTTGTTGGCTCTCAACTGACAAAGTTACTCTATTTTAATCGACTATCAAAATAAAATAATATATATTTTACATCCAATAGGATCTATTTCCCTCAAAAAAAGTTTTCCTACACAATATAACCTTTTTAGAACCTAGCTAACTACTTCGTTTTAAGCGACATCGAGGAGCTCTTAAGCCCGTTAGAGCTTACATTGAGTCGAATCGTACCCTCTTCGCCATTCGACTCGACCATTATAACCAACTTACCACTAAATGCCTCCATCGTTGGAAGATGAAAGAGCTCGAGTGACGTCGCGTCACCATTACACATTGCCCTAAAATCACCTGCACCACGCACCTTGACGTTGAGCCTGTTTGTTGCCATAGGACAGAGGTTACCATCGCGATCGACAACCGAGGCTGTAACGAAACTTATATCCTTGCCATCGGCTGCAATCACCTCTCTGTCGGCAGAGAGCTCTATCGCATAGGGCTCACCTGCGGTTCTTACACTACGCTCTGCGACCACCTCTCCCGAGTCGTCGTAGGCAACAACTCGCAACTCTCCAGCCTCATACTTCACATCACTCCACATCAACCGATATCGCTCCAGTCGAGCCGATTTATCCTTGGTGCGCACACCTTGACTCACACCGTTGACAAAGAGTTCTGCACTATCATAGTTGGTATATACAAAGACGGGGGTTGTCTCGCCCTCACGCCCCTCCCAGTTCCAGTGTGGAAGGATATGGAGCGTCTCCACCCCACTATTCCAGCGACTACGATAGAGATAGAAACGATCCTTGGGCAGACCTGCCAAGTCACAGATCCCGAAGTAGGAGCTACGCGCCGACCACATTGTATCGTAGGGCGTAGGCTCACCAAGGTAGTCAAAACCGGTCCAAACAAACTCCCCGATAACCCAATCTTTGTCATCTTGGAGTATAAAATCATCCTCAGGAATATTCGACCAACTACACGCCTCCAGATCATACGAAGAGCATTGACGATCGTCATACTGCACCCCCTTACCCTCGACAACGGGGAATTTGTAGACACCTCGCGAACTAACTGTTGATGCCGTCTCCGACCCGAGGATAAAACCCTGTGGAAACTTCTCATACGCATCCTCGTAGAGGTGCACACGATAGTTCAACCCCGGCACATCGACCAACGATGCAAAACCACTCGCCATAACTGCCTTCACCTGATCCATTCCAACAGTTACGGGGCGCGTGGGATCTTCTCGATGGAAGATCTCCTGCAACCACTTCGCACGTTTCACACCTGCACTGCCGTGTTGGTCGGGAACTTCGTTACCCGAGCTCCACATTACAATCGACGGGTGGTTACGCGTAGCACTAACGAGGTTGACAATATCCGCCTCTGCCCACTCCTCAAAAAGGTGGCTATATCCATTTTTAACCTTCCGCACTGCCCACTCGTCGAAACTCTCCGCGAGGAACAAAAAACCCATCTCATCACACAACTCCAACTGCTCGAACGACGGCATATTATGTGCCGAACGGATTGCGTTACACCCCATATCTTTGAGAATCGTAAGTTGTCGACGTAGCGCCGCAACATTCACCGCAGCCCCAAGTGCACCCAAATCGTGGTGGAGGCAGACACCCTTAAACTTACGAACCTCACCGTTGAGCGTAAACCCTCGCTCGGCACTATAGTCGATCTCGCGGACTCCGAAGCGTGTAGTAACTTCGTCGCGTAGCTCTCCATCTACATATAATCTATTTGTTGCGTAGTAGAGGTTGGGGCTCTCGGGACTCCATAACTTTGGGGTGGCGAGTCGAAAATCTTGAATAAACTCTCCACAGATAATTTTGTCGCTACGATCTGTCGCCACGACTCTATTGTCGGCATCGAGGATCTCTGTCTCGATCGAGAGATTCTTAACATTATCGTCGTTTTTGACCCTACATCTTATATTTACACGTGCCTCCTGCTCCGTAATCTGTGGCGTCGTTATATTAACACCCCACTGATCGATGTTAACTCGCTCCTTGACCGTAATCGAGACATTGCGATAGAGCCCCGCACCGGGATACCATCGAGAGGATTGCTCCGGGTTCTCCAACCTCACCGCCAAAAGATTACTCTCACCCTCTTTGAGATATTGACTTATGTCGAAGTAGAAGTAGCTATAACCATACCCTCTCTCCCCCACTCTCTCACCATTCACAAAGACCTCTGCGTGGCTCATTGCCCCTTCAAAAAGAAGAATCGCCTCCTTGGAGTTATCAAACGCAGGAAGTTCAAAATCGAGCCTATACCACCCAACACCAATATGAGGAAGAGCCCCGGTGCGACCATACTTCTCGGTCGCCCGTTTTTCGTTGTTTTGTGTGATCCTCACCGTCTGCTTGTCAATCTCCTTGTCGAAAGGTCCATATATAGCCCAGTCGTGAGGTACTTTGACACACTCCCACCTCGAGTCATTGAATGTCGTTGTCGACGCTTCAGTGGAATCGTTGCGCGAGAATCGCCACCCATCCTCCAAATTATAAGTTACACGCTCTGCCGAAACCCCACTCAGCAGAAGTACAAAACAGAATGTCAATAGTGCTTTTTTCATAAAAGCTGCATTCAACCTGCAAATGCAACTGAATTCATAGTTAATATTTGTTTAAATTTTTCATTTGGTGTGAGGTAGCCGAGCCTTTTACGAGGGCGATTATTTAGCTTGTTTTCAATCCAT
>JBCQTT010000017.1:0-48477 GCA_047174765.1 Rikenellaceae bacterium | reverse complement strand
CTTCTTGTGGAACAATCTTATGCGCGATATGGTTAAATCCTACCTAGAGTAGCTCGTTCACACAAGAAGTTTGTCACCTTTAATATAGAGCATTTATATTAGTTCTGCAAATGTAAAAGAGCAGTGATGTTATGAGTATTCCGAGTAGGAAACCAGCACCTTGAGTGTAATCACGCAGATTGATATCTGTCGCCACGAATAAGATATAGGCGATGACGATATTTGTGAATCCCCAGAGTACATTCACCACAGCCGACGATTTTCCCTTTACGGGAGGCTTTGCAAAGGGCGAATAGAATGGCTTGCCGTGTATGCCGGGCAAGATATGAGGTAGGGAGTTTGTTGCGAAAAACCCGAATGCAAATGCGATTAGGAACTCTGTCATTGTTTATCTTTTTTGATGAAAACTTATGTAACTGCAAATATCACACAAAGATATAGATTTATCGCCATAATATAGTAACTTTGTAACTATGGAAACAAAAATATTACGATATACATATTGGGCTTTTTACCTCCTGTTTATCCCAATCATTCTGCTCCTTATCCCAAATAACGCCTTTATTTGGCAGAGTGCGAAGCTCTTTTGGGTTATGATGGGCTATCTTGTTGTGACATATACCCTAAGCATACGATTTAACTTTGTGACATATATCATTCGCAAGGAGTGGGTCAAAAGTCTGCTCTCGATGTTGTGCTTTGCAGTTATTACTTTCGTGGCTGTCACCATCGAGATAGAGGATATTGAGGGGGCTGCGGCACTTCAGATGTCGAGGATTCAAAATGGGGTGATATTTATGTCGGGGTTTATTGTGGTGAGCTTCACCGTAGCATTTGGATTCTTTGCAGAGCTAATTCGTAGAGATAAGGCGCATAAAGAGCTATTGGCGGAGAAGAATCGGGCGGAGCTTGCGATGTATAAGTCGCAGATAAACCCTCACTTTATGTTCAACACGCTCAACACCATCTACTCTCTGAACTTCGCAGGGTCGGAGCGGACGGGTGATGTGATAATGAAGTTCTCGAATATTGTGAGGTATATCTACCAAAATAGCGACAAGGAGAGGGTTCTGATTGTCGATGAGGCGGTCTATCTTCGTGAGTTTATCGAACTTCACACAATGCGACTAAGCAAGACCACAACGGTAGATTTCCACTACGAGATAGATGACCAGAGCGCACAGATACCCTCTATGATCTTTATCACCTTTATCGAGAACGCATTTAAGTATGGGGTGTCGTCGTCTCATAAATCATTGATTGAGATACGTTTGACGCTAAAGAGTGGGGTGCTGTTATTTACGACAGCGAACACGATTTTCCAACGAAACACCATTCCCTCGGGCATAGGTATCAAAAATTGCAGGAAACGCCTCTCGTTGCTCTATCCCTCTCGATACAGCTTGAAGTGCGGAGAGGTGGAGAATAATATTTATAAAACAGAGTTAAAAATTGAGTTATGAAGTGTATAGCTATTGACGACGAGCCATTGGCACTCTCGCTTATTGAGGGGTATATGCTCCGACACCCAGATATTGAGCTGATGACCTTTACCGACCCACTGGAGGGGGTGGCGGCTATCAAGGCGCATAATCCAGATATTGTGCTTTTGGATATTGAGATGAACGAGTATTCGGGGTTGGAGCTTGCTGGCGAGCTTTCGGATGAGTCGCTGCTTATATTCACTACTGCCCACGCTCAATATGCGGTTGATGGGTATGAACTTCGTGCTATAGATTTTCTGCATAAGCCGTTTACCTATGAGAGGTTTGCATCTGCCATTTTTCGTGCCGAGCGTATTTTGGATATTCGGGGGCGTGTTGCCGAGATTGATGATATGGAGTCGGGAGGTATAACGATTAAAACGGGGTTGAGAAATATCACAATCGACTACTGTGACATTGCATATATCGAGTCGATGGCTAATTATCTGAAGATTCAGTGCATCAAAGATGACCGCAACGTCTTGACACGAATGAGCATAAAGGCTATTTTGGAGATGCTCCCAGAGTCCCATTTCCTGCGTGTTCACCGCTCGTTTATCGTTGCGAAGTCGCAGATTGCCTCTTTCTCAAAACAGAGTGTTGTGCTCAAAGATTTAAAGTCAACAGCTATCCCGATAGGTCGGCTCTATGCGGAGCAGTGTTACTCTGAATTAACAATGGTTCGTGAAAAATAATTTAGCTAAAAGTTGCAATATGTTGAAACTTATATTATCTTGTGATGAGAAAATTAAAGCTGAATATTATGGGAGCAAATAGTAACTTGGTGAGCATCGACAAGATAATGGATGCCGAATTTGGAGCAGTCGGAACACCCGAAAGAGAGGAGTTTCGCAGGGAAGCTTACGCATACTATATGGGGCAACTCATCTGTGAGGCTCGCAAAAAGGAGAAGATCACACAGAGCGAGTTGGCTCAACGTATTGGGTCAAGTAAGTCCTATATCTCAAAGGTTGAGAATGGCACTATCGAGTGTGGTATCGCAATCTTTTATCAGATCATTCAAGCGTTGGGGCTTCGGTTGGAGCTTGTTAAACAGCTTGGTGCGTTATAGCTTATTGGAGAGAGTTTGAGTAACAAGGATGAGTTTTGGGGCTTCGTGAAGACTCCCAAACCGCAGCGTACTAAAGGTACGTGAGGATTTGGGAGTCGAGGGAAGTGCCGAAAATCGCCTTGTTACTCGAACTCTCGGTAGCGAGAGCCTATTGATTTTTGATATGCAGCGTTGGCAATGCGTTGTTTATGGTAGATCTGAATTAGGTTTGTATATGCCTGAATCCAACTCACCTGTGCCGAGAGGACATCGACAATTTGAAGTTTTCCCTCGTTGTAGCTAAATGTGTTTAGTTCGAGGTTCTCCTCCGCCAATGTGCAGTTCTCTTTTGCCATATCTACTTGGGCGATATTTTCACTCAGCTCCGTCCACGATGCCGCAATCTCCTTTGAGATCTGCTCTTCGGTGTCTTTCATCTCAGACTCCTTTGCTGTGAGGATTGCCGACTGCACAGATTTTTTGTGGCGAGCTGCGCCACCGTGGAAAATCGGAATCTTCAACGAGGCGTAGATGGTGCTATTAAAGAGCGTTGTGCCATCCAAATTCAGTAGTTTTGTTCCCCAGCTCTCGTTAAAACCTATGCCTAATGATGGTCTATAAGCGGCACCTGCTAACTTTACTTGACTCTTTTGGTACTCCACGCCTAATTGAGAGATGAGATAGCCGGGGCGACGATCCAACACCTCTTGTGGCGTGCAGTATTCAGGCGCACTCATCTTGATTTGAATCGAGTCGCTCAGTTCAATATCAGTGAGTGGATCACACCCCATTAGCGAGTTGAGATTTTGTAGTGCTATTCGATATGCGAGGTGGCTATTTGAACGCTGTATCTCCGCCTCTTTTCTGCGTGACTGCATCTGGATAAGCTCTGTTTTGGCGACCATTCCATCCTCGTATTTATCTTTTATCGTAGCCTCTAATTGGCTGATGGTCTCGACATATTCGCACATCGTCTCATACATCGCCTTTTGTGCCGCAGCTCCCCAATAGGCTGACTCTGTGGCTAAAATGATATTGTCGACTGTTAGCTCCACACCTCTGTCTGCCATCTCGGACTCAATCTTCGATGTCTCGTATGCGTTGCGAATTTGACCACCTGCATATATCGGCTGCACAACTCCAATATCGGCACTATAGGTGTCGTGGTTAAAGGCAAAAATAGTAGAGCCTAACCCAACTTCGTAGTCATTTATTCGATATTGGTATGAGCCACCAGCATCGATCGTAGGCATAAATGCGCTGCGTGATAGCTTGACGGCACTGCGCATAGCCTCTTGCGCAGCCTCGCTCTGTTTAATCTGCTGGCTGTAATCTAACACTTCGCTTTTGAACTGCTCGAAGGTATATGCGTTCTGAGCGAAACTATTTGTAGTTGCGATAGCGGTGATGAGTATCGCACTTATTAAATATCTATTTTTCATCTTTACTAACTTTAATCTTGAAAAAAAATGCAATAAGTAACAGGAAGTATGAATATGGTTAGGATTGTAGAGACAAACAGACCTCCCATAATCGTAGATGCCATTCCTGCAAACATAGCATCACCAAGCAGAGGTAGCATACCAAGAATAGTTGTTCCCGATGCCATCGTTACGGGGATGATACGGCTCTTTGTAGCCTCCACAATTGCATTGATTCTGCTCGACCCTTCAGACAGTTGCACCTCAATCTCCTCGACCAAGACAATCGAGTTCTTGATATTCATACCAATAAGACCCAATATTCCGAGTATGGCAAAGAAGTCCAACGACTTGCCAAATATGATAAGACCCCACACCACACCAATAAACATCAAAGGCAACATCGCCATAATAAGGATCGGTTTGCGGAAGTTCTTAGGGAACAAGAGCAACAAGATGAAATACATCAAAATAAACATCAAAGGGACATTCTTCGAGAGTGCTGAGTAGCTTTGATCTTGAATCTCTTGCTCACCAAAATATTTAAGTTTGTACCCCTCTGGAATCTCCACCTCACTCTCAACTCGTCCCCACACCTCTTGGAACGCCTCCATAAGATTTGCGCCACGCACAGGCTCACACTGCATCATCATACAGCGTTCACGATTGTAACGTCGCACAAGGTTGTAATCATAATCTACTTCAAAATCATCAATAACCTGCTCCACATTCACTGGCTCTCCCTTTGTGCTAAACACGGGCACACTCTTAATATCATTAAAACTCCACTCGCCACTATCTTCCGCCTTTAGAAGTATTGGCAACGTAAGATCCCCCTCTCGATAACCTCCGATGGTCATACCGCTCGTCACGGTACTTAGCGATGATGATACCTGCTCACGAGTAACGCCCAACCTCAAACCCTTCTGTTGCGAATAGGTTGGTTTGTAGAGTGGCACTTTCTCGCCCCAGTTTGAGCGTACACTTGTGACGTTCTCGCTCTCAAGTGCTATCTTCTTAGCCTTTTCAACAAGCATCGTAAGGGTATCTACATTGTCACCAATAAATCCAATCTCGATAGCCGCCTCTGTAGTTGGCGAGATTGCAAATAGCGCAGAACGAGTTATCGTATTGGGATAATTTTCGTTCATATAGTAGTAGAACTCACGCTCCAAGTCGCTCACATCCTCCGAGTCGTAGGCTTCAACCACAATATTCGAGTAGTTGGGCTTTGGACCAAATGATGAGCTTGCCAAGTAGTAGCGCAGAGGTGTACCACCCATCGTTATGGAGTAGGTTTTTATCTTTGGATTTTGGCTCAGATACTCCTCCAACTGCTTAATATCCTTATCAACCGCCTGAATACTAAAGCCCTCAGGATAGATCATATCGGCTCTAAAGTATGGCTTATCCATCTTTGGGAAGAAGCTCTGCGGCATCATCTTCAAAATAAATAGCGAGAAGAAGAGCGCAGCAATAACAGTCGCAAGGGTCAAGTAACGATGTTTAATCATCGCCCTTAACACCCCTCCAAACTTATGATATAGAGGCTTGTCGTAAGGGTCTATCACCTCGCTGTATGCACTTCGTGACTTCAGAATAAATGTTCCAAAGCTAGTAGTTTGGCTCATCGCAAGCAGCCAACTAAGCCCCAACGACACCGCCAAGACAACAAACAAAGGTGCGATAATCTCCGCCACCGAAGAGGGTGCAAGATACATCGGCAGGAACGAAACAACGGCAATAAATGTAGCCCCAAGCAGTGCCCATTGCGGTTTCAACGCTCCATCAATAAGTGCCTGAACTTTGTTCTTGCCTCGAAGTATTCCGATCTGCGCATTGTCAGTCACCACAATAGCGTTATCGACCAACATACCCATAGCGATAATAAATGCAGCAAGAGAGGTTCTATTGAGTCCCACGCCCATCATCAACATTATCAGTAGCGCACCCAACACCGAGAATATCAACGAGCTACCAATCAATAATCCCGCACGATAACCCATAGCTAAGAAGATGATAACAATAACGATAAATACCGACAATATCAGATTGATAATAAAGCCATTATTCGCCTCATCTGCAATCTTATCTTCGGGATATAACGAAATCAACTCAACGCCAATCGGCATTATCTCCTTGATACGCTCCAACTCTACATCGACCTTTTCACCCACCGCCACAACGTTATCCTGCGTACCTGTCGCCACACCAATTCCTACGGCTCGTTTGCCATTCACTCTCATTAGCGTTGTTGGTGGATCGTAATATCCTCGCTCCACCTGCGCAATATCGCCCAGACGTATCTCTCGACCATCTTTGCTTACGATCAACTGATTCTCAATATCCTCCAATGAGGCGTATGTACCTTCGGTTAGGATGCGAAGTTGGTAGCTATCTGTCGAGACTAAACCTGTATTGACCTGTGTGTTTTGCCCCTGTAAAGTTGCCCTTATAGCCGATGGATCAATACCCAGAGATGCTAATTTTGAGGGGGTGATAGATACGTTTATCACTTCGGTCTGCTCACCATAGAGCATAACCTTCTGCACACCCTTGATAGGAGTGAGCTTGGTTCTAATCTTCTGCGCCCAATGACGTAGCTCGCTATACGAAAAACCATCGTCAATGGTGAGTCCATAGTAGATACCAAAGACATCGCCAAAGTCATCATTCACGGTGATGCTCGATGCACCTGCTGGCAGTTGTGACTCGATATTGATAACCTTACGTCTAAGCTCATCCCACTTCGCTGGCATTCTCGCTGGGTCAATATCTAAATTTAGATCTATCGTAATCTTCGAGATTCCGAAGTAGGACTCCGACTTGATCTTGTCCACCTCGCTCATTGATTGAATCTCTCGCTCGATAGGCTCAGAGATTAGTGTCTCAACCTCCTGAGGTGTCGCCCCGGGGTACTGAGTAATAAGCACAGCGGTCTTTATCACAAATGGAGAGTCCTCCTTTTTGGGTAGCTCGAAGAAAGAGAAGATGCCGCCGAGAAGGATAATCGTCAATAGTAGATAGATCACCTTCTTATTCTCAATCGAGTATTTTGGTATGTTAAACATCGCTTATCTCTTTAGTTTGCTAATACTTTAACTTTCTGATTGTCTATTAGGTATGATGCACCTGCGGCAACGATTCTGTCACCAACCTTCAGATCACCCTCTACAACCAACATCTCTTCACCGATGATAACTCCGCTATCGCTAATGTGTCGTCGCTCAACGCTTTGGGTGGTTGGGTTGTAGCAGAATACCGATTTTTTATTGCTCTCATTATCGTAGACAACAGCCGAGACAGGCACCGTTATAGAGTTTTTGTATTGAGAAGTACTCTCCACAACAAGCCTCACACGACACGAGAACCCAACTGAGATTTTATAATCGCCCGAATTGAACTTCTCGTCTGTAATCTTTAGATATACTGGAACACCTGCACCATTGCTAGATGCCTCTACATACTCCTTTACCTCTGCCTCAAAACGTTCGCCCTTGTAGAGATCAAACTCAACATAGAGCTTGCTGCCTTTGGATAGAAACTCAACGTTTGTCTCTGGGATTGTAAAATGCACCTGCAACGAGTTGGGATTTATGAGTCGCACCACGCTCTCGCCCGACTGTACACGTTGGTAGCTCTCTGCATATTTCTGCTGAATAAAGCCATCAAATGGGGCTACAATCTTTGTGTCGGCAAGGATGTTTTTCATCGTCTCATAAGCTGACTCCGCACCAATATATGCAGCCTCGAAGCTCTCCGCCTCCTGCTTCGAGATTGCATCCTTTTCAAGAAGTCTCTTAGCTCTTTCGGCTTGGGATTTTGCCTTTATGTAGATTGCGTTTTGTGCATCAAGCTCCAACTGGAAATCCTGAGGATCAATCTCGGCAACCACATCTCCTCGCTTAACCCTCTGCCCCTCAATTACATTCATCTTCGTAATGTAACCACCCATCTTAAAGGCGAGGTTACTAAACTCATCGGGCATAACCACCCCCGAAAAGGACTTATCGAAACTCGCCAGAGATTCAACTTGGTGTAGCTTGACAGGTCTGGTGATCTTCGTCTCGGTGCTACTTCCACCGCACGAGCTAAGTAAAACAGTCCCCAAGAGTAGGGCTATAAATTTGTTCATATTCATTGTTTTTGATAATTACGTTATTTGACACCACATTCTGGCGACAAAGTTACAGCAAAAGATTGAGCGCATATAGGATTTCGACTGTCGTCTATCCCGTGTTTTGGTTGTCTGTCACACATCGCAACAATACGGGTGCAGATGGTAATATCAATACTTAATATTGAGAATAATAGCACAATAAAACAGCCTACTCTAAGCCTTTATTAATTCCTATAACTTATGCACCCACTTCTCACGAAATTCATTTGTGAGCTGCACAATATCGCCACCAATGGCAGCCAATTCGAGGGTCAAACCCTCCAATTTATAGATCATCGCCATCGCTCGTTTCTCGCTAAATTGTGTCCGCATAGTCATCACTACTTAGTTATAATTGACACCAACACTACGAAATTGACCGTATAAAGTCGTTAGTTTTTGGTAATAATCGAGATAGGAATTGTCGACTTTTATCACTCTAAAGCTCTCGTTAAAGACTCTTGCTTTGATAAAAGTGGACATCGAACGAACTCCTGATAGCTCCTGCATTGTTAATAATTTCGCATTTTCAGTGGTTATACAATAAAGCTGACCTTGATTTACCCCCAAGACATTCACAAGCAAACCCAACTTCGGAGGGATTGATAACCCTTGCAAGGGCAAGAGTTTTTTTGCTGCAAATTGAAAATTTGCTGCAGAAAACATATCTTACCATTTGCCAAAGGGCGCAAATGAAAAAACACAGGGTTTGCGTATGATCCTATGATCCGGCAAGAGTAGGGAGATAGGGGTACAAAAAAAGCCTCCAAAACATTGTTTTGAAGACTTTATCCTAATTAGTAGCGGGAGAAGGACTCGAACCTCCGACCTCCGGGTTATGAGCCCGACGAGCTGCCAACTGCTCTATCCCGCGATTTGTGATACAAAGATAAGGACAATTATTAACAAATCCAAATATAATAAGGTGTAATTTTAATATATTATTAATATCTATATGTAAGATATTGAAAACAAATTGTTTAAGCAGGGCAAAATATATAATAGCGCATTAACTTTACACAGCCTCCTCACCCTCTACATCTCTATCTCTTGCGCATAAACAGAATGAAGCGCACGAGAAGTGTTGTGACGACAGCTGCTGACACAATGTAACCATACATCATCGGCAATCCAAAACCCTCCCCCGCAACAATAATATAGCACGACGTCACACCGCTCATAAAGAGTGCTGGAATGAGTGACACATAGAAGTTCTTCTTCTCCCCGACGAAGTAGACCGTAATCATCCAGAGCGTAAATGTCGCGAGAAGCTGATTTGTCCACGCGAAGTAGCGCCAAATGATGTTAAATCCATCGGCATCTTTGAGCGAGTATATTAGGATCGAGACCGTCACCAAGAAGAGGGGGATCGAGATCATCAACCTCGATTTAACACTCTTCTGCTCCCAGTTGAATATGTCGGCAATGATTAGTCGTGCCGAGCGCAATGCTGTATCTCCCGACGTTATGGGGGCGAAGATAACTCCCAACATCGCAAGCACAGCACCTGCTGTTCCCAACCAGTCGCGAGTAATTTTGTCGACAACGACGGCGGCATTACTCTCCCCATATCCATTTTCGTGGAAGAAGTATGTCGCTGCGGCAGCCCAGATCAAGGCGACGACACCCTCCACGACCATTGCGCCATAGAAGATTGGTCGACCCTGCTTTTCGTTGGTCATACATCGAGCCATCATTGGCGACTGCGACGCGTGGAATCCCGATATAGCACCACACGCGATAGATATAAACATCATAGGGAATATTGGCAGACCATCGGGGTGTGGTGCTGCGGGGGCAGTTATCTCGGGAAGGACGCCCCACCCCTTGAAGAGCAACACCGACAACACTCCAGCTGCCATAAAGAGCAGTGCAATGGCAAAGAGAGGGTATACACGTCCTATGATTTTGTCGATCGGCAGCAGTGTCGCCACGATGTAGTATAAGAATATTGCGATGATCCAGAAGTTGACATCCATCGTGAGGTTCATCTCCGCAGATAGGTTGGCGAGTAGACCTGCCGGACCTGCCACAAAGACCGCCCCGACCAACACCAACAACACGATCGTAAATCCACACATCACCTGTTTGGCTGTGACACCCAAGTATCGCCCAATACTCTCGGGAAGCGACTCTCCACCACTACGCAACGATATCATTCCCGACACATAGTCGTGCACCGCACCTGCGAAGATCGTTCCCAGCACGATCCAAAGGTATGATGCAATTCCAAACTTAGCCCCCATAATAGCACCAAAGATAGGTCCTAGACCTGCAATATTTAGGAACTGAATCATAAATATTTTCCACGCCGGCAAAGGTACATAGTCAACACCATCGGCACGTTCTAGGGCGACAGTTGTTTTTGCGGCGTCGGGTTTTACTAGGCGCTCGATATATGCTCCATATATGAGATACCCGAATACGAGAATAGCTAAAGCGATAAGGAATGATATCATAGTTGTTTAAGGTTTAAATTGTCGTTATCTAGAATCGTCCACCGCCCAGTGATTTGTAGAGTGCAATGAGACTCTGTAGCTCGTCGAAGCGATTTGACACCTCTCCCAACTGTGCGTTGAAGTAGCTCTGCTGCGCTGTCAACACCTCCAAGTAGGTTGTACTACCATACTCCATCATTAGGGCTGTATTGTCGGCTGCAAGTTTGAGTGCAGCCACCTGATCGGTGTAGAGTTTGGTGTTAGCCTGTGCGCTCTGGAGCGCTGTGAGGGAGTCGTTCACCTCGATACCTGCGTCGAGGAGTTTCTGAGCAAATGCGATACGGGCGATCTCCAACTCAGCCTCGGCGCTCTTTATTTGGGCACGCGTGAGACCGCGGTTAAAGAGCGGCTGGACCAACTGCCCCACTGCCGAGAAGACAAACTCCGCAGGGTCAAGAATTACCCCCAAGTAGTTACTCCACCCCAAGCTACCCGTAAGCGACAGCGTTGGATAGAGTGCCGAGCGAGCGATGTTCTTCGAGTAGAACGATGCTGCTACAGCCGACTCCACAGCCATCACGTCGGGGCGTGACGAGAGCATCTGCAACGGTACGCCGACAGTAAATCTCTCGGGCAAAATAGCGTTGCTCAACTCTCCCACCTCGATAGACTCGGGGGCGATAGCGAGCAGACTGCACATTGCATTGTTGGCTGCTTTGAGGCTATCCTCGATGCCGACAACCGCAATCTGAACTCCATAGAGACCCGCCTCAATCTGCGAGAGACCTGCTTGATTCATCATTCCTGCCTCCATCATCGACTGTGCGACGCGGTAGCTCTCGACCCAACTCTGCTCCGTCGATTTGGCGATTGAGAGTTGCTCTTCGAGCATCGCGATTGTGTAATATACATTTGCCACAGCCGCTACAATCTCGGTACGAACCGCCTGCGTTGTGTAGAGCTGCTGATCGAACAACATCTTCGTGAGGAGCTTCTCGTTGGAGATACGACCAAACAGATCTATCTCCCACGACGCAGCAACAGGTATCGAGTAGCTCTTGGTAGAGCCACCCTCGACATATCCACTAACAGTACCCTGTGGCGTGAGACTCAGCGACGGCAGGTATGCCAACCGCGATGCCGCCAACGAAGCGGCCGCCTGATCCACGCGCAACTCCGCGGTACGAAGATCGCTATTGTTCTCCAGAGCTTTTTTGATATATTCCGCTAGCTTGGGATCTGTGAAGAGTTCGCTCCACTCCAAATCACCAAGTGTAGCACTATTTTCGGTGAGCTCTGCCACCCCTCCATAGAGGGAGTCATCGACAGTTGTGACACTCTCATATTTGCTACGTAGACCGCAACTACTGAGCGTAAGAGCTACAGCGGCGGAGATTATAATTATCTTATTCATACTAATTACTCTTACAAAATTACTCAACATCTGTCTGCTCCGCCTCCAAATCTACCGGTTTCGAGAACTTCTCCTGCAACCACTGGAAGAAGACAAAGAACGCTGGTGTCACAAACATCAAAGCCAACGTACCGATCAACATACCTCCAACAGTACCCGACGCCAAAGATTTGTTACCATTTGCACCGACACCATTCGACATCATCAACGGCAACAATCCAAAGATCATCGAAAGGGCTGTCATCAAGATAGCTCTGAATCGAGCTTTGGCTGCACTAACTGCCGCCGCGACGATCGACATACCAGCCGCACGTCGAGCCGAGGCATACTCCGTGATAAGGATCGCGGTCTTCGAGAGGAGTCCGATCAACATAATGAGACCTGTCTGGAGGTATATGTTGTTGTCGAGACCGAAGAGCTGGGCGAAGATAAAGCTTCCCATCAATCCAAACGGTATCGAAAGGATAACCGCAAGTGGAAGGATATAACTCTCGTAGAGGGCACTAAGGATTAAGTAGATCATCAACACACAGATCGCAAAGATGATAGCGGTTGTGTTACCCGACATATTGCTCTCCTCGCGAGTGATACCACCGAAGTCGGTTTTGAATCCTGTGGGCAGAGATGTCTCGACAGTCTCACGAATAGCTTTGATGGTGTCACCAGTTGAGTATCCATCGCTTGGCATTACGTTGATGGCAATCGAGTTGTACATATTGAATCGCGACAAAGCATCCGCTCCATAGACCTTCGTAAGGGTCACGAACTGACTCAATGGAGCCATCTGACCATCATCCATCCTGACGAATGAGTTTTTGAGGGTCTCCGGGTCGAGTCGTTGATCGGGCTCAGCCTGAATCATAACCTTATAAACCTTACTATAGAGGTTAATATTCGACACATATTGGCTACCGTAGTATGCCGAGAGAGTGCTCAACACGGTGCTAGGTGACACCCCGGCACGCTTACACTTCGCGGCGTCAACATCGACCAACCACTGAGGGAATCGCACATCAAACGTAGAGTATGACATAGAGACCTCTGGTCGTTGGTTTAGCGCCATAATATATTGTTGAGTTGTGGTGTAGAAATCCACGACGTCGATACTATTTAGATCCTGCGTGTAGAGCTCCAGCGCATTTCCCATACCATATCCGGGGATCATTCCCGGCGACATTGCAAATATCGAGGCATCTTTGATGTGACCCGTGCGAGCATAGATCTGTCCGATTATGCTATTTACATCGTCACCTACGCCTTGACGCTCATCCCAATGTTTTAGCTTGATGATGAAGAGTCCATACGACGTTCCTTGACCCGAGATGAGACCATATCCCGCAACCGAAGAGAAACTCTCAATCTGAGGGATCTGCAAGATCTGATCCTCGATCTGTCGAACAATCTTGTCGGTGTTCGAGAGCGAGCTTCCGGGAGCTGCACTGATGTTGACAAATAGGATACCTTGATCCTCTTCGGGGACGAGTCCGCTCTTTGTGTTCGACATAAGCGTCAACAATATCGCGATCGAACAGAGGAGTAGCGACCAAGGCAACCACTTATGTTTGATGAATAGGAACACAAACTTTTTGTAACGAGCGATGATATGGTCGAACACAGCGTTGAACGCTTTACGGAAGCGTGTTGAGAAGTTATAAGACTCCTCACCGTGCTCGTTGACGTGGGGGCGAAGCAGCAATGCACACAACGCAGGGCTCAACGTCAAGGCATTCAACATCGAGATACCCACGGCAACCGCCATCGTCAAACCAAACTGTTTGTAAAACGTACCCGACGTACCACCCATAAACGACACGGGGATAAATACCATCATAAAGACTAGAGAGGTCGAGAAGATCGCATTCGCAAGACCACGCATTGCGTCGATACTCGCTTTGTAGGAGTTGTGATACCCCTCTTCGAATCGAGCCTGCACCGCCTCGACCACGACAATGGAGTCGTCGACGACCGTTCCGATAACGAGGATCAACGCAAAGAGTGTAATAAGGTTCAACGAGAATCCGATAACCATCATAAAGGCAAAAGTACCCACCAACGACACGATGATACCAACGATAGGGATCAACGTCGATCGCAGATCCTGCAAGAATATATAGACGACAATCGTAACCAACAAGATCGCCTCAAAGAGGGTCTTTACAACCTCGTGGATCGACGCAAAGAGGAAGTCGTTGGAGCTCATAATCTGGTCGAGCTCCACATCCTCGGGGAGGCGTGTACGCAACTCTTCGAGGAGTTTGTCGATCTGGAGGTTTACGACCGTTGCATTCGATCCTGCCGTCTGGTATACGATAGCCATATTTCCGTTGTGTCCATTCACACGACCATTGAGGGCGTACGAGTCACGCCCCAACTCAACATCGGCAACATCTCCTAGTCGCAACACCTCACCACTATTTGAGGCTCTAACGACAATATTCGAGAACTCTTCGGGGGTCATCAAGCGACCGCTATATTTCATCGAATATTGGAATGTCTCGGGTGAGTTTTCACCGAACGATCCCGTTGCAGCCTCGATATTCTGCTCCGCCAACACCGCTGTGATGTCGGATGGATTGAGTGAATATTGAGCCATAAGGTCGGGTTTCAACCATATTCGCATACTGTAGCTACCGCCCATAACATTCATATCTCCCACACCATTGATACGCAAGATCTCGGGTACGAGGTTGATGTTCATATAGTTCGACAAGAAGCTCTCGTCATATGTGTTATTGGGGCTGTGGAGCGCTATAACCTGCAACATACTGGTCTGTCGCTTCGAGGTTGTGACACCGACTGTCGTAACCTCCGAGGGGAGGCTTCCTTGAGCCTTCGCAACGCGGTTCTGAACATTCACCGCTGCCATATCGGGATCTGTACCCTGCTCGAAGTAGATGCTGATGGTTGCTGTACCTGAGTTTGTCGCCGACGATGTCATATATGTCATCGCCTCGACACCATTGATCGCCTCTTCGAGTGGTGCAACCACACTCTTGAGGATTGTCTCGGCACTCGCTCCATAATATGTGGCGCTCACCTGAATTGTTGGTGGCGCAATATCGGGAAATCGCTCCACCGGCAGGTTCATCAAACTGATGAGACCCAACACAACGATGACAATCGAGATCACCGATGATAGGACGGGGCGTACTATAAATTGTTTTAAATCCATTACTTTTTCTCCTTAACTAAAAACCTCTCTAATTATTTTGATGCTGTCGTTGCTGCACCCTTCTCCTTGATTGGTGTACCCTCGCGCAAGAGTCCAACACCCTCCGCAACGATCTTCTCGCCAACCGAAAGACCACTCTCAACGATATAATCCTTACCTCCCGTTACTGAGGTCACCTCGACGATGCGCGACTTAGCCTTGCCATCGACGATTGTGTAGACAAACTTCTTATCCTGAAGCTCAAAGGTCATAGATTGTGGGATTACAACCACATTATCGCGATGTGTTGGGATGATTACGTTTCCCGTTGCACCGCTATGGAGCAACCCGTTGGGGTTCGTGAAGTCGGCACGGACGCTAACACTTCCTGTCGAGCGGTCGATAACACCACTCATTGAGGCAACCTTACCCTTTTGGGTGTATGTCGAGCCGTCGCTTAGGCGAAGTGTAACCTCGGGAAATGCCGCCAACGCCTTCTCGCGTGAGCCACTCTCGCGAATCATCGCCAACAGGTCGTTCTCCGGAATCGAGAAGTACACCTCCATTGTTGAGTTGTCAGATACCGTAGTGAGGGGTTGCGTAATAGAGGCACTCACCAACGACCCAACTCGATAGGGTAGCGTCCCGATAACACCCGCCGCAGGGGCTTTAACGGTTGTATACGACAGATTGTTCTTTGCATTTACAAGCTGAGCCTCTGCCTCCGCAAGTTGAGCCTGAGCCATAGTCATTGAGTTGCGAGCTGTCGAGAGGTCAAACTCAGAGACAACTTGTGCCTCGAAGAGCTTCTCTTTGCTCTCGTAGGTGAGGGTCGATGTAGCCAATGACGCCTGTGCTGTAGCCACATATGCCTCTGCAGTAGCCAATGCTGCGCGATATGGTACTTGATCGATCACGAACATAACCTGTCCCTTCACGACACGATCACCCTCCTTTACGCGTAGCTCGGTGAGCGTACCCGAAACTTGTGGGTAGATCGAGATATCTTGACGACCTCGAATTGTCGCCGACGCTAGCTTCGATAGCTCGCAGTTACTCTTCGCGATTGTTAGCATCTCATACTCTCCAACCACAGCGGTTCTGACCTGTGTTTGTTGACACCCTGTGACTGCAAGGGCTAGTAGTGCACCAAAGATAAGGTGCGAAATCTGTTTGGGTTTTGTTAACATACTATATAATTTTTATTTTAGTCAAATTAGGACCTCCTGTATAACGAGTAATTTCCGCAAATATACATATATATATGCGGAAATTACTCTTATTATCTATCTTTTTAACTCATTTCCCTATGAAAACGGTAGTCGTTGACTATATCAAGTAGCTGGCTGGAATATTTATCCATCTTTACCTTACCCATTCCCGATATCTCACTGAGTTCCTTTGCATTTCGTGGCAGGAGGGCTTGAATCTGCATTATCGTCTTATTGTTGAGGATTACGTATGCCGGTTTCTTGATCTGCGCAGCCTCCTCCCTGCGCCACGCGGTGAGGGTCTCATAGAGTTCGGGGTGGATGATGTCGTCGATCGAGACCTCTTTGGGTTGGGCACTTTCGCCTCTTTTTGATGCTGTAGCTCGTTTGCGTTTCTCCTCCTCGCTGAGGCTCTGTAGAGCCAACATCTTAGCCCTTGCACGCTGGTATCTCTCGATGGAGAAACCCTCATCACAGAGCCGTAGCGACTCAAAAAGCAGCTCCAACTTAGAGTCCAACTGCTCCGTATATTGGCGAATCTTACGCTTCGAGTCGGCAGAGTCGGGCTCAACCTTATACAGGAGATTACAGAGTGGGCGAAGTGGCTTTATGCGTGGCGTGAAGTAGCCCGAAGCCTTCTTGAGGCGTTCGCTAATAAAGCTATCTTGTTGGTAATCTTTACTCTCGTAGATCGCCCCTGCAATTTGGCGTTTGAAGTTCTCCCCCACCTTTGCAACCTCCCCGTCGAAGGTCGCGAGAAGCTCCGTGAGGGACTCCGTGAGCTTGGGATAGCTCCGTGAGAGAGCCCCCGACATCTCACTCATAATGTCCCACAGCAAGAGGTGCAGCGCCCCAAAATCATAGATCTCCCCAATTACTGCCGAGAAGTAGTCACGCTTGAAGGCGGTGAGTATCTCCTGCGAGGGTTGATTCTGAGTTACGAAGTTCGAGAAGGTGTCGATGTTACTCTCTCCGATTATCGAGTATGGGGTGATTGGGGTCTTGAGAACCAGCCCCTCCAGAGTCCTACATCGACTCAGAGCCACGTAGACCTGCCCGTGGGCAAAAGAGCCCGAAGCATCTATCACCGCCCTGTCGAAACTCAACCCTTGACTCTTGTGGATCGTGATAGCCCACGCACACTTCAGCGGAATCTGTGCGAACGACCCCTTGATACTCTGCTCCATCTCGCCACTGTCGCTGTTGACATTATACTCGATACTCTCCCACGACACCGCCTCCACCGTGATCGGAGCACCACCCGACTTAGGCTGTACCGTGACACTACGGTCGTTGATGTTCGTCACCCGACCAATCAAACCATTGTAGAATCGTTTTTCGGGCGATATGTCGTTCTTGATGAAGAGCACCTGCGCCCCAACCTTCAACTCTAAACGTGTATCGTTGGGATACGACGACTCCGAGAACTCCCCCGACACCTTCGCCTCGAAGAAGTGCGAGGGGTTGTTTAGAGCCTTTAGCTTTCGAGTGTTTATGGAGTTTGCGGTGTTGTTGTGTGTTGTGAGGGTTATGTAGTCCTCCTCGTCACTAGGGTCGAAGTTGGGGATGTAGCGACGGTTCAGCTCCTCCAATATATCCATCGTCGCACGATTCTCGCGAATGGCGTTGAGGATATTCGTGAAGTGTGAGTCGCTCTGTCGGAAGATCTCGTCAAACTCGATTGTTACATATGTCGATTTCGTAAGCGCCTTGGAGTCGAAGAAGTATTGTGTCGCGTAGTGATCGCGCAGCACCCCCCACTCCTCATCTCGACAGATGGGGGCGAGCTGTTGGATATCTCCAATCAGCAGAAGTTGCACCCCTGCGAATGGTTTCGACGATCGTCGGATCTTTCTCAACGTCTCATCTATGGCATCCAGCAGGTCACTACGCACCATACTCACCTCGTCGATAATCAACATCTCGATAGAGCGTATCAACGACAATTTGCGTTTCGAGATGCGTCGTCCCACCAAGCTCTGCCCCGGTATGTAGATCCCAAGCGGTAGCTGAAAAAGCGAATGAAGCGTGACTCCACCCGCATTGAGTGCTGCCACGCCCGTTGGTGCCGCTATCACGGCTCGTTTACCTAGCGACTTTATCACTTCACGGAGCATTGTGGTCTTTCCCGTACCAGCCTTGCCCGTGAGGAATATGTTAGCGCGAGTGTTGAGAATAAACTCACGCGCCAACTCTATCTTGTGGTTTGTTCTCAACTGCTCCATCTTTATCTATGCCTCCTCTTCTTCATCCCTTTCGAGGTGGTAGTTCCACTCTCTGAGGGCTCGTCCCCAATTTGCCTCGACCGTTTTTACCGTCTTATCGGCATATTTGTATTTATTCTTTTTGTGACCGCTCTTGCCTCCGATGTAGTACTCCATCGAGGGGCGCGCCTCCTCGAAACCTTCGAGGGATAGTTCACTGTAAATTCGCTCCGTAGCACCCATTGGGTCTGCCTCGAACTCCTCGAACTTGATCTCAACAAGGTTACCCTCGGGGATCAACACCTTATCCTCTTGATACTTGTCGTAGAGGCGTTTGTAGACCTCCACAAAGCTCGCTGTTAGTTGGTCGTCGGTTATCTCCTGCAACTTAAGTGGTACGATCGTCTGGGTGAAGAACCCTCGTGTCGACTCGAAAACCGTGTATGGATTACGCATCAAGAAGATAAATTTCGCATTTGGGAAGAGCTTCAACAGCTCCTTCACGCGACCCGTATGGGGTGGGTTCTTCGACAAATATCGAGAGCCTCCCGTATTGTAGAGCGAGAGTTTTATCAACTTCTCGAACGCCTTTCCGAACACATCACGCTCCTCGTTGGAGATATCCCTCATCAACAGATACTTCTGGCAATACTCCATCATATCGCGGGGGAAGAACCAGAAATTATAGTATGAATATGGGGTCATTCCCGAGAGTGCGAACTCCTCCTCTTGAGGGAGGTCGGGCTTTAGTTCGAGGCTATCCATCGGACGTTTGTCGGGCATTACGCGTTGCATAATCGACTTAAACATCGGCTGGAGGAACAACATAACATTCGGAAATACAGTCTGATAGGTCGTTGTATATCCAAACTGCTTGTCGCACGACAACACGTTATGAACGAACGTAGTACCACTCCTCCAGTGTCCAAGGACAAAGACTGGATCTTTCTCCAACTTCTGCTTAGCCAGAAGTCGTTGATATTTCCAATTCTCCACTATCCCCAAGAGTGATATCAACCAACACAAAATGGCAGTCAAACGATACTTACCTCGATACTTCGGGTCAATTTCACGTCCTCGACACACCTCCTTGAAGGTCTTCCAATCCGCCCCTATCAGAGTAGTTATTGGGAGTTTACTAAATTCAAATTTCATAACTATATGCGATCTTCTTTTATTTGTCTTCGCTCTCTACGAGTGCCGCGATTAACTCATCGGCTCTCTCTTGGGTGACGCTCTCACCGCCAGCAACAACTCCAATAGCGTAGATTCCCTGCTGCGCAGCGCTCTCACAAACCTTTATTGTCGCCTCATCTGTGAGCTCTTCGAGATCGACAACAAGCGTAGCTTTGCCCATCTGTCGAAGTTGGTTACTCAATAGTTCAGCCCCCTCGCTCACCGTGAATGATGCTCCAAGTGTCTGTGTGTTAGATGCGTCTGCGCTATCAACTGCACCCAATATCATTCCTACAGCAGAGGTGTTATTTGAGATTGGGTCGATCAAGATGAACGATCCACAACTGCGATTGTCACTATATTTGTCGAAGAGCAGCACCTTGTTGGTTGAGATCTTCACCCTCGCGATCTCGTTGAGCGACAATGCGTCGCAAGCGCTCTGCTCCATTGTGTTTACATCGACGCGGTAGTCGATCTTGTCGATCTGCGAGCGAGTCATCTGTGTCGTCTGCTTCAAGAAGAACTTCTTGCTACGGTCCATCTTCTCCTCATCCATCCACACCAACATTGCGTCGATCATACGACCCATCATTGGTTGGTCGTCGACCTTCACCAACATCTCACCACGCGACAAGTCGATCTCATCCTCCAGCGTGATTGTCACCGACTCGCCTGCAAACGTAAGCTCCTTCTCGCCCTCGTAGATGTGTATACCCTTGACCTTCGAGGTCTTGCCCGATGGCAACGAGACGATCTCATCTCCTTTGTGCAACACACCCGACGCAACACGTCCCGAGAATCCACGGAAGTCGGGGTTCGGACGCAACACATACTGAACAGGGAAGCGGAATGAATCCATATTGCGATCATTTCCGATCTCTACCGTCTCCAAGTATGGCAACAGTGCCGTACCCTCATACCAAGGCATCACATCAGACTTCTCCACAACGTTGTCACCCTTGAGTGCCGAGATCGGGAATGGTTTGATATCTGGTATACCGAGAGGCTCTGCGAAAGCCATATAGTCGTTTACGATCTCATCAAAACGCTCCTGTGAGTAGTCGACCAAATCCATCTTGTTGACAGCCAACACAACGTGTTTGATTCCCAACAGCGAGACGAGATATGTGTGACGACGCGTCTGTGTGATGACACCCGTGCGGGCGTCGATCAAGATGATCGCCAAGTTTGCGGTCGATCCTCCCGTAATCATATTACGAGTATATTGCTCGTGTCCGGGAGTGTCGGCAATGATGAACTTACGGTTGTTGGTCGAGAAGTAGCGGTATGCGACGTCGATCGTGATACCCTGCTCGCGCTCCGCCTTCAATCCGTCGAGAAGTAGTGCGTAGTCGATGTTGTCGCCAGCATTACCCACGCGGCGCGAATCACGCTCCAACGCATCCAGCTGATCCTCATAGAGTTTCTTGCTATCGAACAGCAAGCGCCCAATAAGCGTCGACTTTCCATCATCCACCGAACCTGCGGTAAGCAGACGCAAGAGATCCTTCTTCTCGTCGCGATCCAAAAACTCCTTTATATCTAGTGTTGTACTCATTTTCTTCATTTATAAGTATAAGTAATTGGCAACTCGCCTAAAAATAACCCTCGCGCTTCTTCTGCTCCATACTTCCATCCTGATCGAAGTCGATCACACGTGTCGTACGTTCGCTCTTGGTTGTTGTCATCATCTCCTCGACGATGCTCTCTATAGTGTCGGCGTCGGAGCGTACAGCGCCCGTCAGTGGGTAGCAACCCAACGTACGGAAACGCACCATCTGCTTTGTAGATCGTGAGCGCAACTCCTCGGGCATACGATCATCATCCACAAGGATCAAGTTGCCATCCATATCGACTACATCACGCTCCTTAGCGTAGTAGAGGGGTACGATTGGAATCTGCTCCAAACGTATGTACTGCCAAATATCGAGCTCCGTCCAGTTCGATAGCGGAAATACACGTATAGACTCCCCTTTGTTGACCCTTGCGTTGTAGATATCCCACAACTCGGGGCGTTGGTTCTTGGGGTCCCACTGGTGGTAGCGATCACGAAACGAGTAGATACGCTCCTTGGCGCGTGACTTCTCCTCGTCGCGGCGTGCTCCACCGAATGCAGCATCGAACTTATGTTTGTCAAGAGCCGCCAACAGAGCTTGTGTCTTCATCAAGTCGGTATGTACTTTACTTCCGTGAGTGAATGGACCTACCCCTGCCTCGAATGCTGCTTCGTTCGACTCAACTATCAGATCCCAGCCGTGCTCCTTAGCGTAGTTGTCGCGGAAGTCGATCATCTCCTTAAACTTCCACTTGCTATCGATGTGCATCAATGGGAATGGTACTTTCCCGGGGGCAAAGGCCTTCTCCGCGAGGCGTACCATAACTGCCGAATCCTTACCAATCGAGTAGAGCATAACGGGATTTTCGAACTCCGCAACAACCTCGCGGATGATCTGTATCGCCTCGCTCTCCAACTCACGAAGGTGGCTCAATCTATAACTATCTAACATACTCTTTATTTGTAGTTTATTTTTATCAATTCTTAAGAATCTGTTTAAATTCTCTCATCTATTTTGCTAAGGATCTATTACTTCGCTTTTCCCTTTTTGCACTACGTTACATAGGCACCGCTATGCGTCTTATACAAAGAGAGAAAATCAAAGCAACATCTCTCTTAGCAATTCTAGCGAGAAAAACTTAAACAGATTCTTAGTGACGCTTGTGCAATCCGCACTCCTTTGACTCGGGTGACTCCCACCACCAACGTCCACTTCGCTCATCCTCGCCTGCCTCGACAGCGCGTGTGCAGGGCTGACAACCGATGCTCAAAAATCCTTGGTCGCAGAGCGGGTTATATGGCACATCGTGTGTATCGACATATTCGCGAACTTTCGTAGCGCTCCAGTTGTAGAGTGGCGACACTTTGATAAGTCCGTTTCCCTCATCCCACTCGACAGGGTTCAATCCAAATCGAGTGATTGATTGCTCTTGGCGCAGACCGCAGATCCAAACCTTAAGACCCTTAAACGCTCGACGTAGAGGCTCTATTTTTCGGATCTTGCAACATAACTTTCTCTTCTCGACACTCTCGTAGAAGAGGTTTGCTGAGTTCTCCATCACCATCTGCTCGACACTCTCGAAGCGAGGGAAGTAGATCTCTATTGATTTATCATATTTTTTATTTGTACGATCTATGAGGTCGTACGCCTCGGGAAAGAGGCGTCCCGTGTCGAGGGTGAAAATTCGGGTGTCGTGGTCGATCTTGCAGATCATATCTGTCAAGACTTGATCCTCAAGACTCAACGAGTTAGAGAGGGCTATTTCGCCCTTAAACTGAGTTGTAAAGTAGCTCAAAATCTCCTCCGGAGTCAAGCTTTCCATCTGAGCATTAAGCTCTTTTATCTCATTCTGATCCATAGCATATCTATTTTACTACAAAAGTACTTTATTATTGCGTCTCAACAATAAGTATTAATACTTAAAGAGAACTCTATTTATTCTCGATTCGTGGCAATACGATCTCCAGCAGCTTAGCCACAGCCTCCTCGATGCTTAGCGACGAGGTATCAATCGACATCGTGGGGTTTTGGGGCTCTTCGAAAGGTTGCGATATCCCGGTAAACTCTTTGATCTCTCCGGCGCGGGCTCTTTTGTAGAGACCCTTCACGTCGCGACGTTCGCACTCCTCGATGGGGGTGCTCACATAGATCTCCAAAAAATCATCTTCCCCGATTATCTCGCGCGCCATCTCTCTCATCTCTGCCGTGGGCGAGATGAATGCCGAGAGTGTCACTATTCCACAATCGACGAAGAGACGTCCCATCTCCGCAATACGTCGAATATTTTCGATCCTATCCTCGGGCGAAAAGCCCAAATTACGATTCATCCCTCGACGAACGTTATCCCCGTCGAGTAACTTACACAACACACCTCGATTGTAGAGCTCTCGCTCCAGCGCAACGGCGAGCGTGCTCTTTCCCGAGCCCGAAAGCCCTGTAAACCATATTACTGCGGAGCGCTGTTCTAGTTGTCGCTCACGATCCGCACGCGTCAACATACGGTCAAAGATTGGGTATATATTATTATTGCTCATATTCGATAAATAAAGTTCTACTGCCACACCTTAGAAGCCCCAAATTAGAGGTATCAAGATGATCGAGATTATAAATGTCATTAAATTTAGGCATATTCCAACACGAAGGTAATCCTTAAATTTGTAACCTCCGACACCCTGCACAATCAAATTCGTTTGGTATCCGATTGGGGACGAGAAGCTCGCCGACGCAGCGATACAGATCGCCACAAAGAGAGGCATCGGATCAATCCCCAGCTGATTTCCCAGCGCCACTGCTACTGGGAACGCAATAGCTACAGCGGCGTTGTTGGTGATAAACTCCGTGAGGAGCATCGTCACAAGGTAGAGAAGTGCCAAGACTCCATAGCTACCCCAATTAGATGAGGTGTCGATAATCCACGACGCCAACATATCGTTGATCCCGGAGTTACTCATAGCCTTGCTAATTGCGAAAGCCGAGGCGATGGCGATCAATATATCCCACGAGATGAATTTGGTGTATCTCTTTGCTGGGAAGAGCTTCGCGACAGCCATCACGACCATCACAACCGCCGCCATCGAAAAGATGTCGAACGCAACCATACCATCGACGATCTTCGAGAGGTGTTCGCCCAACGCGCACCCTCCAATCAAGAATATCAACAGACCCAAACCCAACCATCGCTGAGGGGTAGTCATCGGTTGTTGGTCCTCGCTCACCTCCTCTAGGTTTCCATACGACACGATGTGGAAGGCACTCGACTCCTGCCACGTTCGAACGAATGCTTCGTCACCTTTTATGAGGAGCGTGTCACCTTCGATCAAGACTATAGATTCGAAATTTTTGCTAATTTTATTTCCGTTCTTCACGATACCCACAACTTTTACTCCATAGTGGCGTTGAAAGTTGAACTGTCGCAGCGACTTACCCACACCCGGATATCGAGCCGCGAGGATCACCTCAACACAATCATCATCGATAACCTCCGCCTCGTCGCCCCCCGGGAGCAAGATATTACCAAAGACAACTAAGTAGAGCACACCCACAACAGCGATCACGACACCCACCTTTCCGATCTCGAACATCGAGAAACCTCGATACCCAGCCTCAATCATCATACCATTGACAACCATATTGGTGGATGTACCCACCAGAGTACAGACACCTCCCAAGATCGTAGCATACGACAGCGGAATGAGGAACTTCGTCGCAGGGACACCGATCTTACCCGCCCAGCGCTTAATCATCGGAGCAAAGATAATAACGACTGCCGTGTTGTTCAACACCGTTGAGATAAGGGTTATGACGGGTAGTATCTGCGCCATAAGCCACCCTATGCGACCTCTCTTTTGGGGTAGTATATGTTTCATAATGTAGCTTAGCGACCCCGACTGTCGCACACCCTCACCGATGAGGAAGAGCATTGCGACGGTTATCATCTCCTTGTTCGAGAACCCTTCGATCAGCTCCCGTGGGGTGATTATGCCCACCGCCATAAAGAAGATCGCAACAGAGAAGATGGTAAACCCCGGGCGCATCTTGTCGAGTGACAAGATGAGCAGCATAGCGAATATACCTAAAACAACCAGTAGTGCCGATGAATCCATCTATCGAGTTATAAAGTGAGGGTTTAGAAGCTCTATTTTATTATATTTCAAGGGTTCGCACCGATCCGTGTAGCTTAGGTATCCACCTACGGCACGGAGTATAGCATCACCTGCCGCCGTGTCCCACTCCATTGTGGGAGCATAGCGAGGGTAGACATCTGCCGACCCCTCCACAACCAAGCAGATCTTCAACGAACTACCCTTCGACACAAGCTCCACCGAGGGGTGTTCGTGTCGCAGTTGTTCAACGAAGTCGCTCGTCTCCTGCGAGAGGTGCGATCGCGACGCCACAACACGATATCCAAATCGCTCCTCTTTGAGGGGTAGTTGCTGCGTCTGCTCCTCGACCACCTTGAATGCCCCCATCTCGCGATCTCCATAGTAGAGCTCCCCCGTAACGGGTACATAGATAACACCCAAGATAGGCTCTCCCGACTCGACGAGTGCAATATTCACCGTAAACTCGCCGTTTCGTTTGATAAACTCCTTCGTGCCATCGAGCGGGTCGACAATCCACAATCTATCCCATTCACGTCGCTCCTCATATGGCATCGAACGCCCCTCCTCACTCAAAATCGGAATTTGAAGGGGCTCGAGAAACTTTACGATCTCGATGTGAGCCGCCTTGTCCGCCTTCGTTAGGGGGGAGTTGTCCGCTTTGCGCTCCACCTCGAAGTCAGAATCGGGGTCATTATATATGTTGAGGATAGATCTTCCAGCCGCCAACGCCGCCTCTATCGCTATTTTTAACTCTTCTCTCATTATTTATGTTTTTGATTGAGGGATATATATGCCACACATCGTTCAAAAAATACCCCAACTTGCAAAAATATAATAAATATTTCTTTTTATCCCTATATTTCCAAAAAAAAATATAACTTTGTCCCCATTAGATTTTACTTGACATATGCATTTTAATTTTATGACAATCAGCAAAATAGCAATTTCGCTATCTCTACTACTGGCAATCACGACACAAGCATTTGCCGATACACAACCCCAAGATACAACCCCAACAGAGTCAACATCTCTGAGTAAGAGCGAGATACGAACATATCGTCGCGACTCAATACGCGCCAACAAAAAGGTCTGGAGATCTATCCTCGGAGGTCCTTCGTATACCCCCGAGGCGTCGGCTGGAGTTGCCGCCGCAGTGCTTATGAGTTTTCGGATGAATGAGAGCGACACCATCTCGCAGCGTTCGTTCCTCCCGATGGGTGTCAACGCCTCGATCAACGGAACGGTGGTGGTGGCAGGAAACGGAACACTCTTCTTCAACGAAAACCAATTTAGAATCTACACCAACTACGGCGTGCGTAACGAACCTACCAACTTCTACGGTGTCGGATTTAGCGAGATCGACGCCACACCACGAGGCGACGAGACAACACTCTTCGACAAAACAAACGTATACTTCAACACAAAATCGGTGTGGGAGGTTTGTCCTTATTTATATATGGGTGCTATCACCGACATAAACTTCTCTAGTAGCCGAAACCTAAACCCCGTTATGGCGGCAAACGCATATGTCAACAAATATTCTCTTCGTTACACTAATATAGGTGTAGGAGGTATCGTCCAGTATGATAGCCGCGACGACGTGGCAACCCCAAACTCGGGACTCTTGTTGAGTGCTACGGGAAAGGTGTTCTCGCGAGCAATAGGCGGTAGTTACAACTACCAGCTAGTCGATCTGGAGTATCGACAGTTTCAACCCCTCTTTCAACGTGCCATCCTTGCGTGGGTCGCAAGGACACAGATTAGCTATGGCGACGTACCCTTTACGGAGCTTCCAATGTTTGGCTCACCGTTCGACCTGCGAGGCTACTACTGGGGACAGTATCGCGACAAGTCGATGGGGTATGGTATCGTCGAGTTCCGCCATATGTTGGGTAGCAAGGAGGATTATCAGCGAGGACGCGCAATTTCAAAGTTTGGATATGTAGCGTGGGTTGGCGCAGGAACATTGGGCACAACACCAAAGGATTGGGATGAATGGAAACTTAACTATGGATTTGGACTCAGAGCGCAGCTTCAACCCCGCAAGAATGTACGTATCGACTTCGGAAAGGGCGTCGGTGGCGGTTGGCTAACCTACTTCAATATAACAGAGGCGTTCTAGAGTGGAGGAGGGGGTGATCCGCAAAGGTCGCCTCCGAAATTTTTGAATTAGGGCAAACGCACGAAAAACGTCGGGTATCGCGCTAACGCCGCGCGGGCGGCAAGCAAGCTTGCATTTATCTTTATTGCGACAATTATAGGGATGCTTTGCATTACAAAACATTAAGGCATAGCGTTTTATGAAAGCAAGCTTTCAACACGCTATGCCTTAATGTTTTTATGTCAGCCATCGGCTGACATCCCTATAATTGCCGAATGTAAACCCAGAGTGTGACATCATACGTGTATACTCAGTCATCTGCCCTAATTTTTGAACCCCAAAAGTTTGACAACCAAGAAATTATTCATATATTTGCAGCCGCATTTAGGTGGTATGGGCTCCTCCACATAAAAAGGGGAGGGGTGAGAGCCACTGTAGGTTACATTAATAAATAACAAAAATTAACAATGAAGACAATTCAAATTTCAGCAGTCTCTCGTGCCGATTTCGGTAAGAAGGCTACAAAGGCAGTTCGTCGTGAGGGTCTAGTACCTTGCGTAGTTTATGGTGGTGGCGACGTAGTATCGTTCTCTGTAGAGGAGAAGGAGCTAAAGCAACTTATCTACACTCCAAACTCATTCATCGTAGAGCTTAACATCGACGGTAAGGTTGAGAAGGCAGTACTTCGCGACGTTCAGTTCCACCCAATCCGCGAGCAGATCCTTCACATCGACTTCTTCCGCGTTATCGAGAACAAGCCTGTATCTATCGCTATCCCAGTTCGCCTTGAGGGTACAGCTGCCGGAGTGAAGATCGGAGGTAAGTTGGCTCTATCGGCTCGTAAACTTGTTGTTAGCGCGTTGGAGAACAACCTTCCAGATGAGATCGTTGTTGACGTAACAGCTCTAGAGCTTGGTAAGACAATCTTCGTTGGAGATCTATCTGTAGAGAACGTTAAGTTCGTCACTCCAGCAACAACAGCAGTTTGTGCAGTTCGCGTTACACGTGCTACACGTTCGGCTCAGAACGCACAGGGTTAATATTAACCTCACAGAAGCGATATGAAATACCTTGTTGTAGGGTTGGGTAACATCGGGCGCGAATACGCCCAGACCCGACACAACATCGGATTTAAAGTGTTGGATGCCTTAGCTGAGGCGTCCAACACCTCTTTTGTGACCAACCGTTATGGCGACATCGCAGAGATCAAACACAAAGGTCGATCGATAACTCTACTCAAACCCTCGACATATATGAACTTGTCGGGCAAGGCGGTTCGCTACTGGATGGAGTCGCTGAAGATCCCGGTGGAGAATCTACTCATCATATCGGACGACATAGCACTCCCGTTTGGAACGCTCCGCATACGAGCCAAGGGAAGCCACGGAGGTCACAACGGACATCGTAACATAATAGATCTGATCGGAACAGAGAAGTATCCTCGCATAAAGTTTGGAGTTGGAAGCTCATTTGCTACGGGGCAGCAGGTCGATTATGTGTTGGGCGAGTGGGACGAGGAGGAGAGCGCCAAACTTACAGAGCGTATTGAAATGGTTACAAAGGCTATATTGAGCTTTACGACGGCTGGTCTCTCGAACACTATGAATAACTATAACAACAAGTAAAATAGATAATTAGCACAAAAAAAGTTTGCAAACACAAAAAAAAACACTACCTTTGTGGCGCTCTTTTATTCTATGCGTAGTGCATAGAGGGGCTAATTAGTTAAATAATAGATAATTATGAACAATTACGAAACCGTTTTCATCGTCACTCCCGTGCTTTCTGATGCTCAGGCAGTAGAGGTGGCTGACAAATTCCAAGGTGTTATCACCGAGAACGGCGGTCAGATTGAGAACAGAGAGAACTGGGGCTTGAAAAAGCTTGCTTACTCTATTCAGAAGAAGACCACCGGTTTTTATTACTTGATCGAGTTCTCTGGCGAGGGCGATCTAGTCGAGAAACTAGAGACGCAGTTCCGTCGTGACGAGCGCGTTATCCGTTTCCTTACATTCAAGCAAGACAAGTTCGCTGTAGAGTACTCAGCACGTCGTCGCGCTAAACTTTCAAATAAGCAGGAGGAGTAAAAATGGCAGATAACAGACCACAATCAGAGATCCGTTACCTCAACCCAGTATCGGTTGACGTAAAGAAGAAGAAATACTGTCGCTTCAAGAAGCTAGGTATCAAGTATGTAGATTATAAGGACGGTGAGTTCTTGAAGAAGTTCCTTAACGAGCAGGGTAAGATTTTGCCACGTCGCCTCACAGGTACTTCTCAGAAGTTCCAGAAGAAGGTGTCTCAGGCTGTAAAGCGTGCACGTCACTTGGCGATTTTGCCATTCGTAACCGATTGTATGAAATAATTAAGGAGGGCAAAGCAAAATGGAGATTATATTGATTAAGGATGTCGAGAACGTAGGATACGCTAACGAGATCGTAAATGTAAAGCCGGGTTACGCAAACAACTACCTTATCCCTCAGGGATTCGCAAAGTCTGCAACTGCTTCTGCTAAGAAGGTGTTGGCAGAGAACTTGCGTCAGCGCGCTCACAAGGATGCTAAGATCCTTGCTGATGCTCAGGCATTGGCTGAGAAGTTGGCTTCATTGCCAATCTCAGTATCTGCAAAGGCTGAGGAGGGCAAGTTGTTCGGAACAGTAACATCATCAGATATCGCTGAGGCATTGGCTGCTAAGGAGGTTGTAATCGACCGCAAGTCGATCTCTTTAGAGTCTATCAAGACAGTTGGTGAGTACGAGGTATCTGTACGCCTACACCGCGACGTGAAGGCTACTGTTAAGTTGAGCGTTGTAGCTGCTGAGTAATTAGCATCAACAAAATATGCGTCTCGTCGACGAGACAAGATTTGAGAAAAGAGGTTGTCTAAAAACGAAAGTTTGGACAACCTCTTTTTTGTGTGATTAACCCAGAATAATTGCTCCTTAGCGTGAACTCTCAAACTCACGCTAAATTAGTGCCGAATCTATTTTTCACACTTTTTATGTCAAAAATTTTGTAGAGTAACGAAAAATCGTTACTTTTGGTGCTGTGGAGTAAATAACAATAGATCAATACCAATGAGATACACATCTACACATACACTAAACCATCATCATCACCGCATTAGCGTGGGATAGGTTTGTTATGTGTATCTTATATTTGATATGACACTATAAAGAACTCATCCTCAACAAAGGGTGGGTTCTTTTTGGATTTGGGAGTATAATAATAACAAAATAATAAAAGAGAAAACTATGTTAAGAATTGCAATTCAGGCTAAAGGTCGATTGAACGAGCAGTGTGTTTCGATGCTCCGCGAGGCGGGTATCGGAGTTGTTGAGAGCAAGCGCAAGCTTATCTCGAAGGCGGAGGGATTCCCTCTAGAGGTACTCTACTTGCGCGACGACGATATCCCACAGGCGGTTGCTATGGGTGTTGCCGACATCGGCATCGTCGGTCAGAACGAGACTGCGGAGAAGGGTTTCGATGTTGAGGAGATCCTCCCTCTAGGATTTGGTGGATGCCGCATCTCGTTGGCAGTGCCTAAGGCGGATGAGTATGTGGGGCTCGACTACTTTCAAGGAAAGCGTGTCGCTACATCTTACCCTCGCATATTGAGCAACTTCTTTGCGGAGAAGGGTATCGACGCTGAGATCCACACCATCGAGGGTTCTGTAGAGGTTGCGCCAGCTGTGGGAATGGCTGACGCTATCTTCGACATTGTATCGTCGGGAGGTACGTTGGTGTCGAACGGACTTGTGGAGGTTGAGAAGATCTTCTTCTCGGAGGCGGTGTTGATCGCCAACAAGGAGCTCTCGGATGAGAAACGTACAATCCTTGAGCAGTTGAAGTTCCGTATGACGACGATCCTCGAGAGCCGTAATATGAAGTATGTGTTGATGAATCTTCCGGTCCACAAGTTGGAGGAGGCGACGAAGCTTCTCCCCGGTATGCGTAGCCCAACAGTTTTGCCACTTGCGCAGGAGGGTTGGTGTTCTATCCACACTGTTTTGGGTGAGAAGACTCTTTGGGAGATCGTCGAGCAGTTGAAGGCGTTGGGTGCTGAGGGCATCTTGGTGCTATCGTTGGAGAATATGATTCGATAGGGTTATGATTCGCATTTTCGATAACCCATCGAGGACTGAGTGGGGAGAGCTCACTCAGCGTAACATCCCGCAGGATGATGAGATTGCGGAGCGTGTTGCTAGTATCATAGAGCGTGTTGCAGAGGGTGGCGACGAGGCGTTGCGTCAAATCGTAACCTCTATTGAGGGTGGAGCACCCGAGTCGTTCGAACTCTCGATGGAGAGGATCGCGGCGGCAGAGAGCGAGGTTAGCGAGGAGCTAAAGTGCGCTTTGTTGCAGGCGAAGAGTAACATCGAGGCGTTTCACTCAGCACAGCGACCACGTGTTGTGGAGTTGGAGGTTATGGCAGGTGTGAAGTGTATTCAGCGATCTGTGGCGATTCGTCGCGTGGGTCTCTACGTTCCGGGGGGTACTGCGCCATTGGTGTCGACAGTGTTGATGTTGGCGATTCCAGCAGCTATTGCAGGTTGTGAGCAGGTTGTGTTGTGCACTCCGGCGTCGAAGAGTGGAGAGATCTCATCTGAGATTATCTACGCAGCGTCGCTGTGTGGTGTGAAGAGGATCTTCGCCTTGGGTGGAGCTCAGGCTGTGGCGGCTATGGCGTGTGGCACGGAGAGTGTACCCAAAGTAGATAAAATCTTCGGTCCGGGTAATAGATATGTTACGAAGGCGAAGCAGATTGTAAGTACGAATCGTGTCGCAATAGATATGCCGGCAGGACCATCCGAGGTGTTGGTTATGGCGGATGAGAGTGCGTCGGCGGAGTTTGTGGCGTCGGATCTACTGTCGCAGGCGGAGCACGGGGCGGATAGTCAAGCTATATTGGTCTGCTCGTCGGTGGCGTTTGCCAAGGAGGTTGATCGCGCCATTGAGGAGCAGACGAAGAGTCTCTCACGCGGTGAGGCTATCGCCAAGTCGTTGGAGCAGTCGCGTGCAATAATCTTCGACTCGACAGATATGATGGTTGAGTTTGCGGAGGAGTATGCGGCGGAGCACCTTATTGTATCGATGAACGATCCGTGGTCGGTAGCCAACAAGATCACCTCTGCGGGTAGTATCTTCATTGGCAACTACTCGCCCGAGAGTGCTGGAGACTACGCGTCGGGAACAAACCACACCCTTCCAACAGGAGGATGGGCACGCTCATATAGTGGTGTAGGGCTGGAGAGCTTTATGCGCAAGCAGACCTATCAGGAGCTATCACAAGAGGGTATAGCGGCACTCGCACCAACAGTTATCGCGATGGCAAATGCGGAGGGTCTCGATGCCCACGCCAATGCAGTGAAGGTGCGTGTCGCCAACAAATAATAGAGAGAATGAAACGAGAAGATGTATTGCGCCTAGTGCGCCCCAATATATTGGCATTGGAGCCCTACTCTACAGCTCGTGACGAGTATGAGGGTGGTGAGATCGACGTTTGGTTGGATGCCAACGAAAACCCATTCGACAATGGGGTGAATCGTTATCCCGATCCTCATCAAGTCGCTCTGAAGGGGCAGCTTGCGGAGATTAAGGGTGTCGATGCAGGGTCGATATTTATTGGTAATGGAAGTGATGAGGCGATAGATTTGGTCTTTAGGATCTTCGCTCGTCCGGGTGTCGATAATGCGATTTCGATCGCTCCGACCTATGGAATGTATAAGGTCTCGGCGGCGACGAATGATGTGTCGATGCGAGAGGTTGAGTTGGGAACTGATTTTTCGCTCCCCGTGGATGCTCTCCTTGCGGCGGCGGATGAGAACTCGAAGATTATGTGGATCTGTTCGCCCAACAACCCTACGGGTAACTCATTCCCTATGGAGGAGATCACTCGACTCATCGAGGAGTTCCGCGGAGTTGTGATTGTCGATGAGGCGTATATTGACTTTGCGGCAGGGGAGGGATTTCTGCCCGAACTTGCGAAGTATGAGAATTTGATCGTCCTCCAAACCTTGTCGAAGGCGTGGGGAATGGCGGGTCTTCGATTTGGGTTGGCTTTTGCGTCGGAGGCGATAATCTCGTTGATGAATAGGGTTAAGTACCCCTACAACATAAACGTGTTGACGCAGGCTCACGTTGCACGAGCTCTCGAAGTAGATATCACGGAGCAGGTTGAGACGATAATTGCTCAACGACGTTTTGTGATCGAGCAGCTCGAAGGCTACGCTACAGTCGAGAGAGTCTACCCCACGGATGCCAACTTTGTGTTGGTGAAGGTTGCCGATGCCGACAAGATGTATAATGAGTTGGTTGAGGCAGGGGTTATTGTCCGCAATCGCACGAAGATCGTCGGTTGCAAAAACACACTTCGCCTAACGATCGGCACGGAGGTGGAGAATGAGCGAATGTTAAGAATCATTAAAAATTTTGGGGCGTGAAAAGAGCACTATTCATAGATCGTGACGGCACGATCATCCTAGAACCACCGATGGACTATCAAGTAGATAGCCTCGAAAAGTTGGAGTTCCGCGCAGGGAGCATCTCGGCAATGAAACTCCTCTCGACACTTGACTTCGAGTTGGTGTTGGCGACAAATCAAGATGGATTGGGCACAGAGTCATTCCCCGAGGAGACATTTCACCCAGCCCACAACAAAATGCTCTCGATCCTTGCTAGCGAGGGTGTGGAGTTCGACGACCAGCTGATAGATCGCACCTTCGAGAGCGAAAATGCTGAGACTCGTAAGCCCCGAACAGGTATGTTCGGACGGTATAAAGATGGGAGTTACAACCTTGCAGGGAGCTATGTTATTGGTGACCGCGTGACAGATATCATCCTCGCAAAGAACCTCGGAGCTCGAGGAGTGCTCATCGCAGAGCCCGAGGCAGGATGGGCAATGGTTAAGGAGGCAGGTGTTGAGGAGTCGTGCGCGATGGTTAGCGAGTCGTGGAGCGACATTGTGGCTTTGATACGCGGTGGCGAGCGTCGTGTGAAGATTGAGAGAGCAACCAAAGAGACAAAAATTATGGTTGACCTCGACCTCGACCGAACACCCGACAAGAGCTCAAAGATCTCGACAGGTCTCAACTTCTTCGACCATATGTTGGATCAGATCTCTCACCACGGTGGGGTGTCGCTCAACGTAGAGGTAGAGGGCGACCTCCACGTCGACGAACACCACACAATCGAGGATACAGCGATCGTTATTGGTGAGGCGGTCGACAAGGCGATCGGCAACAAAGTTGGATTGGCTAGATATGGGTTTGCCCTTCCAATGGATGAGTGTAGCGCGCTGGTACTTATCGACTTCGGAGGAAGGATCGATTTTCAGTGGGACGTGAAGTTCAAGCGAGAGTATGTGGGAGATGTCCCAACGGAGATGTTCCGCCACTTCTTCCAGTCGTTCTGCGCTGCGGCACGCTGCAACCTCCAGATATCGGCAAAGGGTGAGAATGAACATCACAAAATAGAGGGTGTCTTCAAAGCATTTGCCCGCGCACTCCGTATGGCGGTAAAGCGTGAGGCGATGTCGACCGAAGTACCAAGTAGTAAAGGAATATTATAGGGGAGTTCTATTCTCTCTCTAAAATACTTTTCGGTTGCTAACCACTACAACCAACTTTTGCAATACCCCAAAATAGACAATTATTAACAGAGAATTAAAATCAGGGAGAGATTAAAACTCCCCTATAGATATGGTAGCAATAATAGATTACGACACAGGTAACCTGCGATCGGTTATGAATGCCCTAGAGAGGGCTGGTGTGGAGTATGTGGTGACGGCAGATCACGACATATTGAGAGGGGCAGATCGTATCTTACTTCCGGGTGTAGGCGAGGCGTCGTCGGCGATGGATAAGCTCCGCGAGAGGGGACTCGACAAATTAATCCCTACATTGACACAACCTATTTTGGGAATCTGCATCGGTATGCAGCTGATGTGTCAAAGCAGCGAGGAGGGTTATGCTGAGTGTCTCGGCATCTTCTCGACACGCGTTGTTAAACTCCCCTCAACAGTTGGGGGAGAGCTTCTCAAAGTGCCACACGTTGGGTGGGATACGATCGAGGGGCTAAAAACATCGCTCTACGATGGTATCAAGGAGTCGTCACACCTCTATTATGTGCACTCGTTTGCCGCAGAGTTGTGCGACGAGACCATCGCAACAACCGAATATGGTGTTAAGTTCAGCGCATCGCTCCACCGCGACAACTTCTACGGAACACAGTTTCACCCCGAAAAGAGCGGATCGGTGGGTGAGGTGATATTAAATAACTTCCTAAATTTATAGTTAATGATAGAGATAATTCCAGCAACAGATATAATTGGCGGCGAGTGTGTCCGCCTATCCCAAGGCGATTACGACCGCAAGACAACATATTTTAGCGACCCGTTGGAGGCTGCCAAAGCATTCGAAGGTGCAGGTATCAAACGCCTCCATATGGTTGACCTCGACGGTGCAAAGAGCTCTGCTCCAATGAACCTCAAGGTGTTGGAGAGGGTCGCTACACGTACCTCGTTGATTGTTCAGTATGGTGGCGGAATCAAGAGCACTCAAGCGCTCAAAGATGTATTCTCGGCAGGTGCTGAGCGTGCAATTGTTGGTAGCTTGGCGGTGCGCGAACCAGAGGTGTTTGCAGCGTGGTTGGATCAGTTCGGGGGCGAGAAGATGATCCTCGGTGCCGACCTCAAAAATGGGAAGGTTGCGATTCAAGGTTGGTTGGAGGAGTCGTTGATGGGTGCTGCGGAGCTCTTCAACCTATTCATCCCTCACGGACTTCGCCACATAATCACAACCGACATATCGCGTGACGGAATGATGTGCGGCGCAGCAACGGAGCTCTATAAATCACTCAACGCAGAGTTCCCAACTCTCAACATTATCGCGTCGGGAGGTATCTCGAAGATGGCAGATGTCGAGGAGTTAGATGCTGCAGGCGTAGGTAGCGTAATCGTTGGAAAGGCTCTCTACGAAGGGGGCATATCACTTAAAGAGTTAGAGGGATGCTTGCAAAGAGGATAATACCTTGCCTCGACATCAAGGAGGGGCAGACAGTTAAGGGGATCAACTTCCTAGAGTTACAGCAGGTGGGTGATCCCGTGGAGTTGGGTGCTAAGTATGCCGCAGAGGGTGCTGACGAGTTGGTATATCTCGACATCAGTGCAACGTTGGAGGGACGTAACACATTCACCGACCTTGTTACTCGCATTGCCGAGAGAATAAACATCCCATTTACCGTTGGTGGTGGCATCAGCTCACTTGCCGATGCCGAGAGGTTGCTTGGGGCAGGTGCTGACAAGATTACAATCAACAGCTCTGCTGTAGCAAACCCAGCACTCATCGACGAAATTGCATCGAAGTATGGTTCGCAGTTTATTGTCGTTGCGATCGACGCCAAGAAGATCGACGGTGTGTGGAGAGTCTGTACTCACGGAGGAAAGCGTCCAACCGACGGAGAGCTCTTTAGTTGGGCTCACGAGGCGTATGAGCGTGGAGCAGGCGAGATCCTCTTCACCTCGATGGACCACGACGGCACAAAGAGTGGATACCCCTGCGAGGATTTTGCACGACTAGCGGAGCTACCTATTCCGATCATCGCGTCGGGAGGTGCAGGTACATCGCAGCATATTGTCGACGTACTCACTTTAGGGCGTGCCGACGCAGCGTTGGCAGCGAGTATTTTCCACTACAACGAGATACCGATCCCCGTCCTCAAAGAGGAGTTGAGGCGTCAAGGTGTATGTGTTAGACTTTAGGAGCGCACAGGGCAATATTTTTATTAGTACTAAAGTTTGTACTGGGTATAGTTCGGTTGTTAATAGCAAACTGTAAGTTTGCGTAGCTATAAAAGAATAAAAAGAGAGATGAAGCCAAGCTTCAATCGATCGTTTATTTTTTTATAGCAGATTGAGAAATCAATCTATTAATAACCGCAACCGAAAATAGCTCCGCGGAGAGCACTCCGCCGCCGCCCGCGCAGGGCAGACCCCGTAACAACCACAACGAGCAACAACAAACAAAAAAAATTACATATATGAATATCAAATCACTACCATTCGCTGAGTTAAATCTCTCGAAGTGTCCCGACGGGTTAATCCCAGCTGTGATCCAAGATGATCGTACGTTGGAGGTATTAATGTTAGGTTATATGAACCAAGAGGCGTATGAGAAGAGTCTCGAAGAGGGGCGTGTTACCTTCTATAGTCGCACTCGTTCGACGCTTTGGACCAAGGGCGAGACTAGCGGTAACTATCTCAACATTGTAAGCGTCACTGTCGACTGCGACAATGACACACTTCTTGTTCGTGTGAATCCGATCGGACCTACGTGCCACACAGGTGCTCGCAGCTGTTTCCGCCAAGATGGGGACTCTGCGGAGGGTTTCATTCGCCAGCTAGAGGCTGTGATCCAGACTCGCCACGCCGAGATGCCCGAGGGATCGTACACAACCAAGCTATTTAATAAGGGTGTTGGTAAGATTTCCCAAAAAGTTGGTGAAGAGGCTGTGGAGACAATCATCGAGGCTGCGGCAGGTAACTACGACGCAATGATCCCCGAGATCGCCGATATGATCTACCACCTACTCGTGCTGCTGGAGGCTACGGGAAAATCAATTTCAGATATAGAGGAGGAGCTTGTGAAGCGCCACTCATAGAGGATTAGTTAAAACTCCCCCTTTAGATATGAAACCGATTATTGGCATAATCCCTCTGTGGGATGATGACAAACAGAGTATTTGGATGCTCCCCGGCTATATGGATTTGATCCGTGAGTCGGGGGGTATCCCTATTATACTACCACTACGAAGCTCGGAGGATGATGTTTTGTCGATTTGTGATCTATGTAACGGATTTTTGCTTACGGGCGGTCACGACGTCAATCCATCGCTCTATGGCGCTGAGAGGAGTGTAAAATGTGGAGTTACCAACCATTGGCGTGACTCGTTGGAACGAACGATCTTCGACTTTGCTGTAGCACGCGACCTACCGATACTTGGGATCTGTCGAGGAGTGCAGTTGATGAATGTCTTTGGCGGAGGCACGCTCTACCAAGATCTCCCAACAGAGTATCGAGTCGAGGGGGGTGTAAACCATCAGATGACACCTCCATACGATCAGCCGTGGCACAAAGTTCGCATAGTAGATGGTACACCCCTCGCTAAGATAGCGTCGAGCCTCGAATTGGAGGTCAACAGCTACCACCACCAAACGATTCGAGAGCTTGCTCCAATGTTCAAGGCGATGGCATTTTCGGAGGATGGTCTGGTCGAGGCAATATATATACCCGAGAGGCGTTTTATTGTGGGCGTGCAGTGGCACCCCGAATTTAACTACACCCGAGATACAGCCTCTCAACAAATAGCAAAATCATTTATCGACAATTGTACTTGTCGATAAGAGGGATTGTGTGTTATTAAAATATATTAATATAGTTAATGATTTGTTAACATATGTTAATAAACTGTTAACACGCTATAAAATAGTGAGTTGAATTATTTCCGGGAGCGTTGTAATTAATTTTTTTTAATAAAAATTGCGAATTAATTTGGAAGTTAAGATTTTTCGCCATATCTTTGCAGTGAAGTTTTAAGGTTCATTTTTAGGTTAGTAGTTTTAGGTTGGTTGAGGAGAACGGCAGATTGAGACATTAGTCTCTAAGTTCTACAAGGGAGTGGTTACCTGAGTAGAAACCGAATATCGGTCGTCGACCTCACGAAGTAGAGGAGAGTGTGGTTACTCTCCTCTTATTTTTTGTAGCTATTCGAGCGCGCGAAATTATTTTTCAAAAAAAGAGGATAACTATTTGCAGATGAAAAATATATTCGTACCTTTGCCTCGCTAAGTAAGCATTTAATAATTAAACACAAAAAACAATGAAGCAAGGTATTCACCCAGAGAATTATCGTTTGGTGGCATTCAAGGATATGTCGAATGACCACGTGTTTTTGTGTCGGTCCGCCGTTTCGACAAAAGAGACCATCGAAGTGAACGGCGAAACCTATCCCGTGTATAAGATGGAGATTTCTAACACTTCACACCCTTTCTATACTGGAAAGATGAAGTTGGTAGATACTGCTGGTCGCGTCGATAAGTTTATGAGCCGATACGCTAAAAGATACGATAAGAAGGGAGACAAGTAGTCCCCTCTCTACAAAAGATGTTAGAAAAAGGTTTGGATATGTCCAAGCCTTTTTCTACTTTTGCGTAGATACATATACAGAATATTATAAAATTAGATAAAATGGATTTCACAGGAACTGTATTCAAAATTATGCCCGAAATTAAGGGTACATCTGCACGTGGCGATTGGCAACGTCAAGAGGTTATCTTTGAGATGATGGATGGTCAATATGCTCGTAAGGTGGCAGTGACATTCTTCAACAAACCTACAGAGGTGGCTGGTCTTCAGATAGGCGCTGCATACAACGTGTCGTTCAACGTTGAGTCTCGCGAGTATAACGATCGTTGGTATACCGACATCCGCGCGTGGCGAGTTATGCCTGCCGAGAGTGCTGCGCCAGCTCAGCCTGCCGCACCGGTCTACACATCGCCTGTTGCAGCGACTCCAACACCTGCAACAACACCTATGGCTGCCTCTGCCGACGACGTGGATGATCTGCCATTCTAAAAGAATATAGACATCAAACAACAAAACGACCGACAAATCCGGAGATGGATTTTGTCGGTCGTTTTGTTGTTGCTCTTTTAGGACTACTGGTGCGTTAATAATCTCGACCACTGCCCTGCGCGGGCGGCGGCGGAGGGCTCTCCGCGGAGCTTTGTTTTCGTCGCGATTGTTAGATCTTTCGTGCTGCCGCCTTCTTTGCGCGGCTCTCACGCGCCTTGCGTAGACGGAAGTAGAGGTATGAACCGTAGATCAACGAGAGGATAATCATATTGACAACGCGCTTATCTGTACGGTTAATCTCGATCTCCGAGAACTTAAATGGCTGAGGTCTGCTACCGTGACCTCCCTGCTGTGCTTGTGACTGAGACTGCTGTGGTCCGTGACCGCCCTGCTGCGCCTGTGCTTGTGGCTGTGGCTGTGGCTGCACTTGACGCTCGCCACCACCGTGGTTCTCCACAACCTCAACTTGTGCTCGCTGCGCCTGCTGTGCCTCGCGTGCCTTGTCGCTGATGTAACCACCTAGGTTAAGTCCCATTGAGTGGATAAACAACATCGCATAGAGTCCATATGACCACTTCTGAACACTCTTCCAACGCTTCGTTCCCAACTTGCGGTGTACAGAGTCAAATGAGGTGATCCACAACACTAGGAACAACACAAACATCACGATACCCAACACATAGACGAAACTAGAGATACCCGATCCAATAACACTCGATACACGAGGGCTCTGCATATATGTCTCGTGGTCGAAGAAGAATTGCCATCCGCTAACAAACGATCCGAAAATTCTCTTCATTGCGTGTGCGATAACTGGGAAACCAACAATAATCGAGAGCTCCTTACGGATCGACATCAAACGTCCAATGTATGGAATCTTAGGGCTGAACGCTCCCATATACATAATGATAATCAACACCGGGTGAACAAAATTCGCGGCGCTCGAAAGCTCGCTGAAGCAGAGTCCGAAAAATGGAATCTTACCCAAGTCGAATGGAAACGAAATACCGCACAGACGGCAAACTACCGGAATAACAAATCCTGCCGACATCAAGCCGAAGAGCCAGTAATATACTTTGTAGTGCTTCTTGATTGAGCTCGACAAAGCGATCGCTAGAGTCGTGTATAGAGCTAGTGAAAATAGGGTTGAAAAGTTTGAGTACAGAAACTCAAGTAGATCAAATGTTGCTTTTATCATATTTGAAAACTTTGTTTGAATTTATATATTTTCTTACTTACTGAGCAATAAGCTTTCCTACAGAGACGATGCTTGTAGATTGAACCTCAAGACCCTTTGTTGCCGACGCTGTTGTTGTGTCGATAACCCAGATCGCTGGATATGTAGCAGTGTTGGTTGCCATTGGGACATAAGCCTTTGTACCCTCGATATGAGGCTCTCCGATTGCGCGGCTGCCCTGATCTACGAAATCCTCTGGCTCAGGTAGTCCCGACACCTTTACAGCTGTGTTTGAGTCGGTGTCGAAGATATAGAAGTATGCGTCACCAACATCTGTCTTGTGAGAAGCGTTGTAGAGATTCTCGGTGTGGATGACACGCAACAAGAACTTGCTTCCTGCAATGTGCCATACGCGAGAGAAGGTGTAGTTACCCAATGAGCTGTTGAAATCCAAGTAGCCATCTGTTCCAAAGCTCGAATCAAATGTAGTTGCACCATATTTGATTCGCATTACGCGAGCACCCTTGTTGCTTGTCTTAACATATAGCTTATCGCTAAGTTTGTTTGTGTCGTTGCGATCTGTTGACTCCGACTCGCTATACTGATCTGCCTCGGCATCATCCTCTGTCGATAGATCGGTGCTGTAGCGACGTGTTGTTCCCGGCGAGAATATGTAAACATACTCATCATCCTCATTTGCAACAACTGTATTGAGTGGGTTACCTGTTGTACGTCCGAACGCCTGACCCATATCCTCTGTTGTGATGAATGTTGGGGTTGACTCGAAGCTGCCACTAACTGGGTAACGTGCAATGTATGTGTTGCCCGGCGTAAGAGGGAAAGGTACTCCTCCCGTAGCGGTGAATGAGTTTGCTACATCAATGGTGTTGGTGTATGAACCCCAACCCTGTGCTACATACTTAGAGTTCGCTGAGTCCCAACCGTAACCTGCTGTACCAATTGCAAACTGTGTTACGCCCGTTGTTGCATATGAAGCGTATACGTAGTCGCCTGCTGTCACAAATCCTACGACTGTTGCTGTCTCACCGTTGCTGTACTCAGAGACATATTTTCCAATATAGTTGTTGGTGTCGTAAGAAGAAAGCTCTGTCGCTCCGGTGCTAGGGTCGCTATACGATATTGTTGTGCGAGCTGCATAGTATGTACCTGCCTGATTCGAAGAGTCGTCAATCGTATAAGAGTACTTAGCGTCGTCGCTGTCAGAGTATGTACCGTTACGTGTTGTTGCGAACTTCTCGCCCCACATACCCCAAGTGTGGTATGCATCTCCAACATACTGGCGCTTAATCTCCATACGTCCCGTTGACGCGTTAAGGTAGTACTGCACAACATCTGTTGGATCGGAACCTCCGTTATCCTTGATTGAAAAGAAATATTTGTTGTCCGTAGTTTTTGACCACTCTGTTGCGAGCGACTCTAACTCCGTACCAACACCAATAACTGAAAGAGATCCCGACTCAAGACTCTCCGCCGTAAGAAGAACCATTGTTGTATCCCCTGTCGAGGCTGATGTAACCTGTGTCGCTAGGACAAAACTCTCTGATACTACCTCTACAGATGAGCTCAAACCAAGGCTCTCCTCCTTTGTGCAAGCGGTTGCAAAAAGCGCCAATGACGCAGCAACAAATGCTAATTGTTTAACTGTTTTCATACTTTTTTATTTTAATTATTTGTTTCTATTTGAATATATTCACTCTGAATTTACCATAAAATGCTCGACCTGCCTTTTGGAGGCTATAGTTGTCGTAGAGATCCTCGTCGGTGATGTTGCGACACTCGAACGAGAAGTTGTAGCGCCCATTGCGAAGAGAGTAGTTTACACTAGCGCTATGCGAGAGCTGCGTGGGAACCTTTGCCTTCGTGTCGGAGTAACCGATAGCCTCCCAGTAGAGTGTAAACTCATTCTGATAGAACACATCGTAGATAACGGAAATCTGATCGTGGTTGCTAAAGATCTTGTAGAAGTTAAATGTCGCATCTCCACCTCCATACAGATATGGCTGATTCGGAATACGCATATTATATGTTATGTTAGCCTGCGAAGAGCCCTCGGCAACATACTTAACTGCGTCGCGTGCATTGAGGTTGTTGAACGTTCCTCCAACGCTAAAGAACCTATCGTAGTCGTAACGCGCGATGATGCTAAATCCTTTAGTGATAACCTGACCATAGTTGCCATAACTTGCTGACGTACCATCTGAACTCGTCTTACGGATGATGTAGTCGTGTGTGTCGCGGTAGATCAACGATCCGTCAAGCCTCAAAAAGTGCTTCATATTGAAGGTTTGTGTATAGACAAGGTTGATGTTATAATTATCACTCGTCTCTGGGTTAAGGTCGAATGTTCCAACCTCTAGGTCGTTATCACCAAACATCTCTGTTGTGGTGGGTAGACGATATGCCCTCTCGTATGAGACCTTCGCTTGAAGATGTTTTGGCACGATGAAGTAGGTTGCAGCAGCTCCATATCCCAACTCCGAGTTGAGGCGTGTCTCTCGATCTGCCAGTCCTGTCGACTCATCCTCTACAACTCCCTGATTTGACTGCAAAAAGTGCTTTACGAAGGCTGTTCCCTCGAACTGCTCGACGGGACGAAACAGATAGGATAGCCCCGAAATAGATTTCAAACTATATTGTGGCGTATCATAGTCGCTATAGATGCTTGTGCCCTCGATTATAGAACGAGTTATACGACTCGTCGATGTTATAGTATTCGAGAATGTGATGTTGTGCTTTCTGTTTGGGACATACTTCGACATCAAGTTGGTGCTCCAGCTACTATTCTTCGAATCATTATCCGATGGAGTGAGGTTCGTCGGTGCACTCTCGCCCAACCAGTTGTATGACATTGTGGCAGGATCGGCGTTGTGGGTGTGTCCTGCGTCGTAGTTGGCACTGAAGCGCATATCCAAACCACGAGTGAGGAAATCCATCTTCGAATACTCCAATGTTGGAGTTATTGTGTAACCCTCGCTATACTTCTCGCCATAGACCTGATTCTGTGTCGTTCCGGTCTGGACGTCTTTGTAGTACTGCGAGTAGTTCAACTTAAGGGTCAAGAAATCAGCCCACTTCCTGTGCATAAATCCAATCGTTCCGATGACTGTCTCATTATGATAGGTGTCGTTGAAGCGCTGAACCCTCACGATATCGTTGGGGTCGTACGACTGCAAAACATTACCGTTTGCCGACGTCGAAAAGTTCACAATATAGTTATCTACATAATAATCATTGTCGGAGTAGTTCTGATAGGCGTTGATTCCATATGTAAAACCACTCTTTGGAAGTATCTTCTCGAACTTTAGGAATGTCTTGTGAGTGTTGAACGACCCATAAGAGTATGAGGCATCCAACGAAAGACGACCATCATTATTCGACCTCTTCGTGATGATGTTGACAACTCCACCAAGTGCGTCCGCGCCAAACTCAATCGGCACAACACCACTATACATCTCGATACGCTCCGCAAAACCTGCCGGAATATTATTCAACGAAAATGCCGCATTACCACTCTGTGGAATACCATCTATGAAGATCTTTACGTGGCTACCGGTAAAACCATTGAGACTCAGCTGTGTATCACTTCCAACACCGCCACTCTCACGCAACTTAACTCCACTCATCTTCGACATCGCTTGGGTGATGTTTGCCGAGGTGTTCTTTATGTCACCGATCTCGATACTCTGTACGTTATATGCCGTCTTGTTGACCTTGCTGCTCTGGCTCTCACCTCGCACGACAACTCGCTCAATATCTGTAGATGTAGATTTTAGCGTGATCTTTATGGGCTCTTCCTCCCTCGAATCGACAACAATATGTTGTTTGTGGTTCTCATAACCCACAAACGAAACAATCAACGTATATTCACCATATGGTGCTTTGAACTTAAATTGTCCTTTTTCATTCGTCGTTGCACCATAACCATTCAACCCATCGAGTGTAATGGCGGCGAACTGTACTACCTCCCCATTGTCGGCAGAGGTTACAACCCCCTTGATCGCTCCCATCTCCGTGGCTCTACCCTCGTTTGCAAGGGTTACAAATGGCGCTACGACAACCATCAATATTGTAAAAAATAGCCTCATCTTAAAAATTTTTATTAACACTTCTTCTCTCGTTGCAAAGATAGAGTGTTGATAAACGGTAGACAATAGCTATATTTCGCTATAATTATGGGGGTGAATGGGGGCTTTGTAGCTAATAATAGCTATTAAGTAGTGTAAAACAACTATTGCCATATTTTTAACAGCTCTCTTAGAGCGATATTTCTCACTATTAAATTTCAATATAGAACTACTATATTTTCGATTCAATAGCAAGAAATCTCATCTCCAATAGCACTCTTAAAAACACAGCAATAATTATTTTACCCTACTTATGTGAATTTAAGTCACAATTTTCACCCCTTTAATACACAAAAAATTACCTTAACTGAAACGTGATTCAATTAAGGTAATTAATGTTTTTATATTTTTTTGCAAACCTAGAATCTGGTTAAACAGATTCTAAACTCCTACTCTGAGAGGATTAGCGATGCAGCTCCAATAATGGCAATATTCTTATCTTGAATACCGCTTGGGAGGATGTCAACTTTGTTTTTGTATGTGAACAACATATTCTCCTCCATATATTTCTTCGTTGGCTCGAAGATCAGATCGCCCGCCTTTGCCAAACCACCAAATAGAATAATTGCCTTTGGAGAGGTTATTGTCGCGATGTTTGCAAGCGCAACACCCAACATCTCTGCCGTGTAGCGGAAAATCTCTAACGCAAGTGGATCACCAGCCATTGCCGCCTTCGATATTAGGAGTGAGTCAAAATCATCATACGCCACCTTACGAAGAGGAGAGTCGACACGCATCTGTGCCATCACCTCGAATGCCGTACGTTTGATACCTGTCGCAGAGACATATGCTTCGAGACAACCCTTTCTACCACAACCGCACTCACGTCCATTGGGAACAACAATCATATGCCCCGCCTCACCAGCAAATCCGTCGTGACCATAGATCATCTTTCCGTTGGCAACAAACCCCGAACCGAGACCTGTTCCAAGTGTAATCATAATAAAATCGCTGAGCCCCTTTCCGTTTCCAAACAACATCTCACCAATAGTTGCTGCATTAGCGTCGTTGGTTATGGCGGCAGATTTGAGAGATGGCATTGCCTTCTGGAGGTCGTCGCAGAGGTGGAATATACGCTGCGTATCAACTTCTGAAGCCTCTTTTTCCTCCTCCTCCTCGGTATATTTCCAGAGGTTTGGAGGTGTGATTATTGCGCTGTCGTGATAGTTGGCGTTCGGAGCGCCAATACCAACCCCCATCAACTCATACTCCATATCGAGCGTGTCGAGTTGTCGCTGCATCTCTGCAGCAAGGTCTGTCACATAGTTTTTGTAGTCGCTGAAGTGAGGATATTTACTTGTTGGGATTCCGCCTTCGGTGTAGATGTTACCCTCGTCGTCAACCAATCCCACAACGGTATTTATACCGCCAATGTCGATACCAAAAGAGATTTTTTTCATTTTATAATTTATTCTATTTAGGTTTAATATATCTTGATATGTTATGTATAACGTGCAATATAATGAAATTCATATATATATTCAAGATTTTTGAATAAATTTTGTTACCCACACTCCAAAAATAATTGGAGTGCTAATACAAACCTAAATTACTTCGACAACAAATCGACAAATGCATCTGCGGAATCTCTCAACGCAAAACTCAAAGCATTCTGAACGCAATTTAGAGGAGTTAGGGATGTGAAATTTATGCCTGACCCCTAAAAAACACAGGGTTTGCGTATGATCCACTATTAGGGCGTGTTCGGGACTTGCACCCTTTAGATTATACCCGTGCTGGGCGTACAAGAAAAGTGCCCTACAGCTTCTGCAGGGCACTTTCGTGAGGTCCGAAGCGGAACACCAATTTTAGATTACATTATATTTTGCTAAATTATAATGACTATCTATGTTATTGATATATAACAATATACAAAGAACATAATTTATTAGCGTTTATTATAGTTTAGTTTACTAGGTGCAAATTAGGTGCAACTTTATTTGGATATTGTGTATAATATGACTATCTTTGTACAAGTCAATTAAACACATTAAAACATTACAAAATTATGGCATCTATCATTATTTATGTTCGCACAAAAGCGACAGACCCAAACGCAAAAGTCAAGGTAAGGGTTAAGGTGAACGTTTTTCTGAATCAGAAAGTTATCTCGGCTCATTCTCCTATTGGTGTAGAAGTACCCAAAAAGGCTTGGGATTTAAAAAAGAACGTTATTAAGTCAGGGTACGAGACTGAATTTAAGCAGGACAAAGACCATATCTCGGACATCAAGGAGCGTATCAACGCTAGTCTTAACGCAGTATTCCCAAACGATGGCAGTGAGCCAACTGCGGAATTAACATCTGCGTGGCTAAAGGCAGTAATACAAGGTTATTGGGATGGTCTGCAATTAGCTGAGGACAAGGCAACGGCTGAACAGCTAAAATTAGAAAAGGAGATTGAGGCGGAGCGTTTAAGGGTTACGCTTAACCAATTCATTGAAAAGTACATTACAGAGATTGAGAACGGCACTAGATTAACCGCTGAGCAACTCCGATTCAGCAAGGGAACGATTAAGTCAATCAAAACATCTATGGTTCAGTTCAAGGAGTTTCAAGCATACATTAAGAGAGAGCTTAACTTCAACGATATAGACCAACCAATCCACAAATTATATACAACGTGGCTAACATCTACAAAGGGATATAAACCCAACTCAGTAGGCAAGTGTATCAAAGACCTAAAGAGCGTACTTAATAAGGCTATGGAAGAAAAGCTCCATAACAATACAGAGTTCAAGAGTAAGAGTTTTAAGTAGCGCAAAATAATTATTGCGATATTTTTCGTATTTTCTTTGGATAATTGACAAATATTTCGTATATTTACTTCATAATCAGAAGTTTATATGAGATACGTACTACTTTCGGAAAACGAGAAGAAACAACTTGAAGAGTTGTACAAGGATAGTGATAGCTGGGTTATTCGTCGTCGTTGTCAAGCATTATTATTATCTAACAGGTTCTACTGGGTTTTGTGTGGAAACATCTCTAAATTTCCGTGAAAGAACAATATTGCGACTCTGAAATTCTCGACTTTTCGATAGCCACGCCCTAT
>JBCQTT010000037.1:0-9217 GCA_047174765.1 Rikenellaceae bacterium | reverse complement strand
AAGGCGCATCAATGAGAGTGAAAAATCAAAAATAATTTCTAATTTTGCAACAAAGTGTCACCGTGGAACAGTGGCTCCATTTACACTGATACGACTGGCTCCATTTGGGGTGATATAGTCAGTACGTGCCCCGAGGCTATTGTTTTTGAGCTGCGAGATAAACATCTGCTTGTTGTGGAGCAGGTTGAATTTGTAGGAGTCCAACGACTTCTCCACAGCGTATATAATCACATCCACCTGATTGTCAGCGTATAACTTCGCCACTTCGTTGCCCTTTCTAACCGCACGACCCACTCGCTGCTCCAGATCGGCAGGTCGCCAGGGGGTGTCGAGTTGATGAATTGCGACAGCCCTTTTCTGCGCATTCACACCCGTCCCGAGCATCGACGTTGAGCCAAACAGAACACGTACATCGCCCCGATTCATCCCCTCGATGAGAGCGGAGCGAGCCTTGTCCGTCTTCGCCTCCTGAATGAACCGCACCTCGTGGGCAGGGATGGCGTGATCCTCGATCAGCTTGCGCTTAATCTCAGAGTAGACATTCCACTCGCCAGCCTTGTATGTCCCGAGGTCGGAGAATACAAACTGCGTCCCTTTGTGCTCGTCAAATCGCCTGTAATACTCCGCAATCTTCGCCGCACAGTGGCTCGCCTTATTGTCGATGTGATCCCCATAATATGGATCTATCATCCTCATATCGAGCGACATCTTGCGTGCATAGTCCGTTGCAATCAGCATCTTCGCGGTCTCCTCCTTCTCGCTCAGCGGTGCACGCCCCAACAGCGTAGCATCACCATTTCGAGCGAACTCAACGAGCCTCCCGATGAACTCCTCCTGCTGTGGTGTTGGGGGTATGTTGTGCATAATCTCTCGCTTCTCGGGGCGGTCGATCCCAATATCCTTTGCCGTTCGGTAGTCGGTGATCTCAGCGTAGAATGCCGCCAACTCAGGCACCTTAATGAAGTATCGAAACCTCTCCCTCTGCACAATCTCGTTGGTAACTGAGAACTCGTAGTCGGTGGTTTTCTTGGCGAATATCGCTGCCCACGCATCGAATGTCTTGATGTTCTGCCGCTCCAACTCCTTTGGTCGCAGATACTTAAACAGCAGGTATAGCTCCGTGAGCGAGTTGCTGATGGTTGTTCCCGATAGAAATGTGCACCCCAGATCTCGCCCCGTGCGCTCCTGAATCGTGCGAATGGCGAAGAGCATATTCAACGCTCGCTGACTCCCTGCAGGGTTGCCCATTCCGCTGACACGATCGTGGCGTGTGGTGAATGTAAGATTCTTGAATTGGTGTGACTCGTCGACGAAGAGGTGGTCGATCCCCATCGTCTTGAAGTCGGCTACATCATCCCTGCGCTCCTCGATCTTGTGAGCGATCTCTTGGAGCTTCACTTCGAGGTTGGCTTGTCGCTTGACGAGCCCCTTCTCCATCGAGCGAGAGATGTTGCCCCCCTGCTCACGTATTAGCTCCAAATTCTCCTCCACAGAGTCCAGCTCCGCCTGCAAAATTGTGCGCTGAACCTCAGGCGACTGCGGTATCATCCCGAACTGATCGTGGGTGAGGATGATGCAGTCCCAGTTGTTGTTCTTGATCTCGTTGAAGAGCCGCTCACGCTTGTCGGGCGTGAAGTCGTTCTTGCCTGGTGCGAGCAGCTTTGCGTTGGGATATGCGGTGCGAAAGGTGTGCGCAAGCTCCTGTATATTAGCCTTCAAACCCAAAATGATTGGCTTGTTGGCGAGCCCCAATCGCTTCATCTCGTAGGCAGCGACGCACATAATCAACGTCTTGCCTGCCCCAACTTGATGGTCTGCAATGCCGCCACCATTCATCTTCAGCATCCAGATGCAATCCTTCTGACTCTGATATAGATCGGGGATGCCTAGCCCCTTGAGGTCGAGGTCGGGGAATGTCTGGTGCGAGCCGTCGAACTTAGGGCGGACATAGCAGTTGAACTTGTCGTTGTAGATCTTTTCGAGCTTCGCCTTGAACTCCTCACCCTGCTCGCTGAGCCACTCGGTGAATGCTCCTCGGATCTCATCAATCTTCGAGTTGGCGAGCTGTATCGCCTCTGCGTCACGCACCTTCACCTCTCGATCGTCAACCATAATCTTCTTCGTTATGTCGGGCGTGGTGTTGAGCAGTGCGTGTTTCATCAGCGAGATACCGTTGTACGATCGGCTCTCGGCACGCACACAATACTTCTCGTAGATCGAGGCGTTGTAGCCCCTGCACTCAATCGAGTACTCATCTGCGCTGGAGTTGTAGGCGACGGTAGTTTTCACCCCGAAGAGGTTAGTAGCGAACGACTCATATACGCCTGTCGGAATCCACCTCTCGCCAAAGTTGAAATCGAGATCGGCAAAGGGGATCTTCGCAGGGCGCGCCTCCTGCAGGGCGATGAGCGACTGCGTGGCGCGACTGTCGTTGGGTGCAGTAAGTAGGTGACTCTCAACATCCTCGATCTTCGATACTACGTTTCCTGCGATGAACTTCTCCGCAATCTCGTAGCCATCAACCATCGGATTGTAGTAGATCTTTCCCTCCAAGTCGGCTATGATCTCATCGGTCGAGGCGGCTGAGAGCAGCGAGCGCATATACTCTAAATCTACACCACCCGACCTGTTGAGCGACGCAGAGAGAGCCTCGTGCGCCGTCTCCACCTGCGTAATCTCGTTGGGGTTGAACGACACGGGCTGCGTGAAAATATCCGCCTTGACAGTCTGATTGTCGACCCTGCGTTCGAGGTAGAGAACCTCACGACCCGATGCATCCATCTGGATCAACTCATTGTTTTTGCGGTCGTTCAGATGTCCATACTTTTTCACGAAGTCGTCGTATCTCTCATTAAGTAACGTTCGTGTATGGTCGTCCGCCTCGTGGTTGTTGCTCTCATAGTTGTATAGCTCGTGGTAGGTGTCACGAATGGCGATGTAGGCGAGTGCCTTTTGCTGCGTATTCTGCGGTATATCAAGTGGTTGAAAGAGGCTATACCCCTCCACGCTCTTCGCCAACACTCCAAGCTGACCCTCAGAGGTAATCATCGATCCCTCACGGATATGGCTACCAACTACGCCATCAAACTTGCGAGGTGTGAGGTCAACAGCGACCATCTCCTCCTTCACCTTTGCCGCTCGTCTGCGAGGTTTTCGTTGCTGCGCTGCGACCTCTCCAAATAGGTTAAAGAGGGCATTTTGCGGTGTCGGTACAACCACCTCCACAGCTCGATGTGTCGCCTGACGATAGAGCTCCAAGTTGAGATTACTCCTAAGGTCACGGCTCAGGATCTCGCCAATACCCTGCGCAACACCCTCCGCACCACCATCGTGTTTGAAGATGATGGCAGGCTTGCCGTAGGGGTCGGTATCGACCTTTAGGGTGGAGTGGACTACACGATCGAGGTTGTTGAAGTATCTGTTCCACTGCACACCAGACTTCGGGCGCAGCTCGCTCTCCACAAATCTCGCCTCCTCGTTGGTGAGAGACTCTTTGTTGGAGCTGCGTTGCAGAACGATCAGGTCACTGCCTACATCCGTCCCTGCATTTTCCGAGAATAGATTGTTGGGGAGGCGCACCGCAGAGAGGAGAGCCGTGTTGTTCATCAACCACTCTCTAACAGGGCGATTCACAGCTGAGTTCATCACCCCCTGCGAGGTGATAAAGGCGAGGACTCCGCCATCTCGCAGAGTCTCCACACCCTTGACGAAGAAGTAGTTATGCAGCGACTGGCGAGCCATCTTGTGAGCCGTGTCGTCGCTACGCATAAACTCAGGGTCGAAGACCGCAACGTCCCCAAATGGGATGTTCGACACAACGAGGTCGAAGTAGTTATTGAGGCGGCTGTCGATCTGCTCGAACCCCTGCACACGCACCTTTGCATCGGGGTGCAGAGCCGACAATATCCGCCCCGTGAGAAGATCTTTTTCGTAGCTAAATATCGAGCTACCTGCATCTGCGGTCCCTCGCAACGACGAGACAAACTCGCCCATCCCTGCCGAGGGTTCGAGCACCTTCTGAGGGGTGATACCTGCCTCCTGAATCGCTCGTGTGATTGCGTCGACAACAGGGCGTGGTGTGTAGAATGCGGTGAGGATGGAGTTCTTGAGGCTCGACATATATGCCTTATACTCCGCCTCGTCTGCGCTCTGCTCACGGATGAGAGTGTGCAGCTCCAACACTTGGGGAAATAGCTCCTTGTCGCTGCTCCACTTCTCAATATCTTCGGGTCGCTCGGCAGGGGAGAGGATGCACTTCAGCCCTCCAAATCCTGAGTAATTTTGGAGTGTCGCACGCTCCTCGGTGGTCGGGACGGTGTTGCGTTTGGCGATGTCGAGTGCAACCCTTATCGCCTCGATGTTTTGTTGTAGATGTGTTCGTTTGTTATAACTTCCCATACTCCTCCTGCTTTATCTGAATTGCACCCGTCAATTCTGTTGTTAGTGATTGATACTCTGCGGTGTAGGCGAAGTCGTCGGAGAGTGTGTACTTCTTGAATATGGGGTCGAGCAGAGGGCGCAGCCTGATGGCGTACTCACGTGCATCCTCCGCCTTAACGTTGGCGGAGAACTCTCTCCACAAGATGTTTACGATGGTGTCGTGGCGCGAGAAGTGCAGCCCTGCATAGAGCACCTTGCTCGCTGCCGATTGGCACTGCTGAGTGTCACCGCCCTCCATAAAGGTGGTGGTGTACGCCTCGGCAGCTTGGGCGGCTCTGCCCTTGATGAAGGTTCTCTGCTCCGCCAGCTCGGGGTGGCTCTCTAGCAGAAACGAGAGGAGCGAGAGTTGGTAGAACGAGAACTCGATCGAGTGGTTAGTGGGATTCATTATAGTTTGACCTTACTCTGTTTCTGTGGCTCGGCAACCTCGCTCCTTTGACTCTGCTCCTTGTCGGGATTCCAGCGATAGAAGTTTAGCTTGTCGCCATTTTCGCTCACCTTGATGTAGGCGTTATACTCCTTGCCTGCACGATCTTTGAGGGCTTCGAGGTAGATTGTGCCGCCCTCCTTGAGCCTCTCACGATCCTCGGGCGAGATCTCCTTGCCGCCTAGTTTTGTGGGGATTCTGAACTCTTGGGGTTGGGGTTGAGATCGAGTTTGTGACTGCTTGCGGTCGTTGTCGAAACGGAACTCAACGCCTCGCCTCTCTGCGCTGATCTGCACGTAGGCATCGAACGATTTACCACTCTTGGCGGTCATCCCCTCGAGGTAGATCGCCTCGCCTGTGCGAAGCCTCGTCTGCTGCTCTGCGGTTAGCTTGACACCCTTTATCTCGTTGGGGATCTTTAGCTTGTCGGCTCGCATTGTCACCAGATCGTTGGTGAGTCGATCGACCGAGATTAGCGACGAAGTCACCTCGCCCGTCTTGGTGTTGACTAGTTCGACCACTCGCCCCATATTCCCCGTTGCCTTTAGATTCTCCTTGTCCTCCTTGGTGAATGTGTGCCCGAAGAGGGGGCGGTCGAGCTGCGGTTCGTGCCTGATGGCGTGGATGACGGGGATGATGCGACCATCCGCCATCTCTCGCAGCGATAGTCGACCCTGCGTGCGGATCTGCACGTCGCCCAACTTGGCGGAGATGTTCACCAGATCGGGGCTCTTGCGGAAGTTCAACATCTCATCGAGTGCGCCACTCTTCTCGATCGCCTCACGCTTGATGCCCAACGCCTCGAACTGCGACCAATCGATACGATCTTTGTCGAGGGGTTTGTAGCCTTGTGTCTGCGACTTGGCGTAATCCTCAGGGTTGATCTTTGCGCTACGAGCTGCCACCTCGTCGTCGATCGTGGAGGTCGCCTTATATGCGGCAGCGATAGATTTCGCACTCTGCTCGACACCCTCCGCCAGCACCTTGAAGAACCCAAAATGTGACGGCTCCTTAGCCTGCCGCAGGAAGTTCGAGAAGAAGCTCTCCAACACATCCGTCCCCCTCCCGATCTTCAAAAATGATGTCTTGTTCTGCCGCTCCGCAGCGACCGTTTTGAGGCGACCATCCGCCTCGATACCTGCCACAGCACGCACCTGCGCCACCTCGGGCTCCTTGACCAAAAGCACCTCCTGATCCTTTGTTTCTTGCTCCATATTTGCGATATTTTAGATTAAATTAGTGAGTCACCAATGCGGTAACACAGTTCAAATATAGATCTCATCACACCGTAAAATGGGCGTTTTTTGAGCCTTGTCGCTCCGTGTCGCCGTTTGTCGCAAAATATTATCGTTTAACTAGATGTTGAAGAGCAGGATCAGCTTTGATTCTTACGATTTCTTTGTCGACGATCTCCTGCACGTCGGCTTTGATCTTGTCGTAGTTGAGTTGGATCTGCTCCGCCATAATATCCTTGCCGTTGTCGTCTGTGAAGTTGACGATGGTGGGGATTTTTTTGTAGTTGGCAGTTTCGGTGGCTACCTTTTCGTTGTCGACTACTATCTCGGCGTGGAAGATCTTTTGGTCGATGCGCTCACCGAAGTTGTCGGATACTGCGCCTACGAAGATGCCCTGCGTGAGGGTGGAGATCTTGCTTTGGGGGATGAGGCTGTCCATCTGGGTGGAGATTTGGGTAGATTTGTCGTTGCGGTTGATTGTTAGGGATTGGCGTTTTTGCAGCACCTTGCCGAAGCGATCGGATAGGGTGCGGGCGGTTTCGCCGACTACTTGACCTGAGAAGATGTTGCCTACGGTGTTCATCACTACTGCTGCCTCTTTGTCGCCATAATCTCGTTTCAGTTGGCTGAAATCTTGGAATCCTAAGCAGACTGCGACCTTATTACTTCTTGCGGTGGCGATTAGGTTGTCGAGACCTCGAAAGTAGATCGTTGGTAGCTCGTCAATTATCACGCTGCTTTTTAGTTGACCTTTCTTGTTGATTAGCTTTACGATGCGTGAATTGTATAGCCCCAACGCTGCGGAGTAGATGTTTTGCCGATCGGGGTTGTTGCCTACGCATAGGATCTTTGGCTCTTCGGGGTTGTTGATGTCGAGGGTGAAATCATCGCCTGACATTACCCAATATAGCTGTGGGGAGATCATTCTTGAGAGGGGGATTTTTGCACTTGCTATCTGCCCCATCAATTGATCCGCAGCTCCGCCTTTCCACGCATCCATAAAGGGCGAAAGGTAGTTTTCTAGCTCTCGATATGAGGTGAGAATCGGGAAGATCTTCTCGTATGGTTTACACAGAAATTCGATGGCGTGGGGGAATGTGCAGTATTTGCCATCCTCGTAAATTTTGAGATACCAGATGATACTTGCCAACAAGATTATCGGTGACTCAACGAAGAAGTCGCCCTGCTTGGTGATCCAACTCTTATTGAGGTTGAGCATAATCGTGTATGCACTCTCGTAGGCATCCGAAATATCGGTCATAAACTTTGGGTTGAGTGGGTTGCAGCGGTGCGATTTTCGTGGGTCATCGAAGTTTATTACATAGAATTTTGGCTCTGCGGCATACGCACTTTGATGACGTAAAAGATGGTTGTAGGCGATGGTCGACAAGTCCGCATATTTGAAATCGTAGAGGTACATCGAAAATCCCTTCTCAATCTGCTGCTTTATAAACGAGTTCACCACAGCATACGATTTACCCGACCCTGGAGTACCCAACACGATGGTTGCTCGGAATGGGTTGACTACATTTATCCACCCCTTGTTCCACCGCTTGTTGTGGTAGAATCTCGATGGCAGATTCACCGAATACTCATTCTCGATAAGTCGGCTCTCCTGCTGGAAACTCTCGTTCTCATCGTTGAATCTGTCCTCCATAAGGTTCGCTCTTAGCAGTCGGCTCATATATAGCCCTGCCATTAGTAGGCAGATGTAGCCGATAGTCGTAGATACTATATATAATACGCCAGCCGCCCACCAATTCAGAAAGAATAGCGTTGCTCCGACTCCAAGCAAGCCGCCAATATGCCACCATTTTATCTTCTCGCTCACCACTCCACGAGTCCCCAAACAGGAGAGAGCGAGCATCAGCAGCGCACAGAGTTTGGTGTATGCCGATGAGCCGAACAGCCCCACGTCACTATCTAAATTGGTGAGTATCTTGTCGACAATGGCGAGGTCAAAGCCCCACAACTGCATCGCCTCATAGCAGAACCAATATATATTCATCATCACGAACATTATGCTCGTCGCACGCAGCAGATCCATTATCTTGCCCAGTGCTCTTAAATCATCTTCTTGTTGCATCTTTTTCTAATTATAAATTGTAAATGGTTAATTGTTAATTATATTTTGCGTCCCTTTTTCTTTTTCAGTCGCCTCTTTATGGCGTTGGCGGCACGCTCATCCTCATTGTCGTCGAACCCATCGTCTATTGGGAAGTCGAAGAGTCCACCCAACGAGAAGTCATCCTCGTTGCTCTGCTCCTGATTTAGGGTGTGAGTTGGTGTTGGCTCTGTAATTTGTGGATTCTCAAACCACTCCGAGAGGGCGTTAGCGGAGAGGTCTCGCCCAAGACGTGAGCCGTTAAATACGCAGTGGTTGTTGTGGTCGATAAAGGTTGCGCCATATAGTCGACCTGCGTCATTCTCACGGAATATCACATCGATGTTCTGCCCACGTAACCTCTGCTGAAACTCATCCCGATCTCTCGACCGCCGCAATGTCTCAGATATTCGCAACCTCGTCTGCTGTGCCAGTCGCCCCTCCTTTATCTTGATTTTAGAGCGGGCGAAACCTCTTTGCAGAGCCTCATATCCCACCGATCGACCAAACTCAGAGGAGTTGAAATGGTTGCCTATTTTATTGCCTTCATCATCCGTTGCAGAGTAGACAACACCTCGATAAGGTCTGCCGCGCTCCTCGCCCCTCACCTCCTGTGCCGAGACGTTGTAGAGTGACAAGATCGCTCTATACTCGTTGAAACTCAAGAGGTGGTAGTTTGCCGCTACATATCCTACCAATGCTCCCACCTGACGCTCCACTTCACCCCTCTCCACATCCACCTTTTGGGGCTTGTACGGACTCTGCACCTGCCCATCACCTGTGGCTATCAGACCATACATACGCTCCAGATCCTTGACGATCCTGCGGCTTCTGCGATGCTCAAACTTATCATCTATCTTTCGCCCTCGACCATCGACTCGCAGCGAGACAATGTGTAGATGGTGACGTGAAATATCGGCTCAAGCGACAAAGTCCGTGGATGCCCCCCTCACACAGCCGATTAACCTAAAATCTGTACACTACGATAAACTTTGCGCCCAAAGTATTATC
>JBCQTT010000036.1:0-9742 GCA_047174765.1 Rikenellaceae bacterium | reverse complement strand
CATTGAATTCCATTTGCCCATAATATAGATTTGATTCAACTATGGCAAAGGTCGGAAGATATATTTAATCTTGAAAGATGGGGTTGTTGGGACGGTTACGTGTGATTGTACGAAGTCTCGTATCGCTGAACGGTAGCGGGTGCCATATCAATCCCCGAGAGCTTTGCGCACTTCTCGTTGTGCTCACGGAAGATACTTAAAATTGTATGTTGTGGCTTGTCGTCTACGCCCAAATATCTATTTAGCAGCGTGCGAGGATTTACCGATAATCCATCAAGCTCCATCTCTCGTTGCAACTGCATCAGTCGCATTTTGACTGTATCAAGATAGGCATTTAGCTCCTTACACTCTTTATTCTTCGAGAGCGCACGACCCTTTACCGTACTCCAATACTCTGGCTCGATGTAGCGTTTGACAGCACTGTCTACACGAGTGCCATTGATTGTAATTCGCATTTCGATGGGCGCTTGACCCCTCTTGTTTGTGCGTGTTCTGCGAATAAAAAATAACACGCTGAAAGTTGCTCTTTCCATACCTTAAAAACATTAAAATTATAGTTCACAAAGGTACTCGATGGAGTCAAAAAGTCTGCTACGCAAAATGTTGTTAATCAGCGAAATAAAACCTAAATCGTTGGCAATTCGGTGGCAAAAACGTTGGCAACGCATACGCCAACGACTAGCCAACGATTAAACGCGATAAATTGCACTATTTTACACCTAGTGCAAAATAAAAAATCGCCATAAACGATTGGTTTACAGCGACTTTCTCAATTTTGCATTTCTATCCAGTGGAGATGGCGGGAGTCGAACCCGCGTCCAAACAAGGAGCCCGAAGGCTTTCTACACGCTTAGTCACACTGTTGATCCTTCTGATATGAGCTGGCTGGTGACCGCCTACTCTTATCCCCAGTCTCTATGGTTTCGAAGTGTGGACGAGACATATCACAAATCTATCTCTAAATTGTTTGATACCCCATATTCAACACCTATTATAGAGCGGAACAAGTGTCGAGGGATACTCGTTGCTAGACTCCTTGAGTCCTGCAATTAAGCCCTATTAACCTTGTTAATTAGGCAGCGAGTGCATAGCTATTATTGCCATTTGAAATTTGAGCATTAGGATTTACGAGCCACCACACAAAGCTCGGCGTGCTTACAATCAAACTCTGCCTGCTGTCAAAACCGGTCATCCCCAGTATATCCTTGACTAAACATCGAGATAAAATCGAAAAGTCTGACACAAAGTTACAAAAAATTCCTAATTATATCTGCATTTCTTCAAAAATATTTGGAATTCAACAAAATCATAACGATCTAAAATGCTATTTACCAGCCATTTAACCGCAAATATTTTACATCTACATAGTCAACACTTAAACTGCATTAGTTTTTTCGGGGAAGTCTAAGACATAAAGATTACCAACAGGAATAAAAAAAGGAGCACCGAAGTACTCCTTTCTTTATTCCTGCTGTATAACCTAAAGCCTATTTTGACCATATTACTTACTAGCTAAAAGGTGGCTGACCATACACAGATCAACACCATACATAGATCAACATAGTGTTGTTATCTTTACGTGTATCAAGGATTACACCTCGTTTGAGTACTCTGCGAGCTCTCTATCTTCAGAGACCTCTTTTGCAACGAAGCCTCCATACTGCTCGTCGTGCTGACTTAAGTCAAGTCCCATCGCCTCACACTCCTCTGACACACGCATTGGGATCATCTTGTTCGTGATCCAGTAGAGTGCAAATGTCACAACGAATGTATATGAACATACGATTACTACAGCCAAGATGTGAATCCAGAACATATGGTAATCTCCATCCAACAGACCGTGAACGAACACTCCTGTCAAGATCGTTCCAAAGATACCACCAACACCGTGTGTAGGGAATACATCGAGTGCGTCATCGAGATTTGTCTTGTTCTTCCAGTGTACGGCTGCGTTACAAACCAAAGCTGTAGTTAACGCGATTATGATACTCTCGCCAACAGTAACCCATCCTGCCGACGGTGTAATAGCGACCATACCTACCACAGCTCCAATTGCTGCACCCATAGCCGATGGTTTCAAACCTCGTAGGCAATCTGCAAAGATCCAAACCAACATAGCGGTTGCAGAGGCTGTGTTAGTGTTGAGGAATGCCTTGATAGCGATACCATCCGCCGCAAGTGATGATCCAGCATTGAATCCAAACCATCCCAACCAAAGAAGCGATGCTCCAAGGAGTACCAATACGATATTCGCAGGGTTATGTGGTTTGTGAGCATTTTTTCTACGCCCCAAGAAGATAGCACCTACCAACGCTGCAACTCCCGAAGAGGCGTGAACTACAATACCTCCGGCAAAGTCAACAACACCCATCTTTGAGAGGAATCCATCCGGATGCCACGTCCAGTGTGCAAGAGGGCAGTATACGAATATACAGAATAGGATCATAAAGATCATATAGCTAGAGAATCGCACTCTCTCTGCAAAAGAACCCGTAATAAGAGATGGTGTTATAATTGCAAACTTCATCTGGAAAAGGGCAAATAGAGCGAGTGGGATTGTTGAGCCAAGGGTTTCGCTTGCCTTAGCGCCTACACCCTTAAACATAAAGAATGTTCGAGGGTCTCCAACGAAGCTACCTATCGAGTCACCAAACGCTAGAGAGAATCCAAAAACGACCCAGATCACACTAATTATACCCATCGCAATAAAGCTCTGAAGAACTGTTGAGATCACATTTTTCTGTCCCACCATACCTCCATAGAAGAGCGATAGTCCGGGTGTCATCATCAATACGAAGATAGTCGCGGTAATCATCCACGTCACATCAGCCATATTGATCCCCTCACTAATTGTCCAAAGGTCGCTATCTTCGGGAGTCATAGCCCCTAGGATAGAGATGATGACCATAATAGTCATCAAGATAATCCATCTTTTTTCCATATAGTTATATTAAGTTTTGTTTAATGCCGCAAAGATAGTGATTTTTTCGAGTAATACATAATAAAATAACGTGGCAATAATCTCGCCACGTTATTTTATTCATTGATTTATACATATCTTTTGTTATACGCCACCTCTTAGCGCCAATTTATCTCTGTTGGATATGTTATATCTATATCTACAATTTCGTTACCCTCCATTACGGGCTGATACGTTGGGTTCACAAATCCACTATAGGGCTCTATGCCTAAAGAGTTGTAACGTTCGAGGATTTGAGCGTGAAGATTTTGGTCGATCTTGACACTATACTTCTCAACAAGCGCTTTTGCTGCTGCGTGGTCACCCTCGCTCTTGATACGCTGAATTTCGCAGAGTAGCTCTCCAAACATTTCGCGTAGGCGTTTCACATCCTTCACATCAATATACAACTTACCCTTATGCTCGACCATCTCCGCAACACCTTTGCCGCGCTCCAGAATCCACTCCGAGATAAGTTTACGATTGCGCATATGAGTCTGCTCCACATCATCGCCAAGTTTAATGCGAGCTAGCTGTGTGAGAGCTCCGTTGGTAAGATATTTGGTATACTGAGCAATCGCAGCGTCAGTCGATGTTAGAAGTCCTAACTCAACCAACTTTGGATCTGCGACATAGTACAAACCAAACAAATCAGCTCTACACTCCTCTATAACAGACGAATAGCTACCGAGTGCCATCTGCGACACCCCCTCTGCTAACTGTCCCGATCCGTGACCCAAACACTCGTGAAGATCGGTATGCAATGAGTCCGATACCTCACCATAGAGGGCGATAAGTTTGAGGATTTTAGAGCCTAGGTAGAACTCTTCATTGAACCCACTCCCTTTCGATGCCTCAGCATAGGCGTGAGTGATGTTGTCTAGAGTAACAGACTTCGATCCATAGTCGCGACGTATCCACTCCGCATTTGGCAAGTTTATACCGATCGGTGTCGAGGGGTAACAATCTCCGCCCAACATTGCTGCTGTGATTACCTTCGCCGAGACACCCTTAACAACCGGTTTTCGATATGCCGGATTTATCGGAGAGCGATCCTCGAACCACTGTGCATTTGCTGCAATGATCTCTGTTCGACGGCTCGCCTCGTTGTTGCGGAAGTTTACCATCCCCTCCCACGCACCTTTACGACCAAGAGGATCTCCGTAAACCTCAATAAATCCATTAATAAAATCTACGTTTGAGTCGTCGCTAACCCACGCAATACTATACTCATCGAACTTCGCTAGATCTCCCGTGCGATAGTACTCAACGAGTAGTTCGATTATGTTACGCTGCGAGTCGTTTGCCACGATTGCCGCTCTCTCTAGCCAATAGATGATCTGTTCGATCTGCTCGGAGTAGAGCCCACCTAATTTGTAGACCCTCTCGTATACAACACCATCCTCATCCTTCGTCAATTGAGAGTTAAGACCAATAGAGATCTTTGTGTCTATCTTCTCCGCGAGATCTCCATAAAACGACTCAACCTCCTCCTGCGTAACACCCTCGTAGTAGTTGCACGCCGAGTTTGTGATGATATCTACACCCTCTTGTCGCGTAATACGATACTTATAGAGTTCGCTATCGAAGAGTATTGGTATTATCTCCGTCTTAACCTCTACGGCACGGTTGTCACCCTCTACACTCTCGACAACCTCACAGAGATACTCTGCCGAGAAGTCGGGTGTAAATTTCGCACCCGAGTAGTGGTGGTGAATACCGTTCGAGAACCACACACGCTTCGCAAATCGCTCTAGCGACTTCCACTCCGACGTTGTCCGATCGCCCTTATACTCTGCGACGATCTTCTGTAAAAGATCACGAATCTCTAAGTTGTATTTGAAATTCTGATCATATATAATATCTTGCCCCGCCACAGAAGCCTGTGCAAGGTAGTAGATCAATATCTTCTCATTGAGTGGCAACGACGCAAATCCCGGTACCTCATAACGGAGGACTCTAATGTCGTCGAAGCTATCCAATATCCAAGGCTGTTCGCTCATAGTTCTCTTTTTTTTGTTATTTGTTGCAGATGACGCCGTAAATATAGTGCCAATGCAGAGAATTATCGCTACAATCTTTACTAAATTTTTCATATGCTACCTCGTACGTTAGCTATATGATGCGATCATCTGAATAAACAAGATCAAGATAACCATCGCAATTGGATATACGGTTGCATATGCAACACTTGGGATATTACTATCTGCCATCGAGTCTGCCGCAGCCAAACCGGGCGTACTTGTCATACCTCCCGTAATCGTACCAAGGAGGTCGAGCAGACTGATCTTAAAGACCCCATAACCAACCAATACTGCGATAATCATAGGTATCATAGTGATGGCAGCACCCACACCGAAGAGCAAAATTCCACTCTCTTGGAATGTAGAGACTAGGTTACGACCAGCCGAAGTACCAACTTCCGCCAAGAAGAGCAACAATCCCAACTGACGAAGCAGCTGATTGGCAGGACCCGACATTGACCACAAAATAGGACCAGTCTTACCGATAGCACTAAGAATCAATGCCGACATCAAAATACCTCCCGTAAGACCCGGCGAGAATGAAAATCCGGGGAATGTAATATTTAGTTTTCCAAATAGAACTCCAATTACGATACCCATTGCAATAGGGAAGAAGTCTGTATCCGAAAGACGTTTCTCGTCGTTTCCAAAGAGGCGCGCCATATTCGCCAACGCACTACGCTCTCCGACACACATCAACTTATCACCAAACTTAAGTTCCAAGTCGGGTGATGGAGCGATGACAATACCACTTCGTCGAACACGTGTAACGGTACAACCGAAGCTACGCTGTAGGTGAAGATCTCCCAACTTTTTGTTGACCATACTCTGCTTTGTGAGAAGCAGCGACTCAACAACTTGAGTGTTGTGTAGTGGAAGTTCTCCCTCCTCGCGCTCTCCGATAAGGACAGCAAGTCTGTTAAGAGCCTCGTCACTACCCACAGCCTGTACATAATCATTCTCCTCTAGAGCCACATCTGCTTTGGGCATAAGGATGTCGTTTCCGTGTCTCACTCGAGACACGATAGCACCAGTTGCTGTACGAACCTTCAACTCAATCAATGTCTTGCCAAATGCCGCTTTGTTCGACACGCGGAAGATACAAGTTTTAAGATCAGGATATGCACCTCGGCGCTCCTTCTCCAATCGTGAAGCCTCTGCTTGCAGGTCGACTCTAAGAATTTTAGGCAGCAACTTCACAAACAAAATCACTCCAATCACACCAAATGGATATGCAATACCATATGCAATAGAGGCTGATGCAGAGCCTGTACTATCAATCGCAACTGCCAATCCCGGAGTACTAGTCAGAGCTCCCGCCATAAGACCAACAATGCTAGCTGTGTCGATACCAAACAGATACTTTGCCCCTACAGCGGTTATGGCTGCCGACGTGATAATGAGCATCGTTATTATTATCAAAGTCTTTCCTTTACTTCTAAAGGAGTCGAAGAATCCCGGTCCAGCCTGTATACCTATCGTAAAGATAAATAGAACAAGTCCAAAATTACCAAGCTCCTTAGGGATGATAACACCAAAGTGTCCAAATAAAAGAGCGATAAAGATTACGGCAGATACATCTAACGATAATCCTTGAATCTTGATTCGACCAAGGATAAAGCCGAGCGCTACTATAAGAAATAGCGAGAAGTAGGAGTAATTTAGTAGTTCGATTAACATTTTGCTTTTGAGTTATATAATAATCGTTTTAACGACCCAAAGATATAATAAAAAAGAGAGAATATAAAGTGTTTCGCAGAAAAAACTATTTATTAAATAGCAACTTATGTATTGAATCGTTATGCAGATGTGCTATGTTAAGCCTAAAAATATTAAGCAAACGAGCTTCTGAGTGGCTTTGTAGATAAAATTGAGACGATACATCGCAGTTTTTTTAATAAAATTTTCACATTCTCATATATTGTTTCTAACTTTGTCGCGCTGCATAGAAATAAAATATACAAGAATATTATATGAAAATTGTTGATAACGTAGCTCAGTTACGTAGCGCTTTAGACATATGTAAATCTAGCGTTGTTGGATTTGTACCGACGATGGGGGCTCTCCACGAAGGTCACTTAACACTTGTGAGACGTGCACGTGCAACTTGCGACGTTGTGGTAGTCTCGATATTCGTCAACCCAACACAGTTCAATGACCCAAAGGATCTTGAAAAATACCCTCGCACACTTGATGCGGATTGTATGTTGCTCGAAAGCGTCGGAGCAGACATAGTGTTTGCCCCAACCGTGGAGCAGATATACCCCGAACCTGATAGTCGTCAATTTGATTTTGGTAGCATTGAGGCTACAATGGAGGGTACGTCACGCCCCGGACACTTTAATGGCGTGGCGCAGGTGGTGAGTCGTCTCTTCGACATTGTTAAACCAAACAAAAGTATCTTCGGCGAGAAAGATTTCCAACAAGTCGCTATTATTAAGGCTATGGTGAAGCAACTAAACATCCCCGTTGAGATTGAGGTTGTACCGACGGTGCGCGAAGAGGATGGATTGGCTTTGTCGTCTCGAAACACCCTTCTAACACCAGAGTGCCGCAAAGCTGCTCCCACAATCTACGCTGCGTTGAAACGAGCTCAAGAGTTGGTTGGTGATATGACTCCAGCAGAGGTTACACAGCAAGTGATAAAAGATATCGAGATGGCTGGCGTGTTGAGGGTAATATATTTCGAGGTGGTTGACGCAGTGTCAATGTTGAGCCTCGAGAGTTGGGATATGAGCGATAACATCCAAGGTTGTATAGCGGTTCAAGCAGACGCTGTTAGACTGATAGATAATGTAAAATTGAAATAGTTTTCAAGATGAAAATGATGATTGAAGTGCTAAAGTCGAAGATTCACCGCGTAAGTGTTACGCAGGCTAATCTCAACTATGTAGGAAGTATTACGATTGATGAGGATCTACTCGATGCCGCAAATTTAGTGGCGGGAGAGAAGGTTGCTATCGTTAATAATAACAACGGGGAGCGTTTCGAGACCTATATTATAAAGGGAGAGCGCGGAAGTGGTTGCATATGCCTAAATGGTGCTGCCGCTCGCAAAGCTCAGATCGGTGATGTAATTATCATCATCTCCTATGCACAGGTTGAGTTTGAAGATGCTAAGAACTTTATCCCGTGGGTGATCTTTCCAGATACGGAGACAAACAAACTTATAAAGTAGTGGATCTGTTGATCTATGTGTTTGCACTCCTATTTGGAGTGCTCGGAGTTGTGGGCGCTATTGTCCCCGCTATACCCGGTGCACTATTTAGTTTCTTGGCGTTGTTAGTCGCCTTTTTTTGCTCAATGCCACCTGTCACGGTGGCTGAGTTGTTTCTTTACCTAGCTATCGCCGTCGCAGTGAGTGTTGCCGACGCTACATTACCTCTCTATTTTACGAAACGATTTGGGGGCTCTCGAATGGGTGTTTGGGGTGCTACTATAGGTATGTTTGTTGGGTTTGTATCGTTCCCCCCTATTGGATTCTTAATCTGCCCTCTCTTCGGGGCGGTGTTGGGCGAGTTAATGCACGACAAAACAGATGTCGAGCGCGCCTTTAAGGTGGGATGGGGTGTGTTTATCGCCTTCCTAGTCGGTACGGGGATCAAATTTATCTTCGCAATATGGGTGATGGGACTACTTATTGTCGATATTGCTCCCGCTGTGTGGAGCTTTTTTGAGTCGTTAATTCTATCTTTCAAATAATGGAAATGTTGAAAAATGTAAAGTGTGTCATCTTCGATATCGGAGGTGTGTTGGTTGACCTCGACCTTGAGCGTTGCATCGCTAGCTTCAGAGAGCTCGGATTTAAGGAGGCAGAAAAGTTGGTTAGCTGCTACCATCCAGCCGACTTCTTTGGCGAGTTGGAACGAGGCGAAATAAGCGTGGAGGAGTTCTACGACAAGATTAGAGAGATGTCGGGCTTGATGGAGCTCTCGAATGAGTCAATTCGCGATGCCTACCTGTCGCTACTCGTGTCAATACCGATCGAAAAACTACGTTTAATAGACTCTCTAAAGAGTCGTGGATTTCGAATCTTCGCCCTCTCGAACATAAACCCAATTATGATGTCGGTGATAAATGATCTCTTTCGAGCTGATGGACGTTCGTCGGATTACTATTTTGAGCATATGTTTTTGTCGTACGAGATGGGGGTTATGAAGCCCTCTCACGAGATTTATGAACGCGTAGTGTCGCACATAGGCGTAGATCCATCACAATTATTCTTTATAGATGACGGAGTGCAAAATATAAATATAGCGCGCGAATTGGGTTTTCAGGTCTATTTAGCCACTGCAAAAGAGGATTTTTCACATATTTTCGAATAAAAGTGAAAAAAGTTGCCGAAATATTTGCACAGTAAATAAAAACCCCTTATATTTGCACTCGTTAAAACACAACGGGGTGTAGCGCAGTCCGGTTAGCGTATCTGCTTTGGGAGCAGAGGGTCCCAGGTTCGAATCCTGGTACCCCGACAAAGGAAAGAGATTTTTAATCTAATTGATTAGAGATCTCTTTCCTTTTTTAGTAAAGTAGGTAATGTGGGATCATACGCAAACCCCGTGTTTTTTAGGGGTCAGGCATAAATTTTACAGACCCGAAAAAGGAAGAACTTCACATCCCTAACTCCTCTAAATTGCGATCTGAATGCTTTGAGTTTTGCGTTGAAAGATTCCGCAGATGCATTTGTAGATTTGTTGTCGAAGTAATTTAGGATTGTATCGTAGTGGTTTGCTATTGTATTTGCTACGGTGTTGAATGG
>JBCQTT010000016.1:0-51352 GCA_047174765.1 Rikenellaceae bacterium | reverse complement strand
TTTTGATTTAACTTTTATGTCAGATAAACGCTTCAATTTAGGACGTTACGGGTTCTTGTCCTAAATTTTGGAGTAAAAAATGAAAAATTAGAACCCTCCTTAAGAAACTTGGTGAATAGAAAATTATGAATAGAATCTTTTATATAATTGCGACATTGCCACTGTTGTTCTCATCGTGTGTCGAACCCATCACAACCGATGGTGAGGGATGGGAGCTAGTGTGGCACGATGAATTTGAGAAAAACGGATCCCCCGACCCTAGGTCGTGGGGGTTCGAAAAGGGGTTTGTGCGCAACAATGAGGCGCAGTGGTATCAGCCTCAGAATGTATATTGTGAGGATGGTGTGCTCATCATCGAGGGACGAAAGGAGCGCACACTCAACCCTAACTATAATCCGAAGAGCGAGTCGTGGCGAGAGAATCGAGAGTATGGAGAGTACACCTCTGCATCGATCAACACCAAAGATAAGCACGAATTTCTATATGGTCGTGTAGAGGTGAGAGCGAAGATCCCGACAGCGGATGGTGCGTGGCCTGCAATTTGGACTTTGGGGAGTACTCAGCGTTGGCCGTCGTGTGGCGAGATTGATATTATGGAGTATTACCGCATAGGTGGTGAGCCTCACATCTTGGCGAATGTCGCGCACGGCAACAACCGGAATGGAGCGATTTGGGACTCTGCTAAAGTGCCATTTAAGAAGTTCTTGAAGAGCGATCCCGAATGGGAATCTAAGTTTCACCTATGGCGAATGGATTGGGATCAGGAGGCGATACGTATCTACCTCGACGGAGAGTTAATCAACGAGACAATGTTACCGAAGACGGTGAATGGCGAGGCTGGAGGGTATATCAACCCCTTCAAAACACCTCAATATCTACTCCTCAATCTCGCTATTGGTGGCAATCGTGGGGGCGAGGTCGACAACGACAGCTTCCCGATGCGATATGAGATTGACTATGTGCGAGTTTTTCAACAGAAGAAAAAGCCCCACACATCGTTTAAGCCTGCTCAGATTTGGGAGGATGCGGATGGCGTGCACATAAATGCTCACGGCGGTGGAGTACTCTACCACGAGGGTGTATATTATTGGTATGGTGAGCACAAGCGAGAGCACTCAAACAGCGCTCTGGATGGTGTTAGAGTCTACTCTTCGACAGATCTATACAACTGGAAGAATGAGGGGATTGTGCTGCCCGTTCGTACCGAGGGTAGTGGACACAAGATTGAGAGCGGTTGTATAATCGAGCGACCAAAGGTGATCTACAACGAAAAGACGAAAAAGTTCGTGATGTACTTCCACTTGGAGCTTAAGGGTCAGGGATACACCGCCGCAGAGTATGGTGTAGCGGTGAGCGATAGCCCTACAGGGGAGTTCGAATATCTCTATGCTGGTCGCTCTTGTCCCAAAATTTTGCCAGTAAATATGAGCAACGAGGAGTTTGCTGAGGCACAGAAGTATGCCGACCTCACGCGCGACAATGAGTGGAAGGCAAATGTACGACGAGGCGGTGCGTTCGCTCGAGACTTCGAGGGTGGTCAGATGTCTCGCGATATGACTCTATTTGTCGACGACGATGGTGTGGCGTACCACATATTCTCATCGGAGGATAATCAAACACTTCACATCGCAGAGCTCACTGAGGATTATCTCCACCACTCAGGGCGCTTCGCGAGGGCTCTGCCGGGAGAGGCGAACGAGGCACCTGCAATCTTCAAGCGTAATGGAGTCTACTGGATGATAACCTCCGCCTGTACAGGGTGGGATCCTAACCCAGCACGTCTGTCGAGAGCCGATAATATTTTTGGACCGTGGGAGAGACTCGGTAACCCCTGCGTTGGTGAGGGTGCAAATAAAACATTCTTCTCGCAGAGCACCTATATTTTGCCTGTTGAGGGTGAGGATAAGTTGATCTTTATGGCTGATAGATGGCGACCTCTCAATCCAATAGATGGACGCTACTTATTTTTGCCGATAGAGTTCAATGAGGAGGGAACACCGCAGCTCAATTGGTATGACGAATGGACGTTGTAAAGCGAAAAAAATATGGATATAAAATATGTTGTGCTACCTATTGTAAGCACATTTGTAGTCGGCGGACTCTGCGCAGCAGAGAGTTCTCGCCCCAATGTAGTAATCATCATAGCCGACGACATCGGCTATGGTGATTTGGGGTGTTATGGCGCGACACGCATTAAGACGCCCAATGTAGATAGACTTGCTGAGCGTGGTGTAAGGTTTACTAACGCCTACGCTCCAGCATCAACATCCTCGCCTACGCGCTACTCTCTACTCACGGGTGAATATGCGTGGCGAAAGGGGGTCGGTATTATGGCTGGAGATGCACCGCTCGCAATAGATACTGAGCGCAACACTCTTCCAAAACAGATGAAGTCGGTGGGTTACGAACCAGCGATCGTAGGCAAGTGGCACCTTGGGCTCGGAACAGAGGAGCACCCTGCTGACTACAATCATAAGATAAAACGAGGAGGGATGAGAGATGTCGGCTTCGACTACTCATTTATCTACCCTGCGACCAACGATCGAGTGCCAACAATATATATGGAGTGTGACAAAACGGTTGGTCTCGATAGGCGTGACCCAATCGAGGTATCATACTCTGGTAAGGTTGGTGACGATCCAACGGGGAGTGAAAATCCGAACCTTCTGCGTCTTGTAAACTTGTCGAAATATCACTCAGGGACAATCGTTAATGGTGTTAGTCGAATCGGTTGGATGAGTGGTGGAGAGGCTGCACGTTGGAGAGACGAGGAGCTTACGGAGGATCTTTTGGCAAAGGCTACAGAGTTTATCGACGACAATGCCGACTCGCCTTTCTTCCTCTATTTTGCGGCACACACGGCACACGAACCACGAGTGGCAGGGGCTAGGTTTCAAGGTGTTAGTGAGGCAGGACCATATGGAGATGTGATCGAGGAGTTTGACTATAGCGTAGGCGAGATCGAGGCGTGCTTATCTCGCAACGGAGTTTTGGATAACACCCTCATCATCGTCACAAGCGACAATGGACCAATGGTCAAGGAGGGGTATGATGATGGTGCTGCGGAGGGGATCGGCGATCACGATCCATTCGGAGGACTGCGAGGTGCGAAATACTCTCTGTTGGAGGGTGGTACACGAGTTCCGTTTGTTGCAGCGTGGGGTGATGAGATTGAGTCGTCGTCAATTCAGAGCCAGAGATTTTGTTATATAGATATGCTTGCGACACTCGCTCATATCACAGAGTCGGAGGCAAATTTGGATGGACTGCACGACAGCGTTAACGCTGCGGAGCTCTTTTTTGATGCTGAAGCACCCACATATCGCCCATATATATTGACCCAAAACAACCCGGGTCACATAGCTCTGCGACGTGGAGAGTGGAAATATATCCCCGCAGTCAATCGCCAGAAACGTGCGTTGTATAATTTGGAGAGCGATCCTAGCGAGCAAAATAACCTAACCCAGAGCGATGAGTATAGTGCTATTATTTCGAAGTTTGAGATGGATATTAACTCTTTGGTAAAGTAAGGTATTCCAACAGCGTGGATGACCACCCTGCTTTGACCTCGTTTTTGACATAAAAAAATTACTTTCATTGAAATCTGCTTCAATGAAAGTAATTAAAATATTACAGCAATGATGCCAACCATTTTTGGCATCATTGCTTATATTTGCCAAGAGCTTACTCGCCCAAGATCTCAAGGATCTTGATTGCTGCGGTTGAGATAGGTGTACCCGGTCCGAAGATCGCTGCAGCACCATCCTTATACAACTGCTCGTAGTCCTGCGCTGGGATTACTCCTCCGACGATAACCACAATATCCTCACGACCTAGCTTCTCTAGCTCTGCGATGATCTGTGGAACGAGCGTCAAGTGTCCTGCTGCGAGTGACGATACACCAACAACGTGTACATCATTCTCTACTGCCTGCTTTGCAGCCTCCTCTGGAGTCTGGAACAGAGGTCCCATATCAACATCGAAACCGATATCTGCATAACCTGTAGCGACAACTTTCGCGCCACGGTCGTGACCATCTTGACCCAACTTTGCGATCATAATACGTGGTTGACGACCTTCGCGCTTAGCGAATGCTGCCGCCATATCTGTAGCCTTCTGGAATTGTGGGTCTGACTTCACTGCTGAACTATAAATACCTGAAATTGAACGAATAACGGCTTGGTAACGACCTACTACATCCTCACAAGCATCTGAGATCTCTCCCAATGAAGCACGTAGTTTTGCCGCCTCAACTGCTAGTGCAAGGAGGTTACCCTCGCCGCTCTTAACACACTCTGTGATAGCTGTAAGGGCTGCTTTCACAGCTGCCTCGTCGCGACCTGCACGAAGTTCATTCAAGCGCTCGATTTGACTCAATCGAACCGCTGTATTATCTACTGCAAGGATATCAATTGGATCCTCCTTTTCGAGGCGGAACTCGTTGATACCGATGATCTTCTCCTCGCCAGAGTCGATACGAGCCTGCTTGCGAGCCGAAGCCTCCTCGATACGCATCTTCGGAAGACCTGTCTCGATAGCCTTTGCCATACCGCCTAGCTCCTCGACCTCCTGAATCAAAGCCCAAGCCTTGTCAGCGATCTCTTTTGTGAGGCTCTCGATGTAGTATGAACCAGCCCAAGGATCTACCTCACGGCAGATGTTGGTCTCCTCTTGGATGTAGATCTGTGTGTTACGAGCGATACGCGCCGAGAAGTCGGTTGGCAACGCAATAGCCTCATCCAACGCGTTGGTGTGGAGTGACTGTGTGTGACCCAACGCTGCACCCATCGCCTCGATAGCTGTACGTGCTACGTTGTTGAATGGATCTTGCTCCGTAAGCGACCAACCCGACGTCTGTGAGTGGGTACGTAGAGCCAACGATTTAGGGTTCTGAGGGTTGAACTGCTTCACGATCTTCGCCCACAACATACGTGCTGCACGCATCTTCGCGATCTCCATAAAGTGGTTCATTCCGATAGCCCAGAAGAACGACAAACGTGGTGCAAACGAGTCGATCGACATACCAGCATTTACTCCTGCGCGGAGGTACTCCAATCCATCAGCAAGTGTATATGCGAGCTCGATATCGGCTGTAGCACCAGCCTCCTGCATATGGTATCCCGAGATAGAGATAGAGTTGAACTTCGGCATATTCTGCGACGTGTACTCGAAGATGTCGGCAATAACCTTCATCGAGAACTTAGGTGGGTAGATATATGTGTTACGCACCATAAACTCCTTCAAGATATCGTTTTGGATAGTTCCTGCCAACTGGTCGAGTGTACATCCCTGCTCCAAGCCTGTCACGATGTAGAATGCCAATACTGGCAACACCGCACCGTTCATAGTCATCGAAACCGACATCTTGTCCAATGGAATACCGTTGAACAACACCTTCATATCCTCAACCGAGCAGATAGATACTCCCGCCTTACCGACGTCACCAACTACGCGTGGGTGATCTGCATCATAACCGCGGTGTGTAGCCAAGTCAAACGCTACAGAGAGACCCTTCTGACCTGCCGCCAAGTTACGACGATAGAAGGCGTTCGACTCCCCTGCGGTAGAGAATCCTGCATACTGACGTACAGTCCAAGGACGCATTACATACATTGTAGAGTAAGGTCCGCGCAAGAATGGAGCGATACCTGCGGCGTAGTTGAGGTGCTCCATACCCTCAAGATCCTCAGCTGAGTAGCTCTTCTTTACAGAGATCTGCTCTGCTGTGAGCCACTCACCATCTTTGCCGTGACCCTTATTTGTGCCACAGCAGCTAGCAGAAGCGCCGGGCGTATAGTTAATATCTGAAAATTTTGCTCTCATTATATCCCTAGTTCTTTAATGTATGACTTCAATGTCTCCAATACGTTGCTCTTAACATTGATAAAGTTGGTGATACCCTGTTCCTCAAGTTCTGCGGCGCAAGCGGGTGCTCCTGCCACAACCAACGTTGCACTACCAGCCAAGAGTTCCTTGATCTGAGGTGCAAGAGTTGCGTAGTCGTCATCCGCAGCACAAACTACAACGATATTAGCGGCTGCCTCCTTTGCGGCTACCACACCCTCCTCGATAGATTTGAAGTAGGTGTTATCCACAACCTTGATACCTGCGCAGGCGAAGAAGTTACAAGCGAACTGTGAGCGAGCACGCGCCATACCCAAGTTTCCACAAGTGAGCATAAATGCCTTGAGCTCCTTTCCCGAGCGATCCACCTCGAAGCGCATCTGCTCGAACGCCATAGATCCACGATATGGAGTGAGGTAATTACCCTCCGACACCTTGCGTGTCACCGCCTCGGCGCTCATCGTCTCCGATGCTGTTTCGGTGAAGTTAGGGTATTGGTTTGCACCTAGTAGGATCTCGCGACGTGTAGCGATGTTCTTATCCTTCTTTGCTGCCGACGCCTTAACGCTGTCGACGATGAAGCCCTCGGCATAAGCGGCACGATAACCACCCTTAGCCTCAACCTCTTGGAACAACTTCCACGCCTCGGTAGCGATGCTATTGGTCAATGTCTCGATGTAGTATGATCCGCCCGCAGGGTCGACCACCTGATCGAAATGCGACTCGTGCTTCAACAACAACTCTACGTTACGAGCGATACGCTTTGAGAAAGCGTCTGCCTTCTCGTATGAGTGGTTGAAAGGCAACACCTCCAACGACTCCACACCTGCCAACGATGCCGACATAGCCTCTGTTGTGCCGCGCAACATATTTACATATGGGTCGTATGCGGTCTGATTCCAAGCCGACGTTACAGCGTGGATTCTCATCTTCGCAGCGCAGCTCTCCTTTGGACCATACATCTTGACGATTGTAGCCCACAACAGACGTGCTGCACGGAACTTAGCGATCTCCATAAAGTAGTTAGACGACACTCCGAACTCGAAACGCAAGTTGTGTGAGATTGTGTTGATGCCAACGCCCTCCTCCATCAAACGTACGATGTAGTCGTGACCTGCCGCCAACGAGAATGCCAACTCCTCAACGATTGTCGATCCAGAGTTTGAGAATAGAGTTCCGTGTACGGTAACGACACGAATGTGGTGATAAGCCTCCGTAAGCTTCATCAACTCTGCAACTTTAGTGAAGCAAGCTGCTCCGTCACCACCACAAACATACTCTCCCTCGGCTGTTAGGTTCTGAACCATCGGGTCAACCTCGAAGTTCATAAAGATAGAGCGCTTATCCTCTACCTCGCGATTTAGTTTAGCGACAATTAGCTCTGCTGTTGCCGCGATCTTCTTACCACCAAAGGTGATATGTACTGCTGGGAGGTGAATACCTTTGAGGAGTGTGTCGATCTCAGATGCTGAGAGCCCACCCTCGGGGATCACAAATCCGATTGAGTCTACCCCCTTCATCAAGATCTCCAACGCCTCAACGTTAGCCTCAGCTGCCGAGGTGATTTCGATTGTCTGGTGTACTCTCCAGCTGTTGTTTGAGCAGACGCCTCTCACGAATGGGAATTGTCCTGCCGCAGTCCCTAGGAACTTGATTGATTGCAGATCCTCAGCGCGGTAGTAGGGACGTACATTGAACCCTTCGGCACTCTTCCATACCAACTTGCGCTCATAATCGGCACCTTTGAGATCCTTTGTAATCACGCTCTCCCACTGCTCCGTAGAGATGGCTGGGAACTCCGCGAAGAGACTCTCTTGTTTGGTGTTTGTCATAACGTTATTGTATTTTAAGTTGTATAATATCTCCTATTTATTAGAATCTGTTTAAATTTCTCTCATCTATTTTGCCAAGGATCTGTTACTTCGCTTTTCCCTCTTTGCATTACGTTACATAGGCACCGCTATGCGCCTTATGCAAATAGAGAAAATCAAAACAACATCTCTCTTTGCAATTCTAGCGAGAGAAACTTAAACAGATTCTTAATATACAGAGTTCAAAGTTATAAAAAAAACCAATAAATAACCACTTTTGATATAATATTTAGGGTTTAATCTTCATAACAGGAGGGTTTAATTGCGTTGTGTTTGCCTATTTCCCATACTTAAGCAAACACAACAATGGTTGTAGATTTTGATTACCAACTTCACGAAAAAAACACTATCTTTGCGGTGAACTTTCTAAGAATCTGTTTAACGATGACACTACAATACGACATAATAGTTGTTGGCGCAGGGCACGCAGGATGCGAGGCGGCGTTGGCGGCAGCACGACTGGGGCGACGCACGCTCCTCATCACACAAGATATGACAAAGTTTGCGAATATGTCGTGTAACCCAGCTGTGGGGGGTGTCGCAAAGGGGCAGATTGTTCGCGAAATTGATGCCCTAGGGGGTGAGATGGGGCGAATAACAGATCTCAGCACCATTCAGTTCAGAATGCTCAACCGCTCCAAGGGGGCTGCTATGTGGTCTCCTCGTGCGCAGTGCGACAAGGCGAGGTTTTCGACCGAGTGGCGACGGACGTTGGAGCAGCAGGAGAATCTATATTTGTGGCAAGATAGCGTAACGGAGCTACTCTTTGAGGAGGAGCGTGTGGCGGGTCTTAAGACAAAGTTTGGTGTTACGTTCGAGGCTCAGGCGGTGGTTCTCACGAGCGGTACATTTCTCGGAGGACTTATGCACTGTGGTCAGGCTCAGGCTGATGGCGGACGTGCCGGAGATCAGAACTCTACGGGCGTTACGGAGTCATTGGTAGCTGAGGGGTTCGAGGCTGGGCGTATGAAGACCGGCACACCCGCAAGGCTCGACTCTCGAACCATTGACTTCTCGGTAATGGAGCCTCAGTCGGGGGACGACAACCCATCGAAATTCTCATACTCCTCATCGACACAGGTCGTGGAGGAGCAGTTACCTTGCTATTTGGTCTATACTTCTCTGGATGTTCACGACACGTTGCGTCGAGGCTTTGAGTTTTCGCCGCTCTTCAACGGAACGATCAAGGGTGTTGGACCTCGTTACTGCCCAAGTATCGAGGATAAGTTACGTACATTCGCCGATAAGGATCAACATCAACTCTTCCTCGAACCCGAGGGGCGCGACACGACGGAGTACTATCTCAATGGATTCTCCTCATCCCTACCGTGGGAGGTGCAGTATGAGGCGTTGCGAAAGATCCGCGGATTTGAGAATGTACATATATTTCGCCCCGGCTACGCTATCGAGTATGACTATTTCCCACCTACACAGCTCCGCCCATCGCTCGAAACGAAACTCCGCAAGGGGCTCTACTTCGCAGGGCAAGTTAATGGCACGACAGGTTACGAGGAGGCAGGGGCACAGGGGCTCATTGCCGGCATTAATGCGGCGCGTGCCGTTGTGGGTGAAGAGCCATTGATACTCTCACGCGACGCTGCATATATCGGGGTGTTGATCGACGACTTGGTGAACAAAGGGGTCGACGAGCCATATCGTATGTTCACCTCGCGCGCGGAGCATCGCATCCTCCTACGTCAAGATAACGCAGATTTGCGCCTCACACCGACGGGGCGAGCAATAGGACTTGTGGGTGACATACAGTGGGAGGAGTTCGGGACAAAGCGTCGAGCAATAGAGTCACTCACCGAACTACTTTCGACCACGACAATCAAAGCGTCACAAGCAGATGAGTATCTAAAATCCTTAGGGCAAGAGCCCCTAAACCAAGGACGTAAGGCACTCGACCTGATCGCTCGCAACGAGGTGACCATACGAGGTCTTGCGAGCTGTTCGCCAAAGATCGCCCGCCACCTAGAGCAGAACGCCACCCCCGACGAGGTGAGCGAACAGATCGAAATACAGGTAAAGTATCGCGGTTACATAGAGCGTGAGCGCGCCATAGCGGAGAAACTCCAACGCCTCGACTCAATCTTGATACCCACAGGTTTCGACTTCACACAACTCAACGCCCTCACAATCGAGGCGCGTCAGAAACTCACACGCATCGCCCCAGCGACGATCGGTCAAGCATCTCGCATACCGGGAGTGTCACCCTCCGACATCAATGTGTTGTTGGTTCGATTTGGTCGATAGCTATCACCTCTTCTTGCCGAACGTGAGTCGATGGTGGGGTGTTAGACCATACTCTTCGATTGCGCGACGATGTTTTGCTGTGGGGTAGCCTTTGTTGCTCTGCCAGTCGTAGTGAGGATATTGCTGCGACAGCTCTATGATATATTCGTCGCGGTGGCACTTCGCCAGGATCGACGCCGCAGCGATCGAGGTGTAGAGTGCGTCACCCCCGACAACACACTGATGTGGAGTCTCCAAATCACTGTAGAACAAATTTCCATCGATCAATAGTAGCTCGGGTTGCACCTTGAGCTGCCGCACCGCATTGCTCATCGAGAGGTGTGCCGCACGGAGAATGTTAATCTGGTCGATCTGCTCTGCCGTCACCTCCGCAACACCCCACGCCACAGCCTCCGCCTCGATGAGACGTCGAAGCCTCTCGCGCTGCTTTGCGCTGACCTGTTTTGAATCGTTGAGCTTTGGGTCGTAGAAGTCGGGGGGCAGAATCACCGACGCCCCAAATACCGACCCAGCGAGACATCCACGCCCCGCCTCGTCACATCCCGCTTCGAGGAGTTGATCTTGATAACTGTTTTTTAACATATTGCAAACATACATAAAAAAACGGAATAGTACCAAAATGGCTTACCCGAAAAAAGGAAAAACTTCACATCGTTTCACTAGCTTTACAATATTTTCCACGTGGTGAGTATGGGGGAACATATCGACTGGCTGTACTCGTTCTATTGTGTAGTAGGGGTCAAATAGAGCCAAGTCGCGAGCTTGCGTGGCAGGGTTGCAACTCACATAAACAATCCTGTCGGGTGCAGCTCGAAGAATAACCTCGATAACGGGCTCGTCGACCCCTGCACGTGGTGGATCGAGTATAATAACGTCGGGACGCCCATTCTGAGCGACGAAATCATCACTCAACACCCTCTTCATATCTCCTGCATAGAAGATAGTATTTTGGATGTTGTTGTTCTCCGAGTTGACGCGAGCATCCTCGATCGCCTCCTCGACATACTCCACTCCCACAACCCTTGCGCAACGCGACGCACAGAAGTTCGCTATTGTTCCAGTACCTGTATATAGGTCATAAAGTGTCTCGTGAGGCTTTAGATCCGCCATCTCACGGGTTAATTTATATAGCTCATACGCCTGCTCCGAGTTCGTTTGGTAGAACGACTTGGGTCCAATCTTAAAATCAATACCCTCCATCTGCTCCATTATGTGATCCTTTCCAGCGTATAGAATTGGAGTTTGATCGCTAATAGAGTCGTTGAGTTTGAGATTCACGACATAGAAGAGAGAGGTTATCTCGGGGAACTCCCCCTTAATGTAGGACATCAACTCTTCGATTTTGTCGTCAGCCTGCTCTCCGAAATGGACAATTACCATAACATCTCCGGTCGATGATGAGCGGATGATAATACCACGCATCAATCCAATATGGCTACGTGCATCGTGGAATGTAAATTCATTTTCGACACAAAAAGCCTTTACCTTGTCGCGAATAGAGTTTGAGGGTTCGGGTTGCAGCCAACATTTATTTATGTCGAGAACCTTGTCGAACATCCCCGGGATATGAAAGCCAAGGGCTGGCGCAGAGTTTATCTCCGAGTCAGAGGCAATCTCCTCATAAGTCAACCACCTCTTGGGGGTAAAGGTAAACTCCAACTTATTGCGATAGAACTGCTGTTTTGCAGAGCCTAGGCAGGGGTCAATCTCTGGAAGAGTGAGGTGACCTATTCGTGTTAGCTGATCGCGCACCTGCTCAGTTTTGAATCGTAGTTGTTCGGGGTATGGCAGGTTCTGCCACTTGCAGCCTCCACAAACACCAAAGTGTTCACAGAAAGCCTCGGCACGCAGTTCCGACTTTTTTACATAGTTTACCACGACACCCTCCATAAAGCGGCGGCGTTTCGAACGAATCTGCACATCAACAACATCTCCCGGAACAGTCATCGGCACAAACACAACAATATCATTATATCGCCCCATTGCTTTGCCTTCAGCTGCAAGTGTGGTGATCTCAAGCGCCTCAATTAGAGGGTAATTTGCTTTTTTTCTTCTCATCTTTCCCATAGTGAGTGCAAAGATAGGGAAAATTTAGGATCTGTTTAAGTTTTTTCGCTAAAATTGTTAATATCGGAGGTAACGCATTAATAGCAAAACGAGTCTGACTAACAAGGCGATTTTCGGCACTTCCCTCGCTCCTCAAACCGCAGCGTACTTTGGGTACGTGAGGATTTGAGAAGCGAGGGAAGCCCCCAAAACTCATCCTTGTTAGCCAGACTCGTATCAAGTGTGACTTGTTAGTACATAAATTTACTACATCATACCGGGCATTCCGCCGCCACCCATTGGAGGCATTGCTGGAGCATCTACCTTCTGCTCGGCAAGTACGCACTCCGTTGTTAGGAACATCGACGCGATAGAGGCAGCATTCTCAAGTGCTACACGAGATACCTTCGTAGGGTCGATGATACCTGCAACAAGCATATCCTCGTAGCGGTCGTCGCGTGCGTTGTAACCAAATGCACCCTCACCCTCGCGAACCTTGTTGACAACAACCGAGCCCTCGCCACCTGCGTTACCGACGATTTGACGAAGAGGCTCCTCGATTGCGCGCTTCACGATCTGAATACCTGTTGTTTGATCCTCGTTCTCGCCCTTAAGACCCTCAAGAGCTGCGATTGCACGGATGTAAGCGACACCACCTCCGGGGACGATTCCCTCCTCTACAGCGGCACGAGTTGCAGCGAGTGCATCATCTACACGATCCTTCTTCTCCTTCATCTCGACCTCTGTTGCTGCTCCTACGTAAAGAACTGCAACACCTCCAGCCAACTTAGCAAGACGCTCCGTTAACTTCTCTTTGTCGTAGTCCGAAGTAGAGACCTCGATAGAGGCTTTGATCTGCATTACACGATCCTCGATAGCCTCCTTTGCACCGTCACCATCGACGATTACGGTATTCTCTTTGCCGAGTGTAGCCTTCTCCGCTGTACCCAACATATCGAGTGTAGCATCTTCGAGTTTCATACCCTTGTCGGCAGAGATCACTGTAGCGCCAGTCAACACAGCGATATCCTCCAACATCTCCTTGCGACGATCTCCAAATCCGGGAGCTTTACAAGCTGCAACCTTCAACGCACCACGCAACTTGTTGACAACGAGTGCCGACAGAGCCTCTCCGTCAACATCCTCTGCAATGATAAGCAACGAACGACCACTCTGAGCCACAGGCTCAAGGATCGAGAGGAGCTCCTTCATTGTTGAGATCTTCTTGTCGGTGATGAGGATGTATGGTTTCTCCATCTGAGCCTGCATCTTCTCGGTGTCGGTGATGAAGTATGCCGAGATGTAACCACGGTCGAATTGCATTCCCTCAACAACATCTACATATGTCTCAGTACCCTTAGCCTCCTCGACAGTTATAACACCCTCGCGGTTCACCTTCGCCATAGCCTCGGCGATCAAAGATCCGATTGCTTTGTCGTTATTAGCAGAGATTGTAGCGACCTGCTCGATCTTGTCGATGTCGGCACCAACCTCCTGACTCTGCTCGCGTAGTGACTCCACAACAGCCATAACAGCCTTGTCAACACCACGCTTTAGATCCATCGGATTAGCACCTGCCGTTACGTTCTTGATGCCCACGCCGATGATAGCCTGAGCCAACACCGTAGCTGTTGTTGTACCGTCACCTGCGTCGTCGTTGGTCTTCGACGCCACCTCGCGCACCATCTGTGCACCCATATTTGCAAATGGATCTTCGAGCTCCACCTCCTTAGCTACCGTCACACCATCCTTTGTGACGTGTGGTGCGCCAAACTTTTTGTCGATAATTACGTTACGCCCCTTAGGACCAAGTGTAACCTTCACAGCGTTGCTCAATGCGTCAACACCAACCTTTAGAAGCTCGCGAGCCTCTACATCATATTTAATCTCTTTTGCCATCTTCTTCTTAACTATTTTTCGATTACTGCCATTACGTCACTCTGCTTCATCATAAGGTAGTCAACGCCATCGACGCTGATCTCCTGCCCCGCATACTTACCATAAAGGATGTGGTCACCTACTGCCACCTCCATTGTGATCTCCTTTGTGCCACCTCCGACTGCGATGACTTCACCTTCGAGAGGCTTCTCCTTCGCTGTGTCGGGGATAAATAGTCCTGCTGCTGTGCGCTCCTCAGCCGCCTTTGGCAATACGAGGATACGATCCGATAGTGGTCTAACTTTCATAATTCTTAAATTTGGTTTTATTTGTTATTCTATTTTTGTTCTTTTCATTCGTTACTCTTCAATCGTTATGCCAAATGGTATTTGGCAGATTTTCGGTGACATCCGGTGACAAAGATAGCTATTTTGTATGACATTTTGACAATTTCTTAAATTTTACCTCTATTTTCTTGCTCAATTCAAAAAGATGTCTTATCTTTGCACACCGAAGCGGGTAAGTTTCGATATGGTGGAAGTAGCTCAGTCGGTTAGAGCGTCGGATTGTGGTTCCGAAGGTCGTGGGTTCGATCCCCATTTTCCACCCTCAACAAAAGTAAAGAAATAGTCCGACTAATCAATCAAGATTAGTCGGACTATTTTCATTATCTGTTATTATATGACGCTTACGACCTTTAATCTTCTTGACGCCCTCTTTACTCCATTTCTGATAACAAATATTTTAACTCATTAAATTTTAAGCGGTTTCTTATAATTCCAGAAATTTTATGTAAGTTTGTGCCGTAAAATCGAGCTATGCTTGCCGGTGAGTGGGGTGTATCCTGTTTCCGGTAGATCCCAGCAAAGATACATAGACTAATCCCCCAAATATTACCAATCAAAAAATGGAGAACATCAATAGATATCATCAAGTTGTAAATGACCCCTGCTATACACTTCGAGAAGCTACCTCCGCGGAGGCTGTGGAGCTCGAAGAGTTGGCGATGAAGATGGCGGAGGCAGTTGCAATTTTTGTTACGCCACACTCGGTTGTAACTTCCGACGAGGGGGTGTGTTATCTCGCTGTGCGACGTGTCGACTGTGGAGTGAGTGGGGGTGATATCTGTTGCGAGAATATCTGTGAGATCACCGGCTCCTCGGACGATGTGGAGGGGAGTGATGCAGAGTATGAGTTTGTCGCAGAGGTCATTGAGGAGTGCTCAACGATCGGGCGATTGGATGTTGTCAATATGTGGGAGAGGGTGATATTCTGTTGGGTCATTGGAGATGCGTGCCTCAATATGTCGTCGTTCTCGCTCCACGAACCACACGCGACACTCTTCTCGATGGCACCTATAGCCTCTCTTTCGCCTCTTACGGCAGATCGGAGCGTGGAGCTGGCGTTGTCCGTAAATGGAAAGAGGTGCGGAGTGCGTCGTGCCGACTTCGTGAAGGGAGCGCTCGACTCACCATCCATCAAATCGAGGGCTCTCAATATTATATTCAACAAACTTTGTGGCGCGCTCGACAAGTGGCGCGAGCTGATTGACGCCTCTCCCATCTCACAGGAGAGGAGGGAGCAGTTTGTTGCATTGGTTGAGTCGCGATTGAAGAGGCTTGCCCAGTAAACGCCCCTACAACCACTTTTTGTAGCGGAAGAACCAGATTGTAAATCCTGAGCAGAGTAGCATCAGGAATATTGCAAATATATATCCTGCCGGGACAACGTAACCGCTCTCCATCGTATAGTTCCAATCCAACTCGGGCATAAACTTAAAGTTCATACCGTAGACACTCGCGATGAGCGTCGCGGGCATAAAGATCACCGATGCGACGGAGAATATCTTCACGATTTCGTTCTGCTCGATGTTGATGAGTCCCAGTGCGGAGTCTTGAATATAGTCGAGCCTCTGGAATGTGAAGTCTGCGTAGCTAATCAGAGAGTTTACGTCCTTTATCATCAGCTGCACTCTCGGGGAGATGTCTCGAGGGAAGCGCTCCGAGCGACGAATCATCCACAGCACTCGCTGTCTATCGAAGATGTTCTCTCGTAGCACCATTGTGTTCTCTTGGAGGCGTCCGATGCGACGTATAAACTCTTTGTCGATGTTATCCTCGCGAGCAATGTCGCGACTCAGTGCCGCCACCGCCTTTGCTGTTGCCTCCACAAGGTCGGCGTCGTAGTCGACCCTCACCTCTAGTAGCGAGGCGAAGATGTGAAATCCAGTAGGGTAGTTCTTCGGTGTCACCTGAAGACGTCGCTCCGCATCACGAAATGTGCGCATCTCGTGTGTGTGTACCGAGACGAGTGCGTGTGTCTTGGTGATGATGAACGAGACGGGCTCTATCGTAAAATCATCATCCGACTTGGGTATGAAAAAGTTGGCATTCGAGACAATCGACTTTGCGCTCTCGGAGTACTTCGACGATGTTTCGATCTCCTCGATCTGCTGGCGCGTCTGCAAAGAGACATCCATAAATACCTCAACTATACGCTGCTCCTTGAAGCTGGGTTCGAGCATATCTATCCACAACACGTCGTCTATACTCAGTGAGTCGAATATCTTCAGATCGGCATTGCGAATGATTTTATTGAATTGTCTTAGGTATAGTGTAATCATCTTTAACTCTCCTTTGTTTTGGGTATGATTCTACTTTTTGAGGCTAGAAACAGTCTCATTGCCTCGCGTTTTGCTCCATCCAACATCGTGTCGATATTGCTGGTGAGGTATCTATATCCATCCTCCATCTCTACGTCGGGGCGTATTGCTTGAAGAGCCTCGAATGTGTGTTCGACGCCCCACTCTAGGGCTAGCTCTAGCTGTTCGACAATCTCCTCGTCGACACCCCGCGGGGCACACCACACAGCAAAAACAAAGGGTAGTGACGTTAGGCGCATCCACTCCTCCGCCAGATCAAACGTATATTCAAACTCCCCCTCGTGTTCGAATACCTTGTCGCCAATCAACAGAAAAGCATCTCCATCCTCTGGGTGTGATATCCTCTCGCGGTTATCCAGCAGATGCCACTCGGGGGTTATCTTGAAGTGGTGTTCGCAGAGGTGTGCCAAGAGTTTGATTGATGTCTGAGACTCGGTGTCGAGCCAGATTCTCTCGATCGACTTGGGCTCCTCATCGCTCAACAACACAACGGTACGTACCGCCCCAACGGTGCCGATGCAGTGAGAGGTGATAATCTCTACATCGATACCCAAATTGGGGGTCGCGGCAACAGGGATCAGTGCAATGTCAACCTCCCCCTCGCTCAGTAGGCGCGAACATTCGACGGGAGGGGCTAATATTAGCTCTGCGTCGATTGCTCCCGACTCGTTTATTCCATATGTGAACGGGACTGAGTTGAGGTAGGAAACTGAGGCTATTTTGATCTTTGACATATTGCTTTGGTTTGTGCTTGAATTTTGGTGCGTCGCTCCTTAAATGCGCGCGATACAACCCCCAAAGGTAACGATTTTTTTCTAAGGTTTCGAGCCTATCGCAATTTTTTTAGGGTGTTATGACGAAAATTAATCGAATATTCAAATTTCGGGAAATCAAGGTGTTAGTTAAAAGAATGAATATTTAACTAAAAATAATTGACAAAACATTTGATAATTCAAGTTAAAATAGTGTATATTTGCAGTGTCGATATGGAATTTGTCGGAGTTGTGGACAACTCGGAGTTATCAACAGATATTTAGACAAAATACGGGTGTTAATTTCTAACTTATAAACAAAAATGAGAGAGCGTGATAGGGGCTATGAGGAGTTTATTGCTGACCTCGCAGGTGGGTTGAGATACTCCCCACGATTGGGTAAAAAATGGAGTGCTAATTGGCGTTATGACCTTGGGGCATATGCTCTGATTTCGCCCGCTGCGGTGAGTGATAAGGAGGGTGTTGAGCGAGGAAGAGTGAGCTATGATATTGAGTTTACACTTCTCAAATGTCACTCTCAAAAGGATATAATGGCGATTTCGATGCTTTGGAATGATGTCAAGCGCGACGCAATGGAGATCGTTCACGAACTGGAGCGCTCCCCTTTGGTGTTGGCGACGACGGAGTTGGAGATCGAGCCTCTTTCGCTACAGATATCGAACTACGACGAGGTGGCTGTGCAGGTCTCGGCTACGATGGTTTCGAACTATATTGCAGGGGGCGACGGCTCGCTATAAACGAACATTTATAAACAATTACTAATTTTAAGTTATCAACAATGTTTACAACTTATCCCGAAAATTATGAATCGCTCTACTCTGAGTTGATTTACAGCTACTCAACTACCTATAGTCAAGATGATTACGCAGAAGAGGAGGGTGATATTACAATCTATATCGTAGACTCTACGTCGGATGAGATTATTGGGGTTAAAAGATTTTACTCCACCTCTACCGCAGAGATCAATGTTGCCCCAATAATTAGAAGTTTTGCATACCCCAATGTAGTCACTGCGCAGAGTGGATTTGTAACAGACTCAAATAGCGGTACGGTTGCCGTGATGCTTGTCGACTCGTCGGATCAGGTGACTGAGAGTCGCCGATTTACACTCTCCCGAAGTGAGGAGAGTGAGGTGGGGTTGCTCTCGTCGCTTCCGGTGATGGCTCGAACAATGACTCTTGGCGAGAGCGAGTTACTCACATTTAGGGTCGACCCACAGCTCCCCATCACCGTCGAACAGAGACAGTACATCGTCGAACGTGAGGAGGCGGTGGCAGTAAAGAGCTACTCGATTGAGGCGCAGATATCGGGATTCGCCACCTTTAACATTGTGGCGGAGGCGCTCGAAGAGCAGTTGGATGTGGTTGAGGAGCAGTCGTTGGATTCGATTGAGCTCTCGATATATCAGAGTGACGAGTTGGTTGAAAAACTACGATATATAATTGTCGACTCTCCGGTTGACCCAATTCGTCTGGCGTGGATATCGTCGCGCGGATCGATCGAGCACTACACATTTCCCGTTGTTACTCAACGCAGCTATCAAGCCGGGGTCAGCAACACACTCACTATCTCCTCTGCCTTCGAGACATACGCTGTGCGTCGTGCAATAGCTGAGATTGTGGAGTCCCCAAAGGTGTGGATCGCAATCGACACGGGAGGTTATTTGGAGGTGACGGTGGAGTCTGAGGCGGTGGAGCTTGCGGCAATTTCGGATATAGGGTGTGTGGAGCTTAAAATATCTTATAGTGATGAGTAGTCGAATCAAATTATATGTCGATGGGCAGCAGGTCGAACTGATCTCAGAACCATCTGTCATCCTCTCGTATGACGCTGCGTCGACACGATCTATTGAGGCGGCACGTGAGGATAGTGTGGTGGAGTTTGATGTCGAGATGAGCCACTCTGCCGCCCTCGTCTTTGGGGGTGAGGGGTATCTGCACTCTGCTGCTCGATTCAACTCCGAGAGCCACATTGGAGAGATCACATATGAGGGGATCTCCATCCTCAAAGGGGAGTTGACGCTGCGCAGTGTCGAGAGGTCGGGCGAAACCTCTAAATATGGTATTCGTGTGAGTCGCGCCGCGGCGGAGTGGGCGGATTATGCCGCTGAGACGTTGATAAGTTTGAGTGAGATAGATTATCAGATAACACTTCGTCAAAACGATCTGGAGGCTACGTGGGAGGAGGAGCAACCCGTACAGTTCTTCCCCGTCACGCGCGATGAGTATGATAGTACAATGTCGTCGGTGTCGCTGGAGACGGTGCGACGTATTCGCTCGATTGACGAGTATCACCCATTCTTGAAGATCGACTCGATGTTGAACTCCTTTGTGGAGAAAACGGGGTATGAGTTGGTGAGCGAAATCGCCCTGAGTGAGGAGTTTCAACAGCTGTTTATGTCGGGCTCGTATGTCTCACAGGAGAATGATGCTGCTGAGGAGGCGATGGATTTCTATGTGAAGAAGCTTAGCGACGAGTCGACGACAGCCGACTATTCGGGACGAGTCTCGTTCTCCATCTCGCAGAGTTCCAATGCAATCGACTACTTTGTCGACATCGACTCGATTGATGAGGATAATGAGTGTTATAGCCGCGGCAACTGTCTCGAATATAGCAGTGGTGCAGTGCAGTTTACACCTCCGACTGAGATAAGTGTTGGCTTCGAGTATCGGGTGCTCTACACAACCGAGTATTGGATCGAGTCGCGCACCAAACTAAAGGGGTTTGACACCTTCTTCTTCGGAGAGTCTCCAACCGTAGCGGTCGATATCGTCAACAACTTTGCCGACGAGAGAGAGGAGGAACTGCTTACTGGATTTACCTACTTGGTGATGATCTTCGACCACACCGACGGGGCATCCTATAGGCTGAGGGCGAAGTTGAATGGCTCGTCAAGTTACACCACTCTCACAAGCTGGACAGCCCGCACTCTAAGTTACACTACCCCATTTGTAACCTCGATTGAGGATATGATTGTTGAGATTGTTGAGGGTAGTAGCTATGTATCTTATTCGGGTGATTGGGCGCTCTATCAGGGATATATCGAGGAGTGGGGAGAGACCGAGATTGATGTGACGATTCGAACCTCACCGTCGTCGGTGTCGAAAACCTCTCCTAAACGCTTCGAAGCGATGTATGTGGAGGGTGCTGAGGCAGGGATGAGCTTTACGCTAAAGGCTGGTACGTCGATTACCCCATACTTCTCGGCATACCCCGGTTATGGAGATGTGGTGGAGTATGTCGATGTGGCTCAACACGAACTCTATCAGAGTGATGTGTTGGAGTCGGTTCAACATATGTTCAACCTGCGATACTACTCCGACCCCGTGGCGCGACGCCTCTATCTCGATCCACTGGATAGAATCTACGACACAGCGACTATTTGGGATTGGAGCGACAAGATCCTCCTCGGCGAGGCGATTACCTACGAAGATGCCGCAATTGGAGTGGCGAGGGTTCGTAAGTGGGGTTATCTGGATGGTGACGGTGCTGTATCGAGATCATCGCCCGACTTTGGGGAGTGGAGCTACACGACTGCATCCTATGCGACGAACGACACCTCGGTGACTAAACTCAACCCGATCTTCTCACCCACGCTCAACGACGACGATGGATTGCCAATAGTTGGCGATCGTGACGACATCTCGATAACCGACACATTGGAGTTTTCGCCTCGTGTGCTCTACTATCGAGGGCTCGACGACAATGGAGATCCTGTAGTGGTGTTTCATAGTGATGCAGAGGGTGTTTCGCTCTGTTTCGAGGATCGCGACTCACTCACGGGGCTCAACAAATACTACGCAAAGCAGATCGAATGCGAGGAGAGAGGTCAATATGTAACGCTCACGGTGGCTCTAGAGCCTCACGAGATGGCGGATCTACTCTCGCCACTGAGTGGTAGAGCTAGTGTTTTATCGACCTTTGGATTGCGTATCGATGGCGAGTGGACGGAGTGTTGGATTGAGCAGATTGTGGAGTATCGAGTTGGTGAGGGTTGTGCCAAAATTAAATTCCTAATTGTAAAGTAAAAATGAGAGAGACAATCAAAATTAAAAACAGTCAAGAGACCACAACGATAGATATCGAAGGGACAATAGGCATCCCCGAGGAGTGGCAGTTCGAAGATCCTCAACAGAGGGTCACTACATATGAGAATTTCCGCAGATCGTTGCAACAGATCGAGGAGCTACAGAGTACCAATGTCGTGGTAAATATTCGCTCGACGGGTGGTGATGTGGGAGATGCGCTGCTTATTTACGACGCGTTGGTGGGGCTTGATGCTCAGATTACGACACGCTGTTGGGGTTATGTGGCGAGTGCGGCGACTGTGATTGCGCAGGCGGCGAGTGAGGGGCAGCGTGAGATCTCCTCGAATGCGCTCTACCTTATCCACAACTCAACCTGCACGGCAGAGGGTAACGCTACAGAGCTGTCGCAACGTGTGGAGCTCCTTCGAAAGAGCGATGAGCGGTTGGCAGAGCTATATGCTCGCAGGTCGGGACGTGACGTGGAGTCATTCGTTACCCTAATGGGTGAAGAGGGTGGTGAGGGGCGATGGCTCAGCGCCAAGGAGGCTATTGAGGCGGGGCTTGCCGACAGCGAGATCGCCACGTCGACCCTCGCACCCGAAGAGGAGAGCGAGGAGAGTGAGGAGAGCGAGAGTGTTCCAGAGATGGTGAGTGAGACCTTGGAGAGTGCCCTTACATCGGTGAAGGGGGTACTTCGAAAGATCGGATCACGCCTTCGAGGAGCAGATCGTGAGAGAGAGGTTGCTACACCAGTAGTTAGCGATACTGTCTCCGCTTCCGTCTCCGCCTCGACAGAGAGCAGCGCTTCGCAGATCGTATTCGAGGAGAGGCAGCGAGAGCTAACCCCCACAGTGATCGCTCAATGCGAAGACCCATCGCTCCACGAGGCGAGTATGAGTGCTAATGAGAGTGCCTATTTGCGAGATGCTCAGAGGATGAGAAGATAATACCCCCCCCAATATTTAACAACAAAAAAAAAAGAAGAAGAAAATGAATTATATTGAATCAAGTAAGAGTTACACAGGATCTGAGTTGGAGACAGTCTTTTTCCGACCTATGTTAACAGGTGAGTCGGCTTTGGATCTAGGCATTAGGATGCTCTACAATATGCCAGTCCCTACGACAGTACACCTATGGAGCGGCAACAACGACATCTTGCGAAGTCACACAACAACAGGTTGGGATGGCTCAACGAATGGCGCAAAGGTGCAGAAGACTATTGATATGAAACGAGTGAAGGCGGAGATGGGATTCTCGGCATCCGACTACTACTCGCTTGTCTTCGAGAGCCTCGCAACACAGGCGGAGGTGAATCTCGACGACCTTACAGGTACACAACTCGAAGAGGTCGAGACAGAGCTCTTTCGTCGCTCTATCTCGGAGTCGATCCGCGCAACAATGTGGGTTGGAGATGCAAATCGTACGTCGGGTGGTTACGACACCTTCGATGGTATCATCAAGAAGATCGAAAGTGCAATCACCGACGAGACCATCACGCCATTGAAGTACTACGATACGAACCTCGCGTCATCGTCATACGCCTTGACGCTCTTCGACAGCTTGTGGGATGAGGCGGAGGATCGTCTGAAGGATATGAAGGGTGAGGGTCAGCTCGCGTTCTTCGTTACGTCGGACATCTACAACCTCTATGAGAAGGCGTTGGACTCTTCGGGTGTCGACGCTTCGTACACCGACACAATCAACGGTCGCACGGGGTTGATGTATCACGGTATTCCAGTGATCGATATGCGAATCGGAACATACCTCAAGAACCTCTCTATGACGGAGTCTTTCGCAATGCTTACCGATCGTCGTAACTTTGTGATGGCGGTCAACACGGCAGACTACCCCGGAACAGAGATCCGTATGTGGTATAACCCCGACGAGATGGAGAATCGTCAGCGTGCGATCTTTGCGGCAGGTTGTGAGATCCTCGACGAGGAGTTGGTTGTGATCGCTAAGAAGACAACCGTAACAACATAGTCCGATGGAGTCGAATCAATATTTTGAGTTGGTGGGGGGCATCACCCGAGTGGTGTTGCGCCTCGCCTCGACTCCTCTTCCCGAGTTGGGGGACGAGGATAGTTCGGGTGTCGACGTCAACCTAAATGTTGGCGACGCCTCATATGTCGAGCGGCAATATCTCGACGCGGGACAATATAGGGTGATTCACACACTCTCGTTTCAGTGCGAGCACGCCGACGCTCCATTCAGCCCAGAGCAGATACAACGAATATTAACGTGTGGAGTTGTTGCCGACGTAACCCTCGCGACGGGGGCAGTGATACGTGTCGGGTGGAGTGAGCGGTTTGGAGTTGAGTATCCGTTGAGGTTGCAGAGTCTCGAATTTTCGAGTGGTGGGTCGGCGGTAGACTATCCACTTCAGAGTTGGGTTTGGAGCTCGACTGATCGTGAAACATTAATGTAAAAAAGAATATGCCAAAGACAAGAATTGCGGTTACGAACCGTCAAGATCCATACATTACAACTGAGCGACGAACACCTCAAAGCGATAAATTCTGGAGCTGGGGCGACGACAATCTATTTCCGGTGCACCTTACCCGACTCGCTCAGCGGGCAGTGACACATCGCAGAATCATAAACGACAAGGCTGATTACATCTCCGGTAAGGGCTTCAACTACGACACGTCGATACCTCTGTTGGGGATGTTCGTCGAGAGGGTAAACTCTGCGGGGGAGACTCTGCGACAGGTCATAAGTCGAGTGGCGTTCGATAAGATGTTGTTTGCCAACGCCTTTGTGGAGGTTGTCCGAATGCCCGACCACTCGTCGTTGGCGCTCTACCACCACGACGCTTCAACCTGCCGACTCGCTAAGTGTGAGGAGGGTTCTCAGGTTCTGATTCACCACAACTGGGCGAAGTTCCGCCACGCTGAGGCTAAGCAAATACCTCTATACCCTAAGTTTGAGGCGTTCGAGGATGGCACAGAGCGTTCGATGATTCACTACAAAGATTATGAACCGATGTTTAGCCACTACGGTGTGCCATCATACATTGCAGGGTTGGGTGTCTCGGCTATAGCCTACAAGACTGATCGCTGGAACATCTCGCGCCTCGACAACTCATTTCAGATGTCGGGAGTTATGTTGCTCGACGACACGGTAGATAGCGAAGCCGAGGCGGAGGCAGTAATACGCTCTGCGGAGGAGAAGTTTGGGGGTAAGCCCGGTCAAGTTCTCTTCGTCCTCAAGGATGGCAGCGACAACGACAATTCGAGGTTTATACCCATCTCGTCGCAGAATGATGGCGATTGGGAGGCGCTTCACGATCAGGCGAGTGCCGACATTGTGGTTGCACACTCGTGGTTTAGGACTCTGAGTGGGTTGGATTACTCGTCGGGCTTTAGCTCCGAGCGCATACTTCACGAATATGAGGTGGCACTCAACACCGTGATCCTTGCCGAACAGGAGGAGTTGATAGAGCCTATTCGCGACCTTATCGCGTCGGAGATGGGGGTTGACGCCTCGTCGCTCGTAATCATCAACCGCCCACCAACACAATCCAAACCAATATATATGAAGGTGTGGGAGGCTAGGCGTGCCGATGGATTGGAGTATGACGAGTCAGATCCACTACAACAACAGTTCCTCTCGCAGATAACATATTCTTACTCAACATCTCAAACCGTGAATTAGTGATGACAAACATACTTATATCCCCACAGCGAGTCCTCGAACTTGCATACGCAAACGCGGAGTACACCCCCGTTTCGATGATAACTAATGCCGACATTCTGACCGCCGAGCGTCGATATCTGATCCCCGTGATTGGCGAACAGCTCTACATAGCCCTTGCCGATGGTGAGTATCCGGTGTTGATGGATGAGTTCGTTGCGCCTGCACTGGCTCAATATGTGCGCGAGGTTGCTAACCTCCCATCTGCCCCTCGTACACGAGAGGGGATGTGTCGTGCGCGTATGTTGATGTTGCGACTCAGCGACGAACTCGACAAAAATAGTGTCACATACTCCGAGTATGTGGCGAGTGAAAACATACTAAAAAGATGTAGAATAAATGGAACTCATATACAAGTACGCTAGCGCTGTGATACTCTCTATATTTGCCCTCTTCGCCCCGATAAAGCCCCTTGTGCTCTGTGTGATACTCTTTATCGCGATAGATTTTGTGACGGGTATCATTGCGTCGCGCAGCCGCGCCAACGAAAAGGGTGAGACGTGGTATTTCGAGAGCGTCGAGGCGTGGCGAACACTCTACAAACTCGGATTTACACTCATCGCAATCGCTATGGCGTGGATCATCGAGAGTTGTATAATCAACTTCGTGGAGCTTCGGCTTGCGAGGTTGTTCACGGGGTTTGTCTGTGGAGTGGAGTTCTGGTCGTTCCTTGAGAATGCCGCACAATTTTCTGACGCACCATACTTCGAGTGGATGCGCCAATATGTTAGACGTAGAGTAGATAAGGAGGCAGAGAAATGCTTAGCAGAGGAGTAAAAAATTGTAATCCGGGGAATATTCGCCAGAGCGTTAGCCCATTCAGAGGAGAGGTAACACCGAGTAGTGACCCAACATATAAAGAGTTTAGATCAATGCGGTGGGGCTATCGAGCGATGTTTCTGGTCATCCACAACTACAATATGCTCTACTCGATAAACACCCTCGATGAGATTATCCGTCGTTGGGCTCAATCGACTAGTATCGAGACCGATCTCTACATAAAGTCGGTGGCGAAGCGCCTTGGGTGCTCCACGCGTGCGCACATCAACTCCCTCGACCACGACACAATGGTAACCCTCATCGGGGCGATGTCGTGGATCGAAAATGGAGTCAAAGCACTTCCATCCGAAGTTGAAGATGGATGGAGTTTATTCGTTGAGGAGAGAATCTAGAAGTGTGTGACCTCGCGACCTACAATAGCTGAAAGGAGTGCGTTTGCCGCTGCCGACGCTCCGATTCTAAAGAGCTCGGGCGTCAACCACTCCTTGCCCAAAACCTGCTCGATGATTGTGTAGTAGAGTGCTGCGTCGGTAGCGGAACGTACTCCGCCTGCAACCTTTATGCCGACCCTTTCGCCACTCTCGTCGAAGTAATCTTTGATGGCGTGACACATCACAAAGACCGCCTCAGGTGTCGCCGCAATTGGGGTTTTGCCTGTTGAGGTTTTGATGAAGTCGGCGCCCGAACGCATCGATATCATCGACGCATCGTAGATTAGTTGAGGGGTGCGAAGCTCGCCACTCTCGATGATGACCTTCAACACTGCGTCGTGTGACTCCTCGCGGAGGAGTGTTATCTCGCTAGCCGCGTCGTCGTAGAGACCCTCTTGGACCTTACCAACAGGGATGACAATATCAATCTCATCTGCTCCACTCTCGATCGCCATTGCCACCTCCAAAGCCTTAACCTCTAGGAAGGTCTGTGATGCGGGGAATCCTCCTGCAACACTCGTAATACGCATCGGTGTGCCGTCGACAACCAAACCTACACACTCCACAAAGGGTGGGTAGACACACAACGACGCTACATTCTGTAGTTCGGGGTAGTCGCCATAGAATGCGACTGCTCGCTCGGCAAACTCCCTCACCGACTGCTCGGTGTCGCAGGGCGAGAGCGTCGTGAGGTCGAGAGCGCTGAGGGCGACAGCGTAGACCTCAGTTCTCTGATTTGCTACTGCTGCCGCTCTGATTTGCTCTAAGTTTGTTGCTATTTGTGACTCGGTAAACATACTCCAATTAGTCGTTTAGGATACGGATCTGCTGCTGTACCGACTCCTCGTGGATCGCTTTGAGGATAGTCTTGATGAACTTGTCATCCATATCCATCTGCGCTGCATCACCCGAACGACGATCCAAGATCTCCTCGTAACGTCCTGTCTGTAGAACTGGGATGTTGTGCTCCTTTTTGTAGGTGCCGATCTCGCGTGACACGCGCATACGCTTGCTGAGGAGCTCCAACAAACAGCTATCTAACTCGTCAATCTGCTTGCGAAGGTCGCTCAAATCCTCTGTCGAAACCATCGACTCGCGGATAACTAGATCTGCCAACAACTGCTTCAAGTCGGCTGGTGTAACCTGCTGCGACGCATCGCTCCACGCCTCACAAGGGTTGCAGTGTGACTCGATGATAAGTCCGTCGAAGCCCAAATCCATAGCCTGCTGCGAGAGTGGCTTAATCAAATTGCGCTGACCTCCGATGTGGCTAGGGTCGCAGAAGATCGGTAGTTCGGGCATACGACGACGCAACTCAATCGGAATAGCCCACTGAGGCTGATTACGATAGATTGTCTTGTCGTAGGTTGAGAATCCGCGGTGGATAGCTCCAATTCGGCTGATACCTGCGTTGTAGATACGCTCCATTCCGCCGATCCACAACTCCAAATCTGGACTCACTGGGTTCTTCACAAGAACTGGTACATCTGCTCCGCGAAGTGCGTCGGCAACCTCTTGAACAGCAAATGGGTTGGCTGTCGTGCGAGCTCCGACCCACAATACGTCGACACCAGCCTTCAACGCCTGATATACGTGCTCCGCTGTAGCGACCTCCGTTGCTGTCAACATACCTGTCTCCTGCTTAACGCGGCGCAACCACTGCAAGCCCTCTTTTCCGATACCCTCGAAACCACCCGGCTTAGTACGTGGTTTCCATATTCCTGCGCGGAATATCTTTACGCCAGCCTCTGCTAGCATCTTCGCTGTGCTGAGCACCTGACCCTCGGTCTCGGCGCTACAAGGACCAGAGATCACCTGAGGACGTGTTGCCTCTAGCTCTGGGAATAGGTTTGGATTTAGATCTTTCATCTCTTTTTGAATGTGGTTATACTTATTTAATTTTAATTGCTTTTTTTACTCTCTCTAGTGCCTCTTCCATTCGCTCCTCCGTGGCACAGAGCGAAATTCTAACATAACGCTCCCCCTGCGACCCGAAGATAAAACCGGGTGTCACAAAGACCCTCGCGTCATCGAGTATTCGATCACAGAGAGCCTCTGAGGAGCTCTCCCCCTCGCCGATCTTGCCCCAGAGGAACAGTCCAACTTGGCTCTCGTCGTAGCTGCATCCTATTGCGTGCATAATCTTCGAGGCGATCTTACGTCGCCTAGCGTAGATATCGTTCAACTCGCGATACCACTCATCACCCAACTCCAACGCCTCGACAGCCGCCAACTGCAACGGCTTGAACATACCCGAGTCGACATTACTCTTTACCCTCAATATCCACTCCACAAATGTAGCATTCGTGGATAACATTCCAACTCTCCAGCCCGACATATTGAGACTCTTGCTCAACGAATTGAGTTCGATACAACACTCGCGAGCACCCTCAACTTCGAGAATCGATATTGGCGAGGGGTTCAAAATCATACTATATGGGTTGTCGCAAACGACGATTATCGAGTGACGACGGGCAAAATCTACCAACTTCTCATATAGTTCAACCGTAGCATTTGTTCCGGTCGGCATATTGGGGTAGTTGACCCACATTAGCTTTATCTTTTCGAGAGGTAGCTTTTCGAGCGCCTCGAAATCGGGCATCCATCCTCGCTCCTCCGTAAGGTCGTATGAAAATATCTCCGCCTGCAACAACCGACTCACCGATGTGTAGGTCGGATATCCCGGGTTGGGGACCAACACTCCATCTCCAGCGTTGAGAAACGCCATCGAGATGTGCAAGATACCCTCCTTCGATCCAATAAGTGGTAGGATCTCATTGGCAGGGTTGAGCTCAACCCTATATCGAGCCTTATACCACTTTGCCATCGCTGTTCGTAGCTCGGGGATACCAACATACGATTGATATGAGTGGTTGCTATCTACATTCGCCATCTCGCAGAGACGATCGATAACACTTGTGTGGGGTGGACGATCGGGACCTCCTACCCCCAACGAAATAATATCCAACCCCTTGGCATTGAGTTGCGCTATCTCGCGGAGCTTCTTCGAGAAGTAATACTCACTAACACTCTCTATTCGCTCGGCAGGGGCGAACCCCTTTGTATTACTCTGTAACTTCGAAACTGACATATTCGCCAAGATTTTTTATATAATTTGTTAATGGACGAATCGCTTCGATCGCCTGTTTGTATCTCTCATAATTTGTAAACGACAGATCTAGGTAGAACTGATACTCCCACTCGCGACCGATCAATGGCATCGACTGGATCTTCGTCAAGTTCAGATCGTAGAACGACAGGATAGTCAGCACCTTCGACAGTGCTCCCGACGAGTGCGCCAGTGTAAAGACTATCGACGCCTTGTTGATCTTCTCGTGGGCAACCATCTCTGCTGCCCTCTCTGCTGGTGCGAGGATTAGGAATCGTGTGAAGTTGCGTTTGTTGGTCTCGACGCCGCGGCATAGGATCTTCAACCCATATATCTTCGCTGCCAACTCGCTACATATTGCGGCGTGGTTGCGACGCTCAAATCGCGCAATCTCCGCCGCCGCCGCCGCCGTATCGCTCTTCTCGACAACCTTTTCGACTTTGGGGTGTTCGTTGAGCCACTTCTGGCACTGCATCAACGCTATAGGGTGAGAGTCAACCTCTGTCACATCTTCCAACTCCACATCGGGCAAAACCGCTATCATATGCTCTATACGAAGTTTGTACTCTCCGACGATCAGATGATCGCTCTCGCGTAGGAGCTCGTGATTTTGGAGCAGTGCCCCGGCAATCGTATTCTCGATTGCCATAATTCCTAACTTGTCGTGATCCGCCTTCAGAGCCTCGAAGAGTTTGGTGAAGGAGCGACACGGCACAATCTCAATCTGCTCACGCGAAAAATATTGTCGTGCTGCCTGCTCGTGGAAACAACCCGTTATACCTTGTATTGCTACTCTTTTCATTATCTGTTATTTAACAAAAAATCCCGCCACTAATGGGCGGGATTCTATATATATATATCGTTGTTTAACAACCTGCATATACTCTCCCGCTCCTTTTGCTAAAAAAGAAGTAATAAAAGAAGTTGAAGTAATAGTTGTTTGTCATTTTCTTGTTCCGTTTGTGCAAATGTAAGCAAAAAAATAGGTTTCGCAAATTTTTGAGCGTTAAATTTAGAATCTGTTTAAGTTTTTCTCGCTATAATTGCTTGCGAGAGATGTTGTTTTGATTTTCTCTCTTTGCATAAGGCGCATAGCGGTGTCTATGTAACGTAATGCAAAGAGGGAAAAGCGAAGTAACAGATCCTTGGCAAAATAGATGAGAGAAATTTAAACAGATTCTTAATGTGAATTTTATATATTCGAGTGGTTTGGTTCTTGTCAAAATTCGGAAATCAAAAGAATATAACCATTAGCAAAGGTGTTACCAGTCCAGCCATTGCCCATATTCAATACTAAGTAATGCAAATACCCATATTCGTTTATAGATCGTGACTTAGACATTGTATATACAGGCATTGTGTAGCCAAAATATTCATACTTAGCATCAAATTGGTCTATCGAATCTTTATAGTCGTAGTAGTTCGGAATAATCTCTTCAAAAGCCCACTGGTCTGGTTCGGTATCTAATCCGCATTTCCCGAGGAATATCTCTTTCAAATCACTATATTCGGGGATCTGCCACTCTAACCCACCGGCATTATATTCATCTTCCCACTCCCAAATCTCATTTGGTAGACCAATTTGGTCTCCATAGCCGACATTACTTGTCTCTGGCCAACAAAATTTTGAGTCAAACGACACTACCTTACCATTTTTTCCGCCATTAGAGACTGCATATACCATTCCGGCAGGTTCGAAATCGACATAATATACTTCACCCATCGCGTAGAGTCCCAAAAGATTATTTGCAAACGTCACACTGATCCCTCCGATTGTGAGTGTTTTGTCATTTATTGAATCTTCGTTATCAAGGCTGATGCACAGAAATATTTGTGATGTGTCGAGATCATCAAATGCTGAGACTCCATTAGATCCGAGGCTAGTTAGTACAGCCCCCTCGTTGGATGCTAAATACATAATAGATAGATTGCGGCAATATCTAAATGCGGATTCACCGACAGATGTAACTGCAGGCAAGTTGACTGTTGTTAAGTATGTACAACCATAAAACGTACTACTCTCAATAGCTGTAACTAAAGGAAAATCGACAGATGTAAACTTACAACTAACAAATGCTCCACTCCCAATTGTTGTTACATTGGGGAAATCAGCCGAAGTACAATAGCTATAACCGAAAGCACTTCGTTCAACCTCTTTAACAGATGCTCCACTTATAGAAAAGTCGTTACTTAGCAGGTATGACAGTGCCAATTCTTTAATTGTCGTCACACTGTTGGGTAGGTCAATATGCCCAGACACACTTGCCGAAGAGGAAATAACGGATGTCTGTGCGGCGTCGAAGAGTATGTTATCCCTTAAAATAAAACTGCTACTTTTATTATATAGATTTGTCAATTTTTTACAGAGGCTAAATACTCCAGCTCCAATCTCTGTTACTGTAGATGCAATTGTGAAGTTGTTTAATTGCTCGCACGCATAAAACAACATATACCCAAGAGATGTTGCCGAAGGGGCATATACATAGGTTAGTTTTTCGCAGCCCCAAAAAGTGCTATCTTCAATCTCTTTTGCTTTGGGTAACGAGACAGATGTAAGAGTTGAGCAGAAAGTGAAGGCAGATGAACCGACAGTAGTCACTTCGGGCAAATAGACTGAGGTTAAAGCTCCACAGCAATAGAAAGCACGCTGCCCGAGGCTTGTTGCCTGAGGCAAAGAGACAGACACTAAAGAGTTACAATCATAAAAGTTATTGTTTTCAAACGCATAGTTTGGTAGCTCTTTCAAGTTAGGAAACACCAACTCTATACTGCGTCCATCCTCTACCGTGGCACTAAGCATAGCTCTAAGTGCGGCAAAGTCACCAAAGTTATCTGTCGACATAACTGTTGCGCTCTCATCTGTAATCACCCAGCAATCTGTTGTTGGTGGTGTGGTCATAGAGGCAAAATCTGCAAGGGTAAAGTCCGTTGATTCAACGGCAGAATCACTATCTTCGTCATCGTCTTCTGATTCGTCTGGTGTTGGTTCGGCACTTTGGGTAACGGTGATGGTTGTTGGGCTGTAGCCACTCTCTCCGACAATGGTAATTGTCATTGATCGAGGCTCTCCTGTTGTATTTTCGGAGTTAATAGCGATCTCTAGCTGCTGCTCTCCCGCCTCGCCACTCATCGGATAGACGTCAACCCAATAGTTATCGTCACTTCTTGTTGTCTGCGACAAATCAACTCTCCACGACTCCGATGCCGAAAAGCTAAAGTAGTTTGGAGTTGTTTGATCTGCGTAGAAATCTTGCTGTAGGGTAGAGGAGTCATATCCACTAATGGGGGTAGACCCATCTAAATCGTATGAATAAGATGTCTCTTCACTCAAAAAAATATCGCACGAAGATATTGATAGAGCTAGTAAAGTAACAACAGTAGCTACAAAGCTCCGGAATTGTAATTTATTTTTCATAATCGCATCTATTTTGTCTCCAATTATTCATTTGCGAAGAGGTCTGTCTCACCTCGTTCCACCTCGCCGTAGACTCTTGCTAGCTCCGCCACGACGGGAGAGACATAAGCTAAGGTGTCCTCAACTGCGCCACGACCCGCTTCGCCTTTGATTTTGTAGAGCATTGCACCGTAGAGGGCGCGAAAACAGAGCTCTATGTCGGAGATATCTTTGGTGTTGTCTCCTGCGACACCTCTGAGGTCGGGCAAAACCTCCTCCAGTGCTACCCAGAGTGCTCGATAGCGAGCTCCGATAGGGAGTTTTAGGAGGCGTTGGTGCATATCCGCGAGGTCGGCAATGAGATGAAGCGTGTGTTCTGTGTGTCCCGACTGACGTTTGCCCTCGCCCTCAAGGAGCTCACAAAACTCAACATACCACCGATGTAGAGCCATCTGCTCTTCGGGGGCTAGATCTTTGCGAGGGGCAACAAATTTGGTGTAGATCGCCTCGGGGCTGAATTGTAATCCTCGGAACAGATCCTCCAACTGCCACAGATAGAGCACATACTCTGCTATATTTTTTCGTCTTAACTCTCTTGCAATATCCATAATGCTTATGCTTTGTGCAACGCCTCGATGAAGTTGCTGTGTATTTTCCAAAGGTTCTCTGTCTGCAACCACAACTCTCGTGCTTGAGCCTTTGTGGAGGGGCGTTCGCTCTCGATGTCCGAGAGATACTCTGAGTCGGTAGCGTGTTTGTCGGCTGTGAACTCTGTGTAGAAGGGAGCGAATCGACTCTTGAGGGAGAGGAGCTCTCCTGTGGGGAGTGCGCCATCGCGAAGATAGCCCGACCAAAGAAGAAGAATTGTACGTGAGGCGTACTTGTCGGATATGTCGTTGATAACCTCATCGAATAGTTCATACTCCTCCATCGCTAGATAGTCGTAGGCGAGGAGGTTTGATGCCTCGATGTGATCCTCTGGATCGAGATCCAGCGCCAACTCTAGGAGGGCGCTCGAAATCTCAAAGTCGTTTATTAGGAAGTGGTCGATTGCCGATAGGTGTACCACCTCGATAGCTGCACGTGAGTTGTCGTGATTCCACTCTAGGCGCACCTCGTCATCTTCGCCGAGCAGTTCTTGAAGGATCTGAACAGCATTGAAGCGCAGGTTACAAGCCTGCTCTATCTTGCCCTCCGCTTGCAGTCTTGCAGCATCATTGAGTATTTTTTTGAAGTTACAATCCCCCTTTTCGCCAACGCGAATTTCGAATGTCTGGTCTGCTGTGGGGTTTAAATATCCTCTCTTCATCTATTATATATATGTGTATGTCTTATATATTGTGTTAAATTATCTATCTCTCTCGCTTACGAATGCGCACATATCGACAAGTGCTGTTCGATACTTCGATTCGGGGTATTCGCTCAAGATCGACAATGCTCTGTCGATATATTGTCTCATCACAGTTGTTGCGAGCTCCACGCCTTTGTTCTGATCTACGAACTCTACGATTTTGGTTCGAGCCTCGACGCTCTCTGCGGAGTTTTTGACTAGTTCTAGTATTGTTTTTTGTTGTTCTTCGTCGGCTCGTTCCAGCAATATTAATAGCGGGAGTGTGATCTTGCCCTCTATTAGATCTTGGTATGGGCTCTTTCCGCTACTTGACGATGGGGTGTAGTCGAGAATGTCATCTTGAATTTGGAATGCCATACCCAACGCTCGTCCAAACTCACGCATTCTTGCAACATCTTCGTGTGATCCACCTGCCGCCTTTGCGCCTGCCGAGGTGCTAATAGAGATCAACGATGCTGTTTTTTTTGCGATGATCGAGAGATACTCTTCGCGTGTCATTGTGTGTCGACGGGCGCAGTCATCTTGAATAACCTCCCCTTCACAGAGGATTGCAATTGCCCCGACAATATGTGTTACAAGGTCGAACTGTCCGCTTGTTAATCCGATGTTGAGGTTACGAGCAAGGATGTAATCACCCACCAAGACCGCCCTCTTCGACTGCCATTTTGCGTTGAGTGATGGTTTGCCGCGACGTGTTGGAGCCTCGTCGATCACGTCGTCGTGCACCAAAGAGGCGAGATGGATCATCTCACACATCATCGCTGCAATGTAGGCTCTCTTCGATATGTATCCCGACTTTGAGACCATCGCTGCCGCCAACATAACCAACATTGGTCGCACACCCTTACCACGAGAAGAGAGAGCGTCACGCAACATATTACTCAATAAATCGTTCTCCGTATGGAACTGTTCTGCAATAAATGTATCGAACTCTTTAAGGTGCTCTTCTATGGGTTGTTGTATTTGAGAGAGTGTAATCATTGTTGTAGATCATAAGTATAGGGTGCAAAAGTACTCTTTTTTTACCATTTGACCCACTCTCTCAGAGATTTTTTCTATCTTTGTGGGGTCATTTTTATTCGAAAACTCAAATTATGAGAGAAAAATTTAATATATCGAGATTTATTCCATTCGTTGTGGCAGTCGTAACATATACGATTTTTGCCTTTGTTTACTTTGCGCCACAGCTCTCGGGCGACACTATCATACAGGGTGACATTACTCAATATAAAGGTATGACTCAGGAGATTATCCAAACGCGTGAGGCGACGGGTGAAGATCCTCAGTGGAGTGGTTCGATGTTTGGCGGAATGCCGGCGTATCTAATCAACGTCGAGTATGGAGGGCAGATCATCAAACGTGCAGCAAGTGTGGTGACAGGTGTTGTCGATACCCCTGCGGCGTTTCTTATTTTTGCGATGTTGTCGATGTGGTTGATGTTGGTGATGATGGGTGTGAATGGTTGGGTTGCCATCGCGGGAGGTGCGATGTATGGACTCTCGACCTACTTTATGTTGATTATCGAGGCGGGGCACGTCACCAAAATGTGGGCTTTGGTCTATGCGCCAGCTATGATGGGCTCTATATATGTGGCACTTAGGAGTGGTAAGTTGTGGAGTTACGCTACGGCGGCGCTCTTTACGTCGTTGGAGCTCGGGGCGAACCATCCGCAGATTACATACTATTTTTTGATGGCGGCAGTGGCGTTCTGGATTTCGGAGCTCTACTTCAACTATCGTGAGGGGAGTTTGGTGAGGTTTGGTCGACGTACGGCAATGTTGTGTTTGGCAGGTGTGCTAGGCGTGCTCTCGAACTTCTCGCCTCTGTGGTATACCGCGGAGCACACCGCGGAGACGATGCGTGGAGGGTCGGAACTCACCTCTCAAACGGCGTCGAGTAGTGGTCTCGACTTGGAGTATGCTACAGCGTGGAGTTATGGTATTGGGGAGTCGCTGAACCTCCTAATACCCGACTTTATGGGTCGTGACTCCGGAAAATCGTTCTCCACGTCGGGGGCTGTGGCACGTACACTTGAGTTAAATGGCTTCGACAAATCTGTAGCAGAACAGCTACCAGCATATTGGGGAAGCCAGCCTTTTACGGCAGGTCCTACATATTTGGGAGCGGTGGTTCTCTTCTTGGCTTGTGTTGGGCTTGTGCTCTCCAGAGGGAGGGAGAGATGGTGGATCGTTGGAGTCTCAGTTGTTATGTTGATGCTTGCGTGGGGAAGTAATCTTATGTGGTTTACGGAGTTGATGTTTAAGATATTACCCGGCTACAATAAGTTCCGAACAGTCTCGATGACCCTCGTTGTGGTGCAGTGGACAGCACCTCTGCTTGCGACATATGCCCTCTCGAAACTTTGGATGGGAGAGGGGTCGATCAAAGTTGTTGCCTACTCTGCTGGAGTAGTGGCAGGTGTTGCGGTTGTGTTGGCGCTTCTTGGGGGTATGATCTTCGACTTTGGATATGGAGATAGCTTGGCTATGTTACTCAATATTAAGTTGCCGGAGGATCTCTCGACAGAGATTGCTGTTGCTATGGCTAGCGAGAGGGTCGCCATTATGGGGATTGACGCTATCCGTTCGGCGATATATATTGTCTTGGCAGCTGCGGTAATTATTGCCTACCTCTACGGAAAACTACCAAAGGGTGTGATGGTTGCAGGTGTGGGACTGTTGGTTGTTGTCGACCTTGCGTGGGTCGATATGCGATTCTTGAACCACGATGACTTCAAGGCGTCACGTAGCGCGAAGATCATCGCAACGGATGCTAACCTAGAGATCCTCAAAGATAAGGGTGAGAGCGGAGATAGAGAGTATCGTGTGCTCAACCTCTCGGTGAGCCCATTCAACGACGCTACAACGAGTTACTTTCACCGCTCGGTGGGTGGATACCACGGAGCGAAACTAGCTCGATACCAAGATCTTATTGACAACTATCTTGCATATGCAGACTCTGTGGCGCTCGATATGCTCAATACCCGATATATCATTGCGCGCGATGGTCGTGAGGTGATCTATCGACCCTCGGCACTAGGTGCTGCGTGGTTCGTGGATGGTGTCGAGAGGGTCGCAACAGTAAATGAGGAGATTGCGATGATTGGAGAGCTTCCACTCGACAGGGTTGCTGTGGTGGGGAAGGATCAACAGATCGGAGCAACTACATATTCCGCCGAGGCAGAGATCACGATGGATAGATACGAACCACACTACCAAAAATATAGTTACTCGTCGAATGCACCGGCACTTGCCATCTTCTCCGAGATCTACTACAACAAGGGGTGGAGCGCCTACATAGATGGCAAACCTGCTCCATACATCCGTGCCAACTATATCCTGCGTGCAATGGAGCTTCCAGCCGGAACGCACACTGTGGAGTGGCGATTTAGAGCTCCTCGATGGGGGTTGGTTAATGGGGTGACGTTGATTGCGTCGCTTATGATTTTGTTATCGTTTGTTGCACTTATACTCTTCAAAGCTTATGGCACGAAATCAAAAACTGAGGCGTAAAGTTCGTAACTCATACCTTATCTCGACACTCAGTATATCGTTGGTGTTGTTTCTGTTGGGGTCGGTTGGTTATCTAATGGTGACGGCGCTCGATGTAGTACGCGACATAAGCGAGGGTATCACCGCGACGGTTGAACTTCGCTCGAACCTCAATGAGGCGCACCGCGAAAAGATCCGACGAGTCATTGCGGAGTATCCTCTCTCGGGGGAGGTGCGATTCTCGTCGAAGGATGAGAAGATCGCCGATGAGGAGTTTCGCAAGATGTTCGGATTGGAGTTCGAGGAGATACTCGACGAAAACCCACTTATGGATAGCTTCGAAGTAGCGTTGACCTCTCGATCTGAGGATAGAAGAGAACTAGAGCAGTTCGCCAAGGAGGTGGGTGCTATAGATGGAGTGACGAGGGTAGGGTATCCAGCACTCCTAGTGGAACAGATAGATGTTACGATTGGGAAATTTCAAATTTTATTAGCTATATTTGGGGGCGCGCTGCTGTTTATATCGCTAGTGTTGCTCAACAATACGATACGTTTGGCTATATTCTCGAAACGTGGAGTCATCAACACAATGAAGTTGGTGGGTGCGACGAAGTGGTTTATTGTTCGTCCATTCCTGTCGAGTGCTCTGTGGAGTGGATTTTGGGCTGGGATCTTTGCGGCAGTTCTCTTTGGAGGGGTGTTGTATGGGTTGCAGGAGAACTTAGTTGGTATGTTATCTATGGCGCAGCTCTATGATGCGGCGTATGCTTGTGGCGCGATGGTGGCAGGCGGTATGGTTATATCGTTGTTGTTTACGTGGTTCTCGGTCAGCCGATTTGTAAATATGAAAAGTCAAAAAATACACCTATATTAAACCTAAACAGAAAAATGAAGAGATTTTTAACCCTACTCTTAGTCGCGATAGTAACTATCGCAAGTGGCGCACCTCGCCACAAAACAAAAGTCGCTTGTATTGGTGATAGCATCACCTTTGGAGCAAGGATAGACGATCGCGAGAACAACTCATATCCAGCTCAGTTGGGTGTTATGTTGGGTAGTGATTACGAAGTTGTGAACTTTGGAATCAGCGCGAGAACCCTCCTGTCGAAGGGAAATCTACCATATATCGAGACCACTCAATATAAAAATATGTTGGAGTTTAAGCCCGATATTGCATTTATTATGTTGGGTACAAACGACTCGAAGGCGATGAATCGAGAGCATATAGAGGATTTTGAGGGGGATTATAAGGCTCTCATAGAGTCAATCAAGGAGGTGTCGCCCGAGTGTCGAATCATCTTGATGGCGCCGACAATGTGTCATAATGAGAGCGATGGGAAGAACATCACCCCCAAATATATCACAAATACAATCGTTAAAAAGGTCCAAAAGGTAGCTTACGATGGTGGTTATGAGGTTTTGAATCTCCACCCTGTGTTCTACGACTATGTTGAGGCGGAGATGCCCGACAAGATCCACCCATCGGCGATCGGTGCAAAGCGTATAGCAGAGAGACTCTACGAACACCTAACACAGGATTTCGATCCCGAGTATCGTTTCAAGGCTGAGCCCGACTCCGAGGAGTTTTCATACCACGGATTTAAGGGGTACAAATTTACCCACAATGGCAAGAGTTCGATCGTTGTAGAGCCTAAGTACTCTGCGCCAGATCAACCTTGGGTGTGGAGAGCTCGCTTCTGGGGGCACGAGCCACAGGTGGATATTGCGCTGTTGGAGAGAGGGTATCACATCGTCTACAACGATGTTGCGAATATGTTTGGATCGCCTGCGGCGGTTATGCAGTGGGAGCTGTTCTATAAATATATCTGCAAGAAGGGGCTCGAAAAGAGCTGCGTTATCGAGGCAATAAGTCGCGGTGGATTGATCGCCTACAACTTTGCGGTGAAGAACCCCAAGGCGGTGAAGATGATATATGCCGACTGCCCTGTTCTCGACATTAAGAGTTGGCCTATGGGTCGTGAGGAGGATGCTGAGTTGGCGGCTTTGTTGTATGAGGCGTATGGATTTAGCTCTCGCGAGGAGGCGATAGCTTATAAGTTGAACCCTATTGATCGCTGCATGGAGATCGCAAAGGGTAAATATAAGATGTTCCATCTCTGCGGTGATGCCGACGAACTAGTCCCCATTGCGGAGAATACTATCCCATTTGCAGCGCAGATTGAGAGCTACAAGGGAGACATAGAGTGTATGTATAAAGAGGGTGTTGGACACCATCCCCACTCGCTGAAGAACCCAGAACCAATTGTTAAGAGAATCTTGTCATTAACCAAATAGCCAAACAATAATAACCAATGAAAACAACAATTAACTATCTAATTCCAGCCCTCTTTATCGGAGCGGCAGCGACTGTTCAAGCTAAGGAGCAGCCAAATGTAATCTATATCTTAGCTGACGACTTGGGTTATGGCGACTTGCAGTGCTACAACGCAGAGGGAAAAATCCCAACTCCAAACCTCGACGCAATGGCGAGCAATGGTGTTATCTTTACCGATGCTCACACCTCGTCGGCAGTGTCGACGCCAACTCGATATGGAGTGTTGACGGGTCGTTACAACTGGCGTTCGACACTTAAGTCGGGTGTTGTGTCGGGTTATAGCAAGGCGTTGATCCCAGCTGAGAGGACAACCCTAGCAGATGTATACAATCGCGAGGGTTACTCAACAGCCTACATCGGAAAGTGGCACCTAGGTTGGAACTGGAAGATCACAGCTCCAGATGCTAAGGGTAAGGGCATAGATGATTTGTCGTCAAATCCAGAGGTCGACTGGTCTGCAGAGGTGGAGAACTCACCCGCAGATCTAGGATTTGATTACTACTATGGATTTTGCGGATCGTTGGATATGCCTCCATATGTGTGGGTTGAGAATGATAAGGTGGTTACACCTCCAACTTTCTCGACCGTAGGAAAAGGGTTCGGATCGTGGCGTCAAGGACCAACCTCGACAGATTTTACACACGACGAGGTGTTGCAGGATGTGACCGATAGGACAATCAACTACATAAAGGAGAAGTCTAGTGCACCAAAGAAGCAGAGAACACCCTTCTTTGTCTATATGCCACTTCCAGCACCTCACACTCCAATTCTTCCAACGGAGCAGTTCCTTGGAAAGAGTAAGACCAATGAGTATGGTGACTTTGTGATGCAGGTCGACGATGTTGTGGGGCAGATCCGCAAGACGTTGGAGGAGCAGGGTATTAGCGACAATACGATCCTTATCTTCACGAGCGACAATGGATGTTCGCCACGCGCCGAGTTCGAGCAGCTCAAGGGCTTTGGTCACTCTCCAAATGGTGAGTTGCGAGGAATGAAGGCGGATTTGTATGAGGGAGGACACCGCGTACCATTCATCGTCGAGGGCTCTAAAGGCACGAAGAGAGGCACAAAAGTTGACGCTACAATCTGTTTGACCGATATGGTAGCGACAGCAGCCGATATGGTTGGGTCGAAGCTTGCCGACAACGAGGGTGAGGATAGCTTCTCATTCCTTTCGTACCTCTACGGGAAGCAGCCTAAGCAGATGCGCGACTATACTGTTCACCACTCTATCAATGGAGGATTTGCTATTCGTCAAGGCGAGTGGAAGCTTCTCTTTGCAAAGGGTTCGGATGGATGGAGCTACCCAACAAATGCACAGATCAAGAAGGATCAGCTAAATCTACCCGATTTCCAGTTGTTCAACCTTGCGGATGACATCTCGGAGACAACGAACCTCGTAGATAAGTATCCTGCAAAGGTAGCTGAGCTCAAGGCAGCAATGCAGAAACTCATCACCGACGGACGTAGCACCGCAGGAGCACCGCAGGAGAACGACAAGCCAGAGGGTTGGTGGCAGATTAAGAAGATCTTCGAGTAGCCTCCTAAGTAGTGTAAAACAATTATTGCCATATTTTTAACAGCACTCTTAGAGCACAATTCAACTCAAAAATAAAAAACAATATGTCAACAAAAAAACAGAAACAAGAGGAGTCTAACGACGAGAGATTACCATTAACGGAGAAGAATTATCTTCTCCTGTTAATTGGTTTTGTAATAATCGTGTTGGGTTTTGTTCTAATGTCGGGAGGCGAGGCGGCAAGCCCCGAGGGATTCAACTACAATATTTTTTCGTGGCGTCGTATTACGTTAGCTCCGATTGTTGTTGTTGCTGGATTTGTGTTTGAGGTCTACGCGATAATGAAACGATTTTAACCCAGATTCTAAATAAATTATGTCAATTCTTCAAGCAATCATTCTCGGTATTGTTCAAGGAATAACCGAGTTCCTACCCGTTTCGAGTAGTGGTCACCTACAGCTTGCGCGTGAGCTGCTGGGGGTGCACCTGACAGAAAATCTAACCTTCGATGTGGCACTCCACTGCGGAACAGTCTGTAGCACGCTTTTGGTGCTGTGGAACGACGTGTGGGATATCTTACGAGGGCTGTTTTCAAAAAAATGGGGCGAGTCTCACACCTACGTGTCGAAGATTATTGTCTCGATGATCCCCGTGGCGATCATTGGATTTATGTTCAAGGATGATATCGAGGTGTTGTTGGCGTCGAAGTACAATCTGTTGATTGTGGGGGCTATGTTACTCGTCACCTCGCTCTTGCTATGGTTTGCCTACAAGACACCCCCAAGAGAGGGACGCGAGATCTCGTTCCGCGACTCATTCATCATCGGTACGGCGCAAGCTATTGCGGTTCTTCCGGGCATTTCGCGCTCGGGCTCAACCATCGCAACGGGTATTTTGCTTGGAAACGATCGCTCGAAAGTTGCTAAGTTCTCATTCTTGATGGTTCTAGTTCCGATACTAGGAAACACGCTGCTCGACCTCATTAAGGGGGGTGGCGAGATTGCCGTTACGGGTGTGAGTAGTTCTGCTATGTTGGCAGGATTTTTAGCGTCGTTTGTGGTTGGAGCGTTGGCGTGCCGCGCGATGATCGAGATTGTAAAGAGGGGTAAACTCATCTACTTCGCCATCTATTGCGCGATTGTGGGTGTGATCTCAATTTGTGGATTTTTATTTTAACAAAGTTTGAACAAGGTAAATTTGGCGGAGCTAGATCTTCGCGAGGGATATGTCGCACTTATCGACAAGCCGTTGGAGTGGACATCGACCGACGTAGTTCGCAAGGTAAAGTTCGCGCTACAGCGAAAAGGGTACAAAAAAATTAAAGTAGGACACGCCGGGACGCTCGATCCGTTGGCAACCGGCGTGCTGCTCATCTGCATCGGCAAGGCGACAAAACGTGTCGACGAGCTACAGAGCGAGCGCAAAGAGTATATAGCAGATGTAGTATTGGGGGCGACAACCCCCAGCTACGATCTGGAACACCCCATAGATGCTACCTACCCAACCGACCACATCACGCGCGAAGCTGTCGAGCAGGTGTTGCGAGATCTTACGGGCGAAAGGTTACAATCTCCCCCTCTCTACTCCGCGAAACGCGTTGAGGGTGTTCGTGCCTACGACATAGCGCGTGCAGGCGAGAGCGTTGAGTTACGCAAGGCGCTCATTACGATCTATAACATTGAGATCGTGGAGTACGCACTCCCCAATCTTAAGATCCGTGTAGAGTGTAGCAAAGGTACATATATCCGTTCGTTGGCAGCCGAAATTGGCGAGGGGCTTCAGAGTGGTGCCCACTTGGGAGGTCTTAGGCGTACGCGCAGTGGCGGATTTTTGGTGTCGGAGGGGTGGTCGTTAGAAGATTTTTTGAAAAGTATCGACGAAATTGAAACAAATTTGTAATTTCTACGTATATATCACAATTGCACTCGTCCCCATTGGCGAGCATTCGTTGTATTATAATAACAAAGAGATTACATATGAAACTATCAAATTACGGTTATGAGCTCACCGAGGAGATGCTTGCGAAATACCCAGCAGAGGAGCGCGATGAGTCGCGTCTAATGGTTCTAAATCGCGCAACAGGTGAGATTGAACATCGTATTTTTAAGGATATCATAGAGTATTTCGACGAGAAGGATCTATTCGTATTTAACGACACGAAGGTCTTTCCCGCTCGTCTCTATGGTAACAAGGAGAAGACAGGTGCGGAGATTGAGATCTTTTTGCTACGAGAGCTCAACGAGGAGCTGCGATTGTGGGATGTGTTGGTAGACCCAGCGCGCAAGATCCGTATCGGTAACAAATTATACTTCGGCGACAACGATATGATCGTAGCCGAGGTTATCGACAACACCACCTCGCGTGGTAGAACCCTTCGCTTTCTGTTCGATGGGTCGCAGGAGGAGTTCCGCGAGGAGCTCTATAAGTTGGGCGAAACACCACTCCCAAAGTGGATTCGTAAGGAGGTAGAGCCCGAAGATGCGGAGCGTTATCAGACAATATATGCAAAAAATGAGGGTGCTGTAGTTGCTCCAACTGCGGGACTCCACTTTTCGCGTCACTTGATGAAACGCCTTGAGATAAAGGGTGTCTACTCAGCGATGTTGACACTTCACGTCGGTTTGGGTAGCTTTAGGACTGTCGACGTAGAGGATCTGTCGAAACATAAGGTCGACTCGGAGCAGTTCAAGCTCGACGCAACGTGCGCCGAAGCTATCAACAAAGCAAAAGAGGGCAAACGTCGTGTCGTGTCGATCGGTACTACGGTTATGCGAGCATTGGAGTCTTCGGTGTCGATTGGCGGAATGGTTAAACCAATGGAGGGTTGGACAAATAAGTTTATATTCGCTCCATACGACTTCTCGGTTGCCGACGCTTTGGTAACAAACTTCCACCTGCCATACTCAACACATTTGATGATGGTGTCGGCTTATGGAGGCTTCGATCTGATCCAACGAGGTTACGAGGAGGCAATAAAAGAGGGTTATAGATTTGGCACATATGGTGACGCAATGTTGATTTTATAATGTTGATTTTACAAAGTCGCAGAATACAAAAAATCACTCAATTTATCGCTATATATGGTGTATATTGGGTTATTCAAGCTTTTTTTACTATCTTTGCATAAATCACAATCTCACTATGGCTGCAAAAAGAAAGATTTTATATGTTTGTCAACAGGTTTCACCCTATGTTGGCGATAATCCACGCTCATTGGCTACGCGCGAATTGCTACAGGCAATGCACGAACGCAACAATGAAATACGAACGTTTATGCCTCGCTACGGAACTATCAACGAGCGACGCAATCAACTTCACGAAGTTATCCGCTTGTCGGGTATGAATCTCATAATCGATGATACGGATCATCAGCTAATTATTAAAGTGGCATCGATCCCGTCGGCTAGAATCCAGATCTATTTCATCGACAACGATGACTATTTTGCTCGCAAGGCGATCCTTACTGATGAGGCAGGTGCTGAGTTTGAGGACAACGACGAACGAGCAATATTCTTTGCAAGGGGAGTTCTCGAAACAGTCAAGAAACTTCGATGGGAACCATCTATTGTTGAGGTTCACGGCTGGTTCGCGGGATTTATTGCAGCGTATCTGCGCCACACCTTTGCCGACGATCCGATCTTTGCCAATGTAAAGGTTGTAGTCTCGCTGGATGATGACACCTTCGATGGAGTTCTCGATCCAGCAACTAGGTCGAAGTTGGAGGGAGAGGGTATTTTGGGCAAATCGCTCGAACTTCTCGACGAACCAACATACGAAAACTTCTGTCGTTTCGTTATCTCTTATGCTGACGGAGTTGTTATTTCGAGCGATAAGGTCGATGACTCAATAGTCGAAATAGCACGCAACAGCGGTAAGCCACTACTCGAATATGCGGGATATGACCCCGAAAATGCAGCAGAGGTGGCAGAGTATTATGATAATTATGACAAATTCTATGAGAGAATTTAAGCAACGTCTAAATCAATTACTGTCGTTAGTAATTGTATTATTTGCTCTCTTTGCAGTGGCGATCGGGTGTACCGATGTAAATACCGATATCGGTAGCGACTACGCCTCAAGCAAACAAGAGATGGTGGTGGGAAGTATTAATTTCGACGCTTTGGGTTCAGATGGAAACCCAATATTCACAACACGCCACTACAAAAGTGACTCTATCAATGTGGCAAATCAAGGTAGTATCGCCATCGGAGCTCAAAAAGATAAATATTTTGGTAAACGTTATAATGGGTTCTACGCCCAGCTGACACCTCTATATGAGCTCGACAGCGATGGTTTTGGAACAGATCCGATTCTTGACTCTGTTATCATCTTTATGGGTGTTTCCGACTATGCGGGTGACACGACAACCATCATCAAGTATGATGTATATGAGGTTAAGGATGACTCCTTCTTGGGTGACTTCAACCCCGAGGATGAGGATGATCTCGATGACTATCACCTAGAGTATAGTAACACCGAAGCACTCGAACTCTTCAACAATGGAGGGATTTTGAGTGACCGCCTCTTCTCGTTCTACTACCCCGATCAGGATGGTAAGGAGAACAACCGTAGCGTATATATCTCAACAACATATATGAAAGTTAGTGAGATGAGTGATGCTGGTGAGGACTTTATGAATCGCTTGATGTTGCAGGCCGACGATGGCGCAACATACGAGATGTATGACTACGACGAGGAGTGGGAGGGATTCTACGACTACTATAAAGGACTCTATATTGTCCCTTCGTCAGATCAACTATATCTCGACAATTCGACAGAGGAGTACGCTGGTGCGACATATAAGTTGAGTATCTCTAGCTCGGGACTTGGATTCTACGTCCGTACGAAACACGAACGCGACAATGAGTTTATCATAGATACAATCGGTATGGATTATACCTTCTATGATTCATACTTTGGCGTCGGTGTCAACACTGTCAACGTCACATATCACGACAATGAGATCTCGGAGAATCAGTTGATGACAGATTTCAAAGAGGCGGGTGATATCGAGGCTTCACCTTTGATCCTTGTTGAGGGAATGGGCGGTATCGTAAATGAGATCACCATCGAGCAGAATTTGTTTAAGCAGTTTGCCGAGATCGTTGCAGCAGGTGATGTCGACAATCCAGATGATGATGGTGAGTATACCGACATATTCTTCAACACGGCGATCCTGTCGCTCTATGTGTTGGATGCTGAACGCGACGCAAACGGTGATTATCAAAGTTATACGATGGAGTTCAACGGAGCGGTTGATCTCGACGAACTTCCTACGCGACTAGGGCTCTTCTACTCCTACTCGTCGTTCCTCGATGAGGATGAGGAGTACTTGACGATGGTTACCGCTAAGGATTACGACTACTATTCGGAGTACACCTATAGCACAACATCGGGGTATGATGGATATCTCAATCGCAGTAAGGGGTGTTATGTGATGAATATTCCGCTCCACCTACAGAGTTTGTGGTCTCAATACTTGGAGGATCTTGAGGAGAACAACTGGCAAGATTTCACCCAAGAGGAGTGGGATGCACTTGAGTGGAATAAGTTGTATGTCGGACCGGAGGCATCGAACCTGTCGACACCTCACTATGCTGTTGTTCAGGGTATGAACAACGGTGAAAATGCAGCTCCAATGCGTCTGCAAATCGTCTACACACTCCTAAAATAGAGTGGCGCTAGGCAGCAGTTAACGTACTATATAAAATTAAACAGATTCTTATATAATGCAAGATAATTTAGTGATCGTCGAGTCCCCAAAAAAGGCAAAGACGATTGAGAAGTTTCTGGGAAAGGACTTCGTCGTAAAGTCTAGTATGGGTCATATTCGCGATTTGGCGAAGAAGGGGCTTGGTATCGACGTTGAGAATGGATATGAACTATCCTATGAGATCCCTGCCGACAAAAAGAAGGTTGTCGACGAATTACGCAGTTTAGCTTCCAACGCGAAGCAGGTGTGGTTAGCATCCGATGAGGACCGCGAGGGAGAGGCTATTGCGTGGCACTTGACACAGGTGCTCGACTTAGATGTCGCTCAGACCAAGAGAATTGTGTTCCACGAGATCACTAAGAAGGCTATTCTTGACGCAATCGAGAAGCCTCGTACGGTAGATATCAATTTGGTTGACGCACAGCAGGCGCGTCGAGTTCTCGATCGTTTGGTGGGTTTCGAGCTCTCACCAGTGTTGTGGCGTAAGGTTCGCCCACAGCTCTCGGCAGGACGTGTTCAGAGTGTTGCGGTACGTCTGTTGGTCACTCGCGAGAGGGAGATCATCAACTTCAACACCTCACCATACTATCGTGTGGTGGCACAGTTCCACAAGGATGGAGAGCCCACAGCAACGTTCAAGGCGGAGCTAACGCATCGATTCGACACTGAGGCGGAGGCGATGAATCTGTTGGAGCAGAGTATCGGCGCTCCATTTGCGATCACAAAGATTGAGGAGAAGCCTATCCAGCGCCATCCAGCACCTCCGTTTACAACCTCGACACTCCAGCAGGAGGCGGGACGTAAGTTGGGTATGTCGGTGTCGCAAACTATGTCTGTGGCGCAGAAACTCTATGAGCAGGGACTTATCACATATATGCGTACAGACTCTGTGAATCTGTCGAATCAAGCGTTGGAGATGTGTAAGGAGCAGATCGTCTCAACCTATGGTGCAAACTACTCGGCTACACACAACTATAAAACAAAAACAAAGGGAGCTCAAGAGGCTCACGAGGCTATCCGCCCATCATACATCGACCGTCAAACGATCGATGGCACTGCGGCAGAGAAGAGACTCTATGAGTTGATTTGGAAACGAACGGTAGCTTCACAAATGGTCCCATCGCAAGTAGATCGTACCATTGTGACTGTTGACAGAGTTGGTGGTGAGAAAGCAACATTCACAGCGACAGGAGAGGTGTTGCGTTTCGACGGATTTATGAAACTCTACACAGAGTCGACCGACGATGACAACAACTCAAACGAAGGCTCAGAGAGTAATCTTCTACCCAAAATGAGTGCCGGAGAGTGTGTAAACCCAATCACAATTACGGCAACAGAGCGATATACACAACCCCCAGCGCGCTACAATGAGGCGTCACTCGTAAAGAGATTGGAGGAGCTCGGTATCGGACGCCCGTCGACCTACGCACCAACGATTACCACAGTTGTCAATCGTGGATATGTCGTAAAACAGAGTAGCGAGGGTGGACGACGCGACTACACGCAACTAACGCTGAAGGGTGACAAGATCACCTCGAAACGTCTCAACGAGAGTTTCGGTAAGGAGAAGAACCGTCTAGCACCAACCGACATTGCAATGTTGGTGAACGACTACCTCGAAACTCAGTTTAGCGAGATCCTCGACTATAACTTCACTGCGAACGTAGAGAAGGAGTTCGACCGCGTTGCAGAGGGTGAGATATCGTGGACCAAGATGATAGATGACTTCTATAAACCATTTCACACACTCGTAAACTCAGCTGCCGAGACCCAAACAACACGTGGCGCACACGAAAAAGTGTTGGGTGTTGACCCTCAGACGGGTCGTGACGTAAAGGCTCGAATTGGACGCTATGGACCAATGGTCGAGATCGTAGCACCCGAGGGGTCGGAGGAGAAACCTAAGTTCGCAGCACTGAAAAAGGGACAACTCATTGAGTCGATCTCTTTGGAGGAGGCTTTGGCACTCTTTGCCCTGCCACGTAATTTGGGAGAGTTCGAAGGGGAGGATCTTATTGTCGGCATTGGTCGATTTGGGGCTTATGTACGTCAGGGAAAGAGCTTCACGTCACTTCCCAAAGGAGATGACCCATATGGAATAACTTTGGAGAGGGCGATAGAGCTTGTAACAACACAGCGCGAGGCAAAGGCTGCGGCAAGTATTCCACTAAAGACGTTCGAGGAGGATCCTGAGATCGTCGTTAAAAATGGTCGTTACGGTCCATACATCGCCTACAAGTCGAAGAACTACCGAATACCAAAGAGCACTACGCCCGAAGAGTTGACCTTCGAGGCGGCAATGAAGATAATTACAACCTCAAAGAAGTAAGATGCAACAAGAGGGTGGGCAGAATAGAGCGAGGCTACGGCAACCAATGGTTGTTGTAGCTTTTCTGTTTCTTGTGGTTGTCGCATCTCTGGCGAAGCATCTACGTGAGACGCCTCCTTCACAGGAGAGCCTCTTTCTGATCCTTCTCGACTCCCCCAATAGAGCATCCATAACCTCAATCTATGATGGCGAGAGGTGGCAAAGCTCAACACTCGACATTCTGTATGGTTGCAAACCGCCCCTAGAGCTACAGCCCGGAGATAAGATAATCTGTCGAGGAGAGATCCAAACCCTAGGAGATCAATATTACCTCCACCTAAGGGCGGAGAGCGTCGTGGAGAGGATTCAAAGCACCCCAACGCTTCAATATAGACTCAACGACACAACCCTAAAACGTCTACAAAAACTATCGCTCTCCCCAGAGAGCGAGGCAATAGTATCGACAATGCTCCTAAGCCGAAAGGAGAGTATCCCACCTCAACTACTCGCCAACTATCGGCGAGTTGGAGCAGCCCATCTATTGGCAGTCTCGGGACTTCACGTCTCGATCGTGACATTAGTTGTGATGTTACTACTCACACCTCTTACACTTATCTTTCGAGGATATGTTATACGAGCCATTTTAACGGTGATTCTTCTGTGGCTATATGCCAACCTCAACTTCCTAAGCCCAAGCGTCGAGAGAGCCACAATAATGCAGAGTATGTTTCTTTTGGGGTGTCTGTTTCTGAGGCAGTACAACTCGATGGCGGTACTCTCAACAGCGATAGTGATAATGGCTATTATCGACCCGATGATACTATTCGATGTGGGGTTTCAACTCTCGGTGGTATCGGTGCTCTCGATCATATTATGGGTAGTACCTCTATGGAGAGCTCGCCCAACATATCTACGGCATTTCACCATATCTATTCTGCTTCTTCCGATATTGCTGTCGCTATGCTGTACCATTGCGACACTCCCCATCGTATCTCATAACTTCGGTTATCAACCATTTGCTGGGATTCTTATTGCGCCTCTATTAAACATCACCTCTTTTCTGATATTGATGTTGGCTATAATTTGGTTAATATTTGGAGTATTGCCTATCGAGTGGTTTCTTGCCCCCTCTCTAGAGTTATGTGTGAGGCTACAGAATAGCGCAATATCTCTCGTCGCAGAGAGAACACCCCCGACAGAGATAACGATCTCTAAAACGGCTCTTATATTGATATACATACTATATGCAGCCACAACAATATATCTGCATAACACTCCGCATCGAGAGAAACTGTTGGGTAAACATTAGTACTGATGCGTTAGTAATCTCTACCACTGCCCTGCGCGGGCGGCGGCGGAGTGCTCTCCGCGGAGCTTTGTTTTCGCTGCGATTGTTAATAGATTGATTCTCAATCTGCTATATATTGATAAATGTTCGATTAAAGCTCTGCTTTATCTCTCATTTCCCAATATATAGCTACGTAGGCTACGCCTACTATTAACAATCGAACAAAAGTGTCTGCCCCAATCTAAAGGAGTTGATGCATCACCACTAATCATTAAACATTTATCATTAATTAGTACTGGTGCGTTAGTAGTCTCTACCACTGCCCTGCCCTGCGCGGGCGGCGGCGGAGTGCTCTCCGCGGAGCTTTGTTTTCGCTGCGATTGTTAATAGATTGATTCTCAATCTGCTATATATTGATAAATGTTCGATTAAAGCTCTGCTTTATCTCTCATTTCCCAATTATTGCTGTCCGGCAAACCCAAAATAGCGATAAAAAAGCAGGGCTAATTCCACGAAATGCGGAGTTAGCCCAAAAATTTGTAACTTGTGGTCTACGACAACTACAGATTACATGGGCAA
>JBCQTT010000035.1:0-10899 GCA_047174765.1 Rikenellaceae bacterium | reverse complement strand
GGAGCGAAGGAGAGTTTTATCTCTCTTTCCTCTCTGAAAAAATATTTTATCTCATTCCCTGCAACCTTTCCAATTCCTCAGTTGCATTTACAAGTTGAATTTAGGTGGGGTTTTAATCATAAACTTCACTAATACAATCCGGTCTATTTTAGAACAGATCCTCTATGTTTTTCGTATACACTTGCGAAGAGAAATATCTCTCTATTCTATTTTTTGCATCCTCATATCGACCCTTCAAAGTGTTCTGCGACACCACAACAACACCTCGACACATCAACTCTGCCCAATTTGGATTCGCTGGATCTACCATTAGATCTGACAGATCTAAACACCTCGCAATCTCACCTATTCCACCCCTGTTAAATCCAATAAATGGTAGACCATAATCCAATGACTCAAAGAATATTCGCCCCAAAGGTTCATATTGATTGAAATGCAGCAGCAAATCAACCCCTCCATATATCTCGATCTTCTTCTTTACGAAGCCGTGAAATATACACTTCGTATATTTGTACCCTTTAACACGATCCAAGAACTCTTTCACCACCGCAGAGTGTTGATTTACCTCTCCAAAAAAGTGGAAAACAAATCTACTCCGAGAGCTATTTGCCTCAACATAATCACAAAATCGTAATATATCATCTATACCCTTCGTATCGGTCACGCGTCCGACAATACCGACATTTATGGTCTCATCAGATTCAATATTTCGAATACCCTTGACACCACTTGTTGGAATGTATAGATCGCGAACGGTTATACAATCAATCGAGCAATTATCTTGAGTCTCCTCAGAGATATAGTCGGAGACTGATATATACTTAACATTCTCTCTTTTCCCACCTAGTCGCTCTCTCTTTGTATCCTCTAAGAGGCGAATATGAATATAAAACTTTTTAGATGGAAACAGTCGACTTAACACATTTATATATCTCGAATGTCCAGCTTCATTGACATACACACCATCATACTTCGAGAACAACAACCCCCAAATCAAACTTACATACAACAGTTTTACAGACCCAAACTGCAAAACCATATGTCTACCCAACGCCGTAGCCTCCTCAAACAGCAATCCACTAGGTAGATATAGATCATATTTATTGGTGGTTGATTTTAGGAAATCCAACAACACCTGCTCACTACCGTAGAGATTCCCCGACGGCGATACAATTGCTATTTTACTCATATATTTGTGATATTATAGATCTCAGAATCGACTCATAATCAAACCCTCCAGTCATAACCTTTCTATATCCCGCCTCAATCAAACTCTCCAACGACTCTTTGTTGGAGAGGTAATACTGCACCTTCTCAACAAGTTCATCGGCATCGTTATAGAATATTACCTCTCGATCATCATAGAATGAGGCTATCTCCTCATTGTATTCGGTTATGAGCGCAGTCTTGCAAGCTGGGATCTCGAAGGTTCTTGTAGTGTGTTTCTCGGGCACCCACTTCGAAATAGAGCCCAGAGCAAAATAAGATGATCCAATAGTTTTAACATAGTCGTCACCATACACCCCTGTACCAAGGTAGTCAAGATATTCACAACTATTCTTCTTCGCAAAATTATCCCAATGAATACCAGCTAGTTTCACCTTTATCTTGTTCCTAATAAGAGCCAACAAAATCTCCTCTCGATCATCCTCATAATGTCCAATAAAACAGAGACCACTTTTATCCCCAAAGTCGCATAATGGCTTGTGTATCGCGCGGTCAAAACCTTGTGTTGCATATATGACCCGCCCCTCTGCAACCTCATTGTAGCTATCTAACTCATAACTCTTGGTTGTAATTAGCTTGTCATACATTGGTGCAGAGCCAAAGAAGTGTTTTGACCTATGAAATGTAAATGCAGGGTCGGGTGTAAAGTGAATTAATTTTGTCGCCATCCCTCTCAACATTTTAGTTGTTGCCGGGGTGATATATATCGCCTTGTCGACCCAAATCATATCATAGTGTCCATTCACATTATCCTTGACATAGTTGTTCACCTTGTTTATCAATGGACCACGTTTATACCTAAAGCCAATAGATTGCCAAATTCGATTCATCGAACGTTTTGGGATATCGGTGTCTATGATCGAAAACTCCCAGTCAGACAAAATATTCCTCAACTTCTCAGCTCGCATTGCAGAGGTAGTCCCCCGTGAGTTTATGCCTATATATAAAAATCGTCTCATTTCGTATGTTTATTTCTTATTTCTAATGCTCTCCAAAAACTAAAAATATATGACAATACTCGAAATCCAATCCCTCCTATATTTGCATCTCGACTTGACACCTCTAACCTTACGCACTCCTCTTTAGCCACCTCCAAAACCGAGGGAAAAGTGTAATATTGATATGCAACAGAGTAAAAATTCCGCAACAATGCCAAACGCACTCGCTTCGATCTATCAACAGCGAGAATCTGTTTAGCAATGAGTTGATAACTAAGCAACAGAGATTCACCCTTTATGTTTGATGCTTCTTGATTCGTTATGGAGCTTTTCACTCCACATCTATAATATACACAACCCTCATTGGAGAACAAAATATTGGACGAGTTCAAAATCACGCGAGCAAAAAACTCACCATCTTGATTTATCTTCAACGCTTCACACCACGCTCCAGATTTTTGAATTATCTGTCGAGGGACTAACCAACAAGATGTTTGTAACATATCTCCATCCAAAAGCTCTATGAGCAGATCTTTACTAACTGAATAGTCCCTATATACTGTCGAGAAATGAGGAGCTACGTCGTCAATTGAATTAGTAAATTTTCCCCAAGCACAGGTTGCAACGCTACCCTCCTTTGAGCCTCTGAGCAGCTCTATTTGTCGAGATATTTTATCTCTAGAGATTATATCATCAGCATCCAAATACATTATATAATCACCTTTTGACCTCTCAAACGCTAAGTTTCGAGCACGACAAGCACCACCATTCTCCTGCTGAAAAACGTGAACTCTGTCGGACTGAAAAGATCTTGCTATCTCATAAGAGTTATCCACCGACCCATCATCAACCACAATCACCTCTATATTTGGGTAATCTTGATTGATACAACAACTTATAGTCTCAGCAATATATTTTGCAGAGTTATAACACGGTATGAGTATGGAGACCAGCAAAGACATTATATAATTTTTAATTCTATTTGCGAAATTGCAGTTTTATTATCCTCGATATGTTGAGCTGAGATAGTTGTATTATACCCAACCTTAACATTGCGACCTAGTGTACTCCCTTTCAGAATCGCGGAACGCTCTCCTATCCAACAAAAATCTCCAATACAAACAGGAGCCGTTTTGGGCTTTTCGACCTCTGTTCCCATATTGGGGTAACACTGTTTTATTATCGCCAATCTCTGTTCGGGTGGATAAATAGTATGTGTATTTGTATCCCAAATACGTGTATTATACGAACACATCACATAGCTACCAACACTTACCGACTCATCAGATCTGATCTCGCTACCATAATTAATCGTAGTGTACTCACCAACGTTTACCCTACCCCCAAACCTTATCCAAACTCTATCACATTGTAGGTGTGAATTATTAGCAACCGTTAACGTACCACCATTAATCAGATATACAGCTTGATTATTAACATCTGGTTTTTCAATATAACTTAATTCACCAATAGAGATACAACCATTGTTGGTAATCGTAACATTTACATTTTCGAGCCTCGTATTATTACCAAGAGTTAATGACGAGTTCTTATCTACATACACATTACTATTCCTAATAACCACCCCCTCACCAATCTCAAACACCCCTCCGGAGTCAATACGGACACACGAGCCAGTAAACATATAACGCCAATAAGTCTCTCGTATTTTTCGTGATAATTTATTAAAAAGTCTAAACATAAAATAATTTTTATTAACGCGAGTTATTTTCCTACAAGGTTATTAAAAAGAGCAACCCACTTATCTATAATAATATCTTTGTGAAACAACTTTGATTTATCATAGCCCATAAGTCCTGTTTTTTTACGCCTCTCCTCAGACGCCATCAGCTCCATCATCGCTTGTGCCAACCCCGTTGTATCACCAACTCGATCCACCAACAACCCCGTTTCATTATGATCTATAAGGTCTCGAGGTCCACACTGACAAGCAAAACTTACAACAGGTAACTTCAAGATCATAGCCTCCAGCAAAACGATAGCTAACCCCTCAGATACGGAGCTCAACACATACATAGAGCTCGCTAGATACTCCTTCGAGATCTCCTTGGTTGTCCCCTCCAATGTAATAACATCCGACAAACCAAGTCTATCTATTTGACTTTGCAGTTTATCCCTTAGGTTACCATCACCATATATAGATAATTTCCAGTCGGGATAACTCTTTTTCACGATAGACCAAGCGTCGATCAAATACTCAAATCCCTTTTGCGTTACAAGTCGACCCACCGAGACAACACGTTTCTCGCTATAATCGGGTAAAATATCGTCGCGATACTCGACCCTCGAAAAATTTGGTATACACTCAATATTGTCCAACTCAAACCAAAGCTTTTTATCCTGCTCCGTTAAAACAACAAATTTATCGACTTTGCGAAGAACAGAAATATTCTTCAATAGCCCAACGACCATTTTTGCTGCTCGCGTCAAAAACTTTAAACCGCTACACTCTTGAGCCAAAATCTGGAAACAGAAGTATTTTGGTCCGTGAATCTCAACTATCTTTTTGCTGCCATCTGTTAGTTTATGGATAAAATTTACATCGACATCAAACATCGAGATCGTAATATCTACCGACAAACGTTTCAAGAGTGCGTCCAATCGTTCAAAGTGGGTTTGGACACAATTTCGAATTTGAGACCTATCACTTAGGTCATAATTTATGTCTAGGTCGAAAAACTCAATCTTGTCATTAAACTGATAAAAATTATCTCTTCCACGTTGGTTTGTTGTTATCACAACGATCTCTACACCTCGCTCAATCAAAGAGTGTGTCTTATCACAAAGTATTCGCTCTACGCCACCCGAATTACAGGTGCTGTGGTATAAATATGCAACTCTCATTTTATTTAGATTTTATGATAAGATTTGACAAAATTCTGCCTATCGAAAACTGGCAATACTCTCTCATTTGTCGAGCCTTCGCTAAATTTAGGTTTATAAACTGCTTTGCGATAGCTCTCGAAACACTACGTTCTACGTTTGAGGTGATGCTCTCTCTCTCATCGGAGCTCAGAGGCGAGTCATCGTGATTTACTAGCTCTATTTTTATAAAATCATACTTAAACGGCACAAAAGGATCTGTTCTATTATCTGCCATCTGCTGGTCGTCGTGCGTCCTATACCACACCATTCCGTGAGGCATCGTGAGAAGAGGATACCGCCGACCCAATATGTGCCACATCTCAAAATCACCCAGATGTTGCTTCCCCGAAAAACCACCAACCTCCTCGAACACATCTCGCTTAATGATTGACGATAGTGGCGCTTTATGGAACAGAGATCTTCTGAAATAGTGGTTCATATATGTCTCTTTCGGCGATAGCAGTATTGGATATATCTTATCCTCCGAATCCAGAGAACATAAACCCCACCCAGCACTAGGGTTAGCCTCCATCATCATCACCAACGACCCCAACGCCCACGGATACATCAAATCGTCGGCATCCAAATATTTCAGATACTTCCCTTTTGCGTAACTTGCAGCTCGATTTCGATTTGGATAATCACCCAAATTCGTATCATTCACATACAACTTTATTCGCGGATCTTTGGACGCATAGCCTCTGACGATCTCCACCGTCTTATCCTTTGAGACATCATCCGTGACTATGAGTTCCCAATCACTATATGTCTGCGACAAAACACTCTCGATTGCCTCTCCAATATACTTCTCTCTATTGTAAGCTGTCATTAAGACAGAGACGACTGGGTTTTTCATAATAAGTCTCCTTTATCGTTTGTTAAACATTAGAACTCTCCTATACTACATTTCGCAACTAATAGATCTCTATATTTTTTCCACGTCGATCTATTCTCTACCGCATCTCCTGCCAAAAGTTTTGCCCTCAACTGTGCGTCATCACACTCCAACCTACCGCCACTCTTACCACTCCAGCGGACAACATTAAACAGATCTTTTATCCCCTTTAATCGACACCAACTCTCTTCATCTTGATTTACATCATCAACATACACAACCGGAGTCTCCAACCCTAAGCTGGGTAGTGCACAGTGAATTCTCGATGTTACGACCAACGATGCTTTAGCATATTTTTGAACTAAATCTTGGGCTACGACCATAAGTTCCCGATCATCATATACAACGTTAGGCTGCTTTTTTATAATTTGTGTTATATACTCCGCTTTGAGTAATGTTGATCGGTTAAACACACCTCTATACGCCTTATAAAAAGCTGCAAGGTACAATACTCGACGTAACTTACCACTATTAACATATAGGTTTTTACTCCAAAGTCCTTTAATGGCGCACACATTAAATAACATATATACCAACAACTTAAACACTCTAAACGCACTCAATTTAATATCGTTGCACACATCCACAAAGTATACTCCGCCATCACACTCCTCAGACCTATATTTTTCACCCAGAGTCAGAGTCATACAACCCGAGAAATATGCGTCAACACCAACCTCGTTTAACATATTCATCGTGTCGTAGTCACGACAGCCTATGGGCTGATGCCTCTTTAGATAATCAACACTGGACTCATTCAACATAACCTCTTTCGAAGTCGAGTTGATATGAAAAGCGACAAACATTGGGGTTATGTTAGGTGCTGGAGGCCAATTGTTAGGGTTGTGCATAAACCAACCATTCATTATGATCCTACACTCATCACCATCGTAGAAACTCAACTTTTCGCGTTCCAAATAGAGGTCTACATTGTCAAAGAATTGAGATGATGCCAACCCCTGAATGTAATCTCCTACATTGATGTTTTTATCTGCATTTACGACCAATACTGCATTTTTCATATTACCTTCTCCCCATTATAATACATCATCAACCTTTATATACCCCTTCTCTACAAATGGGGAGATCAGTCCAATTTTGACCAATATTTTCTTTATCTCAGACCTAAATTGGCGCATAGTTTTAGTATACAAACTAACCTGCCTACAAGGTTTTAGCAGAGGTTCATCACTCCACAATGAGATCTCTTTATATTTAATATACTCATTGGCAAATGGATGTTTACACATTTTCATCCACGGCTTATCGTTACTTGTGTAGTGAACAATCCGAATATCTTTAAGGTTGTCAAACACCTCTGTATACATATCAAACTCAGCACAATAATCATTATACAGATAAAGATGTTGCATATTATACTTTATCGGCAACAGTAATTTGTTATCCCTCAACACATAGTTGAGGGTATCTTGGTCGTGAAACTTAACATCTTGGTGGTTTTGTACATATTCGAACAATCTATTAGAGACATCATTATCCCTCCAATATTGCACATTTATCACCAACACTCCTGCATTGAAATAACCCTTACTTTGGTCATATTCTAATCTGTTATAACACTCTCCATACTTCTCGCTAGCACCAGACACTGCTGCAATTGCGATATCTGACGATAGATCATACATAGGATCGGTTATCAAATCGGTTATGTCTCCCGTTATTACCATATCGCAATCCAGATATAGAATTGTCTTCACATCTTCTGGCAATATAGAGGATACAATAAATCTATAATACGTAGCGATAGATACGTGGTCACTCTCTCGTATGACACACTGGTCAAACAGAGACTCTTCAACCAAAATTATGTCGATACTATGACCATATGTAACAGCTAGCTGTTTATACCTGTCTACATTTTCAACATTTAACGTAGCAGTTAGTATATGGACATTAAACTTACAACTTCGATTATTCTCAAATAACGAAGTCAACATTATACCGCAATGGTGTGCATAGTTATCATCCGTAGCACATACTATATCAATCGTCATAGCTCTAATCATTTAAATCGTGTTGTAACATCACGTACCTTATCAAATATAAAGTTACGCTCTGTCGAAGTCAACCCAATATAAAAAATAAATATGAAATTTACAATAGCAGAGACAAATATTACAACTAAATTATCTTCATTATAAGGTGTTATCTTACATAACAAGGTAGTTGTTAACACCGAAGATGCTATTATGAACAAGCAAGGAGCAATCACCAACTTTAGATATTGCAAGATTGGGAACCTAACCAATTTACGCAGATATATCAGACGAAAAGCATAGGTTATCAAATCAACACACGTCCTAACGATCAATGCCCATACAGGACTTAAGTTATTTTTGAAACAGAGATAGATAACCGGCAAATTCAAGAAGATAATAATCGAAACGATAATTTGATAGTTCTTTATCCGACCCACAGCCTGCACCGCAGTCCACAGAGGGGTGATTAACGCCCCGACAATAACCATAACGAGCATAACCTGCGTCAACGGAACTGCATACTGAGGCACCTCTTTAAGCCATATACTCATAATTTTATTCGCCCCAACAATCAAAGGAAAAGCCAACACATAGATCAGAAAAAATGACATTCGCGATGTATTGCATATCATTCTAATAAACCCTTCATTATCACCCTTTGCATATGACTTTACCAATGGGGGATTAAATGCTGTTTGGAAATTACCGACAAAAGATGAGACGCTCGATTGAACCTGTCTTGCAACACCCATCGCAGCATTTACCGAGACCCCATAAAAGATATTTATCAAGATATTTACCCCCTGCGAAACACCGACATTAGCCGCCGAACCAAAGAGACTCCACCCCGAAAAACTCATCAGCTTTTTGTACAGAGACCAGTCCCACGCAAAAATATATCTGCTTGTTGTAAATTTTCGGTTTGCATAGACCTTCAAACACATTGATTTAATTAACGACACACCAACCAACAGTAGAGAATATGCAATCAATTTATCCTGTGAAACGATCAACAACACATAGACAATAGCCAATTTCAACACACTCTCAAGAATACTCAAATAGGCATAATACCCCATTCGTTCGTGCGCAACTATAATTGCATTATAGGGGATTACTATAATATTTATGCAGGTAATCAACACAGAGCACTGATACGCCCACATCATAGCGTACTCTTTCGTTGGAGGTATATTCAGCTGTGTGTTGACGAACCACAGCCCAATAGTCTCCGCAATAACCAAGACCACCAGAGCCATCGAGATGTGCGCCGTAAGACTTAGGCTAAAGAGTTTACTTATAGATTTCTCATCTCCACATCCTAACTCAAAGTTCAAGAATCGTTGCGTCGCAGATGTTAGAGCGTTACTTATGAATGAGAATAGAACAACTACCCCACCTACGACATTGTACATACCAAAATTTGTCTCGCCTAGAACATCCAATATAACCCTTGATGTATACAACGAAATAAGAATCGTCAAGACGGTTCTAACATACAAAAGGGCTGTATTTTTAGCTATTCTCTTATTGGTACTATCCATAAAATATTTTTGAAGTCGCTAACCTACAATCTACAATCAACACGCTCCAGATCCCAAAAACCCTTCACATCGTAGATTACCGAACTATCCGCCAACAAAGAGTCGACATCCAACTCTGCAAACTCCTTATGCGCCACACCAAGTATAACACAATCATACTTCACCGAGGGCTGTAGCTCCTTTACTATATCAACCTTATACTCGCGCTTAACCTCCACGGCTGATGCCCAAGGATCATATATCGTAATGTTATCGGTATATTCGTTAAGTATTGAATATATATCTATTATCTTTGTGTTTCGGATGTCGGGGCAGTTCTCCTTGAATGTACATCCTAACAAAAGGATATTCGCATCTTTCACAACTACACCCTTTTTATTCATCTCCTTTATCACTTGTGTCGCAACATACTCGCCCATACCATCATTCAACATACGAGCCTCACTCATTATGCGAGGCATAACACCATAAACTTGTGCCTTCTGAATCAAATAGTATGGATCAACACTTATGCAGTGTCCCCCAACCAATCCCGGTTTCAACTTGATAAAATTCCACTTTGTAGCTGCCGCCTCGATCACATCATTGGTATCAATACCCATCGCATTAAAGATCTTTGCAAGCTCATTGAAAAATGCAATGTTGACATCTCGCTGCGCATTTTCGATAATTTTCGACGCCTCAGCCACCCTAATTGATGACGCTTTGTGAGTACCGTTGATAAGAACCGAGTTGTAGAGATTATCCACAATCGTCGCCACCTCGGGAGTCGACCCCGATGTAACCTTCTTTATCTTCTCGACAGTATGCTCCTTATCTCCGGGATTGATACGCTCGGGAGAGTAGCCAGCAAAAAAGTCTACGTTAAACGTCAACCCCGAGATCCTCTCAATAACAGGAATACACTCCTCCTCAGTAACTCCGGGGTAGACTGTTGACTCATAGATGACAATATCGCCGGCGGAGATAACCTTTCCCACAACCTCGCTCGCCTTGTACAGAGGGCGAAGATCTGGGGTGTTATTGTTATCGACCGGCGTAGGAACGGTTACAACATAGAGATTACAACCTCTTATCTCATCAATATTATCTGTACACGAGAGCCTCTTACTCTCAATAGCCTCTCTCAACAACTCTCCATCCACCTCGAATGTTGAATCCACACCTCTGTTTAACTCCGATATACGAGAGGTATTGATATCAAAACCTACTGTCTCATACTTCGTCGAAAACAATCTTGCTAATGGCAAACCCACATAACCAAGACCTACAACTGCTATTTTCATTTTATCATTATTTTATTACTAGCTGAATTCAACCTGCAAATGCAACTGAATTCATATTAATAATTTGTTTAAATTTTTCATTTGGTGTGAGGTATCCGAGTCTTTTACGAGGACGATTATTTA
>JBCQTT010000034.1:0-11202 GCA_047174765.1 Rikenellaceae bacterium | reverse complement strand
GGATTGAAAACAAGCTAAATAATCGCCCTCGTAAAAGGCTCGGCTACCTCACACCAAATGAAAAATTTAAACAAATATTAACTATGAATTCAGTTGCATTTGCAGGTTGAATGCAGCATTCCTTATACTCTCCTCTAATATCTGTGCACTCAGAGACCTATCGACATTAAACAAAAAGAAGGGCAATGTGATCAAAAAGAGAGTCCGACGCAAAAGTTCGTCGGACTCTCTTTTTGATCACCTATTGTGATTTTGAATTATGGCTAGGTGCGCTTAGACTATACAAGTTGCAACTCTTTTTTGATTGCCTCGATCTTGGCGTCAAGCATAGCCTCTACCTCATCATACTGCTCTACTGAAGCAAGAGGTGCTTTTACGCCAAAGTAGAATTTAATCTTTGGCTCTGTACCTGATGGGCGAACCGATACAATCGTTCCATCCTCAGTAAACCACTGTAGTACGTTGCTCGACTCCTCGTCGATCTTTGCAACTGTTCCCGTAGTGACGTCTGTACACTCTAGACTCTTGTAGTCATTGATCTTTACAACCGCAGATCCCAAGATTGACTTAGGTGGGTTTGTGCGATAGTCAACCATCATCTGCTGGATAAGCTCTGCACCCTCCTTACCCTTGCGAACTACCGATACTAGGCTCTCGCGGAAGAATCCATACTTTACATACAACTCCTGCAACCACTCGAATAGGGTAAGACCCATAGTGTCCTTAGCCCACGCAGCAGCCTCGGCAGCCAATGCACAAGCCGACACAGCATCCTTGTCACGTACAGAGTCACACGCTAAGTAACCGAAGCTCTCCTCGCCACCTCCGATATACTCACTCTTACCCTCCTGTTCGCGGATGATACGTGCTATGTATTTGAAACCTGTGAGGCAGTCGTAGCACTTAACACCGAAGTGATCTGCCACAGCATTTGCCATAAGAGATGTGACGATAGTCTTTACGACGAACTGGTTACCATTCAACTTACCAAGCTCAGCCCAACGTGTAAGTTGGTAGCTAAGGATGAGGGCAAGAGTTTGGTTTCCGTTGAGAAGTACATACTCACCCTTTTTGTTGCGAAGGGCAACACCTACGCGGTCAGCATCAGGGTCTGTTGCGAGGATTAGGTCTGCCTGCTCCTTTGCCGCTAGCTCGATCGCCATAGACATTGTTTTGCGCTCCTCTGGATTTGGAGATGCCACTGTTGGGAAGTTTCCATCAACAATCGCCTGCTCGGGTACGAGTTGTACGTTCTCAAATCCGTAGAGCTTCAAGGCGCGAGGTACTAGATCTACTCCCGATCCGTGGATAGGAGTGTAGATGATCTTCATATCTTTATGCTTCTGTACCGCATCTGGTGAGAGCGAAAGATCCTTAATCATCTTAAGGTAGATGTCATCGAATTTTGTGTCGAGGATCTCGATCTTATCGACATTCTGACCTGTTTGGATCATATTAATGTCGGTGATCTTTTGTACCTCGGCGATGATATTTTTGTCGTGTGGCTCTGTTACCTGTGCACCATCATCCCAGTATGCTTTGTATCCGTTGTACTCCTTAGGGTTGTGTGACGCTGTGATTACAACTCCTGAGTGACAACCTAGCTCGCGAATCGCGAACGAGAGCTCTGGGGTAGGGCGAAGTGAGTCGAATAGATATGTCTTAAAGCCATTAGATGCAAAGATCTCAGCTGTCTGCTCTGCAAAGAGGCGTGAGTTGTTGCGGCTGTCGTGTGCCACTACAACGCGGATCTCGCCTTCGACGCTACTTTTGAGGTAGTTCGCCAATCCTTGAGTAGCAGCCCCCACAGTATATATATTCATACGGTTCGAACCAACTCCCATAATACCACGGAGTCCTCCTGTTCCAAACTCCAACTCCTTATAGAATGATTCAACGAGCTCTCCCATATTGTTCGCCATCATCTCTTTGATCTCGCTTTTAGTCTGCTCATCGTAAGAGCCCTCTAACCACTGCTGCGCCTTTGCGATAACAGCCTTCTCCAATTCGTTTGCCATTTGTATTAAGTTTATCTTATATTAATATATGTATATCTCAATCATATTACTCTAGTGTAGTTATATCCCATATTAAGCGTTATTGATAATAGTATCAGTTTTGCTTATACTTCGGGCGTATCGTCCACAATAAAATGATATGCAAAAGTAGTAAAAAAAAATTAATTATTATCAATCAGCCACTTAAATAATACTAAGATTTTTAGATCTCCCTAACTATATAAAATAATTCTGAAAATACAACTTGAAGAGATATTTTTATTCGGAAAATTATCCTCATCTTTGTAGTCCCGATTTAGCGAAATGATGTAAATTATACGCTACTTCCATAAACTTATTTGTACCAAATTTAGCCAATGTCAACTCGTACTGCGACATACGACCCCAAGTGGGTTAGCTGCCTTGAGCGCCTCAAAAGTCAAATCACCGAAGAGGAGTTCGTGAGGTGGATTAAACCTATTGTGCTCGTAGCATATGAGGAGGGAGTATTGCGCCTTGGTGTGCCCAATAGAGGTCACGTCGATAAGATCGAAGCAAACTTCATAAATCGCTTACAGCCAATAATTTGGTCGATGTATGGGGAGCAGACTCGTATCTGCTATAACCTCCCAAAGAGAGAGAACGCACCTGCCGTGACCACAAATACAACAAGTAGTGGAATGGCGGCTACACCCGGGTTTTCGGCGCAGACAACAACTGCGGATATCAAAAATCCATTTGTAATACCGGGGTTGAGAAAGATCAATATTGACCCTAATTTGAATGCAAATTATAGGTTCGAAACTTTCGTCGAGGGTGAGTGTAATCGACTCTCAAGGTCGGCAGGTTTGGCGGTGGCGGAGAGCCCCGGAAACAACCCGTTCAACCCCCTATATATTTATGGTAATTCGGGGCTTGGAAAGACTCATATCGTGCAGGCTGTGGGACACGAAATCAGAGAGAAACATCCACACCTACAGGTGTTGTATGTCTCGATGAATAAGTTTCAGTCGCAGTTTCAGACTGCATACAAAAATAGAGATATTACTGACTTCATCCACTTCTATCAAACCATAGATGTTCTCATTATTGATGACATTCAGGAGTTGACGGGTAAGCCGGGTACGCAAAATGCCTTCTTTAATATCTTCAACCACTTGCAGCTCACCGGAAAGCAGATCATTCTCACCTCGGATAAGCCACCCGTGGAGCTTAAGGATATTGAGGAGAGATTGCTCACTCGTTTTAAGTGGGGCTTTGCAACGGAGCTTCAAGCACCCGGATATGAGACGAAATATCAGATTATTGAGCGCAAGGCGATGCGCAATAGTTCGATAATACCATCGACAGTGGTGGAGTATCTTGCTAACAATATAATGTCGAATGTTAGAGAGATTGAGGGTGCTCTCTCAGCAATTGTTGCTCACGCGAAGTTCTTGGGGCGTAAGGTTACCATATCGTTGGCTCGCGAGATTTTGAAATCTTATGTGAAGTTTAACCATAAGGAGATAAATGTAGAGCAGATTATAGGGGTTGTTTGTCGTAACTTCAACATTACAGCGGATGCGATGAACTCATCGAAGAGAACACGTGAGTTGGCGCAAGCGAGACAGATAGTGATGTTTTTGGCTAAGCAACATACTAAGTCGTCGCTCTCGGCTATAGGTGCGGCAGTGGGAGGACGTAACCACTCGACAGTGTTGCACTCTTGTAAGACGGTGACCAACTTAATGGAGACCGACAAGCAGTTTAAGGGTTTGGTAGAGAGTATCACACAAGAGGTGTTATTATAATATGCAGGGGGGGGGAGTTGTGGAGACTTCCCCATTTTGTGTCTAGATAGAAGAGGGTAGAGAGTTGTGGATCAGCCGAAGATAGAGAGGTTGTTGCGTCTAATGAAGATGCTCACCGCCAACACGACATATAGTGTCGATGAGTTGGCGCAGAGGCTCTCTATGTCGCGTCGAACGATCTATCGTTACATTGACACCTTTCGTGAGGCTGGTTTTGTTATTAAACGAGAGGGTGAGTGTATTCGCCTAGATAAGGAGTCACCCCATTTTCGCGACATCTCACAGTTGGTTCACTTCACGGAGGAGGAGGCGTTGATTCTTAAACGCTCGATTGAGAGTATCGACGACACGAATATGTTGAAGGCGAACTTGAAACGAAAGTTATACTCTGTCTATGATAATGGAACTATCTCGCCGGGCAGACTCTCCAAGCAACACTCTAGCAATATTCACAAACTGTTGGAAGCTATGTCGTTACGTGATAGCGTGGTGTTGCGTAGTTATAAATCTGCTCACGGAAGTGTGGTTCGCGACAGAAGGGTAGAACCCTTTGCTTTCACTGCTGGATATGTTCAAGTGTGGTGCTATGATCTCGATGATGGACGCGTGAAACTCTTCAAGAGTGCTCGAATAGGTGGGGTAGAGCCTACAGGTGAAAAATGGAGTCACGAGGCGGAACATCGAGAGGGGTTCATCGATATTTTTAGGATGAATGGACAGGAGTCGATTGATGTGACTCTTGAGCTGGGTATACTCTCATACAATCTTCTCCTAGAGGAGCATCCATTGGCGGAGCGTGATATCGAGCAGATTGGTGATGGCGAGTGGCGATTGACGACGAAGGTTGCAAACTTAGTTGGGGTTGGGCGCTTTGTCATCGGGCTAATCGACGACATAAAGATCGTTAACTCTCCTCAGTTGGAGAGCTATTTGCGTGATTATGTCACAAAATTCAAATAAAACTCAAAAATATATATTGTGTGTCACAAGTTGTCACTCTGAATGCCGTACTTTGCACTATCAACAAACACGGGTGAGGCTGGTTTGTTGGGTAGATAGGGTATGAGAACTTATAAATTAATGTTATGGGAGTAGCGTATAAATTAGAGTGCAAACAGTGTGGAACACAATTTATTTTTAGTGGAGACAGCGGTTACGGAGTGATGCCAACCTGTGTTGGGTGTGGCGATAGCAACCACAACTTATCGGTGGTGAAGTGCCCGGGATGCCAACGTCGATTCAATGTAAAGAGCGAGGAGTTTCGCGAGCAGATATTAGAAGAGATGAATTGGGGTTAGAAAATAGAGTAAAGATGGTATTTTTCGAAAAAAAATTACTATCTTTGGCATATTCCGCTCTAATTTTGAGTAGTTGGGTGTAGAGACCCACATTTATTGGTAATGAAATAGATAGAAAAAAATATAGTATAATGGCAACGAAAGTAGAGGCAAACAACGATAAGCTAAAGGTGCTTAACGCTGTAATGGATAAAATAGAGAAGGATTTTGGTAAAGGGTCAATTATGAGGATGAACTCTTCGCAGGTGACTAATGTACCGGTAATATCTTCGGGGTCGGTAACCCTCGATGTAGCTCTTGGAGTGGGGGGGTATCCCAAAGGTCGTATCATAGAGATCTATGGTCCGGAGTCGTCGGGAAAGACAACCCTCGCTATCCACGCAATCGCAGAGGCACAAAAGGCGGGCGGTATCGCAGCATTCATAGATGCGGAGCACGCTTTCGATAGCTATTATGCTCAGAAGTTGGGGGTCGATGTAGATAACCTTCTCGTCTCGCAGCCCGACAATGGAGAGCAGGCGCTCGAAATTGCTGACTCATTGATCCGATCAAGTGCAATTGACATTGTTGTGATTGACTCGGTTGCGGCGCTGACGCCAAAGGCAGAGATCGAGGGTGAGATGGGTGATTCGAAGATGGGTCTTCAAGCGAGACTTATGTCGCAGGCTCTTCGTAAACTTACGGCGAGTATATCAAAGACTGGTACGGTGTGTATATTCATAAATCAGTTGCGCGATAAAATTGGTGTTGTGTATGGAAATCCGGAGACAACAACGGGAGGTAATGCGTTGAAATTCTACTCTAGTGTACGTATTGATATTCGTCGAGTGTCGGTCATTAAAGATGGTGAGAATCAGATCGGTACACGTACTCGTGTGAAGGTGATAAAGAATAAGGTAGCTCCTCCATTCAAACGCGCTGAGTTTGATATAATGTTTGGAGAGGGTATCTCCAAAGTGGGTGAGATTATTGACCTAGGAGTAGATTACGGAGTATTGAAAAAGGCTGGATCGTGGTACTCGTATGGCGATACAAAGATCGGTCAAGGTCGCGATTCTGTGAAGAGTCTATTTGCACAAAACACCGCTATGATGGAGGAGGTCGAGGCAAAGGTTCGAGAGCTGATGATGGGTGGTGCGATCTCTGCGGAGTAAGAAATAAGTAACAATAAAATATGGTTGCGTATGGAGTATAATGCTGAAGATGAGGCGTTAATCGCCGAAGCGTGGAGCAAATTAGAGAGTTCGTGTAGGCGAGTCGATCGACCCAAAGAGGATTGGGATTTGATTCATAGAGCATATTTTTTGGCCAAGGAGGCTCACCACGGTGTTAGACGCCGCTCTGGTGAGCCCTACTTCTTGCATCCTATATCGGTTGCACAGATCGTCGTCGACGAGATTGGGTTGGGGGCGAAGTCTGTTGCGGCGGCACTCCTGCACGATGTGGTAGAGGATACAGACTACACGGTGGAGGATATGGAGCGCATATTTGGCTCTGAGATTGCAAGGATGGTCGATGGGTTGACAAAAATTTCGGGGCTCAACACACCCGAGACATCTGAGCAGGCAGAGTCGTTTCGTAAGGTTATCCTAACTTTGTCGGATGATGTGCGAGTGATTTTGATTAAGATCGCCGACCGCCTCCACAATATGAGAACTTTGGGGTCGATGCCTCATAACAAACAGATCAAAATAACCTCTGAAACAATATACCTATTTGCGCCACTAGCTTATAGATTGGGACTCTTTTCGATAAAGAGTGAGCTGGAGGATCTCTCGATGATGTATCGTTACCCAAAGGAGTATGAGCATATCGTCGAGAAGTTGAAGTCGACAGAGGCAAAGCGCGATGAGTTCATCCGTAACTTCAACGCACCGATCATAGATATGCTCGATCGTTACGGGATTAAGTATGAGATCGCAGGGCGCGTGAAGAGCATCTACTCGATATGGAGTAAGATGCAGCGTAAGCAGATACCCTTCGAGGAGATATATGATCTCTTTGCGGTGAGGATTATATTCCAAGCGTTGCCGTTCCCACCCGAAAAGACTCAGTGTTGGCAGATCTATGGATCAATAACCGACATCTACAAACCCAATACAGATCGCCTGCGCGACTGGATCTCCATACCCAAGGATAATGGGTATGAAGCGCTCCACGCTACGGTGATGGGTCCCGGGGGAGTGTGGGTCGAGGTGCAGCTTCGAACACAGAGAATGAATGACATAGCGGAGCTCGGAATCGCAGCGCACTGGAAATATAAACAGCAGTCGGAGCGTTCAGAGATAGATGATGAGCTGGATAAGTGGCTCAAGAAAATTCGCTACGCCCTTAACTCACCGAGTGATAATGCTGTAGATTTTCTAGATAATTTTAAGTTGGCGTTGTATGATGCCGAGATCGTCGTGTTTACACCTAAGGGTGAGTCTCGTAAGATGCCACAAGGTGCTACAGCACTTGACTTCGCATATGATGTCCATTCGAATATCGGTAACCACGCAATCGGTGCAAAGATAAACCATAAGATACAGCCGATCACGACAAAGCTAAATAGTGGCGATCAGATAGAGATCATAACCTCGGATAGCTCGACACCTCGCGCTGAGTGGTTGTCGTATGTGACAACCTCTAAGGCGATGCAGGCTATAAAGTCGATCCTTAAAAGCGATAGGGAGAATAACATTGAGCGTGGACAACTGCGGTTTGAGCGAGAGCTGGCGAAGCTGGAGATACCTATGAATAGCCGAGTTATGCGAAAAGTGCTTCCGGCGTACAAAACAGCGGGTAAAGATGAGTTTTATAATAAAATTGGCGCTGGTTTGATCTCGTTGGAGGATCTTGACAAGGTGTTAAAATATAATGATCCGAAGAAAATACTTAAGTTCTGGACTCTTTTTATTAATAAAACGGAGGATGACGATGACGCTCGAGAAGTTGTTGATAATAAGCCTATTACGCAGAAAAAACCAGCTCCGGTAGGTCAGGTAGAAGATGAATTTGTGATTGCGGAGTGTTGTCAACCAATCCCCGGAGATGCCGTTGTGGGCTTCCGGAACTACGTTGACAATCGCATATATGTACACAAGTCGACCTGTCACCAGCTACATCGCCTTGCTGCGCAGTTTGGCAAGCATATCATTAAGGATGAAATCAAGTGGTCGCATACCAAAAGTGAGTCGTATCTTTGTTCGCTGGCAATTCGAGGTGTAGATCGCTCTGCGCTACTCCTAGACTTGGCAAAGGTGATTACAGGGGACTTTAATATAAATATGCGAGAGGTGAAGATGCACAGTCATAATGGAATCTTCGAAGGACGGTTTAGTCTCTATATTAAGGATATTGAATCGCTTAGCGTAATGATAGAAAATATTCTGCGAGTGAAGGGTGTCGAGAGTGTAAAACGCATAGAGATGGTAGGGTAGTTTTAGAGAGGGGTCAATGTCGACTCCTTTTTTTTGTAGAGTTGTAAATTTTTAATCAAGTACAATAATTTAATAATATGGCGACGATTTTTTCACGAATTATTGCAGGTGAAATTCCCTGCTACAAGGTAGCTGAAGATAAGGACTACTTTGCATTTTTGGATATCAATCCACTCAAGAAAGGACACACATTGGTTGTCCCAAAGTGCGAGACAGATTACATATTTGATCTAGACGATCAGACCCTTGCCGGTATGATTTTATTCGCAAAGAGGGTAGCTAAACAGATTGAGAGTAGTGTAGATTGTAAAAGGGTAGCTGTGGTTGTTCTGGGACTCGAAGTTCCGCACGCTCATATCCATTTGATACCTATTTCGGGGGAGGAAGATGTCGATTTCAAGCGAGAAAGAGAGGTTTTGACTCCAGATGAGTTTGTTGCACTAGCGGCAGAGTTAGCATCAAAGTAGGGTAGTTACATATATGTAAATCGCTTATTTGTAGGCGAGTAAAGGTGTTTTTGCCTTTGCTCGCCTATCTTTTTTACAATATCTAAACCCTTGGAGAATCTCATATTTGAAAACGACAACAGCCATAATTCGAAAGTTGTTATTTCGTTAAGATATTAGGGGTGTTTACATATGTGTATGGTAAAATGTAAACAAACAAAAAACACAAAGAGGTTGGATTAACAAATGTAAACACGAAATAAGGTGATTTCAATGCGCCTTTACAATATATCAACACGATACAAAAGAGTGGTAACAACCTATATAGAGCGTTAAATAACATCGGTTAATATAATTAAATACGCATACCTATCACAGGTGACTATCAGCCACTTACGTCAGTTATATAAAGTGATACATATAGATATAGAGGGCTATATGCGGCTCTGAACCTAAGCCAATGTTGCAACCACTGTGTTTGCCGTGTTAAGTCGTTGTGTTAGTGTATAATAGATGTATTTACATAAGATACTGTTACATATATACAAAAACCATAATGACCCATAGTCTGCTATAGTTACAAATGTAATAAGACTTGACCTCAGATATTTGTAAACATTTGTAACAAACACTTGTTTTACAAAAGAAAAATGTTTACCTTTGTCAAAATTCTATATTATGAAGGATAAAATCACCTATTTGATGAAAAGTGAGGGTTTGACCACTACCCGCTTGGCTGAGATTTTGGAGATACAGCCATCTGCTGTTTCGCATTTGGTCTCTGGGCGCAACAAACCCGGATATGATTTGTTGCAGAAAATTCTGCGTCGCTTTCCTAAAATCAACCCAGATTGGTTGCTTTTAGATTCTGACACACCTTATCGTAATGATACCGTGGATGAGCATAAAAAAGAGCAACGGTCAGCAACGGTTACAGCTAAAACTCTAGATCCCGTTTTTGACTCGATGCCCCTTCGTGAGACTACCTCACCTCCCCCTACTCCGCCTCTCCCCTTTCCAATAAGTAGAGAGATACCGACCTCTTCGGGAGGTTCTAAAAGTCCAATTTTTGTAGTTGTGTTTTATGATGATGGCTCTTGTGAGAATTACTCTATGAGACCATAGCTGTGACGGTCAAATTCCGCTGCTTCGCTGCAATAGATATGTTTTAATCCACGCACCAATAGGTCCGTGGATTGAATAACTCGCGTTATTTTGCAGGTGTGATATTGTTCACGTTGTTTAATCTCGATCGTATAGATACCAGTAGAAGCCTCCTACGAGGATCAATCCTCCGAGGATGTTGCCGATCGTTGCAGGGATCAAATTCTTCATAAATAGCTCGCCGATGGTGAGCTCAAACCCCTCCATCATAGCAACAGGCAGGAACAACATATTTGCCACAGAGTGCTCATATCCGATTGCAACAAAGGTCATCACGGGGAGCCAGATTCCGAGAATCTTTCCCGATATACTCTTCGACGACATCCCGAGCCACACCGCTAAACAGACTAGCCAGTTAGCTCCAACACCCTTCAGCATTGTTACGTAGAATGGATTTGAGGTCTTTGCTTCAGCGATTGTAAGGAATCCATCGAGCGTAGGTTGATAGTGTGATAGGTGGGTTAGATGGACTAGAAAATAGCCAAAAAACAGAGCTCCGACAAAGTTCATAATCCATACTATAGTGCAATATTTAATCATCGTGAACCATCGTTGACGACCGCTCAACACGTTGGGAACGAAGTATGCACAGCATCCCGTAAATAGCTCTCCGCCTGCCAATACAATCATAACTAGTCCAATCGGGAATGTTGCCCCCATAATGATCTTGATGATTGCAGGATTGGACTCAGCAACGCCCGGAAATCCGAATCCAATCATAATAGATAGCAGAGCTCCAATCGCTATATACGCTCCACCAATAAAGCTTAGAAGCAGTTGTTTGCGTAGGGGTGTTGCCTCCTTGTTTAGAGCGCTTTTATTTACATATTGCACAATCTCTTGTGGTGATCTCATAATAGTGTTGTTGTTGTAATCTGTTATTTGGTGGGCAAATTTAGTGATTATTTTCAAAGTTCATATAAATATTGACTATATCACCCCAAATGGAGCCAGTCGTATCGGTGTAAATGGAGCCACTGTTCCACGGTGACACTTTGTTGCAAAATTAGAAATTATTTTTGATTTTTCACTCTCATTGATGCGCCTTTTAGCTCGATTCTTTTTGCTCCACTAATAAGCCT
>JBCQTT010000033.1:0-11313 GCA_047174765.1 Rikenellaceae bacterium | reverse complement strand
ATGAAATATCAATGGCTACCATTCGATGCTTATCTGAACTTTATGAGACTAAAAGCACGAGTCGCCGAGGTGCTGGAGTGCGTAGGGTTAAAATATCGCATTAATTTTTGTTGATTACTTAGTTGAATTTTATTCGATTTTTTGTAGAATGTATCTAAAGTATGGTGGAGGACAATTATGTTCTGTTAGGATGCTGAGTTTTATTGTTGGATTATTATTTGAGGTTTCGTTGTCAGAGGTTACCTCGTATACATCGACTTCTGATTGATCGGTTATTCCGGTTGTGGAGTCGGTATAGATCTCTACCGTGAGTTTTGCTTCGTCGAAATTATATGAGAATGGTATGTCGACAGAGTTCTCTTTTGGGGTGCTCTCGATGATGCAGCCGATCATTCTTGTTGGGCTGAAATATTGAGGGTGAAAATCCCAAATCATACCCTTTACGTATCTATTGCAAGCTACCCATTTAGAGCCTTTATATAGCTCTGCACCAATAAACTCCCATTTGTTGTTTAGTTGAATTTTTCCTTTCATTTTTATTTGGTATTTTGATGTTTTTCTCTTTGAGTACCGCACAAAAAAACACGGATCTCGAATGTTCTCCCTGCGGGTACGACCAAGCACCCTTGCGACAAACAGACGAGTCCGTGCAAGGAAAAGCAAGGACTCTGTCTGTTTATTCTGTCGCAAATAGTTTGGTCGTTTTACAGGGACAAATAAACAGCTAAAAGCTAGTTATTATATTAATTTTCTTTAATCTTATAATTTCGTTTTTTAATTCTCTACAAACTTACATAAAATTTTCGGATAATTAGTGCGCGAGACAAAAATATTATCTCCAGCCTATAAATTCACCCCCTAGAGAGTCACAAATTCTAAGTTCCGCTACATTGTAAAAGCCTCTAAAGAGGGAAAGATTGTTATTTTTAGTATCTATTTCGATAAAACTGTCACGTTTTTTGTATTGTTTAACTATGTTTTTGTACATTTGCCAAGATATAAATCTGTTTTTTATGAACTATCTATCCCGTGTTTTGTTACTGTTCTTAACGCTAGTTTTGACAACGATCTCTGCCCATTCGCGCACCTTCACTCTGCGTGGACGTGTGGTGAGTGAGTCGACTCGCCAACCTCTGCAATATGTGGCGGTGATAGTCGATGGACAACCTCAGAGAGGTGGCGTGACCGACGATAATGGTGAGTTTGAGATATCGGGGGTTGAACCGGGAATATTTCGACTCGTTGGGCAGTTGATAGGCTATGAGACGGGTTATTCGGAGCAGGTGCAGGTGTCGGCTCAGACTCCTCCCATAAATTTTACAATGCGTTTTAGTGCGGAGGCGATAGACTCTATTGTGGTGCGACCATCTCTGTTTCGTAAGTTGGTGGAGAGCCCCGTGAGTATGCGACGTGTGGGGGTACAGCAGATTGAGAAGAGTCCCGGTGCAAATCGCGACGTGTCGAAGATTGTGCAGAGCTATCCCGGTGTGGCATTCTCTCCTGCTGGGTATCGTAATGATTTGATTGTTAGGGGTGGGTCGCCCTCCGAAAATAAGTTCTATGTAGATGGTATAGAGATCCCCAACATAAACCACTTCTCGACACAAGGGTCGTCGGGTGGACCTGTCGGGATCCTCAATGCGGATCTTATTCGCGAGATAGAGTTTTATACTGGTGCGTTTCCATCTCAGAGGTCGGGCGCTCTGAGCTCCATTATGGAGGTGGAGTTGAAGGATGGAGATCTCGACAAACAGAGCTTCAAAGCGACACTCGGAGCGTCGGAGGTGGCGTTGAGTGGTAGTGGACACATATCTGATAGGACGACATATCTATTTTCGGTTCGTCAGTCATATCTGCAACTTCTCTTTCGGATGATTGGTTTGCCATTTCTGCCAAACTTTATTGATGGACAGTTAAAGGTGGAGCATAAGTTGTCGGATAATGATGAGTTGATGTTCTTGGGGTTGGTGGGGCTCGACAATATGACACTCAATGAGGAGGGTACGACCGAGACGTCGGAGTATATATTGGGATATCTGCCACAGATCGAGCAGGATACATATGTTGGTGGAGTGAGGTATCGACACTTCGATGGCGATAACTCCTACTCGTTGGTTATGAGCCATTCGTATGTGAATAATCTTAACCTCAAATATCGGGATAATGATGATAGTGACCCCGACAATTTGACGTTGCGACTACTCTCTCAGGATCATAAGTCGACCCTAAGAAATGAGAATCGAAACACCCTATCTTCACTCTTTACGCTTCGATATGGGGCGCAGTTAGAGTATAATCAATTTGGGATAGACTCCTATACGCTCTCAACAGTGGGGAGCAACTATTACGATACGTCGCTTAATTTCCTGTCGTGGGGTATGCACGCTGGGGTTGGGTATCGTTCAGAGAGCGATCGTTTGACGGCATCTGCTGGATTTCGATTCGATGGGAATGATTTCTCTAGTGAGACAGTTCGATTTTGGGAGCAATTTTCACCTCGTCTCTCCGCGTCATACTCTCTAAACAAAGGATTTGCGGTGAGTGGTGCGACGGGTATCTACTACGCTATGCCAGCCCTTACGGCACTTAGCTACCAAGAGAATGGAGTTAAGGTGAATAGTGATTTGGGATATACTCGGGTTATCCACTACACAGCTGGGGTAGAGTGGCAACCCAAACGTGAACTCTTCGCCTCAATCGAGGGATTCTACAAGGATTACTCAAATATGGCTGTCTCGATAGAGAATGATATCCCCCTAGCTGACCTCGGGACAGATTATGGAACAGTCGGAAATGAGGCTCTCTCGCAGGGGGGGATAGGTCGTGCGTTTGGGGTGGAGCTACTTGGTGAGTGGCAAGTGCTGGGTAAGGTTGCGATGGTTGCATCGTTGACGCTCTATCGTAGTGAGTATGCGACGAGTAAAGGGGGGACGTATCGCCCCTCGGCGTGGGATAGTCGTGTGATTTTTAATGCGTCGGGTACATATTTTATGAAGAATGGGTGGAGTGCTGGCGCAAAGATTAGTGCAATTGGAGGTGCTCCTTTCACGCCGTATGACCTCGAAGGCTCGTCTCTCATATCGTATTGGGATATTGCGAGCTCACCCAAATATGACTATTCGTTATATAATAGTGAGCGAGTTGAGGGGTATGCGCAGGTAGACCTTAGAGCCGATAAAACATTCTACTTTAATAGGTGGATGTTAGGGTTGTATCTCGATATTCAGAACGCCTTTATCAGTCAGTATGAACAGCAGTCGATACCTGTTAGTACGGGTGAAGTTGACCCTAGTGACGATACAAGATATACGATGAAGCACCTTAAAAATGTGAGTGGTACGATGTTACCTACATTTGGTGTGACAGCTACATTTTAGAGGCTAGAGGATGAACTACAAAGAACTTAAATAGAATATGTTACAACGTCTACAAGAGATCCTGTTGGAGATAATATCAATATCGCGTGCATTTGTTCGTAAGCGACGGATTTTGGTGTCGGTGGTACTGTGGAGTGTCGTGGCTACATTTATTGCGATAATTTCGCTAGGAGGGGAGAGTGTGCCATCGGATGAGGTGGGGATGGTCTCTACACCCAAACTCCCCAAACTGATTAAACGACCTCTTCATCGAGGATTGATTAACTCAATGAGTGATTTCCCTCAGTGTAAGACATTCGATAAGGAGATCGAGACTTTTATGCGACGGTGGGAGATTACGGGAGCCTCATTTGCTCTGATGCGAAACGATAGTCTTATCTATGCGAAGGGTTATGGGTACGCTGATAAGGAGAAGAAGATAGGGTGTGAGGTTAGTAACACCTTTCGTATCGCCTCTGCGTCGAAGTTGATTACGGCAACTGCTATAATGAAACTCATTGAACAGGGTAAGTTGACCCTTGGATCGACGGTCTTTGGGGAGAGGGGTATTCTCTGTATGTCGCCATTTGATAGGCTTGCCGATAGTCGTATGGAGCGGATAACAGTAGAGCATTTATTGCGTCACACGGCTGGATTCAAGACCCCGGTTGATGACCCTGCTTTTGGAAACTACACTGTTGCAAAGTCGTTGGGTAAATCTTTGCCTCTGAAGTTGGATGATATGGTGGAGTACTCTATACGATATAAACTACGAGGTATGCCGGGGGATCGTTACGACTACTCAAATCTTGGGTATATGATCTTGACTAAGGTGATTGAGGTTGCCTCGGGTCGCGACTATGAGAGCTACGTAAAACAGAATCTCTTGGAGCCAATCGGTTGTTATGATATGCGCATCGGGCAGAACTATAGCCGCAATCGTCCAACGAATGAGGTGAGCTACTACGAGGTGAAGGAGGCTGAGTTATATGATGCGTGTGACGGAAGTGGAAAGAGGGTGCTGAAGAGTAATGGGGGTAATAATGTGACCCTGTTGAGCGGTGCAGGGGGGTGGGTCGCCTCACCTACAGAGATGTTGCGATTTGTTGCCTCCATAAATGGAAGTGGCACGAAAAAGGATATAATCTCCAAAGCTAGTGTCGAGACAATGACATATGATAGTCGACGCGACAAACCGATTGGTTGGGCTACGGTTAGAGGCAATGAGTGGTTGCGTAGTGGTTCAATGGCGGGTAGTAGTGTGTTGATAAAACAGCAGAAGGATGGTTATACGTGGATTTTTGTTACAAATAGTTCGGCTTGGATTGGTTATAAATTGACGAACCAGATATCGACACAAATCACTCGCTCCATATCGAAAGTTAAGGGGTGGACAAAACAAGACCTCTTTGAGAAGGGGCGTTAAGAATCTGTTTAAGTTTTTCTCGCTAGAATTGCTAAGAGAGATGTTGTTTTGATTTTCTCTCTTTGCATAAGGCGCATAGTGGTGCCTATGTAACGTAATGCAAAGAGGGAAAAGCGAAGTGACAGATCCTTAGCAAAATAGATGAGAGAAATTTAAATAGATTCTTATAGGTACATTTAATATATTATAGGTTATGAAGAGAGTTGCAAAGCAGTTGGTGGAGCTCGTAGGAGGCACACCACTATTAGAGTTAGAGAAGTTTCAGAGTGCTCGTGGGTTAGGGGCGCACATTATAGCAAAGTTGGAGTATTTCAACCCTGCGGGAAGTGTTAAGGATCGTGTGGCGTTGTCAATGATCGAGGATCTCGAACAGCGAGGTATTATCTCCAAGGGGGCTACATTGATCGAGCCGACGAGTGGAAACACCGGTGTTGGACTTGCGTTTGTTGCTGCGTCGCGTGGCTACAAACTGATCCTCACGATGCCCGAGACGATGAGTATTGAGCGCCGTAAGTTGCTCGCCGCACTAGGAGCAGAGCTACACCTTACGGCTGGTGCTGAGGGTATGAAGGGGGCTATTGCAAAGGCGTATGAGTTGCAGGCTCAAATCGAGGGGTCGGTTATAATGAACCAATTCGAGAATGGGGCCAATCCAGCTGTTCACTATCGCACAACGTCGGAGGAGATTTGGCGCGACACAGCAGGTGAGGTGGATATCTTCGTTGCAGGAGTCGGAACAGGAGGTACTGTGAGCGGAACTGGTAAGAGGCTGAAGGAGCTAAACCCCAATATTGAGGTCGTAGCTGTTGAGCCTATGTCGTCGCCCGTTATCTCGGGAGGTGTTGCTGGACCGCACAAACTTCAAGGTATCGGTGCTGGTTTTATCCCCAAGAATTTCGACTCGACGGTTGTTGATCGAGTTATACAGATCTCAAACGAGGCGGCATTCGAGATGTCGCGAAGCGTTGCTTTGGAGGAGGGTTTGTTGGTTGGTATCTCGTCGGGAGCGGCTTTGGCGGCAGCGGTCGAGATCGCTAGCGAGGAGCAGAACCGTGGCAAGAATATTGTAGTTATGTTGCCAGATAGTGGTGAAAGATACCTCTCGACAGAGCTGTTTTAGTTATAAAAAATCTGTTTGAATTTTTTTTCGCTAAAATTGTTAGGAGAGATATTGCTTTAATTCTTTTTTTTTGTAGGAGACGCATAGCGGTGACTATGTAACGAGTGCAAAAAGAGAGAAGTGAAGTGATAGATCCTTAACAAATTAGATGAGAAAATTTTAAGCAGATTTTTAGTTTTAAGTGGTTGGTCGTTGGGTACTAACCACTTAAAACTAAAAACTAAAAGATATGAAAATTGAGAAGATCGTTGCGCGTGAGATAATCGACTCGCGCGGAAATCCAACCGTTGAGGTAGATGTTACATTGGAGTCGGGTATTGTTGGTCGTGCCTCTGTCCCCTCGGGAGCCTCGACAGGAGAGAATGAGGCGTTAGAACTTCGTGATGGAGATAAATCTCGTTATGGGGGCAAGGGGGTTCTGAAGGCTGTTGAGAGTGTAAACAAGGTGATTGCACCAACTTTGATTGGTTGCTCGGCGCTCGAACAGCGGGCGATAGATCACCAGATGATAGATCTCGACGGCACGGCAACCAAATCAAAATTAGGTGCAAATGCTATTTTAGGGGTGTCGTTGGCGGTGGCTAAGGCTGCGGCAAACTATCTGGATATCCCTCTGTATCGTTACATTGGAGGTGTGAATACCTTTACGCTTCCTGTCCCAATGATGAATATTATAAATGGAGGTTCTCACTCCGATGCTCCGATAGCGTTTCAAGAGTTTTTGATCCGCCCAGTTGGTGCAGAGACGTTTCGTGAGGCACTGAGAATGGGCGCAGAGATATTTCACTCGTTAAAGCGTGTTCTACACGATCGATCGCTCTCCACTGCGGTGGGCGATGAGGGTGGTTTCGCCCCGAAGTTAAAGGGTACGGAGGATGCTCTTGAGTCGATAATGATCGCTGTTGAAAAGGCAGGTTACGAGGTGGGTAAAGATGTGACAATAGGTCTGGATTGTGCTGCGTCGGAGTTCTTCGAGGAGGGAATCTACGACTACTCCAAGTTCGAGGGTGAGTCTGGGAGAATACGCACCTCAAAGGAGCAGGTCGACTATCTAGAGGAGTTGGTCGAAAAATACCCTATCGACTCAATCGAAGATGGTATGGCAGAGAGTGATTGGGATGGTTGGCAGATGCTTACGACTCGTATTGGTGAGAGTTGCCAGCTGGTAGGGGATGATATCTTCGTTACCAATGTCGACTACCTAAGGAGGGGTATCGACCTATGTTGTGCCAACTCAATTCTTATAAAGGTAAATCAGATCGGAACGTTGAGTGAGACCCTCGATGCTATTGAACTAGCACATCGAAATGGTTACACCTCTATAGTCTCGCACCGCTCGGGGGAGACCGAAGATGCTATGATTGCAGATATTGCTGTGGCAACAAATTGTGGTCAGATCAAGACAGGTTCACTCAGCAGGTCGGATAGAATGGCGAAGTATAACCAACTTCTCAGAATAGAGGAGGAGTTGGGAGGTCTCGCCACCTATGGCTACTAAACGGATTAACCGAGTAGAGACCTCAGAGCCTCAAAGTTTAGGATTCTACCCTCGCCTCGATTATATGTTATGATACGATCATCGACCATCTGGGCGATCGCACGCGATATAGATGGGCGCTCCACACATAGATATGTTGCAAGTGCCTCTAGTTTTTTGTCGAAGTGGAATGTGTCGCCTGTTGATAGAGTGAGGATGTAGAAGGCGAGGCGAGCTTTGAGATTCTTATGGGTCAAAATCGAGATGTGTTTCGAGAACATATCGACTTTTGAGGTGTTGTAGGCGATGAAGTTGCGTAGGAATCTACGGCAGCTAGCCATCTGGTCCTCTACAACATCTCGCTTTACTGAGATAACTACACACTCCTCTTGTGCCACTATGTCGGCTCTATAGTTGTTCTGCTCCGCAAATAGAGCCAATGCTCCGAAAGGGTAGGGGGCGGTGTGTAGTTTCGATGTGAAGTATATTCCAGAGCTGAGAAGTAGCTCTGTTTTGACACTTCCTCGAACCAAAAGGGTGAGCTCCATAGCTCTATCTCCTTTGTATGCTATGTAGTCGCCTTTTTTGTACTTTTTTATCTGGTACTTTGTAAAACAGTTTGCCTCGCGGTAGTCTCTGTCTTTTGTGCAGCCGGTGCAGAAATAGTTGAAATCTAGGTTGTTCATATGGTGGTGGTTATTTTTTTTGTAAAGATATAAAAAATTGAGTTAAGTAACAAATGTTACAAAAATTACGACTTTCAACCTCTATCTTTGCACTATCAAAACTATTACAAATAATATAAAACTAGATAGAGATGAAAAGGATGACAGTTATTTTAATGGCTACATTAGCAGTTAATGGAGCTATTGCGCAGCAGACAATCAACACCCCCATCGAGGAGCAGACACCTGCAACACGTCAGATGATAGAGCGTAACAATGAGTTTCGCAAGGAGATAATCCAGTTAGCCGATAATGTCTACACGGCATCGGGTTACGACGCGTCGAATGTGACGATGATTATTGGTGATGATGGGGTGATCCTCATAGATGCCGGCAAAGTTCCGGAGCTAACAAAGGAGATCTATGCAGAGTTTCGAAAGATCACCGACAAACCCATAACGGGAGTGGTTATAACTCACGGACACGGGGATCATTCAATGGGATTGCCTTCGTTCCTCGTGGATAACGATCCCCAGATATGGGCTGCCGAGAACTTCGGTCGTGAGAATGAGTTTCCCAATGCTGCCGGATTTGTTAACCCTCGCGGACATCGACAGAATGGTATGACGCTTACACCAGAGGTGCGAATAAACAATGGTGTTGCACCGTTGGTATATCCCGGAGGTGCATATACGGGGAAGAAGAGCTCTATGGATGCAGCATATTTCCAGTATAAGCCATTCGACAAGAGTGCTATTCAGAACTTTGTGAGTGAGCCCAAGAGAACCATCACGATTTCGGGTATTACCCTAGAGTTGGAGCGCACATATGGTGAGACAGCTGACCACCTATTGATCTACTACCCAGAGAAGAAGATTATCTTTCCCGGAGATCAGTTCTACAAATCGTTCCCCAATCTCTACGCTATTCGAGGAACAGAGTATCGAGATGTAAAGGAGTGGTATGAGGCTCTTGATACAGTGTTGAGCTACGATGCGGAGGCGATGGCACAGGGTCACACTCGACCAATTGTGGGTAAAGAGGAGGTTCGTAAGGCGGTTACTAATATGCGTGACACTATAAAATATACATTCGACAAGACAATCGAGGGGATGAACCAAGGGTTGACACCCGACGAGTTGGTTGAGTATGCGGCACTCCCCGAGCATCTAGCTTCAGATCCCTATCTTGTACAATACTATGGTCGTCAAGAGTGGGCAATTCGCAATATTTTTAATGGGTATTTAGGTTGGTTCGATGGTAATGCAACATCACTACGCCCACTACTTCCACGAGCAGAGGCAGAGCGATTTGTGGAGCTTGCGGGAGGTGTAAAAAAGGTTGAGAAGGCGTTGGCGAAGGCTCTCAAAGATAAAGATTATCAGTGGGCAGCTGAGATTTCGGATCGTTTGATTGCTCTATATCCCGACACTCAGCTGTATAAAAACCTCAAGGCTGACGCACTTAATGGATTGGCTGATAATATCGAGACAGCCACGGCTCGAAACTATTATAACACCTCAGCTAATGAGTTGAGAAAGTTTTAAGAGATTCTTAGTTTTTAGATTAGTATTGATGCGTTAATAATCTCTACCACTGCCCTGCGCGGGCGGCGGAGTGCTCTCCGCGGAGCTTTATTTTCGTTGCGATTGTTAATAGATTGATCCTCAATCTACTATATATTGATAAATGTTCGATTAAAGCTCTGCTTTATCGCTCATTTCCCAATATATAGCTACGTAGGCTGCGCCTACTATTAACAATCGAATACAAGTGTCAGCTAAATCAAAAATAGAATATACAGCCATATGTGGTTGTAGTTCAAATTGTTAGACAGCCACCATAAGAAGTTAACGCATCACTAGTATTTTTAGATAATTGTTGTTGTTGAAGATTAAGCCCGACGCCATATATATTTAGGCGTCGGGCTTAATTGATTTATTGTATGTTGTTCGGCTCTATTTTATAGAGCTTTCTCCAATACATTTATAACATCTTGTTTCGATACTGGAGGGTTGCAAGATAGATATCCATCAGCTCCGAAGCTCACCTTAACAGCATTGTCGACGATTGCAGGGATGTTCTCGGCAGTGATTCCCATATCCGACATCTTAAGTCCTGCACCAATATCGTTTAGGAATTGGCTAAACTTCTCGATACCTTCGGCAATAACAGCCTCCTCTGTCTTATCTGTTGGGTCGACCAACATAACGTTGGTTGCGAAACGGAAGTAACGTGCTGGGCGACGTGATGAGAACAACTCCATCCAGCTAGGCATCAACATAGCCAAAGATGCTCCGTGAGGTACTCCGTGAAGAGACGTAAGACCGTGAGCAACCTGATGTATTGGAGTCCAAGCGTCACCCGGAGAAGCCCAACCATTGATTGCGCAAGTTGCAGCCCACTGAAGGTGTGAACGAGCCGACACATTCTTGGGGTCAGCCATTACGCGAGGGAAGTTGTCGATTACGGTACGCATAACACCCTCTTGGAAGTAGTGCTGAAGGTCGCTATCTTCCTCACCGTTTATGTATATTTCGAGAACGTGCGAGATTGTATCTGCCGCAGCATAAGCGCTCTGCTTAAGAGGTAGAGTTAGTGTTAACTCAGGGTCGACGATCGAGACTGTAGGGAAGAGGCACGCAGCCCAAATATATGATTTCTCTTTGAGAGCCTTGTTGCTCACCACAGCACATTGATTCATCTCACTACCTGTAGCGGGGAGTGTTGGGATCATCATCAATGGGAGAGCCTTTGTTGGAGGAACAGTGCTGCTAGCGCCCCCGTCGTGACGGCTATACACCATATTCCACATATCGCCCTCGTAGTATACACCTGCCGCTACAACCTTTGCTGCATCCATAGCGCTACCGCCACCGACACCAATTACGAGATTAACACCATTATCCTTGCAATACTGAGATCCCGCAGCGACGACCGTGATCTCGGGGTTAGCCTCAATCTCGTAGAATGGGAACACCTCGATACCCTCTTTTTCGAGTAGTTTGGTGATTCGATCCATTAGTGGTTCTAGGAATAGTAGCTCTTTGTATGATACAAGACAAACTTTGTTACCAAATTTTTTAGCTTCAGTAGCTACATTCTCGACCTCTCCAGCGCCGAAGATAACCCTTACTGGATTGTAAAATTCAAATCTATTCATAGTTGTTTATCCTAAATTCAACTTGTAAATGCAACTGAGGAATTGGAAAGGTTGCAGGGAATGAGATAAAATATTTTTTCAGAGAGGAAAGAGAGATAAAACTCTC
>JBCQTT010000015.1:0-55982 GCA_047174765.1 Rikenellaceae bacterium | reverse complement strand
TTTGCCCATGTAATCTGTAGTTGTCGTAGACCACAAGTTACAAATTTTTGGGCTAACTCCGCATTTCGTGGAATTAGCCCTGCTTTTTTATCGCTATTTTGGGTTTGCCGGACAGCAATAACTCTCAATGGTAATACCTCTTTGTTTTTTGCGCCACCGAGCTATTTTTTTTGTAAAAAATAGCTTTTTATCGGTGGTGGCGAGGGTAACGGTGGGGGCTGCCTCCGGCGGGCGGAGATTGCACCTCCGCGGGTGCTTACGAGATACTTTGTATCTCGCTATTTGTTCGCAATCTTTCTAGAAGAAGATTGGTGAGATCGCTTTGTAGTTGTAAACGCGCTCGATTACATCTGCAAAGATGTCGGCAACAGATAGCACCGTAAATTTGCTCGTGTCAACATCTGTACGCAATGGAATAGTGTCGGTTATGATAACCTCTTGCAGTGCGCTTGCATTGATGCGATCATACGCCTTGCCCGATAGAACAGGGTGTGTGATGACGGCACGAACGCTTGCAGCACCCTTCTCCATCAACATATTTGTAGCCATACAGATTGTACCTGCTGTGTCAATCATATCGTCAACGATGATGATGTTACGCCCCTGAACGTCTCCAATTGCAGTCATATGACCCACTACATTTGCCTTTGCACGCTCCTTGTGAGAGATGATGATCGGAGATCCGAGGTGTTTCGCATATGTGTTTGCACGCTTTGCACCACCCATATCAGGTGCTGCAATAGATAGGTTTTCGATTCCTAGGCTGTTGATATATGGGATGAACACACCAGACGCATATAGTGCATCTACGGGGACCTCGAAGAATCCTTGAATCTGATCTGCGTGAAGATCCATCGTCATTACACGATCAGCACCTGCGGCAGTAAGCATATTAGCCACCAACTTAGCCCCAAGTGGTACGCGAGGACGATCCTTGCGATCCTGACGAGCCCAACCGAAGTAAGGAATTACGGCGACGACCTTATGGGCTGAAGCGCGACGAGCTCCATCAACCATCATAAGTAGCTCCATTAGATTGTCAGTTGGCGGGAATGTAGATTGAATGATAAATACCGTACATCCACGAATTGACTCTTTGTAACAAGTTTGAAACTCCCCATCGCTAAAAGGGAGTACCTCAGAGTCACCTAATGTTGTGCCATAGCTCTCGGCGATCTTTTTGGCAAGGTATTCAGAACCGCGTCCTGCAAAAAATTTTATTTGGTGAATAGCCATCTTATGATATTGTTTAGTATTTGTTTATGTACTGCTTTATACTTTCGGCGAACTCAGCTTCGCTCATTCCCATATCGTCGTCACTCCAGATACTATCATCCTCTTCGTCGACATTTGGCTCTATAGGTTCGAATATCTCCTCTTCGTTTGGCTCTATCATCTCTTTATCCTCGAATAGAGTGTCATCACGCTCGTCGAGAGTTTGAGATTGTGTTTCGTCGAGGCTCGATAGAGTGTCGTCGTTTGCGATATCAGATAGACACAGATCTATGAAGTTGAGGATCTCATCACGTCCGACCTTTTTTTCGCTCGATGTGATAAATAGGGGAGGTAGCTCGTCCCACTGCTCATAAAGTTGCTCTTTGTATCTGTCGATAGATTTTGAGAGTTGAGACTTTGAGAGTTTGTCGCTTTTTGTGAATACGATTCCGAAAGGGATACCATTGTCACCTAACATCTCGATAAATTCGAGGTCGATGCGCTGTGGTTCTAGTCGTGAGTCAACCAACACAAACAAGAAATGCATCTTTTTTGCGCGAGTTACGTACGATGTTATGATTTTCGAAAATTTGCTTCTAACGCTCTTCGATGCACGAGCGTATCCATATCCGGGAAGATCGACCAAATACCACTCGCGATTAATAATGAAGTGGTTGATGAGTCTTGTTTTGCCGGGAGTCCCCGACACTTTAGCCAACCCGGAGTGACCGGTTAACATATTGATTAGTGATGATTTACCGACGTTGCTACGTCCGATAAATGCAAAATCGCGTAACGTGTCTCGAGGGATTTGGGATAATCTCTCGGAGCTACATTTGAACTCTGCTTTCGTAATTTGCATCAATAAGTTTTGTCTAGTGGAACTTTGCGTTGCAAATATAGCTCATTAAATCTAATTTCACAAATGAGTTGACTCTTTTATTAATTTAATATATTGGAGTGAATAATATTGCTTTCTATTGTGTGTAATGAATATATTTTTATTATATTTGCCTCGTATAACGACTCACAGAGGGAGTGAGCCTAAAATAATTGTTATGAAGAGAGAGTGGAACGGAGTGCGTGAATTTCACGAAAAGTTTGGACATCCTTGCCCAAAAAAACCAACGATGCTTGATAAAAAGCGCTCGTTGAGTCGTGGTAAGTGGATGACGGAAGAGGTGGCAGAGTTCCTTGTCGCTGAGGATATTTATGAGCAGGCAGATGCTATGATCGATCTAATGTACTTCGCTCTTGGGACGATGGTGGAGATGGGTCTTGAGGCGGATGAGCTCTTCGATATTGTCCAGAAGGCGAATATGGCGAAGCTCTTCCCCGACGGTAAACCTCACTACAATCCAAAGGATGGAAAGGTCATTAAACCCGAAGGGTGGGAAGATCCAGCTCCAAAAATCTGTGCATACATAGACTCTGTTATAGCAGCAAAAGGCGAGTAAGCTCTGGCGAAATGAAATCAACCTAACTTCGAAAACCAACATTTAGAGATGAAAATTGCACTTGCTCAGTTAAACTATACTGTAGGTGATATTGAGGGTAATACACTTAAAATTATCGACGCTATCCATCGCGCAAAAGATGAGGGGGCGGCTCTCGTGCTCTTTGCTGAGCAGAGTGTTAGCGGAACTCCCGGATATGACCTACTGCGAAAAAACACATTCCTTGAGTTGTGTGAGGATGCGTTGGTTCAGATTGCATCGCATTGCGATGATATTGCGGCAATTGTGGGACTACCTTTGTTGACCAACCACGGCACAGTCTCGGCTGCCGCTCTTATTCAAAATCGCAAGGTGTTACGATATATCGGAAAACGAAATATTACGGCGCGCCGTGAGATGGGATATATCTCTCCATCGTCGGGGTATGAGTATGCGACAATTGCGGGTCATAAGTTTGCGATTGTTGTGGGGGATGACCTTAGTAGGTTGCGTGACTTCGACCATACGGTTGACACTATTATCTCAATTAATGCTCGTAAATATACGCGTGGAATATTGATGTCTCGTTTCGAGTCGACGCAGAATATAGCCTATATGGAGGGTAAGAATATCGTCCTCGTAAATCAAATTGGAGGTAATGCCGAACTTGTCTACGATGGTACATCTTGTGTCTTTAATAAGCGTGGCGAGATGACTCTTTTGATGAAGAGTTTTATGGAGGACTTCGCGATATACGACATAGACGAGGATGTAAAGGGTTCAATACGACCTCCGTTGGAGGCTTATCTGGATAGACCAAAGATTCAATATCGTGCTGCGAGGCTCGGTTTGCAAGACTACTTCAAAAAGAGTGGTTACACGAAGGCTTGTCTCGGTCTCTCGGGTGGAATTGATTCATCGGTTGTAGCCTCTATCGCTGTTGCAGCGTTGGGTAGTGAGAATGTAATGGGTCTCATTATGCCATCGGAGTTCTCGCAACCAAACTCAACGGAGGATGCTGTCGCCTTGGCGCGAAACCTCGGTATTGAGTATCACATAATACCTATTACAGATAGTTACAAAGCAATGATGGAGACCCTAACTCCAATTACTGCGGGTAGTGTGGTCGACGCCACAGAGGAGAATATCGTGTCGCGAATCCGCACAACGATCCTTATGGCACTTCAAAATAAAAAGGGGTATATCCTGCTCAATTCATCTAATAAGAGCGAAAATGCACTCGGTCTCTGTACGATATATGGCGATACGGCGGGTGCAATCAGTATTACGGGCGACCTCTACAAAAGCGAGATATACGATATCGCAAAATATATCAACAAGAATTTTGGCGATCCAATTCCGGAGTCAATTCTCAACAGAGAACCTACTTCGGAGTTACGTCCCGATAGACGCGACGCGGACGGTTTGCCATCGTACGAGGTGGTAGATGCTATCGTATACCGTATGATCGAGAAGAGCGAACATCGCGAGGAGATCATAAATGCCGGGTTCGAGATGCGAGATGTCGAGTTGATCCACAAGAAGATTATGCAGAGCGAGAAGAAGAGATATCAATATCCTCCTATCCTTAGACTCTCGAACGTCTCCTTTGGGCACGAGTGGATTATGCCGCTCTCTCATAAATATGGTGACTAAACGATGAGTCGTCGAGGGTTTTGCCACAGTGCAGAGGTTGTATCTCTGGGTGATGGCGATATTGTTGAACTAATGATAGTTAGTGCCACCGCTTGCGAGGGGTGTCACGCTAAAGGTAGTTGTGGGGCTTCGGGAAGTAAGGATGGACAGAAGAGAATTGTGAGTGTGGTGAGTAACCTTGCAGGGGAGCTCAATGTGGGGGAGCGTGTTGAACTATCTATCAAATATAGTATTGGTGCATATGTCGTTGTGGTAGCATACATTGTACCGCTCGTTGTTTTTGTTGCGACTATCGGTGTTGCTATAGCGATGGGAGTGGAGCAGGGGGTGTCAGCACTTTTAGGTTTTTTGCTCGCTGCGTTCTACTATTGCGGTGTCTATCTTTTTCGCAATAGGTTTGAGAGGGTTATAAATTTTGAGATTCGGAAATTGTAGTCTAAAATATTATTTTAATGACAAGTTTACTATACACAGTCGCAACACTCAGCATACTGGGTGTTGTAGCGGCAATCATCCTTTATACGGTGGTGCAGCTCTTCAAAGTTGATGAAGATCCACGTATCGACGAGGTAGAGAAGCTCCTGCCGGGGGCAAATTGTGGTGGTTGTGGATTTGCGGGATGCCGTGGATTTGCAGTCGCAATGGTATCACAGGATGATATATCGGAGCTCTACTGCCCTGTTGGTGGTGCTGCGGTGATGAATCCTGTGGCGAGCTATCTTGGGAAAGCACCCGCCGAGAAGATGCCCCAAACGGCAACACTGAAGTGCGGTGGCTGCAAAGAGAAGCGTCCTCAAACAAACACCTACGATGGTGCAAAGTCGTGTGCTATTGCTGCGTCGTTGTATGTTGGTGAGAGCGGTTGTAGTGCAGGATGTCTGGGGTTGGGCGACTGCGTTGTGAGCTGTAAGTTTGGCGCAATGGCGATTAATCCAGAGACGGGATTGGTGGAGATTGATCCCGAGAAGTGTACTGCTTGTGGAGCGTGTGTTAAGAGCTGTCCCCGTGCATTGATCGAACTTCGTAAGAGATGGCCCAAAGATCGTGCAATCTATGTAGCGTGCTCGTCGAAGGAGAAGGGTGCTGCGGTGATGAAGGCTTGCAAGTCGGGCTGTATAGGTTGCGGTAAGTGTGTCAAGGAGTGTGCGTTCGACGCCATTGAGGTGAAGAATAATCTCGCCTACATCGACCCATTGAAGTGTAAGCTGTGCCGTAAGTGCGTTGCGGCTTGTCCTACAAAGGCGATCGAGATGCGAAATCTCAAACCAATAGAGGTGAAACCAGTTCAAAAGCAGGAGGCATAAACATATGAAGAGCTTTTCAATCGGAGGTGTACATCCTCCAGAGAATAAATTAGGTCAGAGAGTTGCCATTCAAGTTTTGGCGCTCCCCAAGAGGGTATATATTCCTCTTTCACAACATATTGGAGCACCAGCAACCGCAATCGTCAAGAAGGGCGATATGGTGCAGACTGGTCAACTGATTGCTGAGGCAACAGGATTTATGTCGGCAAATATCCACTCGTCGGTGACGGGAACGATCTTTTCGGTCGGCTTGGAGAAGAGCCCTCAAGGACTTCCGACCCCAACAGTTGTGATAGATGTTGCCGAGGAGCAGCAGTGGGCTGAGGGTATCGACACAACTCCTGCGGTTGTAAGAGAGTGTAAATTGGAGTCGGCAGATATCTTGGCAAAGATCAAGGCTGCCGGTATCGTTGGTATGGGAGGTGCTACCTTCCCAACACACGTGAAGTTGTCGATTCCGCCACAGAAGAGCGCTACGGCACTCATCATCAATGGTGCAGAGTGTGAACCATACCTAACGTCGGATCATCGCTCTATGTTGGAGCGCAGTGAGGAGTTTATGGTTGGTGTGTCGCTGTTGAAGAGGGTTATCGGAGTCGACGTTGCATATATCGGAATCGAGAATAACAAACCCGACGCAATAGAGAGACTCACAAAGTTGTCGACAGAGTTCGAGGGTGTCAACGTAACACCGCTGAAGGTGCAATATCCACAAGGTGGTGAGAAGCAGTTGATTGAGGCGATTATCGGTCGCGAAGTACCACCACCTCCGGGGTTACCAATTGATGTTGGAGCGGTTGTGGTGAATGTCTCTACAGCTATCGCTGTCTACGAGGCGGTGCAGAAGGGTAAACCACTCATTGAGCGTGTTGTGACGGTGAGCGGTAAGTCGTCGAAGAATCCAATGAATCTACTCGTGAGATTTGGTACACCGATCTCTGCCCTTTTGGAGCAGACGGGAGGACTGCCCGACGATACGGGAAAGGTTATAAATGGAGGTCCTATGATGGGACGTGCAATGGTTAACCTCGATGCTCCAGTTACGAAGGGGTGCTCGGGTATAACTATCTTAGGTGGCGAGGAGGCGAAACGCCCTGTGGAGTCACCCTGCTTGAAGTGTGGAAAATGCGTCTCGGCGTGTCCGATGTCGTTGGAGCCATACCTACTCTCGAAATTGATGAAGCGAAGTGCAATGGAGCAACTCGAGGAGCACAACGTAACAGATTGTATTGAGTGTGGTAGTTGTCAATTTACCTGCCCCGCGAAGCTACCTCTGTTGGACTATATCAGATTGGGAAAACAGCGTGTGATGGGTATCATCCGTGCTCGTTCGATGAACAAATAAATTCAGGGAGAAACTAAACTTCCATTAACGAATAAAAGAAGAACTAATGTCAAAGAGTCTATTCGTATCCCCTTCACCCCACGTTGTCGGTGACCAGTCGAGTCATCGCATAATGAGAGATGTGATTTTTGCACTTCTCCCATCGCTCGCTATTTCGGCGATCTATTTTGGTTGTATGTCGCTTGTTGTGAGTGGCGTTGCCGTTGCCTCGTGCATCTTTTTTGAGTATGTAATTCGTAAGTTCTTGATTGGAGAGAAGAGTATTGGGTGTGATCTCTCGCCAGTTGTTACGGGTCTGTTACTCGCGTTTAACTTACCTGCTTCAATTCCGTTGTGGATTGTGATTATCGGATCGTTGGTCTCGATCGGTATCGCAAAGATGACATTCGGTGGTTTGGGTAAAAACCCGTTCAACCCTGCATTGGTGGGACGTGTGTTCCTACTTATCGCCTACCCTGTGCAGATGACGTCGTTCCCCGAGGTTAAAGGGGTGGTCGACATCTTCTCGGGTGCAACACCGCTTGCTGCAATGAAGAGCGCTTCGCTCCCCAATGATATTATCGCTAGCGGTGCTACAAATATGAAGGAGGCATTCTCAATCTCGAGTGTCAACTTTCAAGATATGTTGTTCGGTGCTATTCCCGGTTCAATGGGAGAGGTCGCTTCTCTGCTCCTCATTGCGGGTGGTATCTACCTCTTGATTCGTCGTGTTATCACTTGGCACATTCCTGTTGCGGTGTTGGGGTCGATGGCTGTTTTCGCACTGCTTTATGCTCTTTGGGGTGGTTATGACTCTATTGGAGCTCTCCACTTCTCGGCATTCCATATCCTTGCTGGTGGCGCTTTGTTGGGTGCAATATATATGGCTACGGACTACACAACCTCGCCTATGACTCACAAAGGTATGGTGATCTTCGGTGTGGGAATTGGAGTCATTACGATGATGATCCGACTATGGGGTGCATATCCCGAGGGTATGTCGTTCGCAATTCTTATTATGAATAGCTGCGTACCACTAATCAATAAATATGTTAAACCAAAGCGCTTCGGTGCTGCAAAATAGAGTATACCACTATGAAAAGTACACTATTGAATATGGTTCTTTCGCTATTCGGCATTACGCTTGTTGCATCTGCTGGCGTGGCGGGAGTCTACGAAATTACCAAAGAGCCTATTGCTCAGGCGAAGCGCGCAGCGGTAGAGCTGTCACTAAAGAATGTGTTGCCCGAATTCGATGATAATGAGGTTGTAAGTATTACGGTCGACGACCTGCCGGTCGAGGTCTACACAGCAACAAAGGATGGTCAGATTGTTGGTTACGCTGTTCAGAGCGCAACGAAGTTGGGTTACTCGGGTCTCATTACGATGATGGTGGGAATAGATCCCGAGGGAGAACTCCTTAACATCAACATCTTGAGCCACAACGAAACCCCCGGTCTCGGATCAAAAATGACCGATGAGGAAAACTCCTTAATAAAGAGCGTTAAAGGGACGCCACTCACAAAGATCGAGGGGCTGAAGGTAAAGAAAGATGGTGGTAACGTCGATGCGTTGACGGGTGCTACGATCTCGTCTCGTGCATATCTCGACGCTATTGCAAGAGCATATGTAGCTCTAGTTGACAACGTTTTATCAGGGGAGGGCAGCAAAAATGAATAAACTACAGTTGGTTCTGAGTGGGATTGTTAAGAACAACCCTATCTTCGTGTTGATATTGGGTATGTGTCCAACGTTGGGTACAACTACCTCGGCTAGTAATGGTCTTGGTATGGGTGCTGCGACGATGGTTGTGCTCATTATGTCGAATATCGTAATATCGCTTATCAAAGGTCTTATACCCGATAAGGTGCGTATCCCAGCTTTCATTGTGGTCATAGCGTCGTTTGTGACAATTATCGGTATGTTGATGCAGGCGTATCTCCCATCGCTGTTTGCGAGCCTCGGAGTCTTTATTCCGTTGATCGTTGTGAACTGTGTGATCTTGGGACGCGCTGAGTCTTTCGCTTCAAAGAATGGCGCTCTCGACTCGGCTCTCGATGGTGTGGGTGTGGGACTTGGTTTTACTCTCGCATTGACTGTTATCGGATCGGTACGCGAGATCTTGGGTGCTGGGGCTATCTTTGGTTTCGACCTTGGGATATCTGCATTTACACCTCTAATATTTATCCTCGCACCGGGTGCGTTCTTCGTCCTCGGATACTTGATGGTTTTGTTTAATAAATTCTTAAAATAGAGAGTGTTATGGAGATTTCATACTTCGCAATTATTATCGGAGCGATATTCGTAAATAATGTTATCCTTTCACAGTTCTTGGGTATATGTCCATTCCTTGGTGTTTCGTCGAAGGTTGAGACATCTATGGGTATGGGTGCAGCCGTGACCTTCGTAATGGCTATCGCGTCGGTTGTGGCGTGGTTAATCCAGAACTACATACTCGTACCTCTCGACATAACTTATATGCAGACTATTGTCTTTATTTTGGTCATTGCATCGTTAGTACAGATGGTCGAGATTATCCTCAAAAAGGTATCTCCCGTGCTCTATCAGGCACTCGGTATATTCCTACCCCTAATTACGACAAACTGCGCTGTTCTTGGAGTTGCAATATTGATGATCCAGAAGGAGTTCGATCTGTTGCAGAGCCTCATCTATGCTGTCTCATCGGCTCTAGGATTTTGGCTTGCGATGGTGATCTTTGCAGGATTGCGCGAACAACTCGATCTGGATGATATGCCACAAGCATTTAAGGGTATTCCTATTGCGCTTATTACGGCTGGTATCCTAGCTATGGCGTTTATGGGATTCTCGGGGTTGGTGTAATAGAAAATTGCTGCAAAAGCACTGAGATTAATAATGCTAATTATTTTTTAGTTACAAACATTCTAAAAAAAACTATTATGATTATTATGACAAGTACAATTGAAATGTATCGAATTATGTGGCGTATGTATTTAAAGCAAATACTTCAAGAGTTGTCTAATCTTGTAAATGGAGTAAAGACAATGTTTAAAGATTTTTATCATTGGATCGTCCGTAAATTTCCTGATATTTGTAGTTTTTTACAGAATTTTGTGGATGTTTTACAAGATTTTATGAAACAGTTATGGGATAAAATAGTTGATTTTTGGGATGATATAAAAGATAATCCTTCAGAATCTTTAGATCAATTAATGAATGTTATGCCTTTAATTGTTTTTTAGTAGTTGAATTACTAGTGGTGCGTTAACCCTTTGCAACATCTGTTTAATTAGATGAATCACAGGTATATATAGTTATGTATACATTTTTCGATTTGGTTTGCATTACATTCAGTTGTTAATAGTAGGCGAAGCCTACGTAGCTATATGTTGGGAAATGAGAGATAAAGCAGAGCTTTAATCGAACATTTATCAACGTGTAGCAGATTGAAAGTCAATCTATTAACAACTGCAACAAAGAAAAGCTCCGCGGAGAGCACTCCGCCGCCGCCCGCGCAGGGCAGTGGTCGAGATTATTTACGCACCAGTAGTATAGTTGAATATAAAGAGTGGATGGACTTTTAGATGGTCCATCCACTCTTTTTTGTCTCTACAGAGGTGTGATTTACATCGACTCATCGATGCTCCACGTGAATGCTCTACATCCCTGCATCTTGGTTGTAGAGTCGAGCTTGCGGAGCTCTTCGAGGAGAGGTGTTACCTTCTCGTCCTCCATTATTGAGAGGATTGAGGAGTTCATCGAGGGCCACGCGTGTGTTCCATAGTGAGGCTCTCCATCCACCGAGCCGCGACCGAGGGTGAGCTCCCACTTTGAGAACCCTCGAATTTCGAGGGTCTCAAATATGGCGTTGATGCGATCTGTCAATGCTTGATTGTATGATATGAATACTGCTTTCATAGTTTTGTTGTTAGATGTTATGTGTTGCGGCTAGTTTAGCTGCTTTTTTGTCGTCACGTCTCTTCTTTGCACCTACCATAATGGCATAAAATATCGGTATAACGAAGAGTGTTAGGATGGTGGAGAATGTGAGTCCTCCGATTACGGCAATACCCATTGGCTGCCACGTCTCCGATCCTGTACCTGTTCCTAGAGCCATCGGCAACATACCCAAAATTGTGGTGAACGAGGTCATAAGAACCGGACGTAGACGACTCTTCGCACCATCCACAACAGCGTTGTAGATCGACGATCCTCGCTCCACGAGTAGGTTCATATAGTCGATCATTACGATACCATTCTTCGTCACGATACCAACCAACATAATCGCTCCAATAAGTGCTATGAGCGACATTGGCACGTTCGTTAGGTAGAGTGCAAAGATCACACCAGTGAAGGCGAGTGGGATCGTAAACATAATGATAAACGGAAAGAGCAGAGACTCAAACTGTGTCGCCATTACGATATATACGAGGATGACGATGAGTAAAAAGAGTAGCCCCAAATCACCAAACGCCTCCTCCTGATCTTCGATTGTACCACCGATCTCGATGTCAATTCCGTCGGGAACTTCGTAGTCGGCAATTATCTTCTTGAGGTCGATGATAACTTCACTCAATGGAACACCGTCTCCGAGTGATCCGTTGACCATTATCACTCGTTGGCGATCTTCACGCTCTATGGATGGAGCTGCAAATATCTCCTCCACGCGAGCTACGTCGCGAAGTTTTACGGGCTTGCCACTTGAGTTGTAGAGGGAGATCTGTTCGATGTCGTTGATAGATGTACGATGCTCCTCGGCGTAGCGAACTACGATATCATACTCCTCACCATCCTCGCGGTAGATGCTGGCGGTGAGACCATTGATACGGTTTCTGACGAATGTCGCTACCGTAGAGTAGTTCATTCCGTGATATGCGAGCTTTTCGCGATCAAATACGACATTGTACTCTGGGCGCAGATCGTCTCGTGAGAGCGATATGTCACGTATACCCGAAATAGAGGCGAACTTATCTTTTAGGTCGTTGGCGATGTGGTTTGTCTCCTCCATATCATATCCAAAGACCTTGACATTGATCGCTGCACCACCGCTCATAGAACTTGCGCTACCTCCCGGTGTTATGGTGTAGCTACGTATCTCGGGAATTGTCTCCAACTCGGCACGTAGAAGGTCCGATATGGTGTAGATACTTCTTTCTCGCTCTGTGGAGTTTTCGGGCAGACGCATCATATAGTTTATGATATGAGAGCCCGTTGTCTGCATTGCAGCGAAGGCGTTAGACGAACTATTTGCTCCTGCCGATGCCGACACAACAGTTACCTCGGGGAACTTCTCTAAGATTATGTTGTCGATTTGGCGTGCGATCTTTGCGGTGTACTCAACCGATAGATTCTGTTCTAGTTTTATTTCGGCTGCGATGATACCATTGTCTGCTGGTGGAAAGTACTCCGTTGCGATAAGACCATTTGTTACCATCATCAACGAGCCGACGAAGATCGCAAGAGCCGAGAGGATCGTGTAGCGACGATATCTTAACACGAACTCTAGGCAAGCTGCATATGTGTTGTCGAGCCATAGTAGGAACTTGTCGATTGGTTTGTAGACGATGCCCAAACCTTGGTAGGTGTGAACGTTACCGCTACTTTTGAGGACATAAGCCGAGAGCATTGGTGTAAGAGTAATCGCTGCGGTGGTCGAGACAGATACGACGATCGTAACGATCCAACCCAACTCACGGAACATAATTCCTGCCATACCGGGAACCATCGTCAGTGGCAAGAACACAGCGACCACCACCAACGTTGTGGCGATAACTGATAACCACACCTCATTGGTGGCATATATTGCAGCCTCCTTTGGGCTCGATCCGCGATCGATGTGGCTCGATATGTTCTCCAACACCACGATCGCATCATCCACCACCATTCCGATCGCAATCGAGAGCGATGAGAGCGAGATAATGTTGAGTGTTGAACCGGTGGCGAAGAGGTATATAAATGCACAGATCAGCGATACGGGAATCGTGAGACAGATGATGAACGTCGCCCTCCAGCGCCCCAAGAAGAACATAACGACCAATACCACAAAGATAAATGCATACATAATAGTCTCCGAGAGGGAGTTGATGCTGTTGGTGATCTCCTGCGATCCTTCGTAGATCTTGTGTATGCTGACATCGGATGGTAGGGATGCTTGAATCTTGGGGAGGATTTTGTTGATATCCTCGACGATATCGACGGTATTTGCACCCGACTGTTTTTGGATGATTACGCGCACTCCCAGCTCGCCGTTGAAACGCTCATCCATCGTTGAGGTGGCGAGGGTGTCGCGAAGTGTCGCAACATCCGACAACATTACGGTACGTCCACCTCTGTTCGAGATTACGATCTTCGAGAGATCCTCGCTCGACTGGAACTCACCGTCGCTCTTCACGTTGTATGTGTTGCTACCGATGTCGATTGTACCTGCTGGAATGTTGACATTCTCCGCTGCGATGATGTTTCCCAACGTCTCGACCGTCAAGCCATACGCCTCGATCTTCTTGGGGTCGACATTTACTTGAATCTCACGCTCGGGTACACCCATAAGTGTCACCGCTCCCACGCCGTCGATACGATTGAGGACGTTGGTCATCTTCTCGTCGAGGATCTTTGAGATCGCGGTGTAGCTCTCGTTCGAGGTGACTGCCAACATCATAACTGGCATCATCGAGGTCGAGAACTTGAAGATCGTAGGGTAGTCTACATCATCGGGGAGGTAGCTCTGCGTAAGACTCACCACGTCACGTATGTCGTTGGTAGCCTCCGTAAGATCTATTCCATACTCAAATTCGAGGGTAATCATCGACACATTGTCGGATGATGTAGAGGTAATGCTCTTCATATCATCAACCGTGTTGAGGTTATCCTCCAAGATACGGGTGATGTTGGTCTCTATGTCGGCGGCATTCGCACCCGGGTAGGTGGTGATGACTGAGATTTGAGGGATCTCAATCTCGGGGTATTGATCCACCGCTAGTAGGTTGAGCGAGTAGAGACCAAACAACAGAACTCCCATAAAGATGAGAATTGTCGATATTGGTTTTCTTACTGCGCTTTCATATATCTTCATACTTTTTTCTCTTTTTTAGTGGATTATTTAACTTCGATCTCTACTCCATCCGATAGGCGTGAGAATGCTGTTACCAAGACCTTCTCGCCAACCTTCACTCCCGACAGAATGTCGATCATATCGCCCACTTGGCGACCTTTGATGACGCGACGACGCTCTGCAACGCCGTTGTTGTCGACATAGACAAATGACTCCGATGATCCAAACTGCTTCTGAACCGCCACGTCGCGAACCATCACACCCTCCTTTGATCCCATATCGAAGGTTGTGCGACCATACATTCCCGGGCGAAGTAGCATAGATGTGTTGGGAAGGGTTACCTCAACAGAGAATGTACGGGTGTTGGGGTCGAGAGCGGGGTAGATTAACGATACATTTCCCTCGAATATCTTGTTGGGGTAGATATCTACATTCATCGAGATCGGCATTCCAACCTTGACGCAGGGGAAATATTGCTCCGATATCTGAACCAAAACCTTCAACTTGTCGATCTGTGCAATGTGGAGGATCGGTTGTGAGGTGAATAGGTCACCTGCCTCACCGTTGCGCTCGGTTATGACACCTGTGATTGGAGATATAAGTTCGATGTTTTTGCGTATGTTCTCCGCAATCTCCGTCTGTACGTCGAGAGCTGTCTTTGCTTGATCGAGTGTTTGGCGCGAGATACCGCCAGCTTCGTAGACTGGTAGTAGACGGTCATAATCAGCTTGAAGATTTGATACCGAGATCATCTGTTGGTTGTAAAGCGTTGGGTCTAGGGTCGCTACGATATCACCCTTGTTGACGATATCTCCAACCTCAAAGTTGATGGAGGCGATACGTACACCCTGTGCCGCAGGAAGAATGTTGTTCTCCTTGTAGGCTCTGATCTCTGATGTGAACTGCTCCTTTAGCGCTACTGTCGCTGCCGTTGCAACCTCACTGCGAGTGAGGACTTTCGATACCTTCTCCTCCTCTTTTGTTGTTGAGGTGTTCTGGACCTCTGTTCCGCAGTTGACGCATAGCGCGAGGGTCAATGCTGCAAAAAATACTCTTTTCATCTTTATTGTAATGTTTTTTTATTTTTTACTCTGCTCCGACAATTCTGTCATACTCACTCTTGGCGGTGAGTAGGTCGTAGATTGCTTGTGAGAAGTTAAGCTCAGCTTGTGTTAAGGAGAGCTGTGCTGAGTTGAGTTCGAGGATCGTACCTGTCCCAGCGTTGTAACGTGCTGTCGAAATGTAGTATGCTTTATTCGCCTGCTCCACGGTCTGTTGCTGTGCGAAGAGTGTCTCGCGGGCGGTGTTGATGTTGCTGATTGCCGTGCTAAGACTCACGTTTACACTCTGCTCTAGGTAGTTTTGTTGTAGCTTTAACTGTTTGATCTGATTGCGGATCTGCTTCGAGCGGTTAGTGGTCGAGAGACCTGTGAAGATCGGAATGTTGACGCTGACACCGACGTACATCGGATTTTGCCAAAAGAAACTATTCGACTCCACCGACTGAAAATACTCGTCCACTCCATTCATATTGTTTCCGGTGAGGGTCAGCAGACCAAACGCACCGATTGTTGGCATACGTGAGGCGTTGTTGATCTTGAGTTGGTGAGCCAAGAGATCTTGGTTTAGTGCGAGTGATTTGAGGGATGAGTTCTCCGATATGTCGTGAGGAAGGTTGTGTGACAGAGAGAGTGCTGTGTTTCTCATCTCGTCGAGGTCGCCAACGACTTCGATCTCAACATCCTGTGGTATCGAGAGATACATCTTCAATACATCTTTTGCGATCTTGATTGATGTGCGAGTCTGCATAATTGTTGGCTGGAGGTTGCTATACTGTACCTGTGCTGTTATGAGATCATACTCCGCAGCCAATCCATTGTCGAACTTAACCTGTGTGTCGTCGACAATCTGCTTCGAGGTGGTGGAGCTCTCCTCCAACACCTCCAAAGAGCGCTCTGCAAGGAGCACCCCATAGAAGCTATCCTTAACCGCTGCAACCAAATCAATACGCGATGAGCGTGCCGACTCAACAGCTGCCTCAGCCTCCGTTGCATTCATCTTGAGAGTTTGGTAGACGGTTGGTGCGAAGAGGGCGATCGATATGTTACCATTCGCGGTGAGGGTTGCATACTGATTTCCGCCCAAAGAGAATCCACGTGCGAATGCTTGTGATTTGAGGGTTTGGTCGTATGTTCCGTCTACAGAGAGCTGCGGAAGGAGAGAACCTAATGTAGTTTTACGTACATAGTCGTAACGCTCAACCTCCAACTCTGCAATCTTGATGGTCGGATTTTCGCTCAGCGCGATCTCCACCGCTTCATTTACGGTGAGCTTCAGAACCTCCGCAGCGTTGATTGATGTTGTCATCACCACTCCCGTTAGGAGAGCAATTGTTGAAAATACTCTTTTCATTACTATAATTCTATTTTATTATTTTCGTCGTTCGTATAGGTGTCGATTATCTCTATTCCCTTTGGTGTGGCGATTCCTCGCAGGAAGTAGATCATCATCTCGTAGAGAGCTTTCTGTGGCGATATTCCATCGGGGAGAGGATGTTGGTGACTCTCCATCGTGACGCTCGTAACGATCGTGTCGATCATAGTGATCGCGAGGTCGACATTCGCAACCGGGTTTATTTCACCCATCTCGACACCATACTCCAACCCAATTTTCAGTGAAGCTTGGTGTTTTGTTCGTCGTTCGTCGTCGATACGTTGGTAGGTCGATTGGTGGAATCGTCTGAGGGTTTTGTGAAGTAGCCAATTTGTATCTGAGTTTTGGATCACATTTTGTATGACCATCAGAAAGGCAATTATTACATTGGGGGCTTGACGACCGATCGATTCATTCTCCTCTTCGCATCTGTCGTAGTGGTACGATATCGCGAGGTAGATCAGCTCCTCCTTGTCTCCAAACATCTCATAGAGGGTTCTCTTCGAGATCCCTGCGCGACGTGCGATATCATCCATCCTCACCGCCTTGATCCCTTCGGTGGTGAACATTTGACTCGCAAGCTTGATTATTTTATCTTTTTGTGTCTCTATCATATGGCTGCAAAGGTAACCGAAAAACTAGAGAAACCAAAAAAGTTTTCTGTTTTTCGCAGTTTTTTTGAAAAATTGTTGTTATTTGTTGTAAAACTAGAGCTAAATTTGTACATTTGTTGAAAATCAACCCACCTATGAAAGAGACTATACTACCAATAATTGAGCGCGACGAGTGGTTGCAACCCGTTGCTGAGGAGGTGACACGACGTCACCAACTCTATTTAGATGCACTCCGTTCCATCGAGGGTGAGGGCGGAGAGTCGAATATTGTTGATTATGCAAATGCGCACCGTTATTTCGGCTGGCATCGTGATGATGAGATGGCTGGATGGTGGTTTCGAGAGTGGTTGCCAGCGGCTCACGACGTCTACATCTTCGGAGAGTTTAATGGTTGGCAACGTACACAGCTACGTCTCAATAAGAATCGAGATGGAGTGTGGAGTATCTTCCTTGCCGACGCGCAGTTTAGACATCGCCTAGTGCACGGATCACTCTACAAAATTCACGTAAATGGTGATAATGGATGGTTGGATCGTATCCCTGCCTACGCTACACGAGTGGTTCAAGATGATGTGACGAAGAACTATACAGCTCAGTTTTGGGTGCCACAGCCATTCGACTGGGGCGAGGAGTTTTCGCTCAAAAAGGGGACTCAACTACTTATCTATGAGGCTCACGTCGGTATGGCGGTGGAGCGTGAGGGGGTCGGTACATATATCGAATTTAAGGATAACATCCTCCCTCAGATCAAACGTAAAGGGTACAATGCCGTGCAGTTGATGGCGGTGGCGGAGCATCCATACTATGGGTCGTTTGGCTATCACGTGTCGTCTCTGTTTGCGCCATCATCTAGGTTTGGTACGCCCGAGGAGTTGAAGGAGCTTATTAAGCGTGCTCACGAGTTGGGTATTGCGGTGATTATGGATATTGTTCACGCACACTACGTCAAGAATCTAAATGAGGGTATTTCGGAGCTCGATGGATCTCCAAACCTATACTCTCCTGCGGGTGAGGCGGGTTATCAGAAATATTGGGACTCAAAGACTTTCGACTTCGCGAAGCCACAGGTTCAACATATGTTGTTATCGAATGTGAAGTATTGGTTGGATGAGTATCACTTCGATGGATATCGTTTCGATGGCGTGACATCGATGATCTATAAACACCACGGCTACACGGAGTTTGACTGCCGCGAGAAGTTCTTCAATGATGAGGTGAATGTCCCTGCGTTGACATACCTCACCCTCGCAAACAAACTCATTCACGAAATAAACCCCCAAGCGATCTCTATCGCTGAGGATGTGAGTGGAATGCCGAGTATGTGTAACAAGATCGAGGATGGAGGTATCGGGTTCGACTACCGTTTGGCGATGGCTATTCCCGACTTTTGGATTAAGATTCTGGAGGATCAGCGTGACGAGGATTGGAACATATGGGAGATGTGGGATATTATGACCTCGCGCCTTGCCGATGTTAAGACCATAGCCTACGCCGAGTCGCACGACCAAGCGATGGTGGGTGATAAGACTCTCGCCTTCCGCCTAATGGATAGCGAGATGTATACCTCGATGAATCGTTCGTCGAAGAGTCTGGTTGTCGACCGCGGAATGGCACTCCATAAGATGATACGTCTTGTGACTATCACCACGGGAGGTGATGCGTACCTAAACTTTATGGGTAACGAGTTTGGTCACCCCGAGTGGATCGACTTCCCTCGCGAGGGTAACGACTGGAGCTACAAACACGCACGTCGTCAGTGGTCGTTAGCGAAGAGTGGATTTTTGCGTTATTCGTGGCTCGGGGAGTGGGATCGTGCAATGGTGTCGTTGGTGAAGAGGTTTAAGTTGCTCAGCGCCGGATACCCATATCGCTTGCAGATGGATGAGCAGAATAAGACGATTGTCTATAGATTGCGTTCGTTGATGTTTGTGATTAACTGGCATACATCAGCCTCGATTCCTGACTACGAGATAGATTGTGAACAACACGGAAAGTATATACCTATTCTCTCGACTGACCAGAAACGTTTCGGCGGAGCTGACAGAGTAGATATGAAGGGTGAACACTTCTCCTATGAGAGAGATGGCAGAACATATGTAAGGGTATATAATACATCAAGGTCTGCGACAGTATACAAGATTACGAAATAGATGAAATTAACAATTCTGGGAAGTGGGACTTCGCAGGGTGTGCCGACGATAGGTTGCCGCTGTGAGGTGTGTCGATCGAGTGATGCGAGGGATATTCGACTCCGTAGCTCCGCAATGGTGGAGTGGGAGGGGTTACGTATTGTGATCGACTCGGGACCCGACTTCCGCCAACAGATGTTGAGGGCAGGGGTGCGTCGCGTTGATGCGCTACTGCTGACTCACGAACATAAGGATCACACAGGAGGGCTCGATGATACTCGAGCTCTCAACTTTGTAGATTACCCCATAGTTCATAGATTGCAGCTCTATGGAACGGCTCCAACGCTCAACGCAATGCGTCGTGACTACTACTACGCATTCACCGACAACAAGTACCAAGGTGTCCCCGAGATTGACCTCCACTATCTGGAGCGAGGTGAGACTTTTAGGGTGAGGAGTGAGGATGGATTGCACGAAGTTGAGGTGGTGGCGATAGATGGGTTTCACGCTCCGCAGTTTGGGGTTACGGGGTATCGGTTTGGGGATGTAGCCTATTTAACAGATTTCAAGAAGATTGCAGATACGGAGGTTGAGAAGCTTCGAGGTTTGAAGGTGTTGGTTGTAAATGCGTTGAGGTGGAAGCCTCATCACTCGCACTTCTCGGTAGACGAGGCGTTGGAGTTGGTGCGGAAAGTATCCCCGGAACAGACATATTTTACCCACCTCTCGCACGACATTGGATTGTACGATGAGGCGATGGCGAAACTACCCAAAGGGGTGGCTCTTGCCTATGATGGGTTGGAGATAGAAATATAATACATACTAGATATATGAAGAGAATGGATGGTAAGTGCGTCGTTGTGACTGGCGCATCATCGGGAATTGGTGAGGCGTTGGCTCGCGAGTATGCTCTACTTGGAGCTAAGGTTGTTTTGGGTGCACGTCAGGAGGCGAAGCTCAAGGAGATAACGGCTGAGATCAAGAGTGCTGGGGGTGAGGCGTGTTACTCGGTGGCTGACGTGGTTAAAGTTGAGGAGTGTGAGGCACTCATCAAATGTGCTGTTGACAACTACGGTGGAGTAGATGTTTTGATCTGCAATGCAGGGCTCTCGATGAGGGCGCTATTTGATGATGTCGATCTTGAGGTGTTACATCGTCTGATGGATGTGAACTTTTGGGGTACGGTAAACTGTGTTAAATCGGCGCTACCATATATTCAAGCTTCGAAAGGGTCGATTGTTGGAGTCTCGTCGGTGGCGGGTCTGCACGGATTGCCTGCACGTACGGGTTACTCAGCGTCGAAATATGCAATGACGGGATTTTTGGAGACAATACGAATTGAGAATCTCAAAAAAGGTGTTCGTGTAATGATCGCTTGTCCCGGTTTTACGGCGTCGAACGTACGTTTCTCTGCCCTCACCGCAGATGGAAACAGCCAAGGTGAAACCCCACGCGACGAGGATAAAATGATGACAGCCAAGGAGGTTGCTCAGATCATAATTAGAGATACGCAGCGAGGTAAACGCCTATCGTTAATGGAGTTCAATGGTCGAGCAACGCACTTTATAAAGAAACTTTTCCCGGCGTTTTTGGATAAGATGTTCTACTCACATATGGCAAAGGAGCCCGACTCACCTCTTAAATAGAGGTTGTCGACTCTTTTGCGGCGCGTTCAGCGTTGGCAGCTTCGTGGTCGATGTCGCAACCTGCGCAGTTGCTGTGGCATCCGAAGTCGTGACAGTTGACACCATCTTCGTCGATGCGGCTCTCCTGCACAGCGCACTTTATGCCGAGGGCTTTCATATGTTTGTTGGTCGAGATTTCGGAGTCTATGAAGTGTCCCTTTATCATTAGTGTGATCGACATACCGATCATAAAGAGTGCCACAGCACCTATCGAGAATAGGAGGACAATTAGCCAGTTAGCCATAGTGTAATGTGTTGAGAGTTAATATAAGGAGCTATCAATTTGTGAAGCTCGATGCAAATTTATATATTTGTGCTCAATAAAGCAAATTTAGGAGATAAATCATATGCGAATAGTTATTGCAGGGGCAGGGGAGACGGGAGGTCACCTCGCTAAGATGCTCAGTGGAACGGGTCACGACATAACGGTGATCGACAATGAGGCGAAGTTCCTCACGGAGGTTACGTCGTTGGCTGATGTGATTACGGTCGAGGGAGATTGTACGGCATTTGCTACGTTGAGGCGTGCGATGGTTCGAAAGAGTGATCTTTTTATCTCGGTGTTGGCGCGTGAGAATGACAATATAGTCTCGGCAGTGTTGGCGAAGCAGCTGGGGGCGAAGAAGGCTATAGCGAGGATCGATAACAACGAATATCTCGAACCGAACAACAAGGAGATATTTATCAATATGGGTATCGACTTTCTGTTCTACCCCGAGCAGGATGCTGCAAGTGAGGTAATCAATCTGCTGGGACATACTTCGACAACGGAGTATGTTGACTTTTCGGGCGGTAAGTTGGCGTTGGTGGTGTTCCGTTTAGAGCCTACGTCGGAGCTCATAGGGCGTGAGTTGCAGGGATTCTCCGAGGAGGAGGCGATGTTGAACTATCGTACGGTGGCTATTACGCGTGCCGGTAAGACAATTATTCCTCAGAAGAATGAGAGTTTTATGGATGGTGATATGATCTATGTTATAACACGTCGTGAGACTATGCAGGAGGTTATGTTATTCTCGGGAAAGAAAAATATAGAGATAAAAAATCTAATGATCCTCGGAGGTTCGAAGATCGGTGTGCGTGTGGCGATGGAGATGCAGAAGCAGACCAACGTAAAGCTCATCGACTATAATGCTGAGAAGGCGTATCGTCTGGCGGAGGCGTTGGAAAAGACACTTATTATAAACGAGGATGGACGTAACACCGAGGCGATGCTTGAAGAGGGGTTGTCGAATATGGATGCTTTCGTGGCTGTTACGGGGCGTAGTGAGACAAATATCCTCGCGGCACTTCTTGCTCGACGTATGGGTGTGAAGAAGGTTATCGCGGAGGTGGAGAATCTAAACTATATTGGTTTGGCGGAGAGTATGGGTATCGACACGATTATCAATAAAAAGTTGGTTACGGCATCCAATATTTTCCGATTTACGATGTCGACAGATGTGCAGGCTATTAAGTGTCTCAACGGATCTGAGGCGGAGGTGTTAGAGTTTATCGTAAAGCCTAACTCTCCTGCTACGAAACATTCGGTCAAAGATCTTGAGTTGCCTCACAACACGATTATTGGAGGTATTGTGAGGGGCGACAAAGTTTTTATTGCAACGGGAGCGAGTGTTATGAATGCTTACGATAGGGTAGTGGTCTTTGCGATGCCAGAGGCGGTGAGTCGGATAGGGCACTACTTTAATTAACGTGAAAATAGAGAGACGAATATGTATATAGCTGTAGCGGGAAATATCGGTAGTGGCAAGACAACCCTAGTCGAGATGTTGGAGAGGCATTATGGAGCTAAGGTCTATTATGAGTCGTTGGATAATCCATATATAGGGGATTTTTATGAGGATATGAGTCGTTGGTCGTTTAACCTACAGAGCTACTTCCTCGCGTCGCGAATAGAGCAGATTCAGACAATGTTGGCTGAGGCGGATCTTCTGAATTGCCACATAATTCAAGATCGAACGATCTATGAGGATGCCAACATCTTCGCACGTAACTTGGCAGATATGGGGCTTATGTCGCACCGCGACTTGGAGACGTATCTTAAGACTTTTAGCCTCTTCGAGAGTTATGTTCCTCATCCCGATCTGTTGATCTACCTCAAGGCGAGTGTCCCTAAACTTAAGGAGCAGATATTGCGTCGTGGACGCGACTATGAGGCTAATATCGAGGAGGAGTATCTAAAACGTCTCGATGCAAGATACTCCGAGTGGATGGAGAGTTATGATGGGGAGTCGATTACGATCGATGTGGATAGAGAGAATTTTGAGTCAGATAGCGACGCGTTTGCTCGCATCTGCAAACATATAGATAAATTGAATGCAAAAAGAGAGAAGTAAAGAGGCGTTTTCGTCCCTCCCCGAACCATTTGTCGAGCAGTTGTTGCGCGATATGGGGGAGAGTGAGGCGACAAAGTTAGTGGCGGCATTGGAGGGTGAGTCACCCACATCAATAAGGGTTAACCCCTATAAGATGACCCAACGACCTGAGGGGTTTGATCGTGTGCCGTGGAGTCGCTATGGGTTCTACTTGGCGGAGCGTCCATACTTTACCTACGAGAGTGCTTTTCACGCTGGTGCATATTATGTGCAGGAGGCGAGTTCTCAATTTGTGGGACATATATTGGCTTCGGCTTCGGAGGATCTGGAGGGGGCTAAGATCTTGGATACGTGTGCTGCACCGGGCGGAAAGACAACCCTATACTCTACGTTGGTGGGGCTCGAAGGGTTGGTTGTTGCGGGTGAAGTAAATCGTTCGCGAGCCTCTGCTTTGGCTGATAATGTACGTCGTTGGGGGCTTGGAAATGTGGTGGTTGTGAATGGAGATGCTTCGCAGTTGACTAAGTTCGAGGCTATGTACGATGTGGTTGCTGTTGATGCACCCTGCTCTGGAGAGGGGATGTTTCGTAAATCTTCGGGGGCACGAGATGAGTGGTCGACAGGTGTTGTCTCGATGTGTGCCGAGAGACAGTGTGATATTTTGCAGAGTGCGTGGAGATCTTTGAAACCGGGCGGTATATTAATATATAGTACCTGTACGTTCAATAGAGTAGAGAACGAAGAGATGGTTGCGCAGTTTGAGGAGTGGACAGATGGAGAGGTTGCGCGCTTCGACGATGTTGAGGTGGGTGATGAGTGGGGCGTCGTGAAGAGTGACGTCGGTTCATTCCAAACATTCCGCTTTATGCCACATCGCACAAAGGGGGAGGGATTCTTCGCTGCGGTGGCACGAAAAAGTTATGACACCGGAGGTAGAGTTCGGCAACCTAAGAGCCGAAAGGCGATCTTTACATCACTCTCGAGAGTCGATCTCGCGGAGTGTGCAAGGTGGGTGGAGCAGCCCGAGAGGATGAGTTTCTATGGTGTTGGCGATACGGTATATGCCTACTACAATGCCCATCTCGATATGATAAAACGTCTTGCAGAGAGTTTGACGGTGATCTACTCGGGTGTCGCTTTGGGGCAGATATTCAAGAGTAAGTTGAGTCCCGATGGGGCGTTAGCTCTGTTTGTGGGGCTCAATCGCGAGGCGGTGAGTGTCGCGCAACTCGATAGGGAGGATGCCATAAACTATCTCAAAAAGATGGATGTCGCATCCGATAGATTCGACGAGGGGTTGAATCTGGTGACTGATGAGAGTGGTTATGCTTTGGGGTTTGTGAAACGCATTGGAGCGAGAGTTAACAATAGATATATAAATTCGATGAGGATTATTAAGTAATGGCGGTTGAGAGTAAAAAAATATACTACACAATGGGTGAACTCGTCGAGATGTTCGACGTGAGCGCCTCGTTGATACGCCATTGGGAGAGACAGTTTGATATAATAAAACCTCAGCGCAACAAGAAAGGGAATCGCCTCTTTACTCCCGCTGATGTGGAGAACTTCAAACTCATTTACCATCTCGTTAAGGAGCGAGGAATGACTCTCGAAGGAGCGAAACGCTCGCTGAAGAGGGGTAGTATGGTTGAGGGATCGGCACTGGAGCGCGACGCACTTATTATGGAGCGTCTGCAACATCTTCGCTCGATGTTGGTGGAGATGAAGAGTGCTATTGACGATCGAGGTGACGACACTATAGATCTATATGACGGCACAGCTACGTCGCTCAGAGGACGGAACGATAGCGATCGAGAACCCGATGCAGAGTCACGTGAGCTATTTGCATTTTATGAACAGAGATTATTTTAAGGAATAGTATGAATCCAAAGTATAGAGTTGCCGATGTGGCAGCAATAATAGAGGCATTTGCACCCCTCTCGTTGCAGGCGAGTTATGATAATTCGGGTCTCATTGTTGGGCATATGAGTGATGAGGTGAGGGGGATCTTGATCGCTGTAGATGTTACCGAGGAGGTGATTGATGAGGCTGTAGAGTTAGGGGCTAATATGATCGTTACCCACCACCCAATAATATTCAATCCACTCAAACGCCTTACCTCTGCTAATTGTGTGGAGCGCTCCGTGGAGTTGGCTATTAGACAAGGCATTGTGATCTATGCTGCCCACACAAACCTCGATAGTGTCGTAAATGGGATGAGTTGGCGTCTAGGAGAGATTTTGGGGGTGAGTGAGATGGAGCCCCTCGATAGTTCGGGATTTGGAGTTGTTGGAGATCTTGTCGAGATTGTTGCAACCGAGGAGTTTTTAGGGCGTGTTGAGGAGCGGCTCTCTCTAAAGTCGATGCGCCATAGCGATATTGTGAGCGATAGAGTCCACCGCGTTGCAATATGTACCGGTTCGGGAGGCTCACTCTTGAATGCGGCAATCGCTAGCGGAGCAGATGTATATGTGACGGCAGATCTTCGATATAACGACTTTTTTGCAGCTCAACGAGAGTTAACACTCCTCGATGTAGGACATTATGAGAGCGAATATTGCGTAATTGAGATAATATTTGATATTTTATCGAAAAAAATGATTAACTTTGCCCTCCACAAGAGTTTGCGCACAGAGAACCCAGTTCACTATCGCCACTGTTAGGATTGTGATAAGATTAGAAAAACGAATATAAATTTATGGCACAGAAGAAAGTAGTCGACACAGATTATTCGATGCAGGAGAAGATCTCGGCGCTCTATGAGCTCCAGATGATCGATTCGCAGATTGACGAGATCAACAAAATCAAGGGTGAACTTCCACTTGAGGTAAAGGATCTTGAGGATGGATTGGAGGGTCTCAACACCCGTATCGCAAACATCAAGGCAGAGATCGACGAGATCAACACTCTAACAAATCAGCGTAGTCGCGAGATCGACGAGTCGCGTATCCAGATTGCAAACTACAAGGAGCAGCACAACAATGTGCGTAATAACCGTGAGTGGGATGCAATTAACAAAGAGATTGAGTATCAGGAGCTCGAAATTCAGTTGGCGGAGAAGCGTCTTAAGGAGTATGCTGTGACGATTGTTGAGAAACGCGCCCTTTATGCAAAGGCGGAGGATGCTCTCACGGAGCACGAGACGGAGCTAAATGTAAAGCGTAGCGAGTTGTCAACTATCGAGGAGGAGACTGAGGGTCAGATTGAGGAGTTGAAGGCGAAGGGCGAAGTGTCGAAGTTGCGTATTGACGAGCGTTTGTTGACAGCTTACAACCGTATTCGTCGTAATGTACGTAATGGATTGGCTGTTGTAACGGTACGCCGCGATGCTTGTGGCGGATGTTTTAACCGTATCCCACCACAGCGACAGGTCGAGGTTCGTCAAGGAAAGAAGATTATCGTTTGTGAGTACTGTGGACGTATTCTCGTTGCAGACCCAACTATTGCGGAGTAACTATATATTATCTATTATAGGATTGAGATCCCCACGTATTTTTGTGCGTGGGGATTTTTTTTATAGCGCCATCGATTATACTAGATTCAAACTCACGTTAGATTACTATAATTCGATTTATATTTAGGGTTAGTCCATTGGATTTTAGTATATTTGCGGTACGATTCTTAAATTCGAGAATATCATCAAAGGCAATTTCCTCAAATAATTGCTTGTTACATATATAACAATCACTCAATAAGGATTGTTCATCAGGATGATTAATTGCAAAATGTTCTATTGTCTCCTCTATTTGTCGTCTTCCTTTTCTTACGCATTTTGATCCTCTATCCTTAAGTTCTATAAAATGAATTTTAGATTGATATTTTAGCATTCCATCACATCTCTTTGCAAAGCTACGATCAGGTCTATATAACACTACATTATTGTCGATAGCGTAGAAGTCAATATTTATACCGTTTGTATTGTTAATTTCTGCTATCCATATCTCTCTCGTTGTGGAGTCAATGTATGCAGGTGTCTTTGCAGGCGGTTGATTATCACATAGCCCAAAAACAGCATCCGTAGTGCTCTGTCCATTAATGTAGAAATTAGCCATATCTTTACATTAATTTTACAATATTCGAAACAGTCTTATTGCCAAGGCTTAACATTTCATTAAGGTAGTTAGCATCAACGGGGAATCCTCTATAAGTCTTTATGGGGAGGATGCTACCTTTTTCGTCAAGTTCATAAATAGAAATATCTTCTTTATTAACTTTAGATGCTAATGGAAATATATTTTTTAACTCATTGTCACACTGTTCTTTTACCTCGTTTGCTAAAGCAGCAACTTTAAGATAATTAACAATGAATGGACTATGTGTTGTCATAATTAATTTATTACCTTGACTCAAGTTATTAAATTCAATAAGACTGAATAGCAGATCTCTTTGAGATAGAGGGAATAGATTTTGTTCTGGCTCTTCGACAATATTGATAAATGCTGTCTTCTTGAAACGTTTAGCTAATACCGATATTGCCATACTCTGCTGCTCAAATGATAAATCTTTATTATTCCATATTTGAGCAACACCCTCTTTGAATCTAGCACTCTCTTCACTATTCATTTTATCTTGGGAGTCTGAGTTGTTGTTTGATTGTGCTATTTGAGTGGCAAAATGTTTTGAGACCAAATATAAAGGTGTAATAGACTGAAAACCACTAGAGGATTCAGTCAACCGTACCTTATATCCATCTCCTTTAATATTAACAATATCATTTAGAGAGTCGTATTCGACACTTGCATAATTTATGGGTAGTGCAATAGACTCTTTTATTGCTTTTTTTGCAATATCAAATACGCCTACAAATTCAGTAACAGCAGTTGAAAATTCCTTAAATATTTTAGGGTTTTTAATATTACTTACAAAGTTTCGTTCGGCAGGAATGTATACTACTTGTGTTAGTTCTCCACTAACATTTGGCAGTTGCTCTATTTGGAGCTTTCCATTTTTATATGTAAAATGGTATTGATCTCCTTGATATTCAATCTCTGTAATGTCGTTTTTATTTTTATCGTGGAAGTAACTCTCAATTCGATGATATGAACAATATCTATTTCTAAATCTATTTCCATATGTAAAGTGGTTAATATTAAAGTCTCCTCGAATTAGAACTTTTTCTATCCACGAAAATATAGAGATAAGTTTAGCAACGCTACTTTTACCACTACCTTGATTGCCAATAAATACTGTAATTTTATTTATGTCAATCCACCCATCTCCCGGTAATCCACATCTAATTGGTCCGAAATTTTTGATTTTTATCTTACTCATTGCGAATATTTAGTAGGTGCATAAATTCTTTGTTTATTCAACAAATATAATACTTTTTAGTGAGTTTTTAGTAGAACTTTTATTTGTTTTGTATCTTTTAGTAGGAATATAGAGTATAAGTTCGCTCTTAGAGTAGGTATTTATTGTGGAAATAAAATATAATGTGTTAAACAGTTCCCAAGAAAAAAGAAAAATTTCACCCATATCATTTAACGAATCACAAAAAGCGAGTTCTAATATAGTATCAATAAGATCTTAAAGAGTTGTTATGTAAATGGTAAACGAAGAGAGAATAATTGAACTCATTGAAGATCCTCAAACTTGCTATGAAGGCTTTCAACTATTGGTAGAGAACTATCAGAAAGCGATATATTGGCATATAAGGCGTCTGGTTGTGAACCACGAAGATGCGGAGGATATAATGCAAGAGAGTTTGATAAAAATATATAGGTATATTTATAGTTTTAAGGGTGAGTCATCCCTTAAAACGTGGATTTATCGGGTTGTAACAAATGAGGTTATACGTCACTGCTCTCGAAAACGATTGACAATGGAGTCATATGATGAGAAGAGCCGTTTAGTTACTATGTTCAGAGCTGAGAACCACGTAGACTTCTCGTCGGCAGAGCATAAACTGCATTTGGCGATATTGTCGCTGCCCGAAAAACAACGAATAATATTTAATATGCGGCATTTCGAGGATATGAGTTATGAACAAATATCGAAGGTGATGGGTTGTAGTATAGCAACGTTGAGAACCAATTACCACTATGCAAGTGAAAAGATAAAGAATTATATAGTTAAAAGTGTTAAGTGATTGATATGGATAATTTTAGTATTGATAGCATTGGGCGCGATATGCCATATAAATTGCCACGTGAAGATTTTTTTGAGACCTTTCCTGAGAGGCTATTTGCAAAGATTGAGTTTGAGCAGATCACCCCTATTCCGCCAATGAGTTGGTGGGAGCGTTATATTCGCGATAGTCGAGTATATGCGATAAGTGGTGTCGCAGCGGCAGTCGCTGTGGTGTTGATTACGTTGTTGAACGTATTACACTCTGAGGGTGGGGTGAAAGAGGATATGTTCGCTATTGAGGATAGTGTTATAGAGAGTATGGATGCCTATTTGTCCAATTTGAGTGATTCGGAGTTTGAGAAGTTATTCTCGGAGAGCTTTAATCAACGTGATTTTTATTTGAATTTACCTAATTTGTAATTGCTATGAGATATATATGTTTACTCTTGATGGTGTTATTTTGTAACCTATCGCTCTACTCACAACCTCAGCCCCAATCTCCAAGAGGTGGTGGAGGTGTCGCGATGCCTATGAGACCTCCGATTGGAGTGAGTACTCCGTCGAGACCTCCGGTTGGTGTTCGCACGAATCAGGAGATTACGTCGTTGATAGATCTATATATTGTGGTGTTGAGCCAACATTTGGATTTGAGTACGAAGCAGAGTAAGGAGTTTGTACCTTTGTATACTCAATATTATAATGATATGTCGGAGTTGTCGAAGAAGAGCGGTGAGATGATTGACTCAACCACCTCAGAACAAGAGATTGAACAAAAGATATATGATAGCTTTGATACGACCGACAAAATTACTGAACTAAAGAGAGTTTACTATCCGGAGTTTCGGAAAATACTCTCGGCACATCAGATCTTGATGATGTATGATGTTGAGAGAGAGTTGCTTTGGCGTATGAGTCTAGAGGGACAAAAACGATTAGAGGAGAAAATGGAGGTTGAGTAGAGTCAGTCACACACACTCTCTCTCAACCTCTCGATTACATTACTTTTGCTCTGATCGGTATAGTTGATGTATTATGCCATCGGCAAGACCAATTCTGGGGGCTATTATATCCTCGATTTTACAGGTTTTTGCTGCCGTGAGGAAGATCTTCATCGCAGGGACGATCACATCTGCTCGATAGGTGTTGAGACCGAACTGTTTGATACGTTGTTCGTATGATAGCACCTTTAGGGTGTCGTATATCTCGCGTAACTCACCATATTTGATCGCTTCGTTATCTCTCTTGCCGAGGAGTTTGTGGCTCTTGTTGATGTTGCCACCAGATCCGATGATTGCGATGGGTTTGAATGGAAGTGCTATTCGTTCGAGCCACTCCTTAAACTCTTTGTACTCCGCTTTGTTGACACCCTCGCTGATTGTGCGAACAGTTCCTAAGCGGAATGACTCCGACGTTACACGGCGACTGCCACTATAGACTGTGACCTCTGTGCTTCCACCTCCTACGTCGACATAGATGTAGTTTGTATCCTTGGGGATGAATCGTTCGATGTTACCCGCTTCGAAGATTGTCTTTGCTTCGTCGATGCCGGAGATGATCTCAATATTTATTCCACTAACCTCTTTTATATATTGAACCACTTCAGCTCCATTTTTTGCTTCGCGCATTGCACTTGTAGCACAAGCTCGATACGCCTTTACGTTGAAGGTATTCATCAGATGAGCAAACGACAACATAGCAACTCCCATCTTCTTACGTTTCTCTTCGCTGATCTCTCCGGCAGTAAATACATCCTCTCCGAGGCGGATTGGAACACGAATAAATGCGGCTTTCTTGTAGTTAACACTACCGTTTACCTCTACGTAGTTTATGAGTAATCGGATGGCGTTTGAGCCAATGTCGATTGCTGCTAGTGTCTCTCTGTTCATAATTGTTAAGTTTGGTTATAGGTTAGAATATGCTAGAATTTCTCACATCTAATTTTATTCGCCCAAGAATTGATAGAGTTCATCTTGACTGCGGTGGATCTCCTCATCCTCTTTACGCTCAACATATTCGTTATTCGAGAATGGCGATATGATACGTGATTTCACATTGTCGTGCCACTGAATTTTGAAGTAGTTGTGGAGGATTTTCTCGATTTTTTTGTCGGAGATAATCGTCCCGACCTCTACGCGACGGTCAAGATTTCGAGTCATAAAGTCGGCACTCATAATGTATGTGAGGGGTTTGCTGTTGTTGTGGAAGATCATCAATCGTGCGTGCTCCAGATATTTGTCGATGATAGATCGAACCTCAATATTTTCGCTTACGCCATTGATGCCAGCTTGTAGACAACACGCTCCTCGAACGATGAGTTTTATCTTTACTCCGGCTTGAGATGCTCGGTATAGTAGTTTGATTAGTTTTATGTCGGTCAGGGCGTTGAACTTACCGAAGAATGCAGCTTTGCGTCCCTTTTTTGCGTTGCGTATTTCACTCTCAATAAGTTCTACTATCTGATTGCGCATATAGTATGGTGAGACCATCAACTGTTTGAACGAGGGGTGATAGTGTGTGTGTTCGAGGAACTCAAATACCTTCTTTGCGTCATTGGCAATTGTTTGGTTAGCCGTTATTAACCCGAAGTCACTATAGATGTTACTTGTGTTTTCGTTGAAGTTACCTGTTCCCACATAGACATAACCTTTAGTTCCTCCGCCGATTTCGTTTCTCTCGATTAGCACCAATTTGCTATGTACTTTGAGGGTCTCTTGGCTTGTTATGACCTTGACACCTCCGCTCTGGAGGATGTCGGTGTTGTCGATGTTTTGCTCCTCGTCGAAGCGAGCTTTGAGCTCTACGAGAGCTGTTACCTGTTTGCCATTTTTTACACCGTTGAGGAGCGCGCCGATCACCTTTGAGTGGTTGGCGGTGCGGTATAGAGTTATGTAGATCGATTGTACGCGAGGATCAATTGCCGCCTCGCGAAGTAGGTCAATCATATGGTTGAAGGTGTGGTATGGGTAGCAGAGCAGAACATCCTGCCTCTTGATAACCTTCAAGATACTCTCCGATGGGTCAATCATCGGGTGGAGGCGTGGTTTGGGGTTTTTGCTCTCCAACTCGGGGCGTACCTTGGGGAACTTCATTAGGTCTCGCAGCAGGTGGTGACGTCCTCCTGCTTCAATCTGCTCTTTGTGTCGAAGTCCCAACTTAAGGGCTATTGATTCGAGAATGTCCCGTGGCATCTCTCGATCGTAGATCATCCTAATGGCGCGTCCTCGCTCTCGCTCCAAGATTCCTTGCGACATCTTCTCAGCCATACTTTTCGACACATCATCGTCGATTACAAACGCAGCATCGCGGACAATTTTGAAGGTGTACGCCGAGATAGAGTCGTAGCTAAACATAAAAAATATGTCGTCGAGGAAGAGACGGATAATGTCGTCAATAAAGATGATGTCGATACGTCCCTCGGGTGAGGGAAGTGTCACAAATCTAGGGCAGGCATCACTGACGGGGACCTGTACAATCGCATATCTTGAGAGTTGTTCACTCCTCATCTTCACAGCTAGGTATACCTTTCCGTCGGGTAGAAATGGGATGGCAACCCTTTTGCGTAGAATGATTGGTACGAGACGTACGCTAATTACGGATAGAAAATATTCGCGACAGAAGTTGTGTTGCTCCTCCGACAGCGACTTCTCATTGACCATATAGATCCCCTCCTTTTCCAACTCGGCAAAGATGTTTTCATATGTTTTGCGGAATGTGTTTTGCGATATCTGCATCCGTTGATTTACCAGCGGAAGGAGCTCCGCGGCGGTATAGTCGCCCGACATTTTGGTGGGGCTTTTTTTGTCGGCAGAGTATCGTATGAGGTTTGCTACTCGAACTTTGATGAACTCATCTTGATTGTTGGAGAATATCCCCAGAAATCGTAGTCGTTGAAGTAGTGGGACGCTTCTGTCTTGTGCCTCTTGGAGTACGCGGTCGTTGAACTGTAGCCAACTGAGTTCTCTGTTGTATATGGTATTCATTGTTCGGTATTTATGGTCGTTACATAAGTGCTTATTATCAATCTTTTTCTAGGTTGTTAAAGCTGAGCGATTGTCTATCCACCTCATCGAGGTGAATAGACCAATTGCCATCATAATCCTCCGTTAATGCCGACAGTGACTCAACCCAATCTCCTGAGTTGAGGTAGTGTATGCCGTCGATCATCTTTATCTCGGGGTGGTGTATGTGTCCACATATCACGCCATCACAGATTTTTGTTCTGGCGAGGGTGCTTATGTGGGTTTCGAACTTGTCGATCAAAGAGAGTGATTTTTTGACCTTGCGCTTTATAATACTTGCGATCGAGCGGTAGGGTAGCCCCTTTCGGATACGTCGCTGATTATAGTAGCGATTGAACATAAGTAGTAGAGAGTAACCCATATCACCTAACTTCGCTAGCCACTTCATATTCGAAGATACCGAGTCGAAGAGATCTCCGTGGAGAACAAAATATTTTTTACCTTTACTCTCGTGGATGTGGTCCTTCACTATCTCCATATTGAGGAAGTTCATCGGGACGATGCGATCCAAGAAGTCATCGTGATTACCACGGATATAGATTATACGCGTTGTATGAGATATGTCGAGGAGTGTTTTGATGAAGTCGGTGTGACGTTTTTTCCATCGTATGTTTCTTCCTCGCATAATAGCCCAACCATCGATGATGTCACCACATAGGATTAGAGTCTCGCAGCTATTCTCCTTAATAAATGCGGTAGCCTCCTTTGCCTTAGACCATTTCGATCCAAGGTGAACATCCGATATAACTATCGTTTTATAGCTCTTTGGTTGTTCTAAATCTCTCTCCATCTAAATTTTGTAGCCCTCTATCGCTATTTTGCGAAGATAACTATTTTATTATATATTTGTGTTTCAGAAGTGTTTTATTTTGTTGCGAGACTCTTAATATTTATATTCTGGGTAGTTCTTACCAATCCACTCACGTATTTTGCACTCACCCTTTATGTAGCGTAGCTCCACGAGGAAATCGAACGCGTCGTTTACAGTGTTTGCCAACATTGTCATATCTTTATCCTTCTCCTTAGAGTTGAAGAATCCGTGAGTCTGATCCTCGTATATCTTTACCTCGCAGCGTCCGCCCACCTCTTCGATTCTACGTTGATACTCATATGCCATCTCCTCGTCAATTAGGTGGTCCTTAGATCCAACCAAGAAGATGGTTGCTGGTACATCCTTACGTACATTATAGTATGGTGAAAAATCTTCGTAGTAGTCGCCAACTCGCTCATAACCATATCCTTTATCTGCGCCCGATTTTCCCGGTCCGTTGCATACCACAGGGTTGAAGAGTAGGTTAACAGATACTGTTGTCGATATTGACATATCATCTTTGGGGTCGTTGATGTTGGGGCACATTGAGACCGCCGCCGCGAGGTGTCCACCCGCAGAGCCACCCGATGTGATGAGATCATTTGCCTTGATATTGAATTTTTTAGCGTTAGCTTTGATGTATCGGATTGCCGATTTTGCATCCATTAGTGATACGTCGGGAGCTGTCTTGTCGCTACTTTTTGTGCGATATTGAACGAGGAAGCTCACAAATCCTAGGTCGGCAAAATACTCAGCTTGGGTTTTGAACTGCTCGATTGTGCCGCCGTTCCAGCCACCTCCGAAGAAGAAGACGATAGCGTTTTTGCTCTTTCCCTTCTCATATCCTTCGAGAGCTATTACATCGACACTTAGACTTTTGTCGTTGTCAAGTGTTTTGTACTCATATTTTGTTCTAGTTCTTTCGGGTGTTGCACTGCTTTTTTTAGCGAAAGATGTTGTTGTCGCTGCAATAACTAGCGATAGTGTGGCTAAGATTGTTACGGTTAGTTTTGTGAGGTTCATACTATTTGAGTTTAATTATTGACGAAGGTTAGTATGCGTTAAAGATAGTAAATTTTTTCGGATTTTTATATAAAATAGCCGTTAAAAAGAATGAGTCCGACTAAACTTATGTTAATCGGACTCATTTTGGTATTAAGAACCAGTTTAGATCTCTCTTCTAATTTTTAAGGATCTCTTACAAGTTGTCGTATGACTGTTCGTGTACACCCTTAACGGCACGACCCGATGGGTCTGCCATATTCTTGAATGCTGCATCCCACTCCAATGCGATAGGGGTGCTACAAGCAACAGATGGTAGTGATGGAACACACATAGCTGCTGCCTCCGAAGGGAAGTGGCTCTCGAAGATTGTACGGTAGTAGTACTCCTCCTTGCTCATTGGGGTATTCTTTGGGAAGCGCTCTGCTGCTGATGCGAACTCCTCGTCGCTAACCTGTGAAGAGGTAAGATCACGCAATGAGTCGATCCAGCTATATCCAACACCATCCGAGAACTGCTCCTTCTGTCTCCACGCAACGCTCTCTGGCAAGTAATCCTCGAACGCTTTGCGAAGAATCCACTTCTCCATACGCTCTGGGGTAATCATCTTATCCTTTGGGTTGAGGCGCATCGCAACATCCATAAACTCCTTGTCGAGGAATGGAACACGACCCTCTACGCCCCACGCACACAATGACTTGTTGGCGCGCAAGCAGTCGAACATATGCAACATACCGAGTTTGCGGACAGTCTCCTTGTGGAACTCCTCTGCGCTAGGTGCTTTGTGGAAATAGAGGTAACCACCGAAGATCTCGTCAGCACCCTCACCGCTCAACACCATCTTCACACCCATCGACTTGATGACGCGAGAGAGGAGATACATAGGGGTACTTGCACGAACTGTTGTTACGTCGTATGTCTCGATGTTGTAGATTACGTCGCGCACTGCGTCCAATCCCTCTTGGACAGTAAATTGAATCTCGTGGTGAACCGATCCGATATGGTCAGCAACCTTACGAGCGGCAGCCAAGTCGGGTGATCCAATGAGTCCCACAGCAAATGAGTGGAGCTGTGGCCACCAAGCGCCCTCCTCACCATTCGCCTCGATGCGCATTGATGAGAACTTCTTAGCAATAGCCGAGATAATAGATGAGTCCAATCCACCTGAGAGCAACACTCCATAAGGAACATCAGCCATCAACTGGCGCTCAACAGCATCCTCCAACGCTTTGCGAAGCTCTGCGATGTTTGACTCATTATCTTTAACGGTGTCGAAACTCTCCCAATCACGAGTGTACCACTTAACGGGAGCCTCATCCTTGCTACAGTAGTATTGACCGGGTAGGAACTCCTCGATTTTGGTGCAATATCCCTCCAAAGCTTTAAGCTCCGATGCTACGTAGTATGTACCCTCAGCGTCGTATCCCTGATAGAGGGGGATGATTCCGATGTGGTCACGACCGACCATAAATATATCATTTTCGATATCGTAGAGAGCAAAAGCGAAGATACCATTTAGATCCTCCAAGAAGTTTACCCCCTTCTCACGATAGAGTGCAAGGATAACCTCGCAATCCGAATTTGTCAAGAACTCATAGCGACCCTCGAACTCTTTACGGATCTCTCGGTGGTTATAGATCTCACCATTCACCGCCAACACTAACTTGCCATCTTTACTGAATAGGGGTTGTTTCCCCGACTCAGGATCTACGATCGACAGACGCTCGTGCGCCAAAATCGCTCTGTTATTTTCAAAGATACCCGACCAATCTGGACCACGGTGACGAATACGTTTAGCCATATCCAACACCTGTGGACGTAGCTCCTTCATTGGGCTCTTTAGATCAAATGCACATACTATTCCACACATAAACTCTCTAATATCAATGTTTTACGCTCGACATATTATGTTAGTCGAGTCGTGTTTGTTAATTTTACAAAATATATCGACCACAAAGTTATTGTTTTTTTTAATAAAACCTAACAGAGTATAAAGTTTTTCTCGCTTTGATTTACAAATTTTAGGGATAGATACAAATAGAGGTGTAAGGTGTTGAATTACAACTTTTTTTTATAACTTTGCCTAAGTTTATAATTTTTGTGCATATGAAGAGTGTGAGAAAAATATTGTTTACGATCTATCTTTGTTTGGTTTGTTCTCTGCTTTATGGTGTGCCGGCTAAGCGAGGGGTGATAACTGTCTCCCAGAGTGATGGGTCGACAATAGAGATATTGCGATATGGAGATGAGTTTTTTCACTACACAACAACAACCGATGACTATTTGATTTCACAACGCGAGGGGATATACTACTACTCAGATCTCTCGGTGAGTGGCGAGTTTACCCCTACGGAGCAGAGGGCTTCGAACCCCGGTGAGAGAGATAATCAACAACAACGTTTCCTCTCGTCGCGTACTCGACGTAGTGACTTGGGGGAGATTCGGGTTGCGGCAGCGTCGTCACAGAGGGCTCGTTCCTCATCCTCCTCGAGTGTTCTTTTGTCGCCGAGTGTTACGCGTGCCGAAGGCGAGATTCGAGGTCTTGTTATATTGGTAGAGTTTGCCGACGAGGAGTTTACATACACTAGTGACGATTTCGATAGAATGTTAAACGACGAAAACTATGCGGAAAATGGCGGTACGGGTAGTGCGCGAGACTTCTATAGCGACAATTCGATGGGGCAATTCGAACCGTCGTTCGACGTCGTAGGTCCATATACGTTGAATCAGAATATGGCATACTATGGAGGGAATAGTAGTAGCTCCGATGATATGAGACCTCGCGAGATGGTTGCCGAGGCGTGTGAGTTAGCCGATGCAGCTGGGTTAAATTTCTCGAACTACGATAGCGATGATGATGGATATGTTGATATGGTATTTGTCTTTTATGCTGGGTATAACGAGGCGGAGGGTGCCGACTCCGACACTATATGGCCTCATAAGTGGCAACTAGAGTCCCCCGTATATTATGATGGTCGAGCAGTGTTGGTATATGCTTGTACTTCGGAGTTGCGAGGGTCGGGTCATAGCACCACTTCGGGTCAGAGACCGGGTCAGACAACAACCGTTGTGGAGAGTGAGATGGCGGGTATTGGTACATTTACGCACGAGTATGGTCACACATTGGGGCTCGCCGACTCATACGATACCGATGGTACTACCAATGGAGAGTCGACGGGGCTCTACTCATTTGATATAATGAGCTATGGTAGTTACAACAATGATGGCTCTACACCTCCCTACTATTGTGCCTACCAACGCTATGAGTTGGGGTGGATCGAACCACAACAGATCGCCACGACAGGTGGTTTCGAATTGGAGAATATATCAACCAATAGTGCCTATATAGTCGATACAGATGTGGCGGATGAATACTTCTTGTTTGAGTATCGCGATGCTACATCTACGGGGATGAGGATGTGGGATGGGTATATAGCCTACAATGTGGATGGAGATGTATATTATGGTGATATAGATGGAATGCTCGTAACACATATTGATCGATCCAAAAACATTGTGGGTAACTACACCGCTGCAATACAGTGGCTGCTCAATGCTCCGAATAATAATCTTTCGCACGAGTGTGCACGTGTTGTCTACTCAGACCCTTCGGTTACAACTGTCAGTAGTTTCAATGATCTGCGTGATATGGTTTTCCCGAGTCGTTTAGGTAACTCCGACTTTGGTAGTAGCTCTTCGCCAGCCGCTTTGTCGTGGAGTGGGGAGGCTCTTGGGATAGAGCTTTTGGATATTAGGGTGAATAGTGGAAAGGTGCTATTTACAAATGGAAGCCTAGATGAAGAGGGAGTTGAAGATGAAGAGCCGCAGGTCGACACAACGGTTTATGGTGATGGTTATCCGTTTATATACTTAGAGATTGGTAGTTGGTCCGACACTCGCTCAACGCTTAAACCAATACTCAGAAATTGTAGTGAGTATGATAGTGTGACGTGGAGTCTAAATGGGGTGGCGATCTCCGCATCGACACAACAGATATTGGCGATAGGGGGTGAGTATACTTTGATTTGCGAGATCACTACGGGTGATGAGGTGGAGCGTATAACTAAATATTTTGAGCTATGAGAGAGGTAATGTTGAGGATACTTTTTTTATTGTTGGTGGTTATTACTGGTGGTTGTGCCGATTACGCATCATCTATTGATGTGAGTGTCGATCCGGAGATAAATTTACAGATATTCAAAGTTGCAGCGAGTGCAGTGGGGGCATACAACATAGGTACTCCCATTGAGAAGATAGATCTTGAGACGGAGCAGATCTATCAATCTAATGGCGGTGCAACCCTTCGTGTTGTGAGTGACGAGGGACTCCTCGTATTCAGCATTGAGCTCACATCCGCCCCCACAGCGCAGAGTGAAGATGTGACACTCTCATATAGTGGTGTAGGGCAAGATGTGGTCGAGAGTTACTGTGTCTCGACCGTAAATTGCGAGGATGGGAAGATATGGCTCTGGGATGCAGAGGCGGAGGTGGGTTTTGTTGTTTTGGCGTGGTAGATGAGACGTTAATAGACAACTACATTCTTGAAGTGGTTTGTTAGAATCTTCTCGGCTCTCTCGATCTGCTCGCGGCTACAATCGGGCGTGTTGGCTAATTTATACTCCCAACCCATTGCCTCATATTTGTGAACTCCAAGGCGGTGGTAGGGGAGGATCTCAACCTGCTTTATCATATCGTATGCTCCAAGTTTTGATCCTAGGTTCTCGATATCGTCGTCGTCGGTGCTGATATGAGGAACCAACACATAGCGCAACCAAAATGGGCGACTATGCTCCTCTAGCCACGCAGCTGTGCGTAGGGTCTGATCGTTGGGGTGAGCTGTGAGGTTACGGTGTTTCGTTGGGTCGATCTGCTTCACGTCGAGTAGAACCAAATCTACCAACGAAAATAGCTCCTCCACATCGCTATTCCAGATACTGCCGTTTGAGTCGACGCAGGTGTGAATCCCCGCCTCCTTGAATCGTTTGATGAGAGGGATGAGCCCCTTTGCCTGCATCGTTGGTTCGCCGCCCGAGAAGGTGACACCTCCACGTCGACCAAAGTAGGGTTTCATATCGCTGACCATTCGAAAGATCTCGTCGTCGGGGATTTGTTCGCCTCCAGAACACTCTATTGTGTCGGGGTTGGCGCAATAGAGGCACTTGAAGTTGCACCCCTGCAAAAAAACAACAAATCTCAAACCCGGTCCATCAACAGTCCCCATTGATTCGTATGAGTGAATATTTAGCATTTTGTATATAATTTTTAGAATCTTTCCAGTTGATATCCAAATAAAATTGGGGATGAAAACACTTCACCCCCAACTCAATTTAATTCAAATTATCGTCGTTTACATCGCCTCGTGGAAGCTACGTGAGATAACCTCAAGCTGGTGCTCGCGGCTCAACTTCACGAAGTTCACGGCATATCCCGACACGCGGATTGTAAGTTGTGGATAAAGCTCAGGGTGAACCATTGCATCCTCCAACATCTCGCGGTTAAGAACATTTACATTGAGGTGGTGTGCACCCTTTGTGAAGTAACCATCCATCATCGATACCAAGTTCTCGATACGATCCTCCTCTGTGCGACCGAGCGACTTTGGTACGATCGAGAATGTATTACTGATACCATCTTGAGAGTCGCGGTAGCGCAACTTAGCAACAGACGACAACGATGCAATAGCACCGCTCTTGTCGCGTCCGTGCATTGGGTTAGCACCCGGTGCGAACGCCTCACCCTTACCACGTCCGTCAGGTGTAGCACCTGTCTTCTTACCATACATCACGTTAGATGTGATTGTAAGGAGTGATAGTGTAGGTTGTGCATTCTTGTAGATAGGTAACTTCTTCAACTCCTCGCTAAAGAAGTATACAAGATCTACTCCAAGGTGGTCAACAAGGTCGTTGTTGTTACCGAAGCAAGGGTAAACACCCTCGATGTCGAATCCCTCAGAGAGACCCTCAGCGTTGCGACGAACAGTAACCTTTGCATTCTGAATAGCCGACAGTGAGTCGATAGCGATAGAGAGTCCCGCAACACCATACGCCAAGTTGATAGATGGGTTTGTGTCGATAAGAGCCATCTGAGCCTTCTCGTAGTAGTACTTGTCGTGCATATAGTGGATGATGTTCATCGCGTCGTTGTAGACACGAGCCACCTCAACGAGTACCTTCTTGTAGTTAGCCATAACCTCCTCGAATACGAGTGTGTCGCTCTTCAATGCTGGGATACCCTTAACCATCAAAGTTCCTGTGTTCTCGCAACGTCCACCATTGATCGCCAATAGAAGAGCCTTTGCAAGGTTGGTACGAGCACCGAAGAACTGAATCTGACGACCAATCTCCTGATACGATACACAACAAGCGATACCGTAGTCATCCGAACGACGAACCTCACGCATCAAATCATCATTCTCATACTGTACAGAGCTAGTGTCAGCCGACACCTTTGCACAGAACTCCTTGAATCCCTCGGGTAGACGTGGGCTCCAAAGAACTGTCATATTTGGCTCGGGTGAAGGTCCGAGGTTATAGAGCGTCTGCAAGAAACGGAAAGAGGTTTTTGTAACCTTTGTGCGACCGTCGTTGAAGCGCCCTCCGATAGACTCAGTAACCCAAGTTGGGTCTCCTGCGAAGATATCGTTGTATGTCTGCATACGTAGGTGGCGAACCATACGTAACTTCATTACGAACTGGTCGATAAGCTCCTGAGCAAACTCCTCAGTGATATTTCCATTCACCAAATCATACTCGATGTAGATATCGAGGAACGACGATACGTTACCCAACGACATTGCAGCACCATCCTGCTCCTTAACCGCAGCCAAGTATCCGATATATACCCACTGCACAGCCTCCTGTGCCGATAGTGCTGGACGCGACACGTCGAGACCATACATCTCACCCATTGTGCGGATCTCACCGAGCGCCTTGATCTGCTCAGCAACCTCCTCGCGAAGACGAACCTGAGCGTCGCTCATAGGTCCTAGTAAATTTTTGAGGTCAGCCTTCTTTGCGGCGATCAAGCGATCAGTACCGTAAAGTGCCAAGCGGCGGTAGTCACCGATTATACGACCACGTGCATAGTTATCAGGAAGCCCTGTGAGGAATCCCAAAGAGCGGAATGTGCGAATCTCCTCTGTGTAAACATCAAACACTCCATCGTTGTGAGTCTTGCGATAGTTCTTGAAGATCTCTACAACTCGCTCATCAACCTCTAATCCATTCTCCTTACAAGCTCTAGCTACTACATTGATACCACCAAATGGTTTGATTGCGCGACGAAGAAGCTCATCGGTCTGAAGACCTACGATCAACTCATCCTCTTTGGCGATGTAACCAGCCTTGTGTGATGTTACCGTTGAAATTGTTTTGTTGTCAAAGGAGCGTACTCCATTGTTGAGTCTCTCCTCTTCGAGAGCCTCTAGACAGATGTTCCAGAGACGCATTGTGCGCTCAGTTGCCTTTGTTAGGAATGAAGCATCACCTGTGTAAGGTGTGATATTTCTGCTAACGAAATTAGCAACATTTACCTCTTCGTTCCAGCTACCTGCCGTGAACATTTCATTTATCTGCATAACTGTTTTCGTCTGGACTCCCTTATGTTTTCTATCGAGGGGTGGAGTCCAATATCTCCTCGATAGTATTTTACTTTAGATTATTTGCCGTAATCCAAAAATTCACGCCGCAAAGTAACGAAAAAAAATTGACATTTAGAATACCTGTTATATGCTATTATAACAAAACCACCTATAATATATTCTTATATGCTTATAGTATTAAATTATTATTGCTGATTATGAGTCGATTAGAATATATCTTCACCCTCCTTGCGCGGTTCACCCGGAGTGAACCCCAAAGATTTCATCCACGCTGTAGCACTCTCCGACACTTGGTCGTCGCGATCCTCCCATTTCCCACTATTGGTCAACCTCTTACGTTCGATTGAGATTTTACTCTGGATCGGGAATTGAGGGTGTTCCAAATGGCTCTTCTCCTCGCGTATTGAGGGGCGTATAGAGTGCTCTAGAATCGTCTTTCGTGTGGGGCGCTTCTGGGGATACCATCCGAAACTTGGTAGGTAGAGATTTAGATCTTCGGGTAGTCTGTCCAACGGTGCAAACACATAAGTTGGACTTGTGCGGTAGATAACCCCGTCGAGAGTTCTCTCCTCGATGAAGAAGGTTGCCGAACCGCTCTCGACTTGACTTACAGTCGTTGGCTCGCCCGTATCTTCATCCTGCATATAGTAGATCGTCTGAACATTTCCGTTGACCTCGTTCCGTGTCACCTCGTTGTTGGTGAAGAATGTTGTCATCTCCTTGCCACTAACTTGATTGAAGTGGGTTGTGTCACCCTCCAAAACCTGTGATACCATAATCGGAGAACCCACAAAATCGGCATAATCCATATTCTGCTCCTTGGTGTAAAAATACATCTCGTCGGAGTTTATTTGGTTGCCGCCACTCCAGAGGATTGGGGCTATGTGTAGCTGCATTGTTGTGTCGAAGGAGAAGGCTATCAGTGAGTCGCACGACATCTGCATATCGTTGCGATATGACCTCACGTTGCGGAAAGCCTTAACTACTCTGTAGAGGCTGTCGCGTTCGATCTCATCCTCTGTGGTCTCTGTCGTTAGTAGGGAGTCTGCCCAGTTGACGTTTGTGGTTGCCGATGGGTCTACATTTCTGAGTGAGTCGGCTATGTCGATAGCTCGGATCTCATCACTTATGCGGCGGAGGATCAAGCTGTCGGTAAAGGTGTTACGACCCTTAGCCTCGCGCTCGGTGATGCGAATAATGAGCTTGTCACGTCGCTCCACCAACTTGCGATACTCTCTCGCCTCGATTGCCTTTATTCGAGCATCGTTACGTGCTTTTTGGGCTTCGCGCTTTGCGATGCGTTTTAGTTCCCGTTCCGATGGAATTGTATCTTTTGCTACGATGCTCTCCTCTATTGAGTGGTCGTGTGAGTGGCTATGACTATGGTCGTGGTGATGATGGTCGTGGTCATCGTGCTCTTCATCCTCACTCTCGTCAACAACCTCTTCGTTCAACATCTCCATCTCTTCTTCGGTTTGCTCCTCGCTTGGATTGGGAGCTCTCTCGCCCAGCAGCTCTGCTAGAAGAGCACTTTCATCTCTGTTTTTATTTGCGGCTCTCTCTGCTGCGGGACCCTCGTTGAGGGCGTACGAGAGCAGTAGAATGGAGTCTCCACTCAAAAATAGGGAGTCGCTCTGTTGTGTGTCGTAGCTCACAAGTGTTGCACGACGTGTTAGCAGAACCTTCTCCAGATCCCCCCAATATTGTGCGTAATCTCCAAATGCGAGACATTTATTTGTTGTGTCGTCGATCTGGATATTACTCCTTAGGATCGCCATCTCCTTTTCGCGAAAGTAGTCGAGAGAGTCACACCACACCTCCTGCTCCTTGGTCAATATATAACCATTCTTGCTTATAGAGCATAGGTTCTGCCCCTTGTCGTAGAGACCTCGATCACCATATATGTAGTCATTATTTTCGAGACTCCAGATGTTCGTGTTGTTGTAAAAAAGAGCCTTGTCGTTGGTCATATCATATATTACGGAGTCTCCCTTTAGTAGATAACCCTCGCTCTTCAACTCAACATCTTTGACGCCGATAACCAACTTGTCATCAGCGTAGTAGTAACCGCGGCTAGACTCCATTACAGACTCCTCGCCAACCTCGCCACTCTCCGATATCTCACCAGCTTTGGTCGAGAGACCATTGCCCCAATATTGCCCAACGTTTGTGAGGGTGTTGAAGGTGAAGTTGTAGGTATACATCGTTATATCCTCGTCGATGACTTTTATGATAGGGGCATATAGTGACGCTGTGTTGTTAGCCCCATCATACTCCGCTACATCGGCATAGGCGTATGTGGTGTTTTTGTTTATTAGCACGTTGCCGAAACACTCCAATCTGTCATCTTCGTAACGTACGGCACTGTCGGCAGTGATTACTGCTCCGTTGTGTTGTGCCGCAAAATCGCCCACAAGGCACAACACCGATAAGGTGTCGTTGATCTTGTGGGGATAGACCAAGTTAGCTTTAATGTCAACTAGTTGAGACTCTTTGTCGGAGCTCTCTGTTTGGGCTCTGGTCGCTGAGAATATAGTTGTTAGGATAGCTCCAAGGAGTATGAATATCGAAAGTTTACGCATTCTTGAATTATCTATTTCACCCATCCTTCAAACTCAAACTCCATACCACGGAACTCTGGGTCTATATATATATATGTAGATTTGATGTGTCGTGCCAGCCACGCTTTGAGAGCCTTCTCCTGTTTGTCGGCTAGAGCCAACGCTTCGAGTTTGATATAGTCCTCTTCGAGTGACGCCTCGTGGGTTGGGAATATCTCGACTAGTTTTACGATCTTTGTCAATTCGTTACCCAACATATCCTCTGTTGCAAATGGGTTTGATATCTCACCCTCTTTCAGTCGGCTCAATGCTTTGTAGTCGTCGATGCTTTTGTATGCACCGAAATCCTCTTTGAGGAACTTTGTCTCTGTGAGTTTTGCGTCGTAGGCGTTGTAGCGTTCGAGTAGGTCGTGGTTCGTTACAATACCACCATTCATCTTTGAGTTGTCATCGTGAGAGTGGAGCTGTGCCGCCATCTCAAATGTAACAGAGTCTCGACGAATCTGTCCCACCAAACTATCGAGGAAGTTGATAGGTTCCAGTAGCTCATCTGTCGTGAACGTTGGGCGTAGCAAGATGTGACGACAGTGGTAGAGGCTACCCTTTTGGTCTATGAGCTCGATGATGTGGAATCCAAACTCTGTCTCCACAACCTCCGAGATTTGACCCGGCTTCAACGACACCAAAGCCTCAGCAAAGGCTGGAACAAAAGATGCTGATGTTTGTGGTTCCATCTCTCCTCCGCGGTATGCAGATCCCGGATCGACCGAATACATCTGTGCCAACGATGAGAACTTCATATCTCCCTTGATGACGCGCTCGCGCATCTCGATCAAGCGCTCCTTGACGCGACGTTTTGCGTCATCCATAGATTGGGGGAAACGTGTGATCTGGGCATATCTATATTGATCTCCGATGATTGGGAGGGCGTCACGATCGTGGCTCTTGTAGAACTGCTCCACCTCTCCGGGGATGATTTTAACTTTATTTACAACATCTGCCTGCATACCTTGTGCATATGCCTGCTCCTCCATTCTGCGGCGCAACACGTCGCGGATGTTGAATATCTCCATATTTTGGTGTCGTTCCAACTCCTTTATTCCACCCAACATATCACGTAGCGACGAGATTTGCTCCTCCACACGGATTGTTATGTCGAGTAGGTTGACCTCTACAGAGTCAATACGAGCCTGTGTAGCCATCAAACGTTGTTTCATAAGCTCCTCTAGGGCTTGAGCTCTTGTGTCGCGATCGGATGTGTAGCCCTCGCTTCGTTGGTGCTCTTGAATCACTGCGGAGTATGCTTCGACCTCGGAGAGTAACACCGAGGAGCTTCCCACAACTGCAACAACCCTATCCAACACAACTCGTCGAGGAGTTGTTTCAACCTCCTCTTGAGCAACACCTCTCAGCGACACTGTAGCAATGAGTAGCAAAAGTATATAACGCATCGACTTTACATTCATAATTTTATAGTTATTTCATTTATTATTCTTATTCAAAACTCTCTTTTTCGTCCACGAAATTCTTAATCAAATCCCCTCTTTGGGCATCTCGATAGAGTCTCTCTTCGTGTTTGCGGACCACCTCTTGTTGGTGTTGCATAAGCAATATCTTTCGAATAGATGGCTCGGCTATCTCTAGTGGTGCGGTGTAGCCCTCACTGCGATACTCATCTATCCTAAATAGGTATTTATATGATTCATCAGAGAGGCTCTGCGCCCCTTTTTTTCTGAGATACTGTGTGGTATTTTGGTCGTGGACGATTGGTAACATCGAGATAAATGTATCGTAGTTGGTCCACGAGGTGATGTCACGCACAATAGCACCATCTACTCTTTCACAGATTGAGAGTAGGTTGAGGTGGTTTTCGTCGTTTGATGAGTTCATCAACTTCTCGATGTTCGAGGACTCCTCGTAGCTCTTGGGCAGAATAACAACTATACCCTTGACTATTGTGTGATCGAGCTTGAAGTTGGTCATATTTTTTATGTAGTACTTCGAGATGTCGTTGTCGTTGAAGGGTTGCTCCGTCGAGGAGTTTATGTAGTATTGATCGAGTTTGCGAGTGAGAAGGGCACTGCGATATGATGCCACCATCGCCTCAACCTCACTAACTGATGATGAGAATATTCTCTCCGCCTCACGGACTTTGATCTGTCGGGCGATCCATCGCTCAACATATTGCGAGACAAAATCGATACTATCTTTGCCGCTAACGCCCGTTGGCATAGTTTCGCTTAATTCGCCCAACTGTAGGGTTTTATTCCCCACCGATGCAATGATACGCCCATTGTCGACGCGTCGAGGGATCTCTTGGCACGCGGTCGCTATGGTTGCGAATATTGTTATGTATATTATTTGTCGTAGAGTCATTTGTCCTATTTGTAACTCACAAAGATAACTATTTTACACCATATATAACGCAACTCGACTAGATTTATTTTTGCAAAGCCATTTTCTTTGCTTTCTCAGCTCTGCGCAGAGTTGTTAGGAAGTGCGCCATAGCGATGAATGAGAGGATCATAATTGCTACGCCACAACCGTATATGAGTATGTAGAGTACGCCACCGCCCGTCAGATCCCAGATTGTGGTCTCCGAGAGTCCGAATATTATCAACACATATGCGAAGATGTTGTTCACCGAGTGAAGGATTATGGGGGCGAAGATTGAGTTTGTTTTGAGGTAGATGTACCCAAGTAGGAGTCCGATTATGAAGGCGTTGATTACGCTTTGAGGGGTTTGGTGCATAACGCCAAAGATGAGAGCCGAGACGAAACAGGCACTCCACGCACCCCATTTATTCCTAATTGATTCGAGGATAACGCCGCGACACAATAGCTCTTCGAAGAGCGGTGCTACAACAAGAAGTGCCGTGACCATATATATGCCGCGTCCTGTAGGGATCTCATTTTGAGGGAACAGCTGCATCAGAGGCTCCATAACGACAACCAACGATAGTAGCATAATCACACCCCACAGTATAATGGTGGGGTTGAATCCATTTAGTGAGAGCCTCACGATGCCCCCTTTTCCGCGGCGTAGAGTGCGGTAGATGAGCACGAGGATGAGGATCGTTGGTTGCATAATGATTGTGGCGAGTAGTACGGATTTACCAATCTCCTGCTCTGCGGCGTGTTGTAGCGCAGAGTTCATTAGTTCGAACCCCTCGGGGAGAGTCATCGACCATCCCATTGTGATGAATATCATCGACGTAATGAACCTTGCGAGTAGGAATATACCCATTATCGCCAATAGATCGAACCACGCAGGGAATTTGCTCGCTCCTGTTGCCTTTGTTGTGGGTGTAGGAGCGCTCTCTTGTGTGGTAGTTTCGCCCTCGTTCGAGGGTTTTAACTGCTCTGTTATATCTTTTGATTCGATGTTGTTCATTATCTTAATTTTGCTCTTCGTATATCCTCTGTTTGAGGTCACAAGATAGCGTTTTTTTTGCAAATATCAAAGAGAATAGAGGGTGCAAAAAATATTTTTTGTACCCGTTTGTGATGAAAAAAATAAAAAAAATGTTGTGGCAACGCGAAAAGATAGGTTTATTTCATTAAATTTGCATCGATGGGAGCTCCTAATATTTAGGAACTGCACAGATGAACAACTAAAATTATAACTTCTTTTTACAAGATAATATGGCAAAAGTAATTGCTCTTGCAAATCAAAAGGGTGGGGTAGGTAAGACTACAACAGCGATTAATCTTGCGGCGTCGCTTGCGGTGCTCGGTAAGCGAGTGTTGTTGATAGATGCAGATCCTCAGGCCAACGCTACGTCGGGACTTGGTTTCGATATCAATGAGGAGGGAATATATGAGTGTCTGATGGGGGATGTTGAGGCTCGGAGTGTGGTTCTGCACTCTCCCGATATTGAGAATCTCTATCTGTTGCCCTCGTCTATTAACTTGGTCGCAGCCGATGCGGAGCTACCGCGAATGGAGAGCCCTCACACTGTTGCTAAGGTGGTGATTGAGTCGGTGCGAGATGAGTATGACTTTGTGTTTGTTGATTGCTCGCCGTCACTTGGTTTTTTGACCGTCAATATTTTGGCGGCGGCAGATTCGGTGTTAGTTCCTGTGCAGTGTGAGTATTTGGCGCTGGAGGGGTTGAGTAAACTCCTCAATACGATCAAACTTGTTAAGGGCGGATTGAACCCTGCTCTCGATATCGAGGGGTTTGTTTTGACGATGTATATGCACAATAAATTGAGCAATCAAGTCGTTACAGAGGTGCGCAAACACTTCGAGGGGTTAGCCTACCAGACCGTTATACAGCGAAATGTAAGACTTAGTGAGGCTCCCTCGCACGGTAAACCAGTCTTGCTATATGATGCGTCGGCATCGGGAGCGGTTAACTATCTCAACCTCGCGAAGGAGTTGCTTGAGCGCCAACACCCATAAACCTACTAATTTACTATAGAGAAGATGAAACAACAGAGAGGATTGGGTAGAGGTCTCGACTCGCTATTCGTTAGTGATAAGGTTGAGGCGAAGATCACCCCAATGAGTGAGCTGTCGGAGATAGCGCTCGACAAAATATCGCCAAACCCTACACAACCACGTCGTACGATCGACGAGGAGCAGATCGAGGAGCTTACGGCATCTATCAAGGAGTTGGGTATTATTCAGCCCATAACTTTGAAGCGTGATGGGGGAGGACGTTACACGATCATTAGTGGTGAGCGTCGATGGATTGCCTCTCAGCGTGCTGGGTTGACTCAGATACCGGCATATGTACGTGAGGTTGATGATGAGACGATGCACGCGATGGCATTGGTAGAGAATTTGCAGCGTGAGAATCTAAACCCGATCGAAATCGCACTTGGATTGCAGCGACTCATCGACGAGTGTTCGCTTACTCAGGAGGCTATGGCACAGAAGGTGTCGATGAAACGATCGTCGATATCGAACTACTTGCGACTCTTAAAGCTTAGCGATGAGGTGCAATATGCTCTCAAGCAGGGTTTCATAACGATGGGTCACGCCAAGGCGATAGCGTCGGTTGAGAGGGAGCAGGCTCGTGTTGAGTTGTTGAAGATATGTGTTGAACGGGCTATTTCGGTTCGTGAGGCGGAGATGAGAGCGCAGCAGTTCAACCAAACAGACTGGATGCGGCAGCATCCAAAACCGAAACAAGAGTTGGTAGTTCCTGTTGGATTTGAGGGGTTGTCGTCGCGCTTGGAGGGTATATTCTCGAAGGGGGCACAGATAAAGACAAATAGCCGTGGGGGAGGAAAGATTGTGATAAACTTCACCTCGCGCAGTGAGATAGAACAATTTATAAAAGAGCTAGAATCGGAGAGATAAAAGGGTGATATTTAGAGATATGAAAGATAGGGTAGGGCGTGTTGTTGGATTGCTCACCCGTTGTAGTTCAGCGATACTTTTAGTGTCGCTTTTGGTCTTTGTGACGGGGGCTATGGCACAGAGTCGACGCTCTGAGAAGAGTTTTATTAGTGGCGGTATGTTGGTTGTGCCATCTGTGGCGGATAGTGTGGCGGATAGTGTGGAGATGGTCGCTGTTGTGGGTGCCGATTCGTTGGTTGTAGAGCCTGTTGTTGAGGTTGGGGTAGAGGTGGCTCCAGACTCCTTGGCGACGGAGGGGAGTGCCGAGTCACAACGAACAGCCGCAATATTGAGCGCTGCGCAGAGTACGGATGAGGTTGTGCCGCTGCGTGCGGAGCGCCATCCATTTATCTCTGACTCGATGTCACTATCAAGAGTTTGTTGGACGGCGGCGGTGTTGCCGGGATTTGGTCAAGCCTACAACAAACAGTACTGGAAGATGCCGATCCTCTACTCGACGTTGGCGCTTGGAACAACCCTCTTCGTTAAGGAGAACAAAAAGTATCAACCTCTCAAAGCTCAGTATGATGAGATGACTCTGACGGATATGTATCGCACCGATGAGCTCAACGAGTTGCAGGGGCGGATGATACGTAGCAATACTCGTCGACAGCTGTATCTTGGGGCAACTCTTGCGTCGTATATCTATTTTCTTGGTGATGCGGCGGTGAATTATGCTACCAATGATGTGTCGAATGTGAAGCGTGCCACAACCTTAGCTACAATATTCCCCGGAGCGGGACAGATCTACAACAAACAGTATTGGAAAGTACCCTTTGTTGTTGGAGGTTTTGCGGCGATGATCTATGTGATAGATTGGAATAACCGTGGATATCAGCGCTTCAATAAGGCTTACCTCCTCCTGCTAGACTACGACAACAACCCAGATAACTACCCCGATGGACCACTAGATGAGTTTGGAGGGCGCTACTCGACCGACTATATGGAGAGTCTGCGTGATAGCTATCGTCGAAACCGAGATTTGAGTATCATTATGACTGCGGGGCTCTATCTGTTACAGATCATAGATGCACACGTAGATGCGCACTTCCAGAACTTTGATATATCGGATGATCTTTCGTTGAGGGTTGAACCCACGGTTGGGTATACATACTCTCCCACCGCAAATAGCGATAAGGCGACGTATGGTTTCAACGTAGAGATGAAGTTTTAGAATCTGTTTAAGTTTTTCTTGCTATAATTGCTAAGAGAGATGTTGTTTTGATTTTCTCTCTTTGCATAAGGCGCATAGCGGTGCCTATGTAACGCAGGGCAAAGAGGGAAAAGCGAAGTAACAGATCCTTAATAAAATATATGAGAGAAATTTTAACAGATTCTTAACATAAAAGCTTAAATGAATGATTTGTAGGATACTATTTACAACCCTAGCCCTAACTATTGTAACAAACTCCTCGATAACAGCATCGGAGTCAAAGCCTGCCTCGCGTAGTGAACTACGTCTGGAGGCGAAGATAAAGGCGCTCAACGAAAAGCTCGAAGCAACACGTATTAGTCGTGGCGAGGCAGATCCCGTCGCGGAGGATCTGTCGTGGGTACAAAAACATCTAACAAAACGAAAAGACTCCGTTGCACAAGCTAAGCGAATAGATCTGTTGGAGAGAGGTGAGGTTGATTTGGTCTATAATCCGACGGTGAATTTTAACCCTTCGCAGATCGACTCGTTGCTGAGTCTCTGGATCGAACGAGAGTCGCAGGCTCATTATGATAGCTATTTTAATCAATATATCTGTATCGACCCCAAAGAGAGTTCCATAAATCAACCCATCGATACAATATACAAGGAGAGACTAAAAATGTTAGCCTCACCCGTTGAGTTACCCTACAACTCGATCGTAAAGGCGTATATAAATCGCTACACTAGCCCTTCGTCGAAGTTGATGGATTATATCATTACACGCTCACAACGCTTCTTCCCATTTATCGAAGAGGAGCTAATAAAGGCTAATCTACCTGTCGAACTACGTGCAATGGCAATTGTCGAGTCAGCCCTTAATACAAATGTCGTGTCGCAGGCAGGTGCTGCAGGATTATGGCAATTTATGCCCTCCACAGGAGCTATGTATGGTCTTGAGATCAACTCACTTGTCGACGAACGTTGCGACCCCGTAAAGTCGACTATTGCCGCGTGTCGATTTATGGGAGACCTATACAAAATGTATGGAGATTGGTCTTTGGCTATCGCAGCATATAACTGTGGTCCGGGAAACGTAAACAAGGCTCTCGCAAGATCGGGACTCAAGAAGGGTACATATTGGGATATATATGACTATTTGCCTAGCGAAACAAGAGGTTATCTACCCGCTTTTATCGGCGCTAGCTATGCATATGCCTACCACAAGGAGCACGACATAACACCAATAGAACAGACCCTACCCCTTGTTACTGATACCGTTACTGTAAGGAGAATCCTCCACCTTGGACAGGTGGCAGAGGTGTTGGATCTGCCAATCGACATATTGCGAAAAATTAACCCCCAATATCGTCGCGACATAATCCCCGCAACGACAAAAAGCTACTCCTTAACCCTCCCTCAGCGATATGTTAGCGCCTACATCGAAAAAGAGGAGCAGATACACTCAAAGGATTCAGCTTATCTTAAGGAGTATATCAACCCTGCAAATATCGACAAACTTCGCAAAACACCTCACAACAAGATTCACGTCGTGCGTAGTGGCGATACCATTAGCGAAATAGCGAAGAAGTATAAAGTTACTACACGTCAGATAATGGCGTGGAATAACCTCAAAAATGCCCATAAAATATCTGTCGGACAGAAGTTAAAGGTTAGTAACTAAATGATACATAGCGAAGAGATAATAGTAGCCCCCGCAACATTGTGTGGAGGAGCAATAGCAATCGTTAGATTGAGTGGTGAGGGATCTGTCGAGTTGGTAGATGGGCTCTTTCGAGGTGTTAATGGTGGGGGACTCACGGAGGCTCGAGGATATACGCTCCATTATGGAGATGTTGTGGATGGAGATGAGGTTGTTGATGATGTGATGATCTCCATATTCCGTAACCCACACTCCTACACAGGTGAAGATAGTGTCGAGATATCGTGTCACGGATCAAGCTATATTGTTAGTAGAATAATTGAGTTAGCACTCGCTCGCGGTGCACGTATGGCTCGCGAGGGAGAGTTTACGATACGGGCGTTTATGGCTGGTCGTATAGATCTTTCACAGGCTGAGGCAGTCGCTGATATGATCGCCTCATCGAATAGGGCTATGCACGCCCTCGCAACAACACAGATGCGTGGCGGATACTCTGCAATGTTGAACGAAATGCGCTCGAAATTAGTCCACCTAAGTTCTCTTATAGAGTTAGAACTTGACTTTTCGGAGGAGGATGTCGAGTTTGCAGATAGAGGCGAACTCGTAAGTTTGATGGATCGACTAAAAGTGGAGATTGAACGCCTTAGAAACTCGTTTCAAGTTGGTAATGCGATCAAGGAGGGTGTCGGTGTGGCAATTGTCGGAGCACCAAACGCCGGTAAAAGTACCCTTCTAAATAGAATCTTGGGCGAAGATAGAGCAATGGTCTCGGAGATTGCAGGAACAACTCGCGATACGATTGAAGATGTTGTTGTCGTAGATGGCATAAAGTTCCGATTTATAGATACGGCAGGTATTCATAGTAGCGATGATAGGTTGGAGCAGATGGGTATAGAGAGGACCTATGATGCAATGTCAAAGGTCAATATAGTACTTCAGATAGTGGATATATTGGAGTTGGTGAATGGGGGTAGGGTAGAGTCAATCCCCGTTTCGCAAGGACAAAAACATATTGTCGTTCTCAATAAAATAGATAACATAGAAGATTCTTCGGTCGTAGGAGATGTTGTTAAGCTATTGTCGTTTGATTGTGTCGTAACTATCTCTGCACGTGGGGGTGTCGGTGTCGACAACTTGTTGAGAGAGCTAAAAGAGAGTGTTGATCTGACAGGTCTGTATGAAGGTGACGCAATAGTTTCGAACGCACGCCATTATAACCATCTAAGCGAAGCCCTCAAAGCCTTGGAAAATGCACAATCAGCCATCCAGCAGGCTCTAAGTACAGACCTCTTAGCCGAAGATCTCCGTCACACCCTCCACCACATCGGATCTATCACCGGCGAAATAACCAACGACGAGATCCTTGGGACAATATTTTCTTCGTTTTGCATTGGCAAATGATTTTAGTCAAAATACAACATATAACATATTGATTATCAGTAGAATAGCACTTTTAACAGGTGCTATTTTTTTTGTCGCATATATGCGCTATTATGTGGTTTTAAGCGGTGTTAATGTCTATTTATTTCCCCCGTTTTTCCCTGCCTAACAAAATGGTATTATGACCCTCCAAGATGTAGTGGAGAATCTCACCTCCTGCAATGAGGTGCAATGAGCCGCAATGAGCTACAATGAGCTGCAATGGCGATTAGGGGTGAAATAACCTCAAAAGATGTAGCCCAGATCGTCCACCACCTCGGTTACATCACGGGTGAAATAACTCACTAACGAGATCCTCCAGAATATCTCCAGAAACACACTCTACTTTCTAAGTAGCCCCACCCATTCTTCAAAACTAAAAATTCTACGACAATTTCTTGCACTCCTCAATAAGGAGTAGAATCCGTGCGCACTATTGTTATCTATTGTATGCTATTGTCTAGTCGTGTGCAAAATTATGACAACTAAGGAGGCGAAATAAAATTTCTCTCCAATTATTCAAACAACAAAATTCTAAAAATTATGAGCAGTAACAGCGAATACCCGAAAGTGTGCATTCATTGCGGTGCTCACTTTATTGCAAAGAAAATCTCTACCCAGTACTGCACTCACAAATGCTCTCAACAAGCCTATAAACAAAAGCAGAAAGAGAAACGCATTGCAGCAGCTCATCGAGAGATAAAAGATAAAAACAAACCTCTTATATATAAAAATGAAGATTTTTCTGAAATAAATAACCCATCTGAAAATAGTTCCTCTAGTCTTATGCAGAGAGAATATTTAAGCATAGATGAGACATCTTCACTTCTGGGTGTTGAGCGTACCACTGCTTACAGATATTGTGTCTCTGGAAAACTAAAATGTGTAAAGATGAACAGAAAAATTTTTATTAGGCGCAGCGACATTGACGAGCTGTTTAATGCTGCCCCTAATTATGAGGTAACACCACGAGCGGTGAAACCTAAAACAAAGAAGACTCCAGCAGTAACGGAAGAGTTGATAGAGATAGATGAGTCTACTCCTATCACGGAATTTATCGGTGCAAAAGAGGCAGCACTGAGATATGGTGTATCAAAAGACAGCGTACACTCCATTGCTCGTTTGACTATATCACCCCAAACGGAGCCACCATATCGGATCAAACGGAGCCAGTCGTATCGGACTAAATGGAGCCAGTGTATCGGATCAAATGGAGCCA
>JBCQTT010000014.1:0-61821 GCA_047174765.1 Rikenellaceae bacterium | reverse complement strand
TGCTTTGAATCTGGAATGAGGGGCTTACTAAAAAAAAATCCATCTGAAATGTGCATAGAGTACATCTCAGATGGTTTGTTGTGGGGTGCTGCTAGGTTTACCGGACAGCAATAATTGAGAGTATAAACAGAGTGCCCCCAATCTTTCGATTGAGGGCACTCTGTTTATTAAGAACTAGCTTCTTAGAACCCAGATATTACATCTTACGTCCTACACCTGTCTTCTGAGCCGATGCCTTAGATGTAGACCCACCCTTTACAGAGCGTGGTGCTACTGGAGCATTCTTCTTCTCGCCTACAACTGTAGCATCCTCAACTGAATCAGCTGACTTCTTGCTACGAGAACGACGAGTCTTAGGCTTAGCCTCAGCAGACTTCTCCGATACTACACCGAATGTGTAAGCGTCGTTGAAATCAACGAACTCGATGATACACATCTCCGCAGCATCTCCCAAACGGAAACCTGTACGCAAGATACGAGTGTATCCACCGGGACGCTCAGCGATCTTAGGTGCGATAGTGCGGAACAACTCTGTAACCGCCTCCTTCTGCTTCAAATATGAAAATACTGTACGACGCTGGTGCGTAGTATCCTCCTTCGACTTAGTAACCAATGGCTCAATGTACATCTGTACAGCCTTTGCCTTTGCAACTGTAGTCTCAATACGCTTGTGCAAGATCAATGATGAAGCCATATTTGCCAACATAGCCTTACGGTGACCCCTTTGTCTGCCAAGGTGATTAAATTTCTTATTATGTCTCATTTAATTATTCTTTATCAAGTTTGTAGATAGATACATCCATACCGAATTTGAGATTCAACGAGGTCAAAAGCTCATCCAACTCCGTGAGCGACTTCTTACCGAAGTTACGGAACTTCAACAAGTCGTTACGGTGCAAACGAACCAAATCGCCCACTGTGTCGACATCAGCTGCCTTCAAACAGTTCAACGCACGTACACTCAAATCCTGATCCGACAGCTTAGTCTTCAACAGCTGACGCATATGCAGAACATCCTCATCGAACTCCTCTGCGCTATTTGTGTCATCCATATTGACTGTGATCTTGTCGTCCGAGAAGAGCATAAAGTGCTGAATCAAAATCTTTGCAGCCTCCTTCAACGCATCCTTTGGGTGGATAGACCCATCGGTTGTGATCTCTAAATTCAATTTCTCGTAGTCGGTTCTCTGCTCGACACGATAATCCTCGCTTGAGAACTTCACATTCTTGATCGGTGTGTGGATAGAGTCGATCGGCAAAGTACCAAACTCCAACTCTGCTGGAGTGTTCTCCTCTGCTGGTACATATCCACGTCCCTTTCCGATTGTGAGAGTGATAGTCATCTTCGTTCCCGGCGCAAGGTGGCAGATTACCAAATCAGGATTCAAGACCTTGAACGATGTGAGATAGTTCGAGATGTAACCAGCTGTAAGCTCTGTAACCCCCGCAACATTCACAACAACCTTCTCAGCCTCCTCGCTCTCCGATGTGTGGAGAAAACGAACCTGCTTCAGCTTCAAGATGATATCAACCATACCCTCCATCACACCCGGGATCGCCGCAAACTCGTGATCTACACCTGCTACCTTAACCGTCGTAAATGCGTAACCCTCCAACGAAGAGAGCAAAATACGACGCAAAGCATTACCGATCGTCATAGCGAATCCGGGCTCCAACGGACGGAACTCAAACTTTCCGAACGATGCGCTCGACTCGATCATAATTACCTTCTCAGGTCTCTGAAATGCTAATATTGCCATAGATGTATAATTATTGTGTTAATACTACTTAGAGTACAACTCAACGATGAGCTGCTCCTTGATGTTCTCAGGAATCTCCTCACGCTCTGGACGCTGCAAGAAACGACCTGACATTGAAGCGCCATCCCACTCCAACCACGAGTAACGGCTCTTCGAACCTCCCGCAAGTGATGTGCCGATAACCTCCAAACTCTTCGATTTCTCACGTACTGAGACTACATCACCTACTCGCAACGAGTATGATGGAATGTTTACTACATTACCATTCACACAGATGTGACGGTGTGATACCAACTGACGTGCTGCTGCGCGTGTTGGTGCGATACCCAAACGATACACTACATTGTCGAGACGGCACTCCAACAAGCGCAACAAGTTCTCACCTGTAATTCCGCCCATACGTGCTGCTGCCTCATAAGTACGAGAGAACTGCTTCTCCAAAAGCCCATAAGTTGCCTTTGCCTTCTGCTTCTCGCCCAACTGCTCTCCATACTCAGATACCTTCTTACGCTTGCGTGCCAAACCGTGCTGTCCGGGAGGGTAGTTACGCTTCTCCAACGCCTTGTCTGGTCCGAAGATCGCCTCACCGAACTTCCTCGCAATTTTTGTTTTTGGTCCTATATATCTTCCCATTGTTTTATCTCTATTTAAAAACTTTAATTGGTTTATGTGGTTGTCAACCCGCCAGCAATCTCCGATTGTGGTTAGTCTTTCAACCAGTTACGATCCACTCAACGCGATTAGACGCGACGACGGTTTGGAGCGCGACAACCATTGTGTGGTAGTGGTGTTACGTCGATGATCTCCATAACCTCGATGCCTGCACCGTGGATAGTTCGAACTGCCGACTCACGTCCCGCACCCGGTCCCTTTACATAAACCTTAACCTTGCGAAGTCCCATATCATAGGCTACCTTCGCGCAATCTGCAGAGGCTGTCTGAGCTGCATATGGGGTATTCTTCTTTGAACCACGGAATCCCATCTTACCTGCTGAAGACCAGCTGATTACATCACCAACCTCGTTAGTGATTGTAATGATGACATTGTTAAATGTTGAGTGCACATAAACCATTCCCTGTGCGCCAACCTTAACAACTTTCTTCTTAACTGTACCAGTTTTCTTTGCCATAACTCTATAGATTACTTAGTTGCCTTTTTCTTGTTTGCGACTGTCTTCTTGCGACCCTTACGTGTACGAGCGTTGTTCTTTGTGCTCTGTCCGCGAACTGGAAGTCCGAGACGGTGACGGATGCCTCGGTAACAACCGATATCCATCAATCGCTTAATATTGAGCTGAACCACTGAGCGACACTCGCCCTCGACCTTAATGCCCATCGAAGCGATTGTGCTACGGATTGCTGCAATCTGATCGTCGTTCCAATCATCAGTTTTGAGGTCGTAGCTAATGCCTGCCTCATCGAGAATCTTGCGTGATGTGCTGCGACCGATACCATAGATATAGGTCAAGCCGATCTCGCCTCTCTTGTTTTTTGGTAAATCTACACCGACTATACGTGCCATAAATTTCTTTTTCTCTTAAATTAATCGTTAAACGGGATTACCCTTGACGCATTTTGAACTTAGGGTTCTTCTTGCAGATCACGTAAAGCTTTCCCTTACGACGTACGATCTTACAATCCTCGCTTCTCTTCTTAATTGATGCTTTTACTTTCATTTTCTTTTGAAGCATTTGGAGTCCGATTGCGACCGCCCCACACCTACCGACCATTATCTAGATCCTCAGCACGCGACCATCTCACTCGCCCCCCGGTTTATTTGTACCTAAAGGAGATACGTCCCTTGCTCAAGTCATAGGGAGTCATCTCTACCTTCACTTTATCGCCGGGTAGAATCTTGATGTAGTGCATCCTCATCTTTCCCGAGATATGAGCCGTGATAACGTGTCCGTTATCCAATTCAACTCGAAACATTGCATTACTCAATGCCTCGATAATTGTTCCGTCTCTTTCAATAGCAGCCTGTTTTGCCATAAAAGTCCTAATTGTTATTTAATGACTGTTCGATAATTGTAAAATCTGTTAATATGTCAGCCTCTGTCCCTACCGCCACTGCATATTCGAAGTGTGCCGAAGGTTTGCGATCCTTCGTGCGAACGGTCCATCCGTCACGCTCAAAGACTACCGCCTTACCACCCATATTAATCATCGGTTCTATACAGAGCACCATTCCCTTTTTGAGGAGTGATCCTCTGCCGCGCGCTCCGAAGTTTGGAACACCCGGCGCCTCGTGCATTTTGCGCCCACATCCGTGTCCCTCTAACTCGCGTACCACGCCATAGCCAAAACTCTCAGCATACTCCTGTACTGCTGCCGATATATCGCCTACGCGATTACCGATTTTAGCTTGCGCCGCACCTCTACGAAGAGCCTCTTTGGTGACTGTCAGTAGCTGCTCCACTTCGGCAGCTATCTCACCCACAGCAAACGTATATGCCGAATCACCAACAAACCCCTTCATAAACGTACCGCAATCGACCGATACAATATCACCATCTTTGAGTATACATTTGTCGGAGGGGATACCGTGTACAACCTGTTCGTTTACCGAAACACATAGTGTTGCCGGAAAGCCCTGATATCCTAAGAAGGCTGGTACCGCTCCGTGTGAACGAATAAAATCCTCTGCGATTTTATCGAGCTCCTTTGTCGTTACTCCAGCTTTGATATGGCGTCCAACCTCGGCGAGAGTCTTACTCACCAAGAGATTGTTTTCGCGCATCAGCTCAACCTCCTCTTCACTCTTTAAATGTATCATCTTCTTACTCAAAATAACGAACTCTTAATAGCGTCCTTGAATACGTCCAGTCTTCATAAGACCATCATAGTGACGCATCAATAGGTAACTCTCAATCTGCTTTAGAGTGTCAAGAACTACTCCAACCATAATCAACAACGACGTACCGCCATAGAAGTAAGCAAACGCCTGCTGAATACCGAGGAAGTTCATCGCCAACGCGGGCAAAATTGCCACAAACGCGAGGAATACCGATCCCGGAAGGGTGATTCTTGTCATAACAGTGTCGATATAAGTAACAGTGCTCTTACCCGGCTTTACTCCGGGGATGAAACCACCATTGCGCTTCATATCGTCAGCCATCATTTGGGGATTTACGATGATCGCAGTGTAGAAGTAGGTAAATGCGATAACCATAACTGCTAGCGTGAAGTTATACCAAAAACCTCTTACATCTGCAAAAGCAGCTGCGAATCCGGGAGCGATCTCCACAAATAGCATTGGTACAAACATCAAGGCTTGAGCAAAGATGATTGGCATTACATTCGCCGCATTCATCTTCAATGGGATATACTGACGTACACCTCCATACTGCTTGTTGCCCACAATACGCTTTGCGTACTGAACTGGAATCTTGCGTACCGCTTGAACCAAGGCGATCGTAGCCATAAAGACTAGGAAGAGCGCAACAAACTCCACAATCAACATAATGGCGCTACCATCTGATGTTTGGAATCGTGCTGTAACCTCAGCTAACACAGAGTGTGGAAGACGTGCGACAATACCAATCATAATGATTAGCGACACACCATTTCCGATACCCTTATCGGTGATCTTCTCTCCCAACCACATAACGAACATCGTTCCCGAGATCAAAATGAGCGTAGCATAAGCCACAAACCCAAATGAGTTGCCGTAAACGAATGCGTGAGGTACTTGGGCAAAAAGATTCGCAACGTAGGCTGGTCCCTGCAATAGGAGTACACCTATTGTGAGGAAACGAGTCCACTGATTCATTTTGCGGCGTCCGCTCTCACCCTCCTTCTGCATCTTCTGGAAGTAAGGAATCATCATTCCCAACAACTGTATGATGATAGAAGCAGTGATATAGGGCATAACTCCGAGTGCGATGATCGCTGCATTGCCAAATGCACCGCCAGAGAATACGTTCAACAGTCCCAAAAGACCGTTTCCTTCAACCTGACTTGCCAATGCCGAACCCTCTCCCAACGCGTTAGGATCGATACCCGGAATAACCACAAAACTACCAAGACGATATACAAGGAGGAGAAGGAGTGTGAAAACCACACGATCACGAAGCTCCTCGATCTTGCATATATTCTTGATTGTCTCGACTACTTTCTTGTTAGTCCCTAAAACGATCGCTACGATCGCAAAGAGTATACCAACAATTACATAAGTATTCATAATTTTCGGTTTTTTGTGTAACCTACAACTTCTCTACTGATCCGCCTGCTGCTACAATCGCAGCCTCAGCGCTCTTTGAAAATGCGTGCGCCGATACCTTCAACGCTTTTGTAACAGCTCCATTTCCCAAGATCTTTACCTTATCGTTGCGTGACGCAAAACCTGCTGCCTGCAACGACTCAAGTGTAATCTCGCTCAATGAGTTCTTCGCTGCCATATCCTCCAATGTAGAGAGGTTGATAGCCTTAAACTCAACACGGTTGATGTTTGTGAATCCGAACTTTGGGAGACGACGCTGCAATGGCATCTGACCTCCCTCGAAGCCCAACTTACGTGAGTAACCTGAACGAGACTGAGCTCCCTTGTGTCCACGTGTCGCTGTTCCGCCGTGTCCTGATCCTGCACCACGACCAATACGCTTCTGGTGGTGTGTTGAACCCTTTGCGGGTTTTAGATTATTGAGTTCCATTATTTACTTAGCTTAATAACGTTATTTACTTAACCTCCTCGATCTTGATTAGGTGCTTTACGCGCTCGATCATTCCCAAAATGATTGGTGAAGCGTTGTGCTCCACACTCTTGTTGATTCCACGTAGACCCAATGCTGCGAGGTTCTTGCGCTGACGATCTGTAGCGCCATTACGGCTCTTATACTGTGTAATTTTCAATCTTGTCATAACTGTATTCTATTATTAAGATTAACCGTTGAAAACCTTGCTCATCGACACTCCGCGAACCTGTGCTACGCTATAAGCATCGCGCAACTCGCACAACGCACCTACTGTAGCCTTTACCAAGTTGTGTGGGTTAGATGAACCCTTACTCTTAGCCAAGACGTTCTTGATTCCTACTGACTCCAAAACGGCACGCATCGCACCTCCTGCGATGATTCCTGTTCCGGGGGCTGCTGGACGAACCATCACAACTGAACCGCTATAACGCATCTCCTGCTTGTGAGGAATTGTTCCGTTGATGATAGGTATCTTAACCAAGTTCTTCTTTGCATCCTCAACGCCCTTAGCGATGGCTGTTGTAACCTCTGCGGCTTTTCCCAAACCATAACCAACAACGCCGTTCTCATTTCCTACGACAACGATTGCCGAGAAAGTGAATGTACGACCACCCTTCGTTACCTTAGTAACACGCTGGATGCTAACGAGTTTATCTTTTAGCTCGATGTCGCTTGTGCGTACTTTGATATTACTATTTGACATTTTATCTTAGAATTTAAGACCACCCTCACGAGCGGCATCAGCTAATACTTGAACTCGTCCGTGGTAGAGGTAACCGTTACGGTCAAAAGCAACCGTTGAGATTCCTTTCTCGATAGCGCGCTCTGCGGCTAGCTTTCCTACCATTGCGGCAACATCCTTCTTATTCTGACCTGCTGCTGCCTCTGCAATCTCCAATGAAGATGCCGACGCCAAAGTTACTCCAGCTAGATCATCAATAAACTGTACGTAGATCTGCTTGTTGCTACGAAATACAGTCATACGAGGCATCGCAGCCGTTCCGCTAACAATCTTGCGGATACGCATCTTGATTCTCGTCCTTCTATCTATCTTACTTAGTGACATATTGACTCTTTATTTATTATTTAGCACCTGCTGACTTACCTGCCTTACGACGGATCTGCTCTCCTACGAAACGGATACCCTTACCCTTGTATGGCTCTGGCTTACGCAATGAACGGATCTTTGCAGCTACCTGACCTACCAACTGCTTGTCGATACTCTTCAACGTAACGATTGGGTTACCCTTCTTCTCTGTTACTGCTGTTGCTGTAACCTCCTTTGGAAGCAACACGTGGATATCGTGTGAGTAACCAAGGCTCATCTCAAGCACCTGACCCTTAACCTCTGCCTTAAAACCTACTCCAACGAGCTCCTGCTTCAACTCAAATCCCTTAGATACTCCAACTACCATATTGTTAATCAAAGCGCGGTAGAGACCGTGCATTGAGCGGTGGCGTGGCTGATTTGTAGGACGTGTAATCAAAACTGCTGGGATCTCCTTCTGTGAATCCTTCTCTGTATAGGTACCAACTTCTACGGTGATATCTGAGTCAACCTTCTGGCTCAGTGTTCCAAGAGGTCCCTTTACGCTTACCACGTTTCCGGGCAAAACCTCTACGGTTACACCAGCTGGCAAGTTTACAGGCTGTTTACCAATTCTTGACATTGTTTACTGTTTTAATTTGATGATTAGAAAATATAGCACAAAACCTCGCCACCTACGTTCTCGCGACGCGCTGCTGCGTCTGTCAAGATTCCCTTAGATGTTGACAAGATAGCAACTCCAAGACCGTTCTTTACGCGCTGCATATCCTCTACTGAGGTATACTGGCGAAGACCCGGACGGCTAACTCGCTTCAACTCCTTGATAGCGTTTGTCTTTGTCTGTGCGTTCCACTTAAGTGCGATCTTGATTACAGAGTGTCCTCTCTCATCTGTGTCGAACTTGTAAGCCAAGATATAACCCTGATCGTGAAGGATCTTAGTAATCTCCTGCTTAATTTTTGAACCGGGAGCTTCAACCACCTTGTGGTTGGCTTTCACCGCATTTCTAATTCTCGTTAGAAAATCCGCTATTGGATCTGTCATAATGAATTAAAAGTTAAAAATTAGTTATTAAATAAAATTATTATAATCAACTCGCTGAATATCACTACATTAGCCCTAAAACCAACACAATCAACCCAACTCGCTGACCCCTCGTACCGATTAATTAGAGGCACAAAAGTTGGCAAATATAATCATAATTTTCCAAATATCAGCAATTTAGCACGATTATTTTGAAATTATTATCATACTACCCGAAAACGATAATGTTAGCCTCACACAAATATTGGGGAGCTAACATCACTTTGCTACCCTACTATTGGCTTCCACGCACCATCAACAAGCCCGCTTTCGCTAGCTCGGCAACCGCCACGTGAACCCTACAACGAACGACGCATACACGCCACCCATCATATACAATAAGTAAGGTCTCTCTACCACAACTGTTTCGTCCGACCGCTCTAGAGGGAAGTTATCACCGGCTGGTGACACTTTTCTATCTATTGCCTCTGTCGTGCTACTTTAGTCACGATATGTATAAGGATCAACCCATCTGTCGCACACATCTCTCTTGCGACCCGAGCCCCCCGAAGATCATCATAACACGATCCCCAGCACTCTCTAGATTCAACCTAATTTAGATATTAAGGGGGTCTCTCCCGTCGACCCTAAAGTCTCCAATAGGAAGAGCTCCCCCTCTTACTCTACTACCAACTAGCCTTCTTTACTCCCGGGATAAGACCATTAGATGCCATCTCACGGAACTGAATGCGGCTAATACCGAACTGGCGCATATATCCACGTGGACGTCCAGTTAGCATACAACGATTGTGCTGGCGGATTGGATTTGAGTTGCGAGGCAACTTCGACAAAGCGATCCACGCCTCCTCGTTATCCATCTCACCCGACTTAACCTTGGCTGCGATCTCCTCACGCTTGTGAGCATAACGCTTTGCAAGTTTCTCACGCTTTACCTCGCGTGCCTTCATTGACTCTTTTGCCATAGCTTATTGGTTGTTTTTAGCGTTTTTGAATGGAAGACCGAATCCTTTAAGAAGTGCATAACCCTCCTCATCGCTCTTCGCTGTAGTCACAAATGTGATCTCCATACCGAAGATCTTCGAGATCTTGTCGATGTCGATCTCAGGGAAGATGATCTGCTCTGTGATACCCAAGGTGTAGTTACCTTGACCATCGAACTTATCGTTGATACCCTTGAAATCGCGGATACGAGGCATTGCTACTGCAACCAATCTCTCCAAGAACTCGTACATACGATCTGCGCGAAGTGTAACACGAACTCCGATAGGCATACCCTTACGTAGCTTAAAGTTCGAGATATCCTTACGAGACTTTGTCTGTACTGCCTGCTGACCTGTAATCAACGAGAGCTCTGCCTGAGCAACGTCGATAAGCTTCTTATCGGCAACTGCCTGACCCATACCCTGATTGATAACTATCTTCTCTAGACGAGGGCACTCCATAACGCTTGAGTACCCAAACTCCTTCATAAGTGCAGAGATGATCTGCTCCTTATACATTGTTTTAAGTGTTGGAACGTATGCCATTATTTGATCTCCTCCCCAGATTTTTTTGAGAAACGAACTAATTTTCCGTTTGCATCCTCACGACGTCCTATACGAGTAGGCTTTCCACTCTTTGGGTCGATGATCTGCAAGTTTGAGATGTGCAAAGCAGCCTCCTGCTCTACGATACCTCCTTGGGGATTCTCTGCACTAGGCTTCTGTGCCTTCTTCACGAGGTTTACGCCCTCGACGATGGCACGCTGCTTCTGTACATCCACAGATAAGATCTTACCCTGTTGACCACGGCTATCTCCTGCGATGACCTGAACCAAGTCCCCCTTCTTAATATGTAATTTAACTGACATATCTGAATGTGTGTTTTTAATATTACAATACTTCGGGTGCCAATGAGATGATCTTCATAAATTGGTCACGAAGCTCACGAGCTACCGGTCCAAAAATACGAGTTCCACGCATCTCACCCTGGTTGTTTAGGAGTACTACGGCGTTGTCATCGAATCGGATATATGATCCATTAGGACGACGAATCTCCTTACTTGTTCTTACGATTACCGCCTTTGAGACAGTACCCTTCTTTACATCGCCCGATGGTGATGCGCTCTTGACTGAAACGACGATCTTGTCGCCAACCGATGCGTAACGACGCTTCGTTCCTCCAAGAACTCGGATACAAAGTACCTCTTTGGCGCCGCTGTTATCAGCTACTGTGAGTCTACTCTCTTGTTGTATCATAACTACTTAGCTCTTTCAATGATTTGTACTAATCTCCATCGTTTCGTCTTGCTCAACGGGCGTGTCTCCATAATACGCACGGTGTCGCCATCCTTAACGCTCTCATCGAGGCACTCTGCAACAAACTTTGTTGTCTTGTTGACGAACTTACCATAGATTGGGTGCTTCACCTTACGTGCTACTGCTACGACGATGGTCTTCTCCATTTTTGCGCTGACAACTACCCCAATACGCTCTTTTCTAAGATTTCTTTCCATAGTGGTAATTAACATTTTGCGGTTTTCTCGCCCAAAACAGTCAGCATAAGAGCTATATCTCTGCGAGATTTCTTAATGATTGAAGGATTCTCGATAGGTGATGTTGCGTGCTGAATCTTCAACTTCGAAAGCTCTGCCTTCGATGCCGCGATACGCTCCTGCAACTCACTTACTGTTAGATCCTTTATTTCTGAAATTTTCATCTCTTCTTAAATCTTAAATTGATTCAACGTAATCGCGACGAACGACAAACTTTGTTGTGATTGGCAACTTCTGAGCTCCCAAACGTAGAGCCTCGCGTGCAATCTCCAACGATACTCCCTCCGCCTCGAAGAGGATACGTCCCGGAGTAACAGGCGCTACGAATCCCTCTGGATTACCCTTACCCTTACCCATACGTACCTCGGCTGGCTTCTTTGTGATTGGTTTGTCAGGGAAGATGCGAATCCACAACTGACCCTCACGCTTCATATGACGTGTGATAGCCTGACGTGCTGCCTCGATCTGACGACCGGTGATCCACGACGACTCCAACGCCTTGATCGCAAATGAACCATATGAAAGTTGGTTTCCTCTCTGAGCGATACCCTTCATACGACCCTTTTGAACTCTTCTAAACTTGGTCTTTTTTGGCTGTAACATTTTACTATGCTTTAAAAGGTCCTACTTACTTACTATTATTATTGCGACGCTTGCGATCAGGACGTGCACCACGGCGATCGCGACGATCTCCACGCTCTCCACGATCATTGCCACCCTGCTGGTTACCTCCACGCTGAGCTGCTGCGCCTGCGATCTCGAATAGATCGCGCTTGCCATAGACGATTCCTTGGCAGATCCAAACCTTGATTCCCAAGATTCCAACCTTTGTCAAAGCCTCTGTCAATGAGTAGTCTACATCTGCACGGAATGTGTGAAGTGGAATACGTCCCTCCTTAACAGTCTCTGAGCGTGCCATCTCGGCGCCACCTACACGACCCGATACCTGAACCTTGATACCCTCAGCTCCCATTCGCATTGTTGATGCGATAGTAGTCTTGATGGCACGACGGAAAGATACACGACCCTCCAACTGACGAGCAATATTGCGTCCTACGATTACGGCATCCAACTCTGGACGCTTTACCTCGAAGATATTGATCTGAACCTCCTTGCCGGTGAGTTTCTTCAACTCCTCCTTCAATTTGTCAACCTCTGTACCACCCTTTCCGATGATAATACCCGGACGTGCTGTTGAGATTGTAACCGTAACAAGCTTCAAGCTTCTCTCGATGATGATCTTCGAGATGCTAGCCTTTGCCAAACGGACATCGAGGTACTTACGAATCTTAGCGTCCTCTACCAACTTCTCTGAGAAGTTGCGACCGCCAAACCAGTTAGAATCCCAACCTTTGACGATACCAAGACGATTTGATATTGGATTTACTTTCTGTCCCATTGCTTACTTTTTTTCTACGATTACCATTTTGTCAACTACAATAGTCACGTGGTTCGAACGCTTGCGGATACGGTGAGCACGACCTTGTGGCGCTGCCTGAATACGCTTCAACATTCTTCCTCCGTCAACGAATATCTCCTTTACGCATAGTAGTGAATCCTCCAAACGCTCCTCAGGGTTCTTCGCCTCCCAGTTAGCAATCGCCGAACGAAGCAACTTCTCCATACGGATTGAAGCCTCTTTCTTCGAGTAACGTAGGATACCCAATGCCTTGTTGATCTCCACGCCGCGGATGATATCTGCTACCAAACGCATCTTTCGTGGTGATGTAGGGCAATCACGCATAATAGCTATTGCTTTCTGCTTCTTCTCCGCCTTCAATGCAGCGGCCATATTTGATTTTCTTGCACCCATTTCTTAACTATTTTTTCTTATTACCTGAGTGACCGCGGAAGTTACGTGTTGGGGCGAACTCTCCGAGCTTGTGACCAACCATATTCTCAGTTACGTAAACTGGGATAAACTTATTTCCGTTGTGTACGGCAATCGTCTGACCAACAAAATCAGGCGAAATCATACTCGCACGCGACCAGGTCTTTATTACAGACTTCTTATTGCTCTCTGCCTGCGCCATAACGCGCGCATCTAGCTTTGGGTCAATAAATGGTCCTTTTTTTAATGAACGGCTCATTGTGTACTCTATTTAATTATTTTTTCTTCTTTGAAATAATAAACTTAGAGGTCGTCTTCTTAGGATTACGTGTCTTGTAGCCCTTAGCAAGCAAACCTTTTCGTGAACGAGGATGACCTCCTGATGAGCGACCCTCACCACCACCCATTGGGTGATCTACTGGGTTCATCACAACACCACGGTTTCTTGGACGACGACCTAACCAACGCCTGCGACCTGCCTTACCTGAGCTCTCAAGCTGGTGGTCACCATTCGAAACAACTCCGACTGTTGCGCGGCAAGTTACGAGTACCATACGAGTCTCTCCTGAAGGCAACTTGATGATTGCATATTTGCCTTCACGAGCCAATAGTTGAGCGTAAGATCCTGCTGAGCGTGCCATTGCGGCACCCTGACCGGGATATAGTTCGATATTGTGGATTACAGTTCCAAGTGGGCACTCGCTCAACAAAAGGGTGTTTCCAACCTCTGGCGATACGCCTACTCCACTCATTACTGTCTGTCCTACCTGCAATCCGTTTGGAGCGATGATATAGCTCTTCTCTCCATCTGAATATACGATCAATGCAATACGTGCTGTACGATTTGGATCATACTCGATTGTCTTTACAGTTGCAGCGATGCCATCCTTGTTGCGCTTAAAGTCTACGTTACGGTACATCTGCTTGTGTCCACCACCGATGTAGCGAACTGTCATCTTACCTGTATTGTTACGACCTCCCGAGCTCTTCTTTGGACTGAGCAACGACTTTTCGGGTGTGCTTGTAGTGATCTCACTAAAAGTTCCGATGATCTTATGTCTTGTACCAGGTGTTACTGGTTTAAACTTTCTTACTGCCATCTTCTATTAGATATTACTGTAAAAATCAATTGAATCACCATCCTTCAAGGTTACAACTGCCTTCTTGAAGTTGTTAGCGCGACCCACCAAAAGACCTGCCTTTGTAAAACGGCTCTTGGTCTTTCCCATATAGTTGCAAGTGTTTACATCTGTTACAACTACATTGTACATCTGCTCTACTGCATTGCGAATTTGTAGCTTGTTGGCACGTACGTCAACAATAAAACCGTAACGATTCAACTTCTCGCCCTGAATCGTCATCTTCTCGGTTAAAACCGGCTTAATAATAATTTCCATTCTCTTCAGTTAAGTTTAAGCTAACATAACATTCAAAACATTCTCTGCGCCCTCAACCATTACCAAAGCCGAACAGTTCATAACCTCATATGTGTTGAGATTCTGAGCCAAGATCGTCTTTACGTATGGCAAGTTGCGTACAGAAAGCTGAAGGTTTGGGTTTGATTCCGGCAAAACCAACAACACCTTCTTGTCTGACACCTTCAATGCCTCAACCATTGCGATTGCAGCCTTAGTCTTTGGTGCCTCCAACGAGAGCATCTCTACTACGCTGATCGAGCCTGCCTGAGCCTTATAGGTCAATGCGCTACGACGAGCCAACTGCTTTAGCTTCTTGTTGAGCTTGAAGTGATAGTCACGTGGCTGAGGTCCGAATACACGTCCACCTCCAACGAAGAGGGGAGACTTGATGCTACCACAACGTGCACCACCTGTACCCTTTTGCTTCTTTAACTTACGTGTCGAACCAGCAACTTCGTTACGCTGCTTCGATTTGTGAGTACCCTGACGTTGATCCGCTAGGTACTGCTTTACGTCGAGGTAGATCGCGTGATCGTTAGCCTCCACGCCGAAGACAGCATCAGAAAGTACTACTTTGCGACCTGTCTCTACTCCTTGTGTGTTTAATACAGCTAATTCCATCTTCTACTTCTCGATTGTTAAATAAGAACCCTTTGCCCCGGGGATTGAACCCTTCACCAAGATGAGGTTGCTCTCGGGAATAACCTTTAATACCTTCAAGTTAAGTACCTTAACCTGATCTCCACCCATCTGTCCGGGCAAACGCTTACCCTTGAAAACGCGTGAAGGATAAGATGATGCACCCAATGATCCGGGTTTGCGCTGACGGTTGTGCTGTCCGTGGGTTGCTCCACCTACTCCACCAAATCCGTGGCGCTTTACAACACCCTGAAAACCGCGTCCCTTTGAGATTCCTGTCACGTCAACCCAATCCTCCTCTGTGAAGATGTCAACTGTGATCTGATCTCCAAGGTTCACCTCTGAAATACCCTTAAACTCAGCCATCTTGCGCTTTGGGGTAGTTCCGGCTTTCTTGAAGTGTCCTAACAAACTGCTGCTGGTGTGCTTTTCACTCTTGTCGTCATAGGCAATCTGAACAGCCTCGTAGTTATCCACCTCGAGCGTTCTAATTTGCGTAACTACACACGGACCAGCCTCAATGACAGTGCATGGTATGTTCTTACCCTCGGCACTGTAAACGGAAGTCATTCCGATTTTCTTTCCAATTAGTCCTGACATTTTTGTCTAATTACTGTTTGTTATATAAATTATAGTGATCTATGAAAATCGAGTCGAGTGAGTAGTGCCTCCTAATCGCTTAGGTAGCACCCCCACCTCTCGATTGAACATACATTTTTATTGTGGGGAAAAATCCCCGTCGTTACCCTCGGAGTTGAAGAGATTGATGAGTTTTGGGGCTTCGCGAGCATTTGAAAGCGGAGCGTACTTAATGTACGTGAGCATTTCAAAGCGGAGGGAAGTGCCAAAAATCGCAATCTATTAAGCTCCGAAAAATCAGACTTTGATCTCTACCTCTACTCCCGATGGAAGCTCCAACTTCATTAGAGCGTCGATTGTCTTTGGAGTTGATGAATAAATATCAAGTACACGCTTGAAAGTGCAAAGCTGGAACTGCTCACGAGCCTTCTTGTTAACGAAGGTTGAACGGTTTACAGTAAAAATCTGCTTGCGTGTTGGCAGAGGCACAGGACCGCTAACAGTAGCACCGGTGCTTGTCACCGTCTTAACGATCTTCTCAGATGACTTGTCAACGAGATTGTGATCGAAAGACTTTAGTTTGATTCTAATCTTCTGATTCATATCTATTTACTATTCTATTCCCTTTACTTTACCACTTGACTTCTCGATGATCTCCTTTGAAAGACCTGCTGGAACCTCCTCGAAGAATGCGAACTCCATTGATGAAGATGCACGTCCAGATGAGATTGTACGCAACACTGTTACGTAACCAAACATCTCTGAAAGTGGTACCTTAGCCTTAACAACGCGAGCTGTTCCCTTAGACTCCATTCCTGAGATCTGACCACGACGCTTGTTCAAGTCACCGATGATATCTCCCATTGACTCCTCTGGAGTAACAACCTCTACATTCATAATTGGCTCCATAATCACAGAACCTGCCTTAGGCGCTGCAACACGGAATCCGTTACGTGCACAGATCTCGAACGACAACTGATCTGAATCGACTGGGTGGAATGAACCATCCTTCAATGTTACCTTCATTGAGTCGATTACATAACCTGCCAAAGCTCCGTTTGCCATTGCTGAAGCAAATCCCTTCTGTACAGATGGAACGAACTCCTTAGGGATATTACCTCCCTTAACCTCGTCAACGAATGTAAGACCTGTCTGACCCTCGTCTGCTGGTCCGATCTCGAAGATGATATCGGCGAACTTACCACGACCTCCAGTCTGCTTCTTGAATACCTCACGATGCTGAACTGTACGTGTCAAAGCCTCCTTGTAGTTAACCTGAGGCGCTCCCTGATTGATCTCAACGTTGAACTCGCGACGAAGACGGTCTACGATGATATCGAGGTGAAGCTCACCCATTCCACTAATTACAGTCTGACCTGAATCCTCGTCAGTGTGTACTGTGAAGGTTGGATCCTCCTCGGCAAGCTTCTGCAAAGCAAGACCAAGCTTATCAACATCCTTCTGAGTCTTTGGCTCAACTGCAAGTCCGATAACTGGCTCTGGGAATGACATCTGCTCCAAGCAAAGTGGTGCATTCTCAGCACACAATGTATCTCCGGTACGAACCTCCTTGATACCTACTGCTGCACAGATATCTCCTGCCTCAACAGTCTCCATTGGGTTTTGCTTGTTAGCGTGCATCTGATAGATACGGCTGATACGCTCGCGCTTGTTACTACGTGCGTTGAGTACGTAAGAACCTGCATCCAACTTTCCTGAGTATACACGAACAAATGCCAAACGTCCTACGAATGGATCTGTTGCGATCTTAAATGCCAAACCACAGAAAGGCTCGTCAATTGTTGAGTGACGCTCCTCCTCCTCGTCAGTCTTAGGGTTAGTTCCCTTAACGGCTGGTACGTCGAGTGGTGATGGCAAGAATGCCATAATGTAATCAAGAAGCTTCTGTACACCCTTGTTGTGGAATGATGATCCACACAACATTGGGACGATCTGCATACCGATTGTTGCTACGCGGATTGCAGCCAACAACTCCTCTGGAGTGATTGAATCTGGATCCTCGAAAAACTTCTCCATAAGAGCGTCATCTGTAGCCGCAACCTCCTCGATGAGGGCTGCACGATACTCTGCTGCCTCCTCAGCCAACTCTGCTGGGATCTCGCGGATCTCGAAGTTGTCGCGAACGGTCTTATCATCGAAGTAGTAGATCGCGTTGTTGTATACAAGGTCGATGATTCCCTCGAACTTATCCTCAGCTCCGATTGGAAGAACAACTGGAAGAGCCTTTGCTCCGAAGTTCTCCTTGATCTGCTGACAAACTGCGTAGAAGTCTGCACCTGTGCGATCCATCTTGTTAACGTAACCCATACGTGGTACGTTATACTTATCTGCCTGACGCCACACTGTCTCAGACTGTGGCTCAACACCACCTACTGCACAGAATGTAGCAACAGCACCATCGAGTACACGCAACGAACGCTCTACCTCTACAGTAAAGTCAACGTGACCCGGGGTGTCGATAAGGTTCATCTGGTACTGCTTACCCTTGTAGTCCCAGAATGCTGTTGTTGCAGCAGATGTGATTGTGATACCACGCTCCTGCTCCTGAACCATCCAGTCCATTGTTGCGCCACCATCGTGTACCTCTCCGATCTTGTGCGTCTTTCCTGTGTAGAAAAGGATACGCTCCGAAGTGGTCGTCTTTCCAGCATCGATGTGCGCCATAATGCCGAAGTTACGAGTATATTTAAGATCTCTAGCCATTTCTCTTTCTTTATTATATTATATATAGGTATGATATATTAGAATCTAAAGTGAGCAAATGCCTTGTTTGCCTCTGCCATACGGTGCATCTCCTCCTTACGTTTGAAGGCTGCTCCCTGCTGGTTGTAAGCATCCACGATCTCTGCCGAGAGTTTCTCTGCCATTGATTTTCCAGCGCGCTTGCGAGAAAAAAGGACAAGGTTTTTCATACTAATTGAAGTCTTGCGCTCTGGACGAACCTCCATTGGAACTTGGAATGTCGCACCACCGATACGCTTTGACTTAACTTCGACTTGGGGCGTGATATTCTCAAGAGCCTGTTTCCAGACCTCTAGTGGAGATTTCTCAGCATCCTTCATCTTCTTGCTTACTAGCTCCAACGAATCGTAGAAGATAGTGTAGGCAATACTCTTCTTGCCGTCCAACATTAGGTTGTTCACGAAACGAGTCACCTCGCAGTCGCCGAACTTAGGATCGGGAAGTAGAATGTGCTTTTTTGGCTTAGCTTTTCTCATTGCTTTTAAAAACTACTGTTTTCTGAAATTAGTTAATTACTTCTTTTTGCCTTTTGCTGCTGGTGCTGCACCCGGCTTTGGTCTCTTAGTACCGTACTTTGAGCGACGCTGGTGACGTCCATCAACTCCTGCTGAGTCGAGCGCTCCACGAACGAGGTGGTAACGTACTCCCGGAAGATCCTTTACACGTCCTCCACGTACTAGCACTATAGAGTGCTCTTGCAAGTTGTGTCCCTCACCCGGAATGTAGGCGTTGACCTCCTTGCCGTTTGTCAATCTTACACGTGCCACTTTACGCATAGCCGAGTTTGGCTTCTTGGGAGTAGTCGTGTACACACGAGTACATACTCCACGGCGCTGTGGACACGCTGCCAAGGCTGGAGACTTACTCTTGTACTCCAATTTAACTCGGCCGTTTCTTACTAACTGTTGAATAGTTGGCATTTTAACGTTTTGTCCTTTAGTTTGTTAATTAAATTTTACTTCCGATCGGGCGACTTCAATACACAACCGGACTGCAAAGGTAAGAATTATTTTCGATATTAGCAACTTTTCCTCTACTTAACTTATTGATTTTCCACGTTTTTCATCCATTTTTTTATTTACAGCAACCACAGAGTAGCATTTCACCCCAAAATTGGATTATTCGACTGTGATTTTTGGCACGCCTATTGCACCCCAAATCACCAAATCAAATATAACTTTTTAGACAAAAAACTTATGAAAAAAATCATCTACTCACTTCTATTTTCCGTGACGCTAATTGCCTGCGTCTCAACAACATCTACGTGGAATAGAGAGCAGCGCCGCACAATCCACCGCACCCTCGACCAATATCGCGATATGGTCTATATGGACGAACTAACCGACGCGGAATTTTACATCTTCGCCGACAACGCCACCGACATTATCGAGATGAACTACCCTCAATACGAAGAGTTCGTTGCGATGCCGGCGGTGAACGACTCGATACAGATGGTTGTTACGACCATCATTGTCGAGCAGCTCGATGCCGATGGGGCGAACATTCGTCACATATACCCCTATCGGGAGCTTCGCAAGGAGGGAATACTCCCCAAGGCGCTAACACGCAAGGAGCAACGATCGTTCTACAAATGTTTAGCTCGCAAGATCAATGCACAGTATAGCAACTTTGCCACATTCCTCGACGCAGTGATTGCCAACACAACAGACGCAGGAAAGATCGCAGAGTTCCAAAGCGACTGTGCCAAGACTCTCTTCGGGTGGGAAAAGACCCCTCCCACAGAGAAAAAATAGAGAATACATAATCCACAAAAGAAGCGAGGAGTCTATATAGTACAAAACTATATAGACTCCTCGCTTAACTTTTGGAGGTTTAAGCTACACTCCGAACCAAACAACTAACTAAGTAAAAATACCCAAATAAAAAGTGTTCACCCCATATGCTAACTACTGCGACAGGTGACCCTTTCCAGAGTGTAGCTATAAACCCGGGGATACCTACCACCTAAGGTACCCCCTCCCCTCCAAAAAAAACTTATCGCATAAGTTGCTGAGGCTGTGGACGACCACCACTCCTCTTCTGCAACTCATCGACAAAACGCTCTCTAGAGCGCCTCTCTATCTCATACATTGTCTCAATCTCACTCGGTTTCATAAACTCTATAAAGAGCAAAAAATATCTCTCCTTCAAAGCTATGGCATCGTGCGACTTCTGAAACGAGTTCTTTATATCCACCTCAATCTCCTCCTCGGTTGGTTTGTCAACAGATCTACGCTCCCGGCTAGCAGAGTTATCATTATTGGCACGACTCTCCTCATTATATTGACTGTAGAGCTCCCTAAACTTTGTAAGTCGCTCCCCCTCAAGGTTCAACGCCTCCTCTATCTGCTTTGTTTGAAATTCGTGGAAGCTACTCCTAACACCTTCGCTCCCACCCCCTCGCGGTGCGGGCTGCGCCATCGCTGCAACAGCGAAAAACAAAAATAGTATAGATAAAAACCTCTTCATCATTTTATTGGGGAGTTCTATTTTCTCCCAATTTTTAATTTTTAGTTAATAATTGCCCTTTTTTGCTTTTGCAAAAGTGGGTTGTAGTGGCTCTACCACCGATTTTTGTAAAATCGAAAAGGGGTGGTTAGTAGCTTGAAAGTAATTTCGGGAGAGATTAGAACTCCCCTATTATAAATTTGAATAAAACTCACCCTCCAACTCCATATCATAAAACAGCGTCGAAAGTTCATCATCCGACAAATTTGTCACATAAGCATCCAAATCACTATCGTAACTCGCCAACGAATAATTAGTCGAGTCGCTAGGGAGATTCATCGTAAGCATCAGCGCCACAGACGCAGCCATCGAAGCGACAGAGATAAACGCACCTCTCACAAGCGACCTACCACGGCTTTCTCGATCTATACGCGCCATTGTATCTTGCGTAAAGCTCTCGAAAAACTCCGCCGACGGAGCACTATATGGCATCTTTTTACCTATTTTCTCAATATCAAAACTCTTCATTGTTAATCCTCTATTTGGTTCAACATATACTCCTTTATCTTGGTCATTGCGTAGTGGTAGTTACTCTTCAGTGCCGCCACATTCGACTCCGAGACCTCTGCAATCTGTTCGTAGCTCAACTCATCGTAATAACGCAAGTTAAATACTAACCTCTGCTTTGGCGAGAGGGTTAATATTGCCCTCTGCAACTTAGCCTCAAGCGACGAAAAGTCAATTGTACTATCCCCCTCAAACACCTCTAGCAGTCGCGTCTGCTCATCATACGATTGAGTCTCAACTTGTCTCTTTTTGAGATAACGTATCGCCTCGTTCGTCGCCACTTTGTAGAGCCACGTCTTGAGCGACGAGTTACCCCTAAAATCACCTATATATCTATAAACCTTCACGAACGCCTCTTGCAACACATCCTGCGTATCTTCGTGACTTACCACCATTCGCCTTACGTGCCAATATAGAGACTCTCTATATAGCTCCATCAGTGCAACGAAACCCTCCTGACGTGTTGGCGCCGACGACACTAATTTTAATATTTGACTCTCTTTATTTTGTTGACTCATTGATTCTCCATTCACTCTTGTACTAATATAGAACTAACAAATCACAAAAAGTTAAAAACACAAAAAAATATTTTTACTTTTTCACTTTACTCGTGTCTATTCAGTTGTACGAAACAAACAAACTAAAATTATAAACGTTATGAAAAAAGTAATTTTGAAGGGTTTAACCCTAGCACTTATGGTAGCTATATCATCTGTATGCGTAGCACAGCCACAGCAGAAAGCAAACGCAGAGAAGCCACAGCAAGAGCGCCCAGAGCGTGAGGCTCGAGAGGAGATGACTCCCGAGGAGATGGCTAAAAAGATGACCGAAAAGATGAAGGAGGAGCTCTCACTTACTGCTGCTCAAGAGAAAAAGGTATACGCAGCAAACTTAGACTTCGCAAAGAAGTTGAAGGAGGCACGCGATCTTCAGAAGAATCACGAGGAGGCACTTGTTGGAATCCTCAATGCTGAGCAGACAGTTAAGCTCTTCGACAAGAAGAAGGGTGGCGGCAAAATAGGCGGTCAGCAAGGTGGTCCTCGCCGAGGTAGTGCTCCACAGCAGATGCGTGGCAAAATGATGGGCAAGCGTCCAGAGGGAATGCCAGAGGACAAAGAGGGTGTTCGTCCAGAGGGACAGGGTCGTCGTCGTCCACCAATGCCAAAGAAAGATGCAGAGTGCACAGAGTGTACTGAGACAACAACTGAGGCAACTACAAAGTAACGCGAATTTCACACTCGCCACCACAGATACAAAATAGAGATATCCCTGCTAACGAATCGTGTTGCAGGGATATCTCTATTTTACCATATAGTTATAATGCCGACCATCTCTAGACCACCTCTAGATGATCTCCTCGCCTCGCTGCTTCATCAACTCAACACCGAGATCCTTCAAACGATACTTCTGAATCTTACCACTCGCAGTCATCGGAAACTCATCAATGAAGAATATATATTTAGGGATCTTATAGTGTGCAATCTTTCCTTTGCAGAACTCAACAATCTCAGCCTCTGTCAAAGCCTGCCCCTCCTTCACCGTCACAAATGCCGCAACCTGCTCACCATAGCGAGCCGAAGGAAGCCCTGCAACCTCAACACCCTTAATCTGTGGAATGTTAAAGAGATAGTTCTCGATCTCACGTGGATATATATTCTCACCACCGCGAATAATCATCTCCTTGATACGTCCAGTGATGTGGTAGTAACCACCCTCATCCATCATACCAAGATCTCCCGAGTGGAGGAATCCCTCCCCATCAATCACCTCTGCCGTTGCTTCTGGGTTGTTATAATATCCACGCATCACGTTCCACCCTCTACAGCAAACCTCACCCTGCTTACCTGCGGGCAGATGTTCGCCTGTCTCGTGGTCGATAATCTGCACCTCGATACCGGGGAATGGACGTCCAACAGTTGTAGAGCGCACCTCCGTGCTATCCTCAATACTCGATCCAGTCATACCGGGAGAGCTCTCCGTAAGACCATAGATCGAGATCACACGACAATTCATACGATCCATCACCGCATTCATCGTCTCGATAGGACACACAGCACCTGCCATAATACCTGTTCGAAGTGACGAAAGGTCGAACTTATTGAAATCTGGATGATTTAGCTCCGCAATAAACATCGTCGGCACTCCATATAGGATCGTACAACGCTCCTTATGCACCGACTCCAACACTCTCAAAGCATCGAAATCCTCCAACAACACCATTGTTGCACCGTGCGTAATCACCGCACACAACGCCAACACACAACCAAAACAGTGGAACATCGGCACGCACACCAACAACCTATCGTCGCCCGTATACTTCATAAACTCCGCTGTAGCCTTGCCATTATTGAGGATGTTGTAGTGAGTCAACAACACACCCTTCGGGAATCCCGTAGTACCTGAAGTATATTGCATATTTACCACATCGTGGCAGCTTGTCGCAGCGACAATTTCACGAAGGAATGAGTGATCCAACTCAGCCCCCTTCGCCACCAACGACTCCAAAGAGATCATTCCAGCGTGATCGACACAATGTCCTGCCTCATCTGTCTTGTAGTCGCCCACCAAAACCACATTTTTGAGAACCGGCAGACGCTCACACACAAGCTCCGCATCACCCTTAGTTGCAAGTTCGGGGACAATCTCGTTAACAATACCAATGTAATCACTACTACGATACCCACCAATCATACACATTGTATGAATATCGGCATTACGCATAATATACTCAGCCTCAGCCACCTGATAGTTAGTGTTTACCGTAACTAGCACACCTCCCAGCTTAGCTGTTGCAAAAAATACAGTGATCCAATCGGGGTGGTTATTTGCCCAAATACCCACCTTTGTTCCGCGCTCAACGCCCAACTGCGCGAGTGATGCCGCAAGATTATCTACACGAGCATTAAAATCTCTATAACTGTAACGAACGTTGTTATATGGTGAGACCAGAAACTCGTGGTCTGGACGCTCTTGCGTAAACTTCTCTAGGATCGACCCTAGAGAATACTCTATTAATTCCATAGTTTTTCAAATATTTTATACAGTAACGCCCAAAGATAGTCATTTGTTTTGGAAATGAGCACCTTTGGGCGAGAAAATATTAAAATGAGGCAGCAAAATTAACATTTGCGCAACACCTCTATAAATTACAAATATCGCAACCCTCTCTTCAAGCTGCGTCGGAATGCGGTCTGATTAAATACGAAGTATTCGGCTGGCTTATGCGCAACGCCTCTCTCGTGTTCACCGGTATGTTTCACGATGTCAGCACCGAGCACCTTCTTGCGGAAGTTGCGGCTATCGATCCCAATTCCCATAACTGCGGAGTATAGGTTCTGTAACTCACGGATTGTGAACTTCTTGGGCAACAGTTCTGACACTATTGGAGAGAGTTCAAAGTCAGCTCTAAGGACACCAAGAGCGTGTTTTAGGATCAAGGTATGATCCATCGCCAAACGAGGTATCTCATCATAAGAGTACCATTTAGCCCCTTTAAGTTTCGTGTTACGTAGGATCGTCGGAGTGATTCGCACCAAAGCATAATGCCCCACGGTGATAACTCGCGTTGTGGATATGTTGTGGAGTTTCGATATCCATTCTAGTTCGTTACCATATATTCGGGATGGATCGGAGAATATGTCAGTTTGTTTCAAGAATACTCGCTCCAAGCCCGTACGATCCCTCAACACCCGTCGCGCCGCGTCGGGAATAGTCTCATTTGCTAAAATTATACTACCGGGTAACTTCAAACGCCTCTGCTCTCCAACTGTTATCGGAGTATGGCGTTGCTCCACGAGGAGAACCTTAAGATCCTCCCCATCATATCCAAAAATTGCGCAGTCGACCGATAGTGAGTGGTTAATCTCTACTGTCATTGCTTTTTACTCTATTTTATAGGTTGTAGTCATACAAATATAAAAATAAATATCCAAATTTCCAAACCTTCACATAGTTTTTGGAGTCACACTCCGATATGAATATATTGTTAATTTTTTTTAATAAGATTAGGAAAAATAGAATTTATGCCCTATCTTTGCACCGACGATAAAATTAGAATAAAACTAAATCGGGGTCGACACGCGACTCCACAGAAGAAAAAGTTATGGGAAACAAAGATGTAAAAAAGGGTGTCAAGAGAGTAGCTCTCGTAGCACACGACAATATGAAGAGCGACCTTGCAGAGTGGGTCGATTGGAATACTGAGGTTTTAAGCAGCCACTCGTTGGTCTGCACAGGTACAACAGGTAAAATGGTGGAAAAAACCCTTGTGGTTCGCCAAATTGAGAACAAACATCGTGATGGTGAGCACTCTAAGCTCCTTGAGCCACTCGATATAACACTCCTCAAATCGGGTCCGCTCGGTGGAGATCAGCAGCTAGGTTCAATGATCGCTGATGGTGAGATCTCAGCATTGATCTTCTTTTGGGATCCAATGTCGGCTCAGCCACACGACGTAGATGTTAAGGCACTTATGCGTCTCGCAACTCTCTATAATGTACCAACAGCATTTAACCGTTCATCTGCGGATTACATCATTTCATCGCCTCTTTTCGCGACGGATGACTACAAACCAGAGGTTAAAGATTACAAATCATATGTAGAGAGAGTACTACGATAAGAACGTTATATTTCAAGAATGGAGGGTGTGAGTATTGGCTTACACCCTTTTTCTATAAAACAATACTAGTGATGCGTTAACTTCTTACGGTGACTGTCTAACAATTTGAACTACAACCACATATGGCTGTATATTCTATTTTTGATTTGGCTGACACTTATATTCGATTGTTAATAGTAGGCGCAGCCTACGTAGCTATATATTGGGAAATGAGCGATAAAGCAGAGCTTTAATCGAACATTTGTCAATATATAGTAGATTGAGTATCAATCTATTAACAATAGCAACGAAAATAAAGCTCCGCGGAGAGCACTCCGCCGCCGCCCGCGCAGGGCAGTGGTAGAGATTATTAACGCATCAGTACTAATAAAACAACTAAGAATCTGTTTAAGTTTTTCTCGCTAGAATTGCAAAGAGAGATGTTGCTTTGATTTTCTCTCTTTGCATAAGGCGCATAGCGGTGCCTATGTAACGTAGTGCAAAAAGAGAAAAGTGAAGTGACAGATCCTTAGCAAAATAGATGAGATAAATTTAAATATATTCGAAAGTTATGAACAATCTAAAACTAACCGCTGCAATTGTAGGATTAACCCCCTTAGCAGCAGCTGCGGCAGAGCCTCAGCAACCAAACATTATCCTCGTTATGTGTGACGACCTCGGCTGGGGCGACGTCGGATTCAACGGAAACGAGGTTATCAAAACTCCAAATATCGACCGAATGGCTGCCGACGGAGTTACATTCGATCGTTTCTACTCAGCTTGTGCCGTGAGTTCTCCGACACGTGCGAGTGTCCTAACAGGTCGCAACCCATTCAGAATGGGAGTCTTCAATGCCAATGAGGGTATTCTCCGCACCGAGGAGGTGACAATCCCCGAGATCCTAAAGGAGGAGGGTTACGCAACGGGGCACTTCGGTAAGTGGCACTTAGGGACGCTAACCGCCTCAGAGAAAGATGCAAACAGAGGTAAGGTAGGTAACGAAAAAGAGCTCAACCCCCCATCTCTCCACGGTTACGACGAGGCATTCGTCACCGAGTCGAAAGTTCCAACGTGGGATCCGATGATTCGCCCCGCAGGAAAGATCAACAACACGGGTTGGAACGCAGTGAGCGATGGCGACAAAGTAGTACCCTACGGAACTGCATATTGGGATATCAATGGCAACAAAGTCACCGACAACCTAGAGGGTGACGATAGCCGCGTGGTTATGGATCGCGTCCTTCCATTCATCAAAAAAAGTAGCGAGGAGGGGAAACCATCTCTGTCGGTTGTATGGTTTCACACCCCTCACAAACCCTGTGTAGCTGGTCCAGAGTATTATGCTATGTATGAGGGATACAAGGATGATTTCCGCAACTACGCTGGTTGTGTAACAGCGATGGATGACCAGATAGGACGTCTACGCGACTTTCTCGAAAGCGAGGGGTTAATGGAGAATACCATTATCTGGTTCTGTAGCGACAACGGTCCTGAGAACTGCACCCAAGATGGCGGTGGCGTAACAGGTGGATTCCGCGAGCGCAAACGCAGCCTCTACGAGGGTGGAGTACGTGTTCCAGCCTTTGCGTTTGGTGCAGGCGTTACGAGTGGAGTGCGCACATCGTTCCCTGCCGTAACGTGTGACTACCTACCTACAATTGTCGCATCACTCGGCATCGACAAGGGAGTTGCCAAATATGAACTCGACGGAGTGGATCTAACATCAATAATCAGTGGAGGCAAACTATCGAAACGCAAAGAGTCGATTGTCCTCAGCTACGCAGGTCAGATCTCATACACCATTGGAGATTTCAAGATCTACAAAAAGGGTGAGAAAGAGGAGTGCTACAACATTGTAGATGACCCCTACGAGACAAACCCAATGCCCATAACAAAGAAGCAGAGCAAGATGCTACGAGCAATGATGGAGCGCATACAACACTATCGCGATAGTTTCGAGGGAGAGGAGTATGGTACACAATCATTTGATATGATGGGACAGAGTTGGGAGAAGAACTCGAAGCTGTAAATAATAAAAATCTGTTAAATTTATCGCCACCACCGATCTTTTTTCTGCAAAAAGTCTCAGTGGTGGCGATAACATTTTCAACCACGCCCTCTAGAATAGGGCGGTAATTTAATCCCCTACATCCTCTCGGGAACTGTTATTCCAAGAAGTCCCATCGACGATTTCAACATCGTCGCAACCGACCTACTCAACGCCAAACGCAGAGAGCGAACACCTTGATTCTCCTCCTTCAAGATCGGGTTGTCGTGGTAGTAACCATTATACATCTTCGCCAACTCATATCCATACGCGGCAATAATTGCTGGCGAGAAGTTCTCTGCTGCCGTCTTTACAACAGATGGGAATGACGCAATATGTTTGATAATCTCGATCTCCGGCTGCGTACACTCCGCAACACCGCTCGTATACCCCACACCCTCAATGTCGGATGCACGGCGCAACACCGAACAGATACGTGCGTGCGTATACTGCACAAACGGACCAGTATTTCCATTGAAGTCGATCGACTCCTTCGGGTCGAAGAGCATTGTCTTCTTTGGATCAACCTTCAAGATAAAGTACTTCAACGCTCCGAGACCAACTGTTGTCGAGATAGTTTGGATATCCTCCTCACTAAGTCCCTCATTCTTTCCTGCCTCGTCAGATATAGCACGCGCATCAGCAATCATACCAGCAACCAAATCATCGGCATCGACAACTGTTCCCTCACGCGACTTCATCTTACCCTCGGGTAGCTCCACCATTCCATATGAAAGGTGAGTGATGTTATCTGCCCACGCATATCCAAGCTTCTTCAAGATAAGCTTCAACACTTGAAAGTGATAGTTCTGCTCATTACCAACAACATAGATCATCGCGTCGACACTCTCCTCCTCGGCACGGCTAACAGCCGTTCCAAGATCTTGAGTCATATAGACCGACGTGCCATCACCTCGAAGCAACAACTTCTGATCCAACCCATCGCTCTCCAAGTCGATCCAAACCGACCCATCCTCCTTGCGGAAGAAGAGCCCCTTTTCGAGACCGCTCTCGACCAAGCTCTTTCCCAAGAGATATGTCTGAGACTCATAATACACCTTGTCGAAATCTATACCAAGCGATTTGTAGGTAACGTCGAAACCATCATAGACCCAACCATTCATTCGCTCCCAGAGAGCATACACCTCCGGATCTTTTGACTCCCACTTGCGCAACATCTCCTGAGCCTTAAGCATCGAGGGGGCTTGACGCTTCGCCTCATCCTCCTCAACACCTGTCGCCATCAACTCCTTGATCTCAGCTTTGTAGTATTTGTCGAACTCAACATAATATTTACCAACTAGGTGGTCGCCCTTGAGCCCCGACGAATCGGGTGTCTCGCCACCACCCCACTGCTGCCACGCCAACATCGACTTGCAGATATGTATTCCACGATCGTTAACCAAGTTGACTTTCAGCACCTTATCACCATTAGCCTTCAAAATCTGGGCAACAGACCAACCAAGAAGGTTGTTACGTATATGTCCCAAGTGAAGAGGTTTATTGGTATTTGGTGACGAGTACTCCACCATAACGGTCTTACCTGTTGTAGGCTCTGTGGCGATACCGAAACTCTCCGTCCCCAATATCTCCTCAAACAAAGATGCCCAAAACTCCGCCGACAACGAGAGGTTCAAAAAGCCCTTAATAACATTAAACGCAACGATCTCCTCGCTATTCGCCACAATGTACTCACCAATCTCGTTGGCTGTAGCTTCGGGTGACTTACGACTCGCCTTTAGGAGAGGAAAGGTGACTAATGTATAGTCACCCTCAAACTCCTTGCGAGTAGATTGTACCTGAACCAACTTCGTGTCCGATACTCCATATAGTGCCTCGACTGCTTTCGCAGCAATCTGCGAGACAAAATTCTCAATATTTACCATCTATCTCCTATAAATTATTTCTCTAAATTAGTGAGTGCGAAGAGTTTCAATTCTCCGCACCCTAATATTTAATACATCTCTAGTATTTCGTACTCTAGATGTAGGTCTGAACTTCAGTCTCACCCTCCATAACGTCGATAACACCCGACACCAAAGCGCCAAGTTCATCCTCGCCGGGATAGGGTACAACCTCCGAGATCCACTGAACACGCTCAGTGATCCACTTAACGATGAACTCACTAAAAGCAATACCTCCTGTAATGAGAATAGCATCTACCTCGCCACACAAAACAGTACTCATTGCGCCGACATCCTTAGCCACATTGTAGCAGAAAGCATCGACAACACTCTTCGCCTTAGCATCGCCATCGTTTGCCGCACACACTGCGTCGTACATAGAGTTATAACCCAAGTGTGCAACCAAACCACCCTTACCGATCAACATTTTCGAGATCTCCTCTTGAGTATATTTACCCGAGAAGCACACCTCTACAAGTGTCAATGGCTCGACACGACCAGCCCTCTCTGGAGAGAAGCTACCTGCACCCGAGAGTGCATTTGTTGTATCAACGACACGTCCCTTCTTGTGGACACTCACCGATATACCACCACCCATATGGGCAACGATAAGATTCATATCCTCATATCTCTTCCCGACCGACTTAGCGTGACGCTTAGCGATAGCCTTTGAGTTTAGGGCGTGGAACGCCGAGGTACGAGGAAATGCAGGGTGACCACTAATACGTGCCACATCATCCAACTCATCGACAACAACCGGGTCGGCAATATACGCCTTAACACCGATTTTGTCAGCTATACCCTTTGCGATAAGTGCACCTAAGTTGCTTGCGTGTTCGTGCTCCGCCTCCTTCGAGTCGTGATACAAGGCACCATTCACCTCATAGACACCACCCTTTATAGGCTTCACCAATCCACCACGTCCTACCACCGCATCGAGATCAGCGATCTCTACGTTATGGCTCTTGAGCCCCTCAACGATCAACTCCATACGCCAATCCAACTGATCCACAACCTTCGCAAATTTTGCGATGTCGACAGATGGGTGACGTAACGTATCCTCAAAAACTGCTTCGTGACCCTCATAGATCGCGAATTTTGTCGATGTTGACCCGGGATTTATTGCTAATATTTTTGCTCTGTTCTCTACTCCACTCATAATCACTCTCCTCTCAAAACTACTATTTATTTGCAGCCAAACAAGCAAGTGCAATAGAGTACAACTTCGATGTACTAGTATCGCCACGTGATGTCAACACACAAGGAACTTTTGTACCCATAACCATCGCTGCCAACTCTCCGTTACCGAAGTGTGTCACCGACTTAAAGAATACATTTGCAGACTCGATATTTGGGAATAGCAAGCAGTCTGGATCTCCCGCCAAAGATGAACCCTTCACACTCTTGTGCTCAGCAACCTCCTTGTACATCGCAACATCCAACGAAAGTGGTCCATCGACAACCACCTGCCCCAACTGACCACGATCTGCCATCTTCGAAAGAATAGCACCCTCATATGATGATGGAACTGTAGGCAACACCTGCTCTGATGGCGCTACACAAGCGATCTTTGGTGTGTTGATACCGAGCAGACGAACTGTCTTTGCAAGGTAACCAATCAAGGTCATCTTCTGCTTAAGATCTGGCAACGGAATAACCGCGATATCAGAGATTGTAAGCAGCTTATGGTAACCCTCCATCTCAAGAACTGTAACGTGACTCAATGTACCTTTAGGTGGGAACAAGCCTGCCTCTTTGTTGAGAATACCACGCATATACTTATCCGTAGATACCAATCCCTTCATCAATACGTCAGCCTCACCTGCAACTACCGCAGATACTGCACGACGAACACAATTTACATCAATCTTCTCGTCAACAATCTTAAATAGATCGGGACTAATGCCCAACTCCTGACATACGGCAACGATCTTGTCGTACTCACCGTAGAGTGTAGCCTCTACCAATCCCTCCTTTGTAGCTTCGTATACAGCCTCGATAGTGTGCGAGTCCTGTCCGTAAGCTACAGCTAGGCGCTTCTTTCCTAGCTCACGTGCTACTGTTACTAGCTCCGTTAAATGCTTAATCATCTTCAATTTATATTAGTTGTTGTTGTTCCTATTTTACGAGGTTATATGTATCGGTAGCGATGACAAGCTCCTCGTCTGTTGCGATCATTACCACCTTAACCTTTGAGGTTGGTGTTGAGAGGATTTTGTCTACTCCACGTGCACCCTTGTTTGCCTCTTGGTCAAACTCGATGCCCATAAACTCCAATCCCGACACTGCTGTTGGACGTAGGTTATCTGAGTTCTCGCCGACACCTCCCGTGTAGACGATCAAATCAACGCCACCCATCGCCGCAGCATATTGACCAATAAATCTCTTTACTCGATCGTAGTGCATATCGCGAGCGAGGATCGCCAACTCATTTCCTGCATCATACGCGTTATCAATATCGCGCATATCACTCGACATACCAGCCGTAAGTCCATAAACACCCGACTGCTTATTGAGCATAGAGCCAAGCTCTGCATAACTCATACCCTCCTTCTCGCCAATATATAGCGCCGCACTAACATCCATCGAGCCACTACGTGTACCCATAATGAGTCCATCGAGTGGTGAGAATCCCATCGACGTGTCGAACGACTTTCCATCCTTGATAGCCGTTACCGAACCTCCATTGCCAATGTGACAAGTTATGATCTTCGAGCTCTCGTAGTCGATACCGACCAATTCTGCCGCCTTCTTAGCGACATATTTATGTGATGTTCCGTGGAAACCATACTTACGGATACGATACTTGTCGTAGAATTTACGAGGTATAGCATACATATAATTCACCGCTGGGATAGTCTGGTGGAACGACGTGTCGAACACTCCCACCTGCGCAACTTCGGGAAGTACATTTTTGATCGCTACGATACCTTGATAGTTTGCTGGGTTATGAAGCGGTGCGATCTCGAATAGTTTTTTGATATTCTCCTCTGCCTCCGCGTCGATAATGCTACTCTCGGCAAAATACTCTCCACCGTGAGCCACACGATGTCCAACAGCCTTGAGCTCCTCCAACGAGCCAATAACACCGTGCTCGGGATCAAGCAACGCCTCTAGGACAAGTTTTATTCCTACAGTATGATCCTCAATTGGGCGTTCTATCTCGAAGATATCTTTACCTACAGGTTTGTGAGTTAATAATCCTTGAGCCAAGCCAACTCGATCTACGAGACCTTTAGCAAGGAGTTTACTACCTTCATCATTCATATCGATCACCTGATATTTGATCGAAGAGCTGCCACAATTAAGTACCAAAATTACCATATTCTCATCCGTTTTTAATGATTAATTATTATCCCCCAACACACCGACCCCGACAAAGATAGGAATTTATATTCATTAAAACCACGAAAAAAAGTGTTAATTTTCTAACATTACCCTGTTAATAATCTAACACTTAAAACAGTCTATTCAAGAGGATCGAAAATGGTATAAAGCGCCTATTTTTTCTCCTCAATCAGCCCCTTGCAGGCGTCAATGCCATATGCACCGAGTGGTGCGGTTATGATAATTGAGACAATAGCTATCGTAAGAACTATGTTACCACACTCCAGCCCCATTGAGAGTGGAATCGAACCTATTGCTGCCTGTACCGTAGCTTTTGGTATATATGCAACCATACAAAACACCCTCTCCCTCTGATTGAGTTGCGTACCAATCATCGAGCAGTAGACACCCACCATACGCCAAACAAGCACAAAAGCAAGCACAGCCAAGACACCCCAGCCTGCCCCCGACAGGTAACCAAGGTCGACACTCGCCCCAACCAATGCGAACAGCATAATCTCCGCTCCGACCCATAGTTTGGAGTATTTGGGAGAGATTCGCTTCGCGAGGATCGGATATCGACTCAACACGGTCGCCCCCATCGCCATAATAGCCAAAAGCGCCGAGACCGACACAACGTCTCGCAGAGAGCTCTCTAACGATAGCAACAAGAACCCTACACTCAACAGCACCAACAACTTCGCGGTATCACGAATATGAACAAGTTTGAATAACCACACCATCAAGTATCCAGCCACGACACCAAGAATCAAACCCAAACCAATAGCCACGGGAATCTGCATCAACTCCGCAGGGTCAAACACACCCCCAACGCCAAGAGTCGTAAAGACCGTAAAGAGAACTATAACAAACAGATCGTCAATCGACCCACTCGCCATCATCATCTGTGGAATACCCCTCTTTGTACCGATACCCTTCTCCATAAATGTCAACATCTTAGGGACCAGTACCGCAGGTGATACTGCGGCAACGACGCTACCCATAATAGCCGCCTCAAGGGTTGTTATACCGAGCAACTTCGGAGCGATAAAGATCATCGCCCCAATCTCGAAACAGGCTGGCACGAAACTCAACAACACCGCAGGACGCCCCACCTTACGGAGTGACTCCATATCGAGCGAAAGCCCTGCCCTCATTAATATAATGACCAACGCAATCTGCCGCAAATCGCCAGACACCATCATCAACTCCTCTGATAGGAGATCAAAACCACTCTGCCCCAGAATAATTCCCGCGAGCAACATACCCACCAACGCCGGCAGTCCAATCCTCGTCGCCACACCCCCCAAAACTAGGGATAACAATATAAGTAACGCAACACTCTCCAACATAATAAAACTCCCCTAACGACTACTTACGACCTCCGCCGATTACACTCTCAATCATCTCCTCGATCTTCGCCACAGCACTAATCGAAGCCTCATTTGTCATACCTCCATCGAGCATAAATCCACCCGAACTACTCTGATATGGATATATCAACAGTAGGTTATGACCTGCGAAGTAGCTATTTAGGTAGTGCGGTATATTCTCCATACTATTGTTGTACGAAGGTTTCTGCTTACGACTCAGCACAATGACAAGACCATCATCACTCTTAAGGTCACGCGCCACAGTCAACATATCACGATAACGCGAATATGGATGTAAATTAATAGGAATAGGAGACTTTTCATTCATCTTTCGAAGCACCTCCACCGACTCCTTCGACGCATAGACCTCTGCCGTAGCCCCCGTAGCCTTAAGCAACGACCACACACGTATCACCCACGCCTTAAAACCAATCTCATACTCCACATTTGGAGGTAGTATAATCCTCTGTCGACGGATAGTACTGATCGGCTGCAACGAACGATACATAAATGTTGTGACACTTGAGTTGTGAGCCGACCCATCAATAAATTTCGAAATAACAGTCGGCGAGAGATCCTTATTCACATCAACGTTAATAACCAGATCGCTCATATTGTTTTCACGAATGATATTCGATATTCCATTCGAGTAGCTCACATCATAGCGCAACAACGTCTCGATCATTCGCTCCGACGACGACGCACTATGCAAAGAGGTGTCAAATATCCTCTTCGCCAACGCCAACTGCGTATCCTCATCCCTCGCATCGGAGATAACACTCGCCACCGTCAGAGGAGATTTTTTTGGGGCGATGAGATTGGTGAGCGATATAACCTCATTGATTCCATCCAAGGAGTTAAACGGAAGCAAAATATGGGGTGTTGACTCCTCTTCATCATTGGCTCTATCGAGATCTATCGCCTCATCAACCGACATCTTCTGAGCACCACGCTGCGCCGTGATAGACGCCACCGAGCAGGTGACAAATATAATAACAATAGTTGCATTGAGGATTGTGGAGTCGAGCAGACGTATCGGCTCACCATCCACATCATACCCCAAGATAATATTATATCCCACCAACACCACCGCCAACGTTGCAGCGGCGTGTGCTCCACTCAGACCAAAGATAATAGAGCGCTCATTGGAGCTATACCCAAAACTCTTCTGAGTCACATATGCCGCAATATACTTCGTAACGAGAGCGACAACCGTCATCACAACAGCCGTATAGACCGCCCCCCAATCGGAGATAAAGACTCTATAGTCGATTAACATACCAACACCAATCAAAAAGAATGGTATAAATATTGCGTTACCCACAAACTCGATCCTATTCATCAATGTCGATGAGTTCGGAATCAATCGATTGAGCGCCAACCCCGTAAAGAGCGCTCCAATGATACCCTCCAGACCTGCAACCATCGCCAACACAGCCCCCAAGAAGAGCATTAGCAGAACAAAGAGGTATTGCGTCATACCATCGCTGCAACGTTTTAGGATGTAACGAGCAATCTTCGGAAATCCAATAAACACCACCCCTCCGAAGGCGAGCAACTTAGCACTCATCGTCAACCAAAACATAGCATTTACCTCATCGCCACTAGTGAGCCCCACGATTATTGCGAGCGTCAAGAGGGCGGCAGTCTCCGCAATCACCGTACCACCAATAGTCACCGTCACCGCCCTATTTCGGTTGATACCCATCTTCGATATTATGGGGTAGGCAAGAAGCGTATGGGTCGAGAACATACTCGCCAACAGCAGCGAAGTCATCATCGGGAGGTGCAAGATATACAGACACGCCAACGTCCCCAAGAGCATCGGTATAACGAACGTGTAGACTCCAAATATTATACTTCGCCAACGATTCTTCACAAACTCATTTATGTCGATCTCCAACCCCGCCAAAAACATAATATACAACAAACCCGTCGTACCCGACATCACAATACCACTATCACGCTGCAATATATTAAAACCGTGCTCACCAACCAGCGCACCAGCAATAATAAGCCCCAATATATGGGGTATTCGCAGACGATCCAACAACAGTGGCGCAAAGAGTACTATCGCTAGGATTATGAGGAACTTTAGCTCTGGACTCGACACCGGAAGCTCCGTCAGATTATGTATAACAAGGGGGGTTAGCATATGTCTATTTTTAACTTAAATTGAAAAGATTCCGCCACTAAGATAGTTTTTTTTTAGCAGAATATTTCGTCCAAAGAGATAAATTAACGCTATTTTTTGCATCGAGGTATAAAAAACAGACAAATTAGTTTAAGTCACATAATTTTTGATTATATTTGCGAGTTGTAATTTAGCAGAAAATGGAGACAATAGATAACACTACTGAAGATTGCTTTGCAGGCAAGAGCCGAGCAGAGCTTATAACACTACTTGAGAACCTTCTTGAGAGAGAGCCAATCGAGTCGTTGCGTCGCACAGTGGATGCGATAAAAATCGCATTCTACAAAACCGCAACCGAAACAGAGGCAAGTGTAGAGACCGAGACAGACGAAACCCAAGAGGTTGAAGAGCCAACAACAAAAGAGCTCGATCCAATGGAGATTCGTCTTAAGGAGTTAATCAACACCTACCGCACACGTCGCGATGCACACATTGCAGAGCAGGAGCAGATCCGCGATCTGAACCTTCGCACGAAGCTTCAGATCTTGGAGGAGTTGAAGGAGCTAACCGAATCGGACGAGACACTCGACCACACATTCACGAAGTTCCGTGAGTTGCAGGAGAGATGGCGCGCTGTTGGACAGATCCCAGCACAGAATGTACGCGACATATGGGAGCGTTACCACCTCTACACTGAGAATTTCTACGGTGTTATCAAGATCAACCGCGAGTTGCGCGACCTCGATCTAAAGAAGAACTTGGAGGCTAAGATAATCCTATGTGAGGCTGCCGAGGCACTCCTCGCAATCGAAAATCCAATTGAGGCGTTCCAACACCTCCAACCACTTCACGACCAGTGGCGCGAGACGGGACCTGTCGACGCGGAGCAGAAGGAGGCTATTTGGCTTCGATTCAAAGAGGCATCGAGCACGATCAACAAACGTCACCTCGACCACTTCGAATCGCTAAAGGCGGAGCAGACCAACAACCTTGCTCGCAAAGAGGCACTTTGCGAAAAGGTGGAGGCGATAGTATCGTCACAATTTACAACACACAAAGATTGGAGCAACGCCAACGATGCGATCCTCGAAATACAAAAGGAGTGGAAGAGCATTGGATTTGCCCCCAAGAAGGATAACACAGCAATTTACAATCGCCTACGTGCTGCGTGCGACGCATTCTTCGCCGCAAAGCGTGAGTTCTACTCAGAGGCAAAGAGCGATATGGAGCAGAACTTGGAGCGCAAGCGTGCTCTATGTGAGGCTGCGGAGGCGATCAGCGAGCGTGAAGATTGGAAAGAGGCTAGCGCAGAGCTCATCAAGTTGCAGGCGGAGTGGAAAGGTGTTGGCGCAGTGTCACGTCGCCACTCAGATCAGGTGTGGAAGAGATTCCGCGCTGCGTGTGACAAATTCTTCGAACGAAAGAGCGCACACTTCGCTGACAAGGGCTCTAGCCAGAACGACAACCTCAAACTCAAAGAGGCATTACTCGCGGAGATGGCTCAGGCAGCAGCGGATGGAATAGAGAACATCGAACAGATAAAAGCTCTACAGCGTCGTTGGAGTGACATTGGGTTTGTACCCATCAAGCAGAAAGATGCATTGCAAACAAAATACAAAGAGGCTGTCAACACAATGTTCGACGCACTGAGGGGTGGTGAGAGATCACGCCATATGGGAGCATTCCGTGAGCGTATCGCTAAGGGCGGTGTCTCGAATGGTCGCGGCGGAGAGAGGGAGAAGCTCACCCTTAAACTCAAACAACTCAATGCCGATGTCATACAACTAGAGAATAACATCGGATTCTTCTCTCGCTCGAAAGGTGCTGAGGAGATGGTTGCAGAGGTAAACCGAAAGATCGAGAAGGTTCGTCGTGAGATAACCGACACAAAGGAGAAGATCAAGATGATCGACCAAGCTACGCGCGAGCAGCAAAGAGCACAAGAGGAGTAACACACAAGAGGAGGCGCAGAATAAGAAGAGAGAGAAAGCGCAGAAAAAATATTAAAAGGTTATATGAAACTAACAAAATCGAAATACATCTTCGTCACAGGAGGCGTAGCATCATCACTTGGTAAGGGAATCATCTCGGCATCACTAGCTCGCCTGCTACAGGCTCGCGGCTACACGGTGACGATCCAGAAACTCGACCCATACATCAATGTAGATCCGGGAACTCTAAATCCATATGAGCACGGAGAGTGTTACGTAACAGAGGATGGTGCAGAGACCGATCTTGACTTGGGACACTACGAGAGATTTACATCTATGCCAACGTCGAAGGCTAATAACGTAACGACGGGTAAGATCTACCAGAGCGTAATAGAGAAGGAGCGCAAAGGTGAGTTCTTGGGTAAAACCGTTCAAGTCATCCCCCACATCACGGATGAGATCAAGCGTCGTATTCAGCTACTCGGACAGACGAAGAAGTATGACGTAATTATCACCGAGATCGGTGGTACTGTGGGCGATATCGAGAGTCAACCATTCATCGAGTCGGTACGTCAGTTACGCTACTCGTTGGGATTCCAGAACTCGTTGCTCGTTCACTTGACACTTATTCCTTATATGGCGGCGTCGGGTGAGCTAAAGACAAAACCTACACAACACTCCGTGAAGGCGTTGTTGGAGAATGGTCTACAACCCGACATCTTAGTGTTGCGTTCGGAGCACTCACTGACAGCGGAGATCCGTCGCAAGGTGGGATTGTTCTGCAACGTTGACCCTGCGGCTGTTATGGAGTCGATCGACGTACCAACAATCTACGAAGTTCCATTAAAGATGCAGGCTCAGAATCTCGACAAAGTTGTCTGCCAGAAGCTAGATCTTGACGATCAAGCGACACCCGATATGGTAAAGTGGTCGGAGTTTGTCGACAAGGTTAAGAATCCTCAGCACTTCATCGAGATCGCATTGGTCGGAAAATATACAGAACTCCCTGACGCCTACAAATCTATCAGCGAGTCATTTATCCACGCCGGTGCATCAAACAACGCAAAGGTAAAGCTAACATATGTAAACTCCGAAAGACTCACAAGTGAGAATATCTCGGAGCGTCTTGGTGACAAAGCTGCGATCTTAGTTGCTCCGGGATTTGGTAATCGCGGTATTGAGGGTAAGATCTTGGCAGTACAGTTTGCGCGCGAGCAGAAGATCCCATTCTTGGGAATCTGTTTGGGTATGCAGTGTGCTGTTATCGAGTTTGCGCGCAACGTATTGGGTTACGCTGATGCACACTCCAACGAGATGGACCCCGTAACGGCACACCCCGTTATCGACTTGATGGAGGAGCAGAAGGGAATCACCGCAAAGGGTGGTACGATGCGCCTTGGAGCTTATCCTTGTTCGTTGACTCCGGGTACGAAGATCGCTGAGGCATATGGCACTTGCTCTATTTCGGAGCGCCACCGCCACCGCTACGAGTTCAACTCAAACTACCGTGAAGAGTATGAGGCGGCAGGAATGAAAGCTGCGGGTGTTAACCCCGAAACTGGACTTGTCGAGGTTGTAGAGGTTTCGGACCACCCTTGGTTCGTCGGTACACAGTACCACCCAGAGTACAAGAGTACAGTTCTTACACCACACCCACTCTTCGTTGCTTTTGTTCGTGCGGCGTTGATTCACTCGAGTAAGATCGAGGCTTAAGTCTCGATAGCTATTAATATTATATAGGTATATATAACAAAAGATGGATAAAAATAAAATTATAGCGATATCACTAATTAGTGTACTATTCTTCGCATTCTCATACTTCAACTCAAAGGAGCAGGAGAAATATAATGCTCAAAAGGCTGTAATGGAGGCTCAAATTGCAGAGGAGATTCTCCAACGAGAGGAGGCTCGTCGCAAAGTTGAAGCAGAGAGTGCTGCAAAAAGCCCTGAGCAAAGTTTAGCTGAGAGTGTAGAGCAGGTTGGTGCGACACTTGCCGCAGCAATGCAGGCAGAGCCACAAATCATCCAATTGCAGAATGACGTTATGTCGATTAGCTTCTCAACACGTGGAGCTATCGTAAAGGATGTTACACTATACGGCTACACGAAGTATGCACCTCGTGACGAGCGCAATGAGTTGGTGAAGATGTTCGATCCCGAAACAGCAAAGATGGATCTATCATTCTACATCCGCAATGGACTCAACAACCAGAAAATCAACACGATGGACTACACGTTCGAGTCTCATTCTATCGTTGCAGTTAGCGGAGCACAACAGCTTACGATGACTCTATCGCTGGATGATAATGCACGTCTCGAATATATCTACACGCTCTATAGCAGTGATGATGATGCGCGCAGCTATATGCTCGACTTCCAGATCAAGATGCACAATATGGCGCCCATTATGTCTAACCAGACATCGTTGGTTCTCGACTGGCAGAACAAATCATATCAAAACGAGAGAGGTTTCACAAACGAGAACAACTACACAACTCTCGCCTACCACTTCCCGAATGAGAGATCTATCGAGGAGCTAGCGATGGGAACCGAGAGCAAGAGTGAGACAATCAGCACATCGCTCGACTGGATCGCATTCAAACAGCAGTTCTTCACATCGGCGATCATCGCCCCAGAGGGTGGCATCTCGAATGCCTACGTAAGCTACAACACAGCAGCTGAAAACTCAGGGTATATCAAAGAGTATGTGGCGACGATGAACCTCCCACTCTCTCCAGCATCCGATACCTTTGACCTAGCGCTATACTTCGGTCCAAATAAATATGCGACACTCAAATCAATCAACGATTTGGGTTATGGCGAGTTGACGATGGAGGAGCTCGTGCCACTTGGATGGGGAATCTTCGGATGGGTCAACAAGTGGGTTGTAATCCCAATCTTCGACCTACTTCGTAACGCGATTTCGAGCTTCGGTATCATCATCTTGATCTTGGCGATCCTCGTGAAGTTGGTTATCTCACCATTCACATATCAAAGTTACGTCTCGATGGCGAAGATGCGTATCATCAAACCTCAGGTCGAGGAGATCAACGCTCGCTACCCAAAACCAGAGGATGCAACAAAGAAGAGCCAAGCAACGATGGAGCTCTACAAGAAAGCAGGTGTCAACCCAATGGGTGGATGTATTCCAATGTTGATTCAGATGCCGATCGTCATTGCGATGTTTAGATTCTTCCCCGCTTCGATTGAGTTGCGCGGTGAGTCATTCCTTTGGGCACAAGATCTCTCATCATACGATAGCGTTTTGCAGCTTCCATTCAACATCCCATTCTATGGTGACCACGTGAGTCTCTTCGCGTTGATGATGGCTGTAGTACTCTACTTCTACTCGGCGATGAACTACAATCAGAGTGCGTCGGCACAACCCGAGATGGCAGGTATGAAGTTTATGATGCTCTATATGATGCCGATTATGATGTTGTTGTGGTTCAACAGCTACTCTAGTGGATTGTGCTACTACTACTTCTTGGCTAACTTGTTGACAATCGCACAGACTCTCTTCATCCGCAAGAGCGTCAGCGACGACAAGATCCAAGAGATTATGAGAGCTACCGCAACCAAAAACAAAGATAAAAAGAAATCTAAATTCCAACTACGTTACGAAGAGGCTCTTGCTGAACAACAACGTCAGATGGAGGCAAAGGGTAAGAAGAAATAAATAATTATATAGATTAGATATGACACAAGAGGAGTTGTTTAAGAAACTCATTGCACACTGCAAAGAGTATGGATTTGTATTTCCGTCGAGCGAGATCTATGACGGTATTGGAGCAGTCTACGATTATGGGCAGAACGGAGTCGAGCTAAAGAATAACATCAAGAGCTATTGGTGGGATTCGATGGTGAAGATGCACGAAAACATCGTAGGACTCGATGCAGCAATATTTATGCACCCACGCACTTGGGAGGCATCGGGACACGTAGGTGCTTTCAACGACCCTCTCATCGACAACAAAGACTCGAAGAAGAGATATCGTGCCGACGTATTGATCGAGGATTGGTTGGCAAAACAGGACGACAAGATCCAAAAAGAGGTCGACAAAGCAAAAAAACGCTTCGGCGAGAGTTTCGACGAGACGCAATATCGCGAAACATCACCTCGCGTCGTGGAGATCGCCGCAAAGAGAGCTGCCGTTCACCAACGTTTCGCTGACGCTTTGAATGCGTCGGATCTAGATGAGTTGCGTAACATAATCGTAGATTGTGAGGTTGTGTGCCCTATTTCGGGAACTCGCAACTGGACAGATGTACGTCAGTTTAACTTGATGTTCTCAACGTCAATGGGATCTACTGCCGACAACGCAAACAAAATATACCTCCGCCCAGAGACTGCTCAGGGTATCTTCGTAAACTACCTCAACGTACAGAAGAGTGGACGTATGAAACTCCCATTCGGTATCGCTCAGATCGGAAAGGCGTTCCGTAACGAGATCGTTGCACGTCAGTTTATCTTCCGTATGAGGGAGTTCGAGCAGATGGAGATGCAGTTCTTCGTTCGCCCCGGTGAGGAGATGAAGTGGTGGAATGAGTGGAAATCGAGCCGTATGGCTTGGCACCGTGCGTTGGGATTCGGTGACGCAAACTACCGCTTCCACGACCACGAGAAGTTGGCTCACTACGCAAATGCTGCGGCAGATATCGAGTATAACTTCCCATTCGGATTCAAGGAGGTTGAGGGTATCCACTCTCGCACCGACTTCGACTTGGGTAACCACCAGAAGTTCTCTGGTAAGAAGATTCAATACTTCGATCCCGAGAGTGGCGAGAGCTATGTACCATATGTCGTGGAGACCTCAATCGGAGTGGATCGTATGTTCTTGCAGGTTATGTCTGCTTCATACAAGGAGGAGACTTTGGAGAGCGGCGAGACACGTGTTGTGTTGGCACTCCCTGCGGCACTAGCACCAACGAAGGCTGCTATTATGCCACTCGTCAAGAAGGATGGTCTGCCAGAGGTTGCACGCGAGATAATGGAGGATCTGATGTACGACTACAATGTAGTATACGACGAGAAGGACTCTATCGGTAAGAGATATCGCCGTCAGGATGCTGTGGGTACGCCATACTGTATCACTGTCGACCACCAGAGCGCAGAGGATCGCACCGTGACACTTCGTCACCGCGACACAATGCAGCAGGAGCGTGTGAAGATTGAGGATCTACACTCTATCATTGGTAAGGGTGTTGCACTTCGCTCACTCTTCAAGGAGGCGATTGCGAAGAAACAATAAAACTTAAGAGTCGATGGGTCGAATATTGGCAATTGACTACGGAATGAAACGGACGGGGATTGCGGTGAGTGATCCCCTTCGTATCATTGCTGGGGGGCTCGAAACTGTCGCTACGAAGGAGTTGGAGAGGTGGTTAGAGAGCTACTTCTCGAAGAACGACGTCACGACAATCGTTGTTGGAAAACCAACGCAGATGAGTGGCGAACCCTCACAAACGTGGTCGCATATTGAACCTCTAGTGAGACGCCTACAAGAACGATATACAGATAAAGAGGTGGTTCTACACGATGAGCGATTTACATCGGTGTTGGCACAGAGAACAATCCGCGAAAGTGGAATAGGAAAGATGGCACGCCGTGATAAGGCGCTAGTAGATAAAGTCTCGGCAACGATTATCCTACAAGGATATATGGAGAGTCGAGCATATAATATGGTTTAATTTTACAAACAATATGATTTACCCAATAGTAATATATGGCTCAGATATTCTACGCAAGGAGTCTGAAGATATTGATAAAGATTACCCCGAGTTGGGTAAACTAATCGAGGATATGTTCCTCACCCTAACCACCTGCGAGGGTGTTGGACTTGCCGCACCGCAGATCGGGAAAAACATCCGCCTCTTCATTGTCGATTGCACACCTTGGGGAGAGGATAATCCAGAGCTAGCCGACTTCAAACGTGTCTACATCAACCCCGAGATCTACGAGGAGAGTGAGGAGACAGATCTATTCGAGGAGGGATGCCTCTCTCTACCGGGTCTACACGAGAAGGTACGCCGCCCCATAGCGATCAGAATGCGTTACCTCGACGAGAACTTCGAGGAGCACGACGAGTTGATTGAGGGTCTCCCAGCGCGAGTTATTCAGCACGAGTATGACCACATTGAGGGGATGGTATTCACAGATCACCTAGCACCACTCCGCAGAAATCTAATAAAGACAAAGCTTCAGAACCTCGCCAAAGGAAAACATCGCTGTCACTACAAGACGAAGTAAGAGAGTAACAGATACATTATACAGCACGCCCCCTAAACCTTTTATGAGTTTAGGGGGCGCACTATTTGATCTATATCAGAGATACAAACTACCTGCTGCGCAAGAAACACTCAATAGTATTCTCCATCAAGCAGCAAATTGTCATCGGTCCAACTCCTCCGGGAACGGGAGTTATAACACTCGCCTTAGGCTCGATTGCCGCGAAGTCAACATCTCCACAAAGCTTACCAGTCTCTGGATCACGGTTTACACCCACGTCGATTACAACTGCTCCGTCGGCAACCATATCCGCTGTAACAAACTTAGGTCGTCCAATCGCAACCACCAAAATTTCAGCCTCACGTGTCACCGACGCAAGATCTGCTGTTCGCGAGTGCGCAATCGTAACTGTAGCGTTCTCATCTAACAACAACTTCGACACTGGAAGTCCAACAATATTACTACGCCCCAAAACTACAGCCTTGCGACCCGAAATCTCAACACCTGCCGCCTTCATCATCTTGATAATTCCCTTTGGCGTACAGGGAAGTGTACACTCGTTTTTGAGCCACAACGATGCCACATTGAGAGGGTGGAATCCATCCACATCCTTACCCTTAGCGATCGCTGCGATAACCTTATCTGAGTCAATATGCTTTGGCAAAGGCAACTGAACAAGTATTCCATCTACCTCTGTGTCGTTATTGAGCTCGTCGATAATCGAGAGCAACTCTGCCTCGGTAATTGAGTCATCCTTGCGGATAGTTGTGTTCTTGATACCAACCTCTGCCGACGCCTTAGCCTTACCCGTTACATATGAGACACTACCCGGATCCTCACCAACAAGGATTACAACCAAATGGGGTACACGTCCATACTTTGGCTCAAACGTAGCAACTTGAGCCGCCATCTCCTGCTTCAACTTGGCAGAGAGATCCTTTCCACTAATAATCATACCTTAAAATCTTTTGAAATTAGATCAAATTAAATGCACCAGTGACCAATGTCAGTACGGTGAAATAGGTTATCACACTCGATCTTCTCGATCTCCGCCAATGCCGACTCCTGTGCCTCCTTCAGTGTTGCACCATTACCAACAACGATCATTACACGACCTCCAGCAGTTACGATCTTGTTACCCTCCTTGGCTGTTCCCATATGGTAGACCTTAGCTGTAACTTTATCGAGACCCTTGATCTCATACCCCTTCTCATAATCTCCGGGATAACCCTTCGACGCCATCACGATACCGAGCGTTGCAAAGTCGTGCCACTCGATCTCTACCCTCTTGCCATCGGCAACATTACAGAAGATCTCGTAGATGTCACTCTTTAGGCGTGGGAGAACAATCTCCGTCTCAGGATCACCAAAACGCGCATTAAACTCAATAACCTTAATCCCCTGCTCCGTCTTGATCAAACCACCATAGAGAACACCCGTAAATGGAGCACCCTCGGCGATCATCGCCTTTGCCGTTGGTATCATAATTTCGTTCATCGCGAATGACTCATCCTCCTTCGTGATAAACGGAAGTGGCGAGTAGGCACCCATACCACCTGTATTTGGACCTTGATCTGCGTCATAAGCACGCTTGTGGTCCTGCGAAAGAGCCATTGGATACACATTGTCGCGATCGACGAAACACATAAACGAGAACTCTGGTCCTGCCAAGAAATCCTCAATCACAACCTTACCCTCACCAAACTTTGCATTGAGCAACATATCACGAAGTGCCTCCTCAGCCTCCTCGTAGGTCTCAGCGATCACAACACCCTTACCGGCAGCCAAGCCATCATACTTCAACACCGCAGGGAGTGATCCCTTACGAACATATGCCACCGCAGCATCATAATCCGAGAATGTCTCGAATGCAGCTGTTGGGATATCATACTTCTTCATCAACTCCTTCGCAAACTCCTTGCTCGACTCGATCATAGCCGCCGCCTTAGTTGCTCCGAAGATACGCAATCCCGCCTTCTTAAAACGATCCACAACCCCCGCAGCCAACGCCACCTCTGGTCCAACAACCGTCAACGCCAAATCCTTATCGAGAGCGAAGGCACACAACGCCTCCACATCGGTCTCCTTGATGGGCACACACTCCGCAATCTTTGCGATACCTGCGTTACCCGGTGCACAATAGACCCTCGACACCTCATCCGAACGCTTCAACGCATCTACTATAGCGTGCTCACGTCCTCCACTACCTATAACAAGTACTTTCTCCATTATATCATCCTAATGTTTGAAGTGACGCATTCCTGTAAATACCATCGAGATACCATCAGCATTTGCCTTCTTGATAGAGTCCTCATCGCGAACACTTCCTCCGGGCTGTACGATCGCCGTAACACCATACTCTGCTGCCAACGTAACACAGTCGTCGAATGGGAAGAATCCATCTGACGCCAAGATGATACCTTCGGTAACACCCTTCGCCTTAGCTTGGTTGAGGGCAATCTCAGCAGAACCGATACGATTCATCTGACCTGCACCAACACCCAACGTCTTACCATCCTTCACAGCTACAATCGCATTCGACTTAACGTGCTTAACAACTCTCCATCCGAAATCCAAATCACTCAACTCCGCAGCCGATGGCTTAGCCTCCGTAACACACATATCTGCAACAACTGTCGCCGTAGTGGTGTCGAGCTCCTGAGTCAACATACCACCATTTACACTTACATACTGCATCTGTGTTGTAGACGAAGCTGTCATATCAACCTGCAAAAGGCGCAAATTCTTCTTCGACGCAAATACTGCCAACGCCTCCTCGGTAAATGCTGGTGCCATAATGATCTCCAAGAAGATCGGCTTCATAAGCTCAGCAACCTCAGCTGTAATAGTTTGGTTCGTAGCCACGATACCTCCGAAGATACTAACCTTATCTGCCTCATATGCATTTGTCCAAGCCTCCACAACATCAGCTCCAACACCCGCTCCACAAGGGTTCATATGCTTCAAACCAACACAGAATGGCTGCTCTCCGAACTCACGTACAATACACAACGCTGCATTTGCATCTTGAATATTGTTGTACGAAAGCTCCTTACCACCCAACTGCATAGCTGTAGCCAACGAGAATGGTACACTTCCCTCCGACGCAAAGAACTTAGCACTCTGGTGTGGGTTCTCGCCATAGCGAAGTGTCTGCTTCAAATCATACTCCAAGAACAACTTCTCACTAAGACCTGCGTGTGGACGCATCCAACCCGCAATCATCATATCATACTCCGCAGTGTGAGTAAACGCCTTAGCCATAAGGGCAAAACGTGTCTCACGCTCTGTGTTGCCACCTGCGCGGATCTCAGCGATGATCTGTGCATAGTCCTTAGGATCACAAACAACAGTTACATCTGCGAAGTTCTTTGCCGCAGAGCGCAACATAGAGGGTCCTCCAATGTCGATATTCTCGATCGCGTCCTCCAACTTCACATCTGCCTTCGAGATAGTCTCACGGAACGGATAGAGGTTAACACACACCAAATCAATAAATTCGATATTGTTCTCCTTCAAAGCAGCCAAGTGACTCTCATCATCACGACGTGCCAACAAACCTCCGTGTACATTTGGGTGAAGGGTCTTTACTCGTCCATCGCAAATCTCTGGAAATCCAGTGATATCGCTAATGTTGATAACCTCAACTCCACTATCTGCAAGTAGCTTCATCGTGCCACCCGTTGCAATGATCTCCCATCCCAACGATACAAGATCCTTTGCGAAATCTACTACGCCGCTCTTATCGCTAACGCTTACTAATGCTCTCTTTTTCATATATTTGTTTTGGGGGAGTTATATTTTCTCCCTGATTTTAATTTCCAGTTAATAATTGCCGTTTGTAAATAGGGTAAAATAATTATTGCTATGTTTTTAAGAGTGCTGTTAAAAATATGGTAATAATGTTTTACACTACTTATTTATTCGTTTATCTCCGCAAGAAACTTCTGGAGGGTCTCAATATACAACGGATGCTCCGTTGCGTGAACCAAAGCCTCCAACTCCGCCACCTTATGTCCATCATAACGGAATGCAGCTTGATTGAGGATTGCTCCACTATCCAACTCCTCACTGACGAGATGAATCGTAACTCCAAACCACTTCACTCCATATGCCAACGCCTGCTCAATAGCGTGCGCACCCTTAAATGCGGGCAACAGCGATGGGTGAACATTAAGAATCCGATCGGGATAGGCACTCAACAAAGTATCTGTCAAGATCCTCATATATCCAGCTAAACAGATCACCTCGACTCTATGTTCAGTAAGTTTTTCGAGGATCGCCTCCTCGTACTCAGCCTTTGAGGCGAACTCTTTGGGGCTCACCACAAACGCCTCAACACCCAACTTTGCAGCACGCTCAATGACCTTCGCTCCGGGACGGTCGCACACCATTACCGCAACCTCCGCATCTACCCTACCATCGGCACACGCCACAGCTAGAGCCTCGAAGTTCGAACCCGAACCACTCGCAAAGATAGCAATACGCGTCGTCGTATTTAGCTCCTCCCCAAAGTCGATAACTGTATCAAGATCTACACTCATAACAATTTACCCTTAAATGATATCTACAGCTCCAGCCTTGTCGGTGATGCGACCAATAACGCTCGCCTTCTCACCCCACTTTTCAAGGATCTCGATAGCTCGCGCCGCCTGCGACTCATCCATCGCAACGACCATTCCGATACCCATATTGAAGATGTTGAACATCTCGCGATGAGGAACGCCACCCTTAGCCTCCAAGAACTTGAAGATAGGTAGGATCTCCCACGACCCCTCAACGATCTCGATACCCATCTCAGGGGTTAAGATACGAGGGATATTCTCGTCGAAACCACCACCTGTAATGTGGCTAATACCGTGAACTTCAACACCCTTAATAAGATCCAACACCTGCTTTACATATATTTTTGTTGGCGTAAGAAGGACATCTCCCAAACGCTCACCACCCAACTCCTCGTAGCTCTGCATAAGATCCGAAGCGCTATCCGCCACAACCTTACGCACCAAAGAGAAGCCATTTGAGTGCACACCGCTCGACGCGATTCCAACCAACACATCACCAACTTTCACCTTCGAGCCATCGATCAACTCACTCTTCTCGACCACACCGCAAGTGAAACCTGCAATATCATACTCACCATCTGAGTACATACCCGGCATCTCAGCAGTCTCACCACCGATCAATGCACAACCACTCTGACGACACCCCTCAGCGACACCCGCCACGATAGCCTCGATCTTAGCTGGCTCGTTGCACCCAACAGCCACATAATCGAGAAAATATAGAGGCTCTGCACCCTGTGCCAATACATCATTCACACACATCGCAACGGCATCAATACCGATCGAGTCGTGTTTGTCCATCGCGAAAGCGAGTTTCAACTTCGTACCGACGCCATCTGTTCCGCTCACCAACACAGGCTCCTTCACATTCAACGCCGACAGGTCGAACATACCTCCGAACGCCCCGATATTTCCCATAACACCTAGTCGAGCTGTACTCGCCACGTGTTTCTTAATTCTACGCACTGACTCATAACCTGCCTCAAGGTTAACTCCAGCTTTTTCGTAACTCTCTGCCATATATTTTATTAATTATTCTCTTTTAACCTACAAATTTACTAATTTTTCAACAAACTTACTAGACTTATCTAAATCAATCTCATTGCAAAAATCGTTAGCTTTCAACAAATCCGAAACTTTATTACCAACAAACTGTGCTGTTCCTCTTCTATTACGTCCTGCCCAATGACTCTGAATGATTGTTGCATCTATTAATCTTGAATCATATACTGAAACCAACATTGTATTACATACTCTCGCTTGATCGATACCGATAAAATACAATAGAAATACACTATCTAACTCCGCCATAGTCTCCAAAAACTTATCAATATTATATGCCTTTGGATTGGAGTTCAAATATACAACCTTGGATTTCACATCAGTATATGTTTGTCTATCACCAAATAACCTACGATAATCATCCAATTCATTATGAGCGTCAAATTTAGGCAAGGTCGTCGCTATTCTCTCTACTTCTGTATCTAGAAGTAATCTCTCCGCCTCATCACTCGTCACAAGATACTCTATTAAACGTCCTCTAATATTTACATTTTCTATATGACTTGCTACAACAATTGCATCTTTACAACTCTCAACTCGCCTATCAAGATCTAATTTTAACTCTAGACAATAAGATGAACTAACAAAATCATTAGCTCGTTTTATAGAGTTTATTATATGCTCTTTAACTACACTATTACACTCAAATCTCTCAGCTCTAGGTGAAATATTATTTGTAGACTCTACTAATCGCTCTAAATTATCTTGCCACGGTATCTCTCTGTGAAAAGCAAAAAGAGACTCTATATTTACGCCACAATTTTCTATTTCACAAAAAGACCTCAGCACATCACTACCATTAAAACTACCCTTAACATTTGTTAAGGTCAAATCTTTAGAACTATGACTAATCTTTTTAAGAAAAGTCGTATTTGCCAGTTGAACAATACTACTTCTACCTAATCTAACTACAACCAATAAGAATGGAATATGGTCATATTTCTGTAACGCGGACAGAGACAATACCGTATTTCCAAACGAAGCACCCGACGTATAACAAAACCGAACAGCAAATGAATCACAATAATATACACTACGATCTCTCGTAAGATTATATCGCTCAACACACTTCTTAACGACAACCTCTTTACGACATCCCGAGACCTCGGCAGACCCTATGTAATCAACAGATTTTGATACAATATCGTTCATCATTTACTCCATTTTACAGTAACGTTAACTCATTATTTTGCACTCGCTTTACTCTAGAACCACCCTTGCGACCACTCTTCTCAACTCTATTTTGCTCTGCAAGAGAGTTGCGCTCCCAGAATACTCCATCACTATAACCTTGAATCCGACAATCTTCATTCGCTCGCTCCAATCTATACTCTGCCCACGAAGCATACTCTCGATTAATCTCAATACCACAATACCTACGCCCAAGTTTCTTTGCAACAACAGAGGTTGTTCCACTTCCCAAAAATGGATCAAAAACAACTCCCCCAATAGGCGATGAGGCAAGAATCAATTTAGCAATAAGTTTCTCTGGTTTTTGAGTTGGGTGATCTGTATTTTCTGGCATTGACCAATATGGAATAGAGATATCATCCCAAAAATTTGAGGGGTGTGTCAACCTAAAATTCCCATTTTCACTCTCCTCCCAATCTTTGGGTTTCCCATCAACCTTATAGGGGGCAATCACTTTTCGCTTCTGCTTCACAGCATCAACATCAAAGTAATAATCCTTATCACTCTTCACCGCAAACCAAATATCCTCTAATCCATTTTTCCAATTGGTTTTTGCACCTCGACCCTTCTCTCGCTGCCACGTAATTCGATTTTTCACACTCATCAAGCTACTCAAAACACGATAAATTGCCGACGTACTTTTCCAATCACAACAAATATAAAGTGATCCATTAGGTTTTAACAACTCTACAACCCGTGGTAACCAACTTGCAACGTACTCCTCATAATTCTCATCCGAAAGTTGACTAAAACGCGAACCATTAAAATTTTTAGATAAATTATATGGAGGATCGATAACCAATAAATCCACAAATCCCTTTGGCAAATGATCTATTACCTCAAACAAATCTTGATTTATTGTTCGACCCAACACCTCCTCTACAGTAACATCTCGCTCAAGGGTTATTGTACGATCTACATATCGTACAACATCCTCGTCTGTAAGTGTTATTGTTTTATTTCGAGAAGATCTTTCTATCCTATTATTCATCCTTTTTTTTATTTCTTTGTAAGACACTTCAACTCGCCTCTATCATCTGCTCCATAGAGATTTGTTGGGTATTTTCCCGAGAAGCAAGCTGTACACAATTGATCTCGCTTTCCCGCCTTATAGAGTGAGTCGGTTGATAGGAATGCTAACGAATCCGCCTCAATATACTCACGCGCCTCCTCTACATTCATCCTATGCGACAGAAGCTCATCCACCGACGACGTATCAACTCCATAGTAGCACGAATATTTATACTCGGGACTTGCGATGCGAACGTGAACCTCTGTTGCACCAGCCTCCTTCAACATTCGAACAATACGTTTTGAGGTTGTACCTCGCACGATAGAGTCATCTATCAGCGCAACACGTTTCCCCTTAACAATACCGCGTACTGCCGAAAGTTTCATCCTCACACCCTTCTCGCGAAGTGCCTGTGAGGGCTGTATAAATGTTCGTCCGATATATTTGTTTTTGATAAGTCCCATCTCATAAGGTAGACCCGCTGCCTCGGCATATCCCATCGCAGCACTCAAGCTAGAGTCGGGTACACCAACAACAATATCTACATCGGCAGGTGACTCCTCCCACAAAATCTTACCCGACGCCTTTCGGAACGTATGGACGTTACACCCCTCGATATCTGAGTCGGGACGCGCAAAATAGATATACTCCATCGAACACATTTGGTGACGCTTAAATTGAGCAAAGTGCGTCGAACGCAACCCCTTTGCATCAATCGAAACAATCTCTCCCGGCTCAACATCGCGGACATACTCAGCGCCCACAACATCGAGTGCACAGGTCTCAGAACTCACCACATAACCATCTCCCAACTTACCGATCGACAACGGTCTCAAACCATACTTATCGCGACACGCATAGATTCTCTTCTCGGTCATAATCAAGAATGCAAAAGCACCCTCGATCATATTCAGAGCCTCGACAATAGCGTCAATACGTTGTAATGTTCGCTTATCCTTTTTGATAAGGTGTGCCAACACCTCACTATCCGACGACGACTGGAACAAACTTCCGCGCAACTCCAAGAAACGACGTAGATCATCCGAGTTCACCAAGTTACCGTTGTGAGCCATCGCGAAATCGCCCGTATAGTGTCTAAACATAAAGGGTTGGATATTTTCCGTACCGCCACCGCCGGCAGTTGAGTATCTCACGTGTCCTATAGAGATCTTTCCCGTCAGAGACTCGATGCTCAACGAACCATTAAAGACCTCCGTAACAAGTCCTGCACCTCTATGGCGTCTAAACTCCTTATCGTCACCAACAGCAACAATGCCACAACCCTCCTGACCACGATGTTGCAACGAGTGCAACCCATAGTAGGTCAACGACGCAGCATCTGCCACTCCATAGACTCCAAATACACCACACTCTTCGTGGATACCGTTGTCAAATGGATCTGTTATCTCTTCCCTCATTTTCTTTTTTTATTTCTTTGTGGATGACTAACAAGCCACACCTAATGTGAGTCTGGCTAACAAGGATGAGTTTGGGGACTTCGTGAAGCTTCTCAAACCGCAGCATACTTTGGGTACGTAAGGATTTGAGGAGCGAGGGAAGTGCCGAAAATCGCCTTATTAGTCAGGCTCCTTAGTAACATTTAGACTACAACTTCTGTAGACGAGCGAGAATCTCCTCATAAGCCTCGCGAACTCTACCCAAGTCGCGACGGAAACGATCCTTATCCAACTTCTCGTTTGTTGTCATATCCCACAAACGGCAAGTATCTGGTGACACCTCGTCAGCCAAAACGATCTCTCCCGATGCTGTACGACCGAACTCAATCTTGAAATCTACCAACGTAATGTTCATCTTCTGGAACATCTCTGTCAATGCAACGTTAATATCGGCTGTCATCTTGTAGACAACATCCAACTCCTCATATGTCAATGCTCCGAGGGCTACTGCGTGGTGGTCGTTGATAAGTGGATCACCCAACTCATCACACTTATAACAGATATCGTAGATCGTATTCGATGGCTTCGTACCCTCCTCGATGCCGAGGCGCTGAGCCATAGATCCAGCGATGATGTTACGTACAATAACCTCGATTGGGATGATCTCCACCTTGTAGCACAACTGATCGCGCTCATTCAATGTCTCGATATAGTGGGTCTTGACACCTGCCTTATGAAGCTGCTCGAAGATGAGGGTTGAAATTGCGTTATTAAGGACTCCCTTGTTTTCGATTGTTGCTTTCTTCACATTATTAAATGCTGTTGCTGCATCCTTGTAGTGGATGATAATCTGATCCTCAACATCTGTTAGGAATACCTGTTTTGCCTTGCCCTCATAGAGCATCTCTTTCTGTTGCATAATTTTATATTGTTTTTGTTTGTTTGTTTGTTTGTTTGTTTGTTTGTTTGTTTGTTTCTAAAATTTATTCTGTATACGAAAGTGTTGTAACACACTCTTTTCCATTAACGATCTCCTTCACAACAAGTTCTGTTGAGGTTAGTTTAGTAATTGTTACATATTCATCACTACTCCAACTACCCGTAAATGTATAATAATATAGTAAGATTAGATTCACTTTTCCATTTCCACTCTGCCAGATCAATTTCGTCGTCAAACTCAACTAGATATGTACCTGACTTTGAAAAAAGAACTCCTTTTAGAGATGTCTTTTCAATGCTTACGCCATCCTCGGTATAGCTAACAAAATCCCAGTCACGACAAAACAGATCTGTGTTAGATGTTGAATCAATCTGCTCAACAACAGCCGACGTCAATTCAACTGCATCACTTTCACCCTCCAATGTCAAACTAATAGATACTCCACTAGAGTCACTCGTAACAACCTCGACAGTTCCAAAACCAATCATATTGATCGTGCTCTCATCAATACTCACATAGTCGCCATAGAGAATCGAAGATGAGCTAGATCTAGTCTCCGTAGTGGTAGTTGAAAATGAAACTGACGACGACTCCACATTGCTAGAGCCACTGCACACTACAATATAGCGCCCCAAATCATTAAATTCAAATGATGTATATCTGTCATCTTCTTCTATTAACCACTTTGCATCTATAACTAAACCATTCGTCACACCTCCATTTAACTCCTCTTCTGAAACAATTGGATCTGTTTCTGAATCACAAGCTACAAACAGAGTAATTGCTGATAAGAAAAATAATAATCTCTTCATAATTATATTATTTGTTTTGTCTAAAGTAACGTACTGCATTCTCAAATAGTGGCTGGTGCTTCTCACCCGCAATGTTTTTAAGGAGGTTCTCCTCATAACGCTCCGTGTGACCCATCTTTCCCAAAATTCGTCCATCCTCCGAGATGATTCCCTCGATGGCGTAGCTCGATCCGTTGGGGTTGTATGGAGTCTCTGTTGAGATATTTCCTGCCAAGTCAACATATTGGAATGCTATCTGACCCTTTGCAAAAAGTTCCTCGGCAAGCTCCTCGCTCACCACAAACTTACCCTCTCCGTGGCTCATTGCGATAGTGTGCTCATCGCCAATGCTCATACCCTCCAACCAAGGTGAGTTGAGCGTCGAGACACGTGTTGTAACCATCTGCGAGATGTGGCGGTTGATATTGTTACGGAAGAGTGTTGGCGACTCGTCGGTCAACATACCCAAACGTCCATATGGCAACAATCCCGACTTCACCAACGCTTGAAATCCATTACAGATACCCAAGATCAAGCCCTCACGGTCGCGCAGACGATGGATCGCAGCCTTCACCTTTTCGTTGTTGAGGACTGTGGCGATAAATTTACCACTTCCATCTGGCTCATCACCACTCGAAAATCCTCCACTCAACACGAAAATATGACACTTATCAATCATCTCTACCATTCGATCAATCGAAGCAAAGACCATCTCGCTCGTCAAGTTACAGAACACCGACGTTGTAACTGTAGCCCCCGCCTTAGCGAAAGCCTTAGCTGTGTCGTAGTCGCAGTTCGTACCCGGGAATACAGGCAGATATGCAACTGGGTTCTCAACCGCCTCACCCGAATACGAAACCTTAACAGGTGTTGGATTCGAACTCTTCACAACGGCATCACTCACCGCAGAATCGGGATAGATCGTTGCGAACTTGCGTGTGTTAGCAGCCCAAAGCTCCGCAAGTGATAGCTCCACACCATTAAACGATATACTCTTCGACTCTACTGTCGATCCGATCTTCTCCGTATATGGGCTCTCGATTGCAGCCGACGTCTCAACAACTATAGATCCATAGTTATAGTTAAATAGCTCCTCTTGTGCGATCTGCACATCTGCACCGACCTCATTACCAAATGCCATCTTCGCGACAGCCTCCGCAACGCCACCGAATCCAACTGCATAAGCCGAAACAATAACCCCCTCTGCAATTTTATCCGATATCTCACCCCACATCTCGCTCAAAGCGTCGGTGTCGGGCATTCCATTTCCGAGTGGAGTGTGTCTATATATATATAGGTCATTACCTGCCGCCTTAAACTCAGGCGAGATAACCGCACGTGCATCAACTGTCGTCACACCAAACGCCATCAACATCGGTGGTACATTAATGTCGTGGAACGTTCCGCTCATAGAGTCCTTACCACCAATAGATGGCAACTTCAGATCACACTGCATCTTCAACGCACCAAGCAACGCCGCCAACGGCTTACCCCAACTCTCGTTGCTGCCCATTCTCTCGAAATACTCTTGATATGAGAATCTCATCCCCTCATATCGTGCACCTGCCGCAACGCTCTTTGCACAAGACTCAATCACCGCATATGCAGCACCGTGATAGGGACTCCACTCTGTGATGAATGGGTTATATCCGTGCGACATAATGCTTGCTGTATTTGTAAACCCGACTGTTGGGAGTTTCTGAACAGAGACCTGTGTCTCGCTGTTCTGTGTACGACCACCAAATGGCATCAAGACTGTAGAGCGTCCGATCGTAGCGTCGAACATCTCGATCAAACCACGCTGCGACACAACATTATCATCTGCCAAGTTATTTAGGATCTGAGCCTTCAGATCCTCACCCTCAACATTTCGAGCAAATGGATCGCGCTCCTCAACCTCTGCAATTGTAGCCTCCGCATAGTGTGGAGCACCTGCCGAGTCGATAAAGTCACGACGCAAATCTACGATCAACTTATCACCCGAGAACATTCTCATACGGTGAAGATCTGTTACATCGGCAACGTGTGTGATCTCCAGATTCTCCTCCGCACAATACTTCATAAACTCCTCACGATCCTTCGCCTCAACGACAACCGACATACGCTCCTGCGACTCGCTAATTGCGATCTCAGTAGAGTTCAATCCACTATATTTTGTTGGTATACGATCCAAGTAGATGTCGAGACCATCCGTAAGCTCTCCAATTGCAACCGACACACCACCTGCACCAAAGTCATTCGACTTCTTCACAAGGCGCGTCACCTCGGGACGACGGAACAGACGAGATATCTTACGCTCCTCGGGTGCGTTACCCTTCTGTACCTCGCTACTACAACTCTCCAACGACTCCGTAGTGTGCTCCTTCGATGAACCGGTAGCTCCACCGACACCATCACGACCTGTGCGACCTCCAAACATCAAGACAATATCCCCTGCAACAGGAGACTCACGACGCACCGCATCCGCCTTAACAGCTCCACAAACCGCTCCAACCTCTAGACGTTTTGCCACATAGTTTGGGTGGTATATCTCACGAAGATGTGTCGTTGCAAGACCTATCTGGTTTCCGTAACTCGAATATCCATCTGCCGCCTTACGCGAAATAATACGCTGTGGAAGTTTTCCCTCCATAGTCTCGGCAATAGGTTTATATATGTCACCAGCTCCCGTCACTCGCATCGCCTGATAGACATACGAACGTCCCGACAATGGGTCACGGATAGCTCCTCCCAAACAGGTCGACGCACCTCCGAAAGGCTCAATCTCTGTTGGGTGGTTATGTGTCTCGTTCTTGAACTGAAGCAACCACTTCTCCTCGACTCCATCGACATCAATATCGACAAAGATCGAGCAAGCGTTATTCTCCTCACTCACCTCCATATCATCGAGGAAACCCTCACTCTTCAAATAGCGCGCACCGATCGTCGCAAGCTCCATCAAACACAATGGCTTCTGAGTGCGTCCCAACTTCTCGCGAATCTGCAACACACCATCAATCTGCGCCTCAATATCTGCACTAATGAAACTCTCGGCAACAGTAATATCTGTTAGCTCCGAGGTAAATGTGGTGTGACGACAGTGGTCACTCCAATATGTATCGAGGATACGTAGCTCCGTCTCCGATGGCTCACGCCCCTCCTCTGTAAAATATTTGCGCACCTCAGCAAGATCCTCCGCACTCATTGCAAGACCCATAGCCTTACAATATGGAGCGAGCTCCTCGTCGCCCATTGAGCAGAATCCCTCAAGTATAGGCACCTCTGTAGGGACAGCCTTCTCAGCATCTGTAAGACGCGACATATCCTTCTCGCGCGACTCAACAGCGTTTATACAGTAGCTCTTGACACGCTCGATATCCTCTACTGCAACTGCACTGTCGATAACAAAGATACGCCCCGAACGGATTCTCACATCCGCCTCTGGGTCGAGCAACTTCACACAATCCACAGCCGATGCTGCACGCTGGTCAAACTGACCGGGCAGATACTCAATTGCGATTATATGTGAATCTCCCGTCTCAATCTCGTGCGACACACGATCCGTTACGATCTCACCAAAGACACCATACTGCGCCCTCTCGACCAACTCCTCACTAAACCCGAAGAGGTCATAGACACAAATCAACCTCAACGACTCAATCGAGAGGTTCAAGTTGGTATTTAACTCCGCACGAAGGCTCTCAGCCTCGACACGGAACTGCTCTCTCTTCTCTACAAAGATGCGAAAATTACCCATTTACTTTTCTTCTATTTATTTTTTGTTCTAATCTACAAATCTACTCGACCACTCAGCGCGATACTGCGCCTCTGTCGTCCCCACGAATGTAATGTGAGCCATCTTTCGCCCCACCTTACACTCACTCTTTCCATATAGGTGTACATAACAGCCATCAATCGCCTCCGACGCCATCGCCTCAGCTGCTGCCATATCCTCACCCAAAATATTCTTCATCACAACGTTCTGAGCCACCAACTCCGCACCCTTCAAAGGGGTATCGGTCAGATACCTCACCAACTCCGAGAATTGCGACGAGGTAGTACCCTCAATCGTATAGTGTCCCGAGTTGTGAGGACGTGGCGCCATCTCATTAAAGATGACAGTCTCGCCCTTCACGAAGTACTCAATAGCGAGGATTCCATAAAACCCACACCTCTCCATAAACTCTACGCTACCACGTTCGATCTTCTCACGTAGTGTCGTTGGCATCTCCGCCGGCACGATACACAAATCCAACACCCCACGACGATGAACGTTTCGACCCACCGGAAATATTGTACAACTATCCGCCGAACGTACCGCAACAGTACTCACCTCATAATCGTAGTCGACAAACTCCTCCAATATGCAGGGAACTTTCACAAGATCCGCCGCCTTCACAAGATCCGCCTCAGAGCGAAGGACCATCTGTCCCTTTCCGTCATAACCCATCCTACGGCTCTTGAGCACCGCAGGTAATCCAATCAACGACACAGCACTCTGCAACGACTCCATACCATCCACCGCGGCATATCGCTGCGTGGTGAGTCCATTTGCTGCGGCATTCTCCTTCTCGACCAAGCGATCCTGAGATTTGAGCAACTGCTCACACCCCTGCTTGATATTATATTTTGCACAGAGAGGCTTCAACACCTCTGCTGGGATATTCTCAAACTCATATGTAACAACATCACACATCTCACAAAGTTTGGTGAGTGCCTCCACATCGTCATAAGCCGCAACGATATGATCCTCACAAACCACAAAAGCTGGTGCATTAGCCACGGGGTCGAGAGCAACACACGTATGCCCCAACTCATTTGCCGCCACAGCGATCATCAACCCGAGCTGTCCTCCGCCTACAATTCCTATCTTCATAAATCTCTCGTCGATTAAATCTCAGCAGCCAACACATCCGCAGTCTGCTTCGCACGGAAAGCATCATACTTAGCCGCCAACTCGCCATCCCCCAACGACAAAATCGACACCGCAATCAAAGCGGCGTTCTTCGCACCATTGATAGCTGTCGTAGCCACCGGCACACCGGCAGGCATCTGCACAATCGACAATAGAGAGTCAACGCCACTCAGCGCCCTCGACTTAACCGGCACTCCAATAACGGGAAGTGGCGTAAGGCTCGCAACCATACCCGGAAGATGTGCCGCACCTCCTGCACCTGCAATAATCACCTCGATACCACGTGCCTTAGCAGACTTGGCATACTCGAAGAGCAGTTCTGGAGTGCGATGTGCGCTGACCACTCGTTTTTCGAATGGTACACCAAACTCCGTAAGGGTTGTGACTGCCGCCTCCATCACATCGTAATCACTGGTTGACCCCATTATAATGCCTACTTTCATTGTTCTGTCTCTTAAATAGTTAGAAAAAAAGGACCGCAATAATCCCATTAGGGTTACTGCGGCTAATATGGTTATACTTTTGCTATCGAATCCATCGGTTTGCTACACCTTATTTATTAAGCAACAAAGATAGTTCTTTTTTGTGGTTTTTCATAATATAAACATATGTAATTTACTTTTTACGCAAAAATATCACAAAATATTTGGTAGTCCCATTTTTTGTTCCTACATTTGCACTGCAATAGGCGGATATGGTGTAATTGGTAGCCACGCCAGACTTAGGATCTGGTGCCGCGAGGCGTGGGGGTTCGAGTCCCTTTATCCGCACAAACGCCTGTTGTAAACACAAGGTGAAGCCCTTCGAAATTCGGAGGGCTTTTTTTTGATCTACTATTCGTTACGCGCATTCTCACCACGCCCATTGTAGTTGCTGATATCTTGGGGATCATACGCAAACCCTGTGTTTTTTAGGGGTCAGGCATAAATTTTACAGACCCGAAAAAGGAAGAACTTCACATCCCTAACTCCTCTAAATTGCGTTCTGAATGCTTTGAGTTTTGCGTTGAAAGATTCCGCAGATGCATTTGTAGATTTGTTGTCGAAGTAATTTAGGATTGTATCGTAGTGGTTTGCTATTGTATTTGCTACGGTGTTGAATGG
>JBCQTT010000032.1:0-14068 GCA_047174765.1 Rikenellaceae bacterium | reverse complement strand
GTCTGATGTTTAAGCTCAAATTCTATATTACCAAGTATCTTCTGCACCAAACGTGACGCCTTAACGAGATAGCGATTGTCAGGCTGGTGGTGTAGAGCCTCTAACAACTCAATCTCTACATATATTAGCTGTGCGACAAACTCTCGATGGTCTGTCGCCTCGCTGTAAAGCCGAAGCACCTTGAAAGCAAAATCATCATACATACCGCTCTTTTGAGGGCAATTGCTACTACTACTGCTTTGCAGTAGCTGTGTCTCTACTAAGTGTTTGAAATTCATATAATTGTAAATTGTTAATAAAAGGCACATCTAATATTTTTAATATCAAATGCACAAAGACTCATGTCTCTATTAAACAGAATAGCTCCCTCTCATAGAGAAGGAGCGTATATGAAAATCACCCTACAATATCATTTAAAACATTACAACAACGTCGGATCAACCCTGCGGCAGTTGATAGTCATTCCGTCCTCTAAATTCCACGCTCTTTCGACCACCTGCCATCTGTTATATTTAACAAATTCCAGTATGTTGTCAAAGTCGCTATATAGATATTCAGGGAGTGGGCTGTCGGTGAAGTATTTCTCATCGTCATCACTACAAAAATTCAAAACATAGATGAAATCATCTAACTTGGGAAACTCCTCATACCTCCACTCTGTCTCGACATAGTAGTCGAGTTCTTCAATCATAATTCTTAGCATCTTCATCATCGTTATTTAATTTTACACATTACACAAAAAAAACAGACCTTCGTAAAAGTCTGTTCTTTAAGATATTGTGTATGTATGTTTATTCTCTAATGAGGGAGGTGAAATCTGACCAATCTTCGATTTTGTAGCCTCGTATATCTCTCACGGATTTGGTGAACCATTCAATCTGTTTGAGTTGCAACATCACTGAGAAGAGCGTACTCATATCACCCTCTTTGGTTATATATGTGCTACCTTGAATCCACTCAAAGCCATTTCGGTACAACAACTTCTTGATGTCGTAATATGCCTTGCTTATCGGCTCGCCGTAATGTTCACGCAACTCTACGGTGTTCATATCAAAACTTAGTGCATACATAGCCTATTGGTTTACGAGTTTAAACTGCACCTCTTTGCCAAAAAAGACCTCTCCAGCCTCTGTTTGAGCCGTTATGACGCAACCCACAAATGAGTTCTCTTCAATCTCTATCACGACACCCTCTAACCACTCTTTGAGATTGGTTAAGTCGGGGGATATTAATACTTTATCATTCTTTTTCATCGTCCGTAGAATTTAATTACCTACCGCAAAGATAGCGAAAAAAGTCTACTCCACAAATTTTCATACACAATATCTCAAAGAACGCTCTATTTTGAAAAAGGTCATTTTTCAAAAATATAAATCGGATATTTTGCTATCGCAAAATTATTCTTGGACGGGGCGCACGGCGCACGAGATCGCACGACTGTAGCCAGTTGATGTACCTACACCAGAACTGTCAATGCCAAAATAATAAGCTGCCGATGCGCTATATGGTGTTGCACTCCATACAAAACCGCTACTATACGTATTGTGCGTACCGCCATAATTGGCATTTAAAATACCAATAGCTGGATAAAAGGCGAAGTCTTTATAGATACGATTGTATGGGGTTGTTGTTGTGCCAGCAATGTTATATACAAGTTTACAGTTATAGCTATCAGGATAGTTATATTCATTCTCGGCAGAACCTCCGGAGAAACCTCCCCAAGAACCATTTATTGGTATTCGAAACCCCCACGGCGATGGATCAAAAATTGATTTACCCGTAGTGTAACCTGTAACAGCGACATTATAATCGTTCCAAATATATAAAGCATTTTGTGCATCACTTTCACTACACCAGTTAGTACTAGTACTGTGTATGGGAATACGATTAGGAATTTGGACAGATTCTGCAAAGCTGATACCACTTGTACTATATGTAGACCTAGTATAACCATTTTTATAGTCATAGCTCTTTATTGGGAATGGTATATTACGCCCAAATTGATAGAATAATGTTCCCGGTCCTACGAAAGAAGCCCCACTAAGTCCATAGCCATCAACACTGGATGACCTCGCGCCGATATGGCGATCCATAATTAGTTTGTCAGAGTAGATACCTGTGTTGAAGCAGGTATTGTTGTAACGATGCAACTCACCGCCATCGACATTATATTGAAAAACGCCCAACGAGGGGATAAGGTTATCGGGGTATGGGTCGTAGTCGGTGATCCACAAGTGCCAACTCCACAGGATTGTTGCATCGTCTTTTTTACGCACCACAAAGACCACATTGCAGTGGTTCGTAGGGGCGGCAAACTCTTTGGGGAGGGTTACTTTTACGGTATTGTTGGAGTGGTCTGCCTCTAACTTAAACCCTCCGATTTGGTCGGTTGCGGAGTCATAGGTTTGGTCTCCTGTGTGGTCGTGCCACAAGATCACTGCCTCCCAATTATCGCCGACTTGGGTGAGGGTGTTGCCCGTGATATTTTCGGTGTTATAATTATTATCGCCCCAAAACTCGTCGATACGGTCAATCGGTATGATATACTCGGAGTCAACCACTGCCGATGGGTTGAGGATATAGCAGTTGGAACGTGCCATCGTAGAGAGCGAGTAATCGATACCTCCTGCCTCCTCGATACGTAGGTCGGTGTCGGGGTCGCCCACGGTGTTGAACGTGAGGGTGTAGGTGTACTCCTTGTTTGGCTCGATGTTGTAGTCACTTTCGAGATCAGCACCCAAATAGAAGGTGTAGAGGTAGTTCTCGCCACCACTCTCAGCAAGGAGCGAAATCGAGGTGCAGTAGGGTGTGCCGTATTGATTCTTCATCTGCTCGGAGTCGCTTACTGATGTGCCTCGCATATTTACGGGTGCGTAGAAGGTTAGATCGGTTGTTTCGGTTGTAGTGGTTATATCCATACTCTCGTAGTTGATATAGCTAAATGTATCATCGGCAGGGAAATTTTCGCCAGCGGTGATAACGGGGAAGTAGCTCGACACGTTGGGGACTCCACGAACCACCGCCTCGGAGAATGTGAGGTCGACACCACTGGTAACCACGATATTGATATTTACCTTGGCAATGTTGCGTTTTAGGGTGCAGGTCGCGAGGGTGGTGCTACTGCTTATCGCCTGAGTAATCTCGCCATAGAGGATTGAGTAGTAGTCGGTGTCATCGGCTGTTCCAAAGATACTCTTTTCATCGGTGACAGCGTAAGTGAGTGCCTTGAATTGGTCGATGGTGTAGCTACTACCTAACGATTGAGTGATAGTATCGTCGAATGTGTTGGCGATGTAGACGAGGGTGTTGGTCTCCGTACCCGATGGTATGAGGGCGATGTCGATAGATTCAACACTGTTTTCGAGGTCGGTTGCCAACTTCTGAAATTCATCGAAGTATTGCGGTGTACCCACAACCTTACCATCTGAGCCAAATTGTGCAATCCATAGGTTTTGGATTGTGGTCGATGGATCGTTTGTGCCGAGGGTTGATCGAGTGAGCGAATAGGTCGTGGTCTGCTCCGCCGCCTCAGCAGTACCGGCACTCATACCCTCGACCGCGAGGTTGAGGCTTAGCGTGATAGGCTCAGCACTCAACTGAGAACTATCATCGACCATATCTTTCTGACAAGCGGCAAAGGTCATAACCGCTATAAGCAATAAAAATGTTAACTTCTTCATATCTCTGGTTTTTTATTATTCTTGTATGGGGCGGATGGGGAAAGCGTGCGCTCGTGAAGCTGTACCCGCAGCGTTCACGGAGGTCGTGCTGTTGAAGTTCATATAGTAACCGATAGTGTAACTATATGGCGTAGCACTCCAGCTGTAACCATAGCTACCAGTGTTGGTCAGTGCGCCACTGGTAGCTATGCGGTAGCCTGTGGTAGGATAATAGGCGTAGCTATTATAGGTGCGACTATAGTCTGCGAACGGAAACGTATCGACAGTAAAACCTGTCCAAGTACCCGTAATCGGCACTCGGAAACCTTGTGGCGAGGGGTCGAAGATAGATTTGCCCGTCTCGTAAGTTGCTTTTGAGATTGTACGGTCATTCCAAATATAGTCGGCAGAATTGACCTCACTGCACCAATTGCCTGAAGAGGTGGTGATAAACTTTGAGGGATTATTCACTCCATCTTCTAACGATAGTGATCCTGTCAGAGTGCCCCAAGTGTAACCATTAGCCACATTGTAATAGGCAGGAAAGGGGTCTTTGCGCCCAAATTGGTAGTAGATAGTGCCTGGGGCGGTGATAGTAGTACTTGTCATCGAACCGTGTCCCTCGAAGTCGGGGGAGCGTGCGCCTAAGTTACGATCCATAATGAGTTTGTCTTTATAGATGCCTGTCTCGAAGTATGTGTTGTCGTAGCGGTGTAGCTCGCCTCCATCGACTTTGTATTGGAACTTGTTGGTCTCTATGGTTTGATCTACATATGGGTCGTAATCCGTGATCCACAAGTGCCAACTCCACAGAACTGGCGTGTCTGTTAGGGCTGTTGCTCGCACAACATAGCCGATATTGCAGTGGTTGTCGGGGTTGGCAAAGCTACTCGGTATTGTCACAACGACACACTGAATGTTTGATGGCGAAGTGCCTTTTTCGATGGTAACCTTGTTGATCGGCTCGTAGGTAGTCGGGTTATTGAAGTCGTGCCACGACATCACCGCCTCCCAATTATTGCCAATGGCGTTAAGCGAGTAGTATGTATTTTGGTAGCTATCCTGCACATAGTTCGTATCTGTCCAAAAATCGTCTATGCGTGAGATCGGGATGTAGTAGACCGTGCCTCCCTCTGAGCTTGGGTTTAGGATGTAGCAGTTGGAACTCTCCTCGGTCGTGAAATCAACATACTTTACGATCGGCTCATCCGCCTCTGGTTCATCGACCGAGGAGGATATATCGCACCCTACCCACTTGATCTCGCCTGAGTCGATGTTGACCGTGTATTTGGCGATTGTCTCGATTGTGCCTGTAATGCCTATTTTATCCCAATCGGAGTTGACCGTAACTGTGACCTCTATCTCGATCGACGAGATGTTGATCGAGTAGGTGTAGCAGGCGTGTGGCTCCATCAGAATGTCCAACGGAACATCGATCTCGCGTGTATCCGTATCTTCATCACCCGATTTGAGACCTACAACCAAGGTCGGATGGGTCGCTCCCTCGGCTGAGTAGTCCGAAGAGATGATGTAGGTTGTGTTGTCATCCTCGGAGGTGGTGGCGGTGGTGTAGGTTTCGTGGTTTAGATTCTTTAGTTCGGAGATATTTGTGAAGTCCGAGACATTATTTTCGCTAAGATCGGTAGAATTAAAAAGAACACCCGACGGTGTGCTGGCGTAACCCTGAGTGTAGAGATCCTTGATATATAGAGTGTTGACCGTTCGGCGGTCATTTTCGAGGTCACTCTTGAACTTCACCAATAGCTTGCTACGCTTTTGGCTCAGGGTGGTGTTGCTTAGATCGTAGATGTACGAGCCACCAGCATTGATACCATCGACATAGACCGAGGTATCATCGCTAATGTAGAGCGGAGTGTCGGTGACTCGCTCGACAAGGTGTCCGTATGATGTGCCGACCTGCTGCATCTCGTCGGTCGGGGTGGCTATTACGAGGTAGTAGGTTGCTCTACCTGCATAGAGACCCGTAGAGCCATCTGCTCGGGTGAGAGTCGAGTTCGTAGGGTCGTAGGTGTAGATGTTGCTATTCGTGGGGCTTCCTGTGGTGCTTGAACTCGACACCAACGAGAAACGTAGATCCTCCGTGGCAGAGGTGTCTGTGCCTGATCGGGTGATCGACCCGCTCGTGGTGAAGTCGATCGCGACAAGATCCTCAGAGGTGGCATCGTCGATCGGATCGTCGGTGCAACCAACGGCGAAGATCACCAAGAATAGTAGGTATATGTAGTGTAGTCTCTTCATATCGCGTGGGGTTATATGTTGGTTTGGGTATCACTCGTGTAGTCCCAAGTATTATCTTTTGTGATCGTGCCACTGAATTTTAGGTAGTTGTCTAGCTCTATGTTGAGGCTGTAGCGTGTGCCTCGTGACATACTGTATGTGCCAGATGTCTCGGTGGTTGTGAATTGGTCGCCCGCGAGGGTGATTGTCTCGTCGATCGTTACGCCATCTATGCTGAATGATAGTGTTAATTTGTCGGTTGCAGCCATCTCGAATGGTGGTAGGTAGAGCGTATTATCGGTATAAGAAGTGCTAGATAAATTGGTGCCTATCGTGATTTTTTGAGTGCTTACGTAGGTTTGGTCGGTGATAACTCCTGTGGAGAAATCTATTGTGCCTTTCGAGATGATGCTCGACTTTTCTGTGCCACTTGCATCGGTTAGTGTCAACGTAACGGAGGAGAGTGTGGTATAAGTTGCGCTATTGGTGAGGATCATTCGTATGTTTAGTGCCGTCATTATATGCTGGAAGTAGAGATCTGCATTTAGCAAGGATGAGTAAAGTGATATATCATTCGCTGTTGCCCACATATAACCTAAATTATAGGTCGAACTTTGCGATGCAATGCTGAATGATACTGCCGAGAGATCATCATCGCTGACGTAGGGGTATGTAGCAACCATATCAATCGAGGCACCATCCTCTTGGATATATCCAAAGTACACGCTACTACTGCTACCTCCATCGAAGCTATATTTCCATACGCCACTGGTGCGAGTACCGTAAATATCACTATACATATCGCCAAAATCCTCCGAGAGATATAACGTTGAGTATCTATTAGCGTTGTCGGATTCGTAGACAGCTATACGTATAGTTGAGCCATCGGCAAAGTTGTCGATGACACTACCCTCTGCTCGTGTGGTGATGGTGATTGTACCCTCCTCACCCTCCGAGAACGAGGTGGTAGCCTGCTCCGAGTCACACCCCATTAGGAGTATTATTACCAATAATATGTTTGTTGCTCTTACCATAACGCTACTCTATTTGATAAACTCCATCATTATCTGTATTATCTATATCGACATCAATCCACGGCTCTGAGGTGACCGTGATAGAGCCAAATCCAACATCCTCAGGGTCGATCAGGAGCAGATAGTACTTTATCTCATTCTCGACGAGCGTAGAACCCGAAGCGAGCGTAAGCTCCTGAAAAGCCTGCACGGTACTACTACTTAATGTGTAGGAGAACAACACGGTGAATTTTAGCTCGCCAATCTCGTCCTGAGGTATGAGCATCATATATGACTTTCCTAAACTTAGATCGAGCAATGTATAATCATCAATATTAACAGTCGCAGAGCCGAGATTTGCTATACCACCAGATATGTTGGTATTGATCTCCGTCTCATCCAAATAGTAGGTCGCTTTATCCTTGTCGGCAGGCACTGTCTCTGTTCCCTGCTGATGTTCCCAAACAAACCCTTTCTCGGTCGCGTCGTAGGTGCACGTACCCGATCCTCTATATCCGCTGATCGTTATATTCATAATATTTACCGTAGCCGATTGATCTCCACAGTGTGCCGCATAGATCCTCGCTTGGGCTAATTTGTGAGTGAAAGATAGCGACACACTCTCCGTGTCGTTGCCCAGAGGCTCGGTCGAGGCTACTACGAAGTCATCTTGATCGTAGGGGTTGGCGTGTGGTGTGACGGTGAATGTCGGATAACCCACCGCATTATTGGCACTAAGCTCGATGTCTTCACTGTTGTAGGGATGGTAGCCGAAGAACTGAATACGGTCATTATCGTCGTTTGACCAATATTTTATTGGCGAGTAGCTCCATAGCTTTGTGCTACTGCTATACGACACCTGTTGGTTATACATAAAGTTGGGGGTGAGAGACTCGATGGCATCTTCATCTCCGTTGTCAATGAAGTACCCAAATAGACCAAATTCATAGAAGTTTAACGACGTTGTCTCGATACCTCTTGTTTGGTCGTCACCCCAATTCAATGCGGTCTGAAAGGCGATCGGTGTGGTGCTCTGAGTGTAACCATCGAGGGTGTTTGACTCCGAGGTGTCGCCATCGCTCTTGCTCTTGCTCTTGCTACACCCTGCTAACACCAATAAAATTGCTGATATGTATATTAGTCTCTTCATCGCTAAATTATTCACCATCTGTTTTGTAACCATAGGGCGGTTCAGTGCCCTATGGTTTGTTGTTTTGATCAGGTTCTAAGATCAGGTTGTTGTTACAGGAATACCTGTTGTGTCGACAGTTGTGCCATCTGTGCTAGTACCTGTAGTTGTACCAGTACTCTCATTAGCTGTTGTTGTATCCCAATCAACAACAGTTGCAGATAGCGTAACCTCATAAAGTGAGAATGTTAAAATCATATTGTACGCTACGCCTGGATGTAATGTTGTACTTGGCAATGCAATTGTCACTGCATTAGATGATACTGTATATTTACCATCCAACTCGCTATCAGCTGTTACAATATCATATGTTATGTATATATACATCTTATCGTCGCCCGAAAGACCTGTTGATGTTGGTGGTATTAGGAATAGATATTGACCATCTGTAAATATTGCATCTTCTGTTGCATCATTTGTAATCACAGCAGTAGATGTAGTGTTATAGCTCGTCGCGATGGAGTTAATGGTTAACTCCGCAGCTGTCGCACTACTTACCAATCCCGTAAAGTTGTAATCCGTAGTAGCCGCTGTAGGAGAACTCCACGTACCATCTTGAGTGTGATCTGTATTAGTTGAAGTCGTTGTTGTATCATCAAAAGTATAAACGGCATCTGTGTAGAACTCAGAACTTGTCAAACTCGATGAAACTGCAGATGCTGTATTACCTGTGATATACATATTCTTCACAACAACAACAGTGTTCGCTGTAGCGTTGTCTGTCGTTGTAATATTGGTCTTACCCGTAAACTTCACACGAGACAGCTGGTGCTTAAGGTAGAAGTCGACTTTGTTTGTAGCTGTTGTAACATTTGCCTGAGCAGTCTGACCACCTCTAAAAATATCTACAACTTGTCCTGCTACGAAATCGACCATCTTTGTTGCGTCTGAGTTGATTGTGTATTTAATAGATGGTGCTCCAGAGGCTGTATTTGCACTATTTGTCGTGATTCCGCTATCAGTGTACCCCGAATATGGAGCATAAGCAAAGAACGAATATTTGTCGGCAGTATCATTTGACCAATACTTTACAGGAGTGTAAGACCAAGCACTAGCAGCGTATGTAACCTGCTGATTATACATAAAGTTTGGCGTGAAGTTGTAACTCGTATTCGACCAAGACTCCTCATCTTGAAAGAATCCATAGACACCAATACCTGTTGTCTGAATGCCTGTTGTTGTGCTAGTGCCATCAGTGTCAGTCACAAGACCTTTAGTCGAGATACCCGTGTAAGTGGAGAAACTAACCTCTTGATTGTCCATAGAGGTCGATGTGACCTCATCCTTTGAGCAACTGCTCAATGCAACAGCCGTGACCGCTGCGAATAAAAATAGTTTTTTCATAGTTTTAAAATTTGAATTATTTATTGTTTGTTTTGTCTTTAATTGTTAAAATATAATATCATAGCTCTCCTCATCGCCCCAATCTTCGACTGTTGCATCAAATGCACTCGAAACATCGCCACTTGGTAGTACATCGGGTAGATATGGCATCGGATCATCATCATCACCCGAGAATCCAATCTCGACCGATATGTCGATGTCAATATCTGTGTCAGTGTCGCTCTTTGTCTCCTCCTCACTGTTTGAGGTGGTGCGATTTGTAATGTCGGCACTATGCTCAATGATAGTCTGATTGTCGATCAACAGCATCTGAAGATCTATCGAACCACTCCAATCACTCGTCGCTCTCGTCGAGGTGGTGGTTGTCGGGATTCCGAAACTCATAAAGTAGATATTAGTCTCACCATATCTATCATTATACTCATAATCCTCTATCGTCCACTCCTCCAAGAGGTGTGACACATAGATCTCACCACTCTGCTGTGTCGAGAAGTTGTAGCAGTCCGCCATTCCTGTGAGGACAGCACGTGTCGAGAGCAGGTTCTTGATACCATCGACCTGAACCCTTACAAAAGCACGCTTAACAACAACCTTCGGCTTTAGATCGAGTGTCTCAACGACGATTCTCTCTTTTGTCAATCGGTACTGCTCCGTCGACTTGTCGATCATATCATCGCTGATTTCAATATCCAGATAGGTTGCAACAGCAACATCCTCTGGCTCGCGAACAAACGTCGAACTGCTACGTGATACATTTGTCGCCCACGAAGCGGATGTATTCTCATTGGCATAGACCTCAGCTGTCTCCCACAGGTCGAGCCCCCTGAAGCTCACCGTGCCGAAGTCCGCTGGCACCTGATTAAAGACCAAGATATTATAGACTCCTGCTGGAAGCGATAAGGTCGCACTACTAATCGCATTACTCTGGTAAACGGTCGGTGTGCTACCATCCTGTGGATAGGCTCTAACGGTCATTCCCGTAGGTATCTCACTCATATTGCTCCAATCGAGATTGACAACAATATCACAATAGGGCGAGTAGTTGTAGGTCAACTCGACTCGCTCACACGAGAGCATCAAGATGCTTATACATATTATATATAGTACTCTTTTCATCGTCGACCTCCCCTATTATTTATCATCCATACGAACGACACCTTCGCCTTGGTAGGACCTACCCACGTGTAGTTACCATCGTGCTCCCACACAAAGTATTTATTCTCCTGCACACCCTCATAGTAGCGGTAGTTAGTCTTGAGGTAACCAAAGCCCAATGAGTACTCCATCCTAAATGTGCCTCGTTTATTGAGTGCGTGAGCGTAACCGCCCGAGATACCTGAGGCAATGAAGAACTCACCCTGATAACCGTTGTCCTTGAAGCGATAGTCATAGAGACCTCCTCCTGCATAGAAACCTGCAAACAGACCCGTTAGCTTAAACTTTCCCTTGCGATCTCCAAACCAATAGCGACCCTCGAGCTGTCCCGACATCATCTGAACAGCAGTACTTCGATCGTCGGACACCCACCACGGGAAGACCCACTCGCCCGAGACAGAGTAGCGATCACCAATCGGAACCTCAATCTCAGCATTGATAAGTGTTGCCGCATCAAATAACAAGTTGCTCTTGATTGCGAAGAGTGGTCTAATCCTATATCTATACTCCGCATCACTCCACAACTCACGTCGATAGTCGATGCCTGCCTTGATATTATCTCGTATCTGCCCGATGTTAGCCGTGAGACCAAACGACACCGAGGGCATGAAGAAGTTATTTTGTAGCGACGTGTTGAGGTTGCCACCTCCGCCGACAAACGCTAACTTAGGCTCGACATACAAGCCCACCGATGGAGAGAGGTTATACTTCACTCTGAACGCGCCCGAAGCTCCCGCCGTAACACCCTCACTCATCATATCGATATAGCTCTCAACACCTAGCTTCATAAACAACTCCACCTTAGTAGGTTGCTCCGTGCGGTTGGCAAAGGCGGTGACATTGAAGAGGTACGAGGCATCGAAACGATAGAACATATCCTTCATATCCCAACCGCTAAAACTAGCTCCAACCTCGACAGAGTGAACAGGTGAGAGCGCATACCCAACACCTAATCTATTCATCCAACCATTGAGACTATCATCCTCACCGTTTTCATACTGCCACACGCCATAGTTCTCTGCGCTATACGAGGCATATAATCTATGAAGACGATTCGTAGGTGTGGTATAGCGTGCTCCACTCCATCGCGCTGGTCTCTGATAGAGGTGCTCCATCGCACTCTCCACTAGAGGTGTCGTTCCATCCTTCTGAGGATAGAGCGATGTTGTCGAGAGCAGCAACGCTATGACTATATATAATACTCTACTTCGCATCACCACCTCCTCCATTTTGGAGCTGTATCAGCTCATATATATCTATTACATCGGCATCAATCTTCGCCATCTCCTCCAACGAGGGATCGATCTGCAGAGCTATGCCCAAGTGCATCGTTGCCATCGAGAGATCATCCATACGGTTGGCACATACTGCCGCGATGTAGTGACACTTCGCATTTGATCCGTTATCGTAATCCTTCATTAGCTCCGACATCTTCTCTCGCGCCTGCTCATTCTCCTTCATCGAGAGTAGGATCAACACCTCGTTGAGACCTCCAAACTGCGAGAAGTACTCATACGCATCGTCATAGTCTCCGTTGAAGAGCGATACCACACTATGCATATGTCGTGTTGCGTCGGTAAGCATAATATCTTGAATGAGAGAGTCCGCTATCGAGTACTCACGACTCCTGAGCGCCATTGCTGCTTGATTATAGCGTGCCGCCATCGGGGTGTATTTACCATCGAAGAGTGGTGCTAGGATCTCCATCTTGACACTATCCTGTTGCAACATCCTGACTGCCTCGTAGTTTGCGATGATGGTGAAGTTATCGAACTTCTCGATCGCCCTCTTCATTATCGTATCGCGACGAATGGTGTCTTGCTCCTCTGTGATTAACCTATAGAACTCAAAACGTGAGATCGAGTCGCTACCATATTTATTATACTTATCCGAGATCTCCTGATATGTCATCGGGCGTAGGATCGAGTAGTCGATCTCGTAGGATACACGACGTAGTTGTGGCAGGTAACGAGGTGCGATGACCTTTCGATACTCTGGCATTCGCAACACCTCACTCTGGGTCGAGGCGTAGGCATCGTTGGTCTTATCTAAGATCGTCTGAAGCTTCTCAGCGAGAGGTTTGTTATCCGTCTCCGCTAACTTCGCAACACTACTCCACGGCTCTACCTCACCTCGTGATTTGAGAGTTATGCGCTCCAAGATATAGGGGTCGATGGCACTTGTTACAACCTTCATAAGCTCCGCTGTACGTAGATCTGCCAAGTTTTGGTTCTTCTCGTAGACTCCATCGGGCGAGGCATAACCTACCATCGAGATGGAGTCGAGCGTAGCATCGGGGTTGCGTTGTATATCTCGAAGGATAGATTGTATACTATTGATGCTCTCTCTGTTCGATGCTATCTTCTGGTTGATAGTTGTGCGCCCAACCTCGAACTCGATCTTCGAGACTCCACGGCTACCACGTGGCTCTAGCTCGGGTGTCGGGATATATATCGTATCAGCTCCTGTTGGGATGAGGTATGGATGATCATCCTCCGCAAGAAGTGTCTCGTTAAGTTGCATTGGAGAGATCGAGTAGTTGAAGAAGCGGAGAGGATTGACCGTACCTTTTGCGATCTCGAACATCCTGATACTATCTCGTGAGGACTTATATGGTTTATTGTATGTCACCAAGACAAAGAAGCACTCAACCTTAAAGTCATTACCCAAATCTGCACTCTGAACGTAGAGTGAATCACTATATGGGTAGATCTCATTATCTTTGCGGATGGTGTTTGGTATTACAAATTGCTCCAGAGCATCGAGCGTCTTTCCGAAGTTTAAGTGACGATGCTCGATGAGATCATAATGCTCGCCATCCATAACCATCGGGCGGAAGTTACGACGTGTATCATTCGTAAGATCTACCAACACAGGTTGCACGACATAGCGATAGTCGGTGGTAAATATCTTCTCGGGGATATGTAGTTTAGGCGTGATGTGGAAGTAGTTACCCTTCACCTCCAGCTCCGTAGGCTCTACAGTCAATGGCTTGCGACGAACCTTTGCGACAACAGTTACCGCCTCGATCTGCTTCGCCATACTCTGCATCGTGACCTTGATGTTGTTACGCCCATCGACATTGATCGTCATATCCTCATACTCCATATCCTGATCCGACTTGAAAAGTAGCTCGGCATCACGATCTATGACAAACGAGAAACGTCCATCGGCATCACTACGCCCCTTGAGAACGAGGTCGTGCGTGATAACGATGTTCCTAATAGGCTTTCCCGTATCGGCAGAGACGACCACACCCTGAACGCGTATATTGTTCTGAGCAGAGAGGATCTCTACATCTATGAAGATGCAGAGCATTAGGATAAATATTTTTACAACTCTCGACATCTCCCCTAATTTATTATAGTAATCAACAAAAATTAATGCGATATTTTAACCCTACGCACTCCAGCACCTCGGCGACTCGTTCTTTTAGTCTCATAAAGTTAATATAAGCATCGAATGGTAGC
>JBCQTT010000031.1:0-14942 GCA_047174765.1 Rikenellaceae bacterium | reverse complement strand
AATGGATTGAAAACAAGCTAAATAATCGCCCTCGTAAAAGGCTCGGCTACCTCACACCAAATGAAAAATTTAAACAAATATTAACTATGAATTCAGTTGCATTTGCAGGTTGAATGCAGCTGTTATATTTGTTCTGTTTAATGGATTTATTAGGTTCTGTGTATGAAGAAGTTCTATATTATACTCGTTATATTTTGTTCCGTGTTGGGGCAAATATCAGCAAAGATCACACTTCCAAATTTTGGGGTGATCTCCAATATTGATGGATTACCATCGGATGTAATCACGTCGATAGATCAAGATAGCAGAGGGTATATATGGATCGGTACAGATAGTGGCTTGGCTCGTTACGACGGCTACAATATAAAGTGTTATGATGATATCTCGATCCCCAATAATGAGTTTCGACGACGAAATGTTCGCCATCTGTTTGTTGATTCCGATGATGTGGTGTGGGTTGGAACTGAGGATGGACTCTATTTAATCAACTCTCGCAGTGAGGAGATAGAGAGGTTTCCGAGCGATATATTCAACAACAATACGATTCTGTATATATATGAGGATGGTGAGCATATGTGGATCGCGACCTTCCAAAAACTATATCGATACAACAAATCGAGTGAGGAGATTGTGGCGTATGTGTCGTCAGCTGATGGTCTGACAAATAACCGCATACGACATATTCAGAGAGATCGAAGTGGAAATATTTGGCTTCTGAATCTGAACAATGGAGCTGTAATATATGATAAGTCAGGTGATCGGTTTGTGCAACTTACCCCTAAGTTTGGATCTGCGACTTTGACTTTGACATCTCTATACTTCGATGGCGACAAAACCTATGTTACAACGTGGGAGCACGGAGTGTATGAGGTGCGATATGATGAGGGGTACAAAAATGTTGAGTTCATACAATGTGATTTTTTGCAGAATGACTCCACTATATCGATAATCAAAGATGACCTATATAACTACTATTGGATCTCCTCCATAAATGGCGTCTATGTAACTGATAGCCTTGTTGAGCCAACTATGATTGAACTCATACAGTCGGATACCACAACAGCAACGTTGAGCAATAAAGAGATTCGTTGTACCCTCTATATGCCTCGTGAGATGATTCTTTGGTTTGGTACAGTGGGAGGAGGAGTCAATCAACTCTCTTTGGGTGAGCCAATAATAAAAAACATTCGACTCAATGATTTTGTGGAGCACATTAGTAGTAATAATGTAACCTCAATATTTAATTATAGGGATGAGTTGTGGTTTGGTGTACGCTACTCTGTGATGTTGTATCAAGATAAAAATAGTGGTGAGTTACATAAGTTCTCGGAACACCCGTGGCTTAGTAAGATTCATCAAAAGGCGGATGGCATAAATTGTATCACTCGTGTTATGCATCGTAACGAGATATGGTTGGGAAGTCGATACAATGGGGTGTGGATTGTTGAACTCGATGATGATGGTGATATTGTGGATGTCGACAATCTGAAGAAATTTGCCCCCAAGGTGATCTTTAACAATGAGATCAATAAGATCTTCGCAGACTCCAAAGGTCAAGTATTCATAAGTACCAAGGATAAAAGATTGACGCTCTACACGGAGCGTGGTGATGACGGTTCTATGGTTGAGACTCTGTTGAGTCAGAGCGGAGAGGTGGAGGGTAGTAACCATATGCCTAGCCATCGAATCCTCGATATTGCGGAGGGTGACGATGGTGAGATATTCTTCGCAACGGAGAGTAGTGGTGTGTGGCGATGCATTAATGCGGAGAGTGAGGATCGATACTTTGAGCGTGTCGATGTCCTATTCGGAGCGATGCAGATAAATGAGACAAACTCTATCTATAGAGACTCTGAATTGAATTTGTGGTTGGCAACAAATAATGATGGGTTGGCTCGTTACAATGTCGATAAGGGAGTGTTTGAGGTCGAGCAGAGGTTTGTGGATATGGATATAAAATCTATAAATAGCATTATCGAAGATCGTAATGGTGATTTGTGGTTTGGCTCCAATAAAGGAGTTGTTTGGGTTAATAGAGCTCGCGATATTGTGACGATATTTAGCCACACAGATGGGCTGTCGGATAATATATATACCATAAACTCTGTCGCTAAAGACGATCACGGTAGACTCTTTTATGGAGGGTTTAATGGCTACTCGATGATTGACCTAAATACCATTCGAGATAATGATTTGGTGTCGAAGCCTGCGATTACCGATATCTCAATATTGAATCGGTCGATACTACATCGAGCGAGTATAAATAATAGTCGTGTGGAGCGTAGTGATGATGGGGATGTTAAAATTCTGCATCTTGAGAGTGGGGATGTGAATTTTGCTATTGAGTTCTCGTCGTTGTTGATGCAAAATCCCGGAAAAAACAACTTCGAGTATAGATTGAAGGGGTATGATAAGGAGTTTCGACAGGCGGTTAATGGGGCGCACGTTGCATCCTATAGTAACCTCAGCAGTGGGCGTTATACCTTTGAGGTGTATGCGTTGAACAACTCGGGTGTGAGGTCGACAGACTCTGCGTTGATGGATATATATGTACATCCGGAGTGGTATAATACTTGGTGGGCGTGGTTGATCTGGATTGGGATAATAGTGAGTGTCGTAGGTCTCGTGGTCAACTATATTGTGATGAGAGTGAGATTCCAAAACTCACTCAAGATTGCGCGTATCGAACTAGCAAAGACCGAGGAGCTAAATACTGCGAAACTTCAATTCTTCGCTAACGTATCTCACGAGTTACTAACCCCTCTGACCATAATATCGTGTGGGCTGGAGAACTTGAGGCTCTGCAACTACCAGCACGATAAGCTATATGAGGTAATAAAGGGGAATGTAACACGTCTAATGAACCTTACGGAGCAGATCTTGGAGTTCCGTAAAGCTGACTCTGGAAACTTAAAGTTGCAGGTGGGGTACGACGATTTGAGGGAGTTGATACTTCGGATTGCGGAGGATGATTTCCGAATGTTGATCCAGAAGAAGAGTCTGTCGATGGAGATCACTTGTCAGAGTGAACCGATATATGGTTACTTCGATAAAGATAAGCTCTCGAAGATAATTTGCAACCTGCTCTCGAACGCCTACAAATATAATATCGAGGGTGGCGAGATTCGGGTTAACATAGAGGGGTTGGATGTAAACGAAGAGGATCTCTATGCAAGAGTGAAGATTGAGGTGTCGAACACCGGAAATGTCATTACGGAGGAGCAGCAGAAGAGTCTTTTTATGCGTTTTTATGATGGTGCGTATCGACAGTTTAATACGAAGGGTGTTGGAATAGGATTGTCGTTGACGAAGGATCTCGTGGAGTTACATCAAGGAGAGATATCTGTTGATAGTTCATATGAGAGGGGTACTACATTTACGATTACACTACCCTTAGGTAGAGAGGTATATAAAGATGTTGTTGAGCCAGATTTAGTGCCACGAGTGGTGGATAGATTAGAGGTTGCGAGTGAAGATCAGATCGAGATAATGAGTGAGGAGTCGCGTTGCACGATACTTTTGGTAGAAGATGATGTTGATTGTCAGTTTGTTATAGAGACATTTTTGAGTGGACGTTACGATGTTATTGTTGCGCAGGATGGGCGTGAGGCATTGACGTTGGCACTAGCTCACAATCCCGATATAATTGTTAGTGATGTGATAATGCCTAATATGGATGGTTATGAGATGTGTGCCACAGTCAAGCAGGATGTAAACTTGTCGCATATACCGGTTATATTACTTACGGCAAAGATTGCGAGTAAGTCGAAAATCGAGGGTCTCGATAGTGGTGCTGAGGCGTATTTGACAAAACCAATAGAGTTAGATCTGTTGGTGGCACAGATTGAAAGTCTGCTCAAGAGTCGCCAAATGTTGGCGCAACGTTTCCAAAAGGGAGGAGTTGCGATGTCAACAGATGCTAAGTATATATCGATAAACGAGAAGTTCTTGGAGCAGGCGATTGACGTGATTCAAGATAATATTTCGAATGTAGAGTTTGATTGTGTCGATTTTCAGAGTGCGCTAAACGTCACAAAATCGACATTGTATCGTAAGTTGAAGGTGTTGACTAATATGTCGCCCAATGAGTTTATGCGACACGTTCGTCTTCAGCGCGCCCGAGATCTACTACTCCAAAAGGGGGATACTATCTATATCTCCGAGGTGTCGTATGCGACAGGGTTTAACTCACCACGTTACTTCACGAATTGCTTCAAGAAAAAGTATGGGGTGACACCGACACAGTTCTTGGAGAGCCAGATGGAGGGTCTCCCTGCTGATTGATATGTTGATGTGAAGCTCGATGATAAGTATGACTCACGTTAATATCTCTTTTTCCGCCCTATACTGTCGTTAAATATTTGTGTAACACCAAGTATTAGGAACTCATAGAACTTAGCCCAACTTTCGCTGGGGAAGGGGCGTAGTAGCAACCAGAAACGGTCAAAATGTACCTTGAAACTATATATTTTTCGGTCTACATACTTTGTTGGCGTGTTGTTTAGCACCTCGTCCTCTCTTTCGAAACCGAAGTTACCCCCCTCTAACACCAATCTCATTACGAGATCTGCCATTGCGTCAAACTTTGTGTTGTTGTATACCGTAAACTGAGGATCGAGCCCCAAATATCGCACCAGCAGTCGTTCGATAATTTGCCAGCTACGCCTCTTAACAATGATGTCGTTTTCGGATAGCTTTGTGCAACTCATCGCGATAGCTAAGTCGCAGAGTTGGCGCAGTCCGACCCCCTCGCCATCAATGAAGTGGCGCATAATGTGGTGGTATAGAAACTGAGTGTTGAACTTGTCGGGAACGACGGCAACTTTGTAACCTTCGATGTCAATATATTGGGGGTTGTGTGGATACCATTCGCTTAGTCGTTTGTTAAATTGGCTTTTTCCATAGAACTCTTCGTTTGAGTTTAGGTATTTATGATTCTCCACCTCTATGCCCTCTATTTCGTAGTGGTGGTGGTGGTATGCCTGCCTCTTGCCCCCTAAATCTATGTTGTATCTTTTTTGGATAATTTCGTTTGCTGCGTTGTGCTCTACCTCACCGAGAAACAGATCAATGTCGCCACACCCTCGTTTCATTGGGTCGGGGTATAGCGCTGCGACACTAGCACCTTTCATCAATATGGGGTGGAGTGAATGGGATTCAAGTAGTTCAAATAACTCTTTGACAGTTTGGTTTATGACCATATTGCTCTGAGCCAAGCGCGCCACATATCCATACCATAGTATTGTAATTGTTCGAGGAGGACGAATAGATTGAGGTAACTTTTCTACGCCATCCCAGACCACTCCAGCTACTGTTTGTATCTTTGCAAGTTCGAATATTTGTTTCCAGTCTGTCGAGTTGTCGAATACCTCAAGTCGTGGGGTGTAGTCTCTCCAGAGACCTCCCTTTAGGAGTTCGAAAAATTGTTTCATACCTGTGGTCGTACTATATTTAATACCTCGTCACACTCTTCGATTGGGGTTTGACGATGTGTAATGATAATTATTGTTTTATCCGTTACTTCGGATCTCAGTTGTTGCATAAATCGTCTTTCGGTTTCGGGATCTAGAGACGATGTTGGTTCGTCGAAGAGCAATATAGATCCTGTTCCGAGGAGTGCGCGCGCAATAGATATTCGTTGAGCCTGCCCCTCGCTTAACCCCATCCCTCGCTCTTGACACTCGAAGTCTATAGACTCCACAAAGTCGCAGCAGGCAGTATTTAGAGCCCATTTAATTTGGTCATCCGAGGCTTCAGGGTTTCCGAGGAGCAGATTTCTGCGTATCGTTCCGCTGATTAGGGTGTTACCCTGTGGTACATATCGGATGTTGGTTCTGAGTAGGGGGGATATTGGGAACTCTTCGTTGCTGTTATTATATAGCTTTATAGATCCGCTTTGTGGGGATCTTAGAGAGAGGATTAATTTTATGAGTGTACTTTTTCCAGCGCCAGTCTCACCCGTAATGGCGGTGATTGTGTTAGGTTTGAACTTGTGCGAAAATCCTCTGAAAATATCTCTTTTGTCGTATCGAAATGATATATTTTCAATACTTATGCCCACAGCACCCTCAACAGTAATCTGTTCACCCTGCTCTTGTTGAGGCAGATTAAGGATTTCGTCGACTCGTTCCGCCGATGCTAGTGACGATATTAGGGTTGGGAGTTGTTGGCTCAGTTCGATGATGGGGTTTTGAATTTGGTTGACGAGTTGGATGAAAGCAGTCATTAGTCCGAAGGTGATGCTGCCCGACTGCAATCCAAATATACCCCAAAGAAATGCTGTGATATACCCCGCCATAAACCCGAGGTTTAGGGTAATCTTGGAGAAAGAGGTGATGTTGTTTTTTTTGCACTCCGCGTCGACAAGTTTTCGTTGCAGAGAGAGGAACATATCGTTGATGAATTTACTCTGTCCAAAGGCAGTTAGTGTAGATCTGTTCTCTATCGACTCTTGGATGTAGGCTTGTATTCGGCTGTCGTTCTCTCTGATGTTGCGTGTCATCATACGCATCTTGGTGAAAAATAGCTTGCTGACAACAATTGCTGTCGGCATAATGATGACCAACAACCACGCTAACTTAGGTTGGAGCATCAACAAAAAGATGAATGCGGTAATGAATTGGAACGAAGTTACTATAATTGATGGGAGGTTGTTGCACAGAGACTCACCCGCCACTCTCACATCATCATCGAGGCGATTAGTCATATCTGCGGAGTGAAGGGCTTTTTTTTCGTCGATCCATCGGCTCTCCATCACATAGAAAAAGAGTCTTTGTCGAAGGATGGCACGAAATCGAATGAGTGTCACACCTTTGAGATATGACACACCTGCCGATAGCGAGATGTTCGCGACGATAACAGCAATGTATGGGATTATAAGTTTTGTTGGGTCGGTGTCAATATGACCTGTAGCAGCATCAACGAGTTGCTTCGACAGCCACACAAAACCAAGAGCGCAGATAACAGATCCCCCTCCTAGTATTGAGCAGAGAATTATTCGTCTCCAAACGAGACTCGCAAGTCTCCACAGGCATTTGAACGACTCCAGTAGCGACATATTATAGAGTTGTTTTCTACTTTATAATACCCACTTTGCACCACTCGTCGGCGATTTTTTTAGCATCTGTCGCAGCACAGTTTTCGTCGATCTCATACTCCTTGATCAGTAGTTGTGCAAGATCCTCAACCGAGAACTCTCGATCAACGACACTCTCCCAAAGATACGTTGCCGATTCATTGAGTGATATAATTTTGTTGAAGTCGACTTGACCAATACCCTCGCCAACGACAATCGACTCACCTGCTATATTGCGTAGCACAAATCCATCTATAATTTTCATAATTTTTCAAATTTAAGTCTTAGGAATAACCCTAAACAAAGGTACTATTTTTTTTGGAATTGTATAATGTTTCTCTCTATTTTTCGTGCGTTTGCCCTGCTCTATTTTGTGTTATTTCTCCTACATAAAAGAGCTACCCACAATCGCAGCAAATGCGATTGTGGGTAGCCTTTCCTAATTATTACTAGTATATCTCTTGTTATCTAGAGATTACTGAACAGTGATTGAGTTGAATGTAACGCTAGATCCACCACAAGTTAGAGTGTTGCCTGAGATCTCGAAGTTTGCATCTGTAGCAACCTTGATAGTAAGGTCGATACTCTTTGCAAGAGATGCAGAGAATGTACTTGAAGCAAGAGTCTTAACACCATTTCCGTCAACACCCAATGTCAATGTAGTCAAGCTAGTGTTGTATGCAAAGCTAGCACCAACGCTCTCTGCTGCGCCGAAATATGCAGTTGTTAGACTAGAACCGTTGAACGCGTTAGCTCCGATAGTTACAGCCTTTGGTAGGTCTGCACTCTCGATAGTTGTAAGAGAAATACAAGATCCGAAAGCATATTCGCCGATAGTCAACAACTCAGTCATCTCTATAGATTGTAGAGCTGTACTACCCTGCAAAGCATTAGCTGGCAACGATGTGATGTTGTTCATCTGTAGGTTTGCCTTAGTAGAGCTAAGAGCTGAAACAAGTGATGTGAAATTGTTAGAGCTAGCAGATGTAGCGTCGTGGTCAGTGATAACCCAAGGATCGATTGTTGGGCGCAAGTTTGCACTAGCATCGAAGTCAGCAAGTGTAAACTCACTCTTGATTGCGATGCTAGACTTTGCAAACGAAAGATCTACAGAGTTGAATGTACCAGCTACGATATCTGTATTAGCAGGGATACTCTTTGTAACAACGATTGAGTCACCATTTGTAAATGTGATATCAACATCGAAAGTCATATCTGAAGCAGCAGAGAATGGGATAACAGAGAATGGAACAACACTTGGAACAACTCCGCTTGTACCCACCTGAATATCCTCTGAACTTGCATTGTCAATAACCAAAGTGATATTACTGATAGCCTCGCTTGACATAGTTCCATCCTCGAAACTTACATCTCCAGAGCTGTATAAATTCGAAATAGTTACTTGGTCTACAGTGTATGACTCTCCATCAGCAAGGTCTGTAACACTTATCTCAACATCCAATGCAGCTAGGATGTGATCCATAACTACACTTGTAGTCTCAGCCTTTGCGACATCGAACTTCTGGCTCATCATATAGAGGTTGTTGTCTCCATAGTTGTTGTACTTGCTTACAAGGTCAATCATATCAACTGACTGAGAAGTAAGGTCGATAGAGTAGCTACTTCCACTAACGAAATTAGCGTCATATGGGTAGATAAAGCGCATTGTTGTAGCTGAGGCAGGAGCGTCTCCCTTGAAGTATACATAGTATATAGTAGATGGATCATCCTCCTTGTCATACTGCTCGAATTTAGAAGAATTACCACTGTCGTACCAACCCATAACAGTATCTTCTGTCTCCCAGTTCATTGTCCACTCATCTGTAGTGCCGTCAGCATCAGTATCTGATGGAGATACTGTAATACGAGTCTCATCAACTCCAACACCTACGATGATAGTTCTGCTGTCTGTTCCTACTACAGAAGAAGAACCCCCTACATCACTCTTGTCGCAACTTACCATTACTGCGGTAGATAGCAAAGCTGCAAAAAATAATTTCTTTTTCATCTTTTTCCTTCGTTTCAATTTAATTACAGACTAACGCCTCTACTCATACTTCGTACGGTTGTGCTACCAGTCAAGATAGCTCCTTCCAACTCCATATCGATAACCTCGATCGCTGGAGCCTCATAAATTTTCTTCTTGCTCATAATTTCTTGTTGTTTATTGTTTTTTCTAAGTTAAAATCACTGTTGTTTTGTAGTGCGTAAATGAATGATAATGATTTGATTTAGATTTAGATTTACATTTACATTTACATTTACATTTACATTTACAGAGCAAAACTACGAATTTTTTTCGAATTATTCAAATTTTAGTTTATAAAAATTTGAATTAATTCGCAGTAAATATCGTCTAATAGGTAGTAATCGCCGCCAGAGTGCCGCCAAACGGCGATTTTTTGAACTGGTGGGATCAATGTCTTTCCGGGGGGTGTGTATAGTTGTTACGTGACCAATCACATTTTTTTGACTACAATACTCCGGTAAAACCAGATTTCCATCTCCCATTAGCGTTATCCTATCTCCATCGATGGCGTAGATGCGGTGAATAACGTAATCCCCACTGTCGAGATGAGCCAAAACAATATCCCCGACTTCGAGGCGCTGTATCCGTTCCAGTGTTACGCTATCGCGATCACCAACGATAAAGGGTCGCATACTGTAGCCCTTCACCCTTAGCTTCACTGTCACACCGTTCGAGACCATTCGTTCGACTTGTGACATTATAGCTTCGTTGGGAAATGTTTTTACGTTGCTCATCGGTTGTCTACTAATCTTAATTTCTTACTTTGCTGCCGTTACCGCCTCCGCGCAGACCTTTGCTGCGTCGATGTTGGGTAGGCACTCCATCTCATAACAATCTATATGTTCTATGATCTTGCGTAATGTTGCATCTTTGGAGTCACACAACTCGCGACTCCATCTTATGCTAGAGCAGCTTGCGGTAAGGGAGGCGTAGGACTGAATCGTCGAGAGGCGTTTCGCTCGGTTCTCCGGCGAACGCTTGATACGAACGATCGCTCCAACTGGGGCTGAGAGATTCTTGTAGCACGCGGTCTGTCCACTCCACGGTGACCCGTAGGCTATCACCGATCCGTCGGGATGGACGCGAACCACAGGGTGGTCGTCGTTGAGTAGTTCGGCAGACTCTTTGAAGTATTCACGCCACATTCGGCTATGGGTGCTCTTGCCGGTGCCGCTCTTTCCCAAGAAAAGGTAGGCTCGACCACCAACGAGGACACACGAAGAGTGAAACAGAAGAGTGTTCTTTGGTGATGACGCCATTGTGAATTGTATAGTGAGGGCGAGATTTAGTGTCTCTAGCTCTACTTGTAGTGGTGTGTTGGATTGGGGGAGGGTGTACTCGCCACACTTAAAGTCGTCGCTTATAAATACCTCTCCATACGATGTACAATCATTGTGATCCAACATCTCGATTAGGTTTCCCCCGTCGACGTGGTAGATGTTGAGACGTGGGAAGTCGGTGTTGCCTACATTGTCCTCGTAGATCAATCGGCAATTCACACGTCTGCTTTCGAGACTCTCAACACTGCTCATTTGGAACAGATAGGATTGAGGTACAGCAGAATCCTCGAATGGAGCGAGATTCGAGATCTCGTTCCACAGAGCAGACTCCTTGTGCATCTTAAGTCCAAAGCTGTGTCCTGCAACGGTGTATGTTTTCTCTATTGTTTGCATATTGCGATGATTGCATTTTGATTGAAAGGGTGAATGCCTTTGGATTGTTAGGTAGCTTTACAGTGTTTTTAAGTTGAAAATGTGTAATTAGTTGTGCCAAATATTATGTAATGTTAAATGTCAAATATTGACCATCGCTTACCCAAGCATATGCAACAAATGTAGATATTTTTTTCTGTTTTGCAAATAAAAACCATAAATTTATCAATAAAAATGTTTGTTTTGCGCAAATCAAGACATATGCAACGCTCCACGCCTGCTTTCGAACACGTCTCATATTTGGGGCAAAGGTAAGTTTTTTTTGCGTATTGCTCCCAAAGATTATGCCATAATAAGGGGGTGAATAACGTGAGTTCGAATATAGTAACATCCCCCCTGTTTCAACTGAATGAAACAAGGGGGATGTTATATATATTAAATATAGGTATACTACTCGACGATCAGAACAAATCCTCCACCACCTGCCATCTTAACAGTAAATGGCTCTTTGTGGATCTCGACACTCTCCTTCGCAAAGTCGTGACCATTGTTGTCGGCATTGACTCCATCACGATATAGTGTCGCCTTGGTGTTGCTCTTTCCGGTGATAGCCTCAACGTCGAGGGTTACCTCTCGTACTTCCCAGTTGTTAAGTCCTCCGATGTACCATATGTCACCACTGCGGCGTGCTGTTACGATATACTCTCCCATCTTGCCTTGAATCGTGCGACTCTCATCCCATACTGTAGGCATCGAGGCGATAAACTCTGTGCTTACGGGGTTCTTCTCATAATTTGTCGGTGTGTCACACAACATATTGAGTGGCGAGAAGAAGATCACATATTGTGCAAATTGATGTGCACGTGTACCTTGGCTCATTGGTGTTGTGAAGCTAGGGTAGTATTGATTCTCGATGTTATCAGCCAACGAGTTGTAGGTCTTGACAGTGTTGCGCATAGCACCTTGTGTGTAGTCGACCGGTCCTGCAACCATTCTAATAAATGGCATCGTTACATCGTATGTTACCTGATCCACAGTGTCGGGTTGCCACTTCATCTGCTCCAAACCGTGTACACCCTCGTAGTTGATGATGTTGGGGTATGTGCGATCGAGTCCCGTTGGTTTGTATGTTCCGTGGATGTCGAGCATCAACTTATACTTTGCGGTCATTATTGCTGAGCGCTCGTTGAAGTTGACAAGATCCTGACAATCTCCATTCATAAAGTCAACTTTGAAACCCTTAACTCCCATCTCGCTATAGTGCTTGCAGACGCGCTCCATATCGTTGTCGAACGCGGTGTAGCCTGCCCATAGGATGATGCCGACATTTCGCTCGCGACCATATGCGATCAACTCCTCTAGGTCAATCTCGGGGACAACTTGCATTAGGTCGTACACCTTGTTTACGGACCAACCCTCATCCAAAATAACATACTCAATACCATTCTTGCTCGCGAAGTCGATGTAGTATTTGTATGTTTGGTTGTTAACACCTGCCTTGAAGTCAACACCCTCCAAATTCCAGTTGTTCCACCAGTCCCAAGCAACTTTACCCGGCTTTACCCACGACGTGTCTCCGATTGCGTTCTCTGCTGCTAGTTTGTAGACAACATCTGTGTTGGCAAGTTCCATATCGTCACGCGATATTATCGCTACTCTCCAAGGGAATGAACGAGCTCCGTTGATCACTGCGATATAGTTGTGGCGACTCTTCACGATAACCTGTAGGTTGTTGTAACCGGCATTTCTCTCGATCTCGTCTCGAACGGGGGCAAAAAGTCCCGATAGAGTATTCTTTCCTGCATTCGCTATTAGGTACATACCGGGGTAGTCTCTCAAATCGCTCTCGGTGATTGTGAGTCGCTTTCCTCCCGCAACCTCCACGCTGAGTGGTAGGAACATTAGACGATTACGATCAATCTCCGAAAGGCGTAGGGTAGAGTAGGTGTTTTCGAAACTCTGGAAGAACTGGTGCTCCAAGTCGCCTGCCGAGTAGACGTAAGGCACTGTGGCAACAGCATCGTCGAGGAAGTTGAAGTCAGCCTGCTCACTCTCGACGTTGTATGTGCCTCTCTTGTTCGAGATGAAGCGATACGCTACAGCGTCGTCGAATGCGCGGAACTCTAGCTTCCAACCCGAAAAATCGAGAATAACACCATTGTATCGCTCCTCCATATGTGTTGCCTTGTGGCGAGGGGTCTCGATCACTCTATCTTCGCTAATCTTCTCAACAGATTTGAGTTTGGGTGCAACACCCCAAACAGTACCATCGCTGAGGGTCATTGAGACCGCAGAGGGTGCTAATACCTCAACTCCATCTTGGTGGAGTGAGTATCGAATAGTCTCGCCAACAGAGATGTTTGCCTGTGTCTTGCCATCGGGCGAGTTGAGTTTGATTTCGCGTGCAGCTGCGTTTACGGTGGTCGTGCCTACGATTAGTAGGGCTGCGAGAACGACTTTTGAGATGAAGGTTTTCATAGTTTTATAATTTTATATTATGGTTATTTTTGTTTCTATTAGCGAATATGATTTTAACGATCTCTGTTGAGGGATAGTATCTGCTACCACCAGATCTCAAACTGAGCACCATAAGTAAACCCTTTTGTGCTATTGCCGTAGGGTGCTCCATTGGGGGTATTGCCTACATATCCTTTGAGACCATCGCTCCAGAGTGCGTAGGTGACGAATGGACGCAGAACAGGTCGTGAGTAGAATCCCTTTTTGAGAGATAGCTCTGGGGTGAATGTGAATTTGTGAAGTGACCCCTTTGCATCGAGTTGAGCGTTGTTACCATACTCGTAGGTGTACTCAAATGATGGTCGGAACTGATCTGTTACATAGTACATAGCACGTGTTCCTGCTGAAGCCCAATAGAACATATTACCTCTGTCGAGTAGATATGTTTTGCTGTCGTTTTCCCAGTAGTATGGATCTGTGCCGTAGTTGCGTGCAACAAACATAAAGATTGCGTTTATGGCAAATTTGTCGAGATCGTCATAGAGAAAGTCGTTGTTTACCTCTATCGTATATGCCCCTTTGAGGTCGTTTAGTACGAGGTTGTCATTCGATGGATTCTCCTTCTGCGACATTCCGCTCCAGTGGTCGGTCGATACGTTAGCCCCTTGGCGGAGGAGTACAGCAGTTGTGTTGGTGATGTTTTTGTTTGCGAAGTCGAGCCACGCAAATGCTCCGTAGCCTCCTCGTCCCTCATATCCTAGCTCGCTGTTTTTTGCGCGATAGCTATAGTTGAGGGCTAGGTTGATCTTTGTTCTCTCTCCAATGGGTCTGTTCACCCATCTTATGTCGGCAGTATATGTTGTGAGGTTGCCACTTAGTCCGTTCTTGTACGATGTGACATCTTTGTCGCGGAGTCTCCACGCTGCGATTTTCAGATCCTCGTCACCCTCCTTGTTAAGAAGATTCTCGATACCAGCACCCCAACCCTTCTGACCGGGGTTGATCCACTGACGATCCAACATATGGATTGCGCGACGGTCGTAGAATCTATTTCCAACCCATATAGACTCTCCATATCCAAGGAGATTGTTGGCTCTAAGGTAGAGCTGCTCCGTGAAGTTGAATGACATCTGACTGGTTGTTCCGAAATCCTCGTAGATCGAGACCATCCATACAGCGTCGAGTGATTTTGTTTTGTCGGAATTAAGGTAGTGGGTGTAGTCGAACTCCAACTCTCCATAGGTGTCGGCTTGGTTGCCTAGGCTATATTTGTTAAGAGCTCCCGGTATCTGGAAGTGAGCTTGTGTAGCACCTCCCTCGCTAGCTCCAACGCCAGTTCTTAGATAGCCCGACACACGGAACTTATTAATGTCTGTTTCGGCAATAGTTTGCCCCTGCGCAGCCGTTGGTATAAATAGGCTACAAATCACTACGCTTAGTAGTGAGATAACTCTTAATTTCATAATGCAGTGTGTTTTAGTGGTTTGTTATCACAAAATTATATAGCTCAAATAACCATTGCAATTAATATGACTTAAATATAGATGGTATATTTTGTAATATGTTGATTTGTAGTGTATTGCTAAAAGTGTGTCGGGTGGAAATATAGATCGTATATCTATGAAAAAAAGGGCTCAAGCGACAAAGTCCGTGGATGCCCCCCTCACACAGCCGATTAACCTAAAATCTGTACACTACGATAGAGATAAAATGGCAGATCCCTCACTCC
>JBCQTT010000030.1:0-15999 GCA_047174765.1 Rikenellaceae bacterium | reverse complement strand
AAGGCGCATCAATGAGAGTGAAAAATCAAAAATAATTTCTAATTTTGCAACAAAGTGTCACCGTGGAACAGTGGCTCCATTTACACTGATACGACTGGCTCCATTTGGGGTGATATAGTCATGTTACCGAAAAACCTTTCGCCAAACGAAGTCCGACACGTGGATTCGCATAACATCCATATCCAGAACTCTCAATTGTCTCAGCATACCCCAAACTCTCATAGACAAATGATGTTGAAGTCTGCTTGTAGTAAGCACCAAGGCGAGCCTCAAGATACAAGAAACCAAGGAGGTTGAATCTGTGGTTAATACCGGCACTCAATCCCCACTGCGTAGCATCATAGACACCAGAGTTCTCATCGCTATAAGATGAAAAGTCCGCACCCAAAGCCAAAAATCCAAGAACAAGGTTCGCTCCAATTGGGTTTGTTAAGCTGTTGTCATCAACGATATACTCAAACTCTAATCCAGACTTATACTTTTTCTTCTTTTTAGATTGTGTCTGAGCAGAGATAGATGTTACTGTAAAGATTGCGATTAACGCTAGAGTAATAATTTTCTTCATATAAAAATTTTATAGTTAATATGCCCCTTAGAATCTATTATAAATTTCTCTCATCTATTTTGCAAAGATACCTATTTATATACAAATATTCACTCTATATAGAAATTTTATTTTTATTGTTCGGCACTAAACAATAGAAATAAATTATAAATGAAGCATCCCCATCGACCAAAACAGATCGAGGGGGATGCTTCATTTATGATTAACTAAAGATATACTCTATAATTAGTTAACTCTCTTGATTGGACGTCCGGGCTGTGCTCCAGTAACGTTAGCATATGTCTGCTGGCTGAAATATGACGTACTAGCTGGATCCAAAGTGTAGAAATTACGCTGACGAAGGTATAGGTTACCACCATTAGCAGCTGCACCAGAACTACGGTACTGGTATGATCCCGACGATGGAATTGGAATATTGAAGTAGAAACCATTTACAGAGTCAACTGTAGTCTCAGCGCTTGAATATGTACCAGTGATGCTATCTGGAAGCTTCTTCATCTGCTCATTGATGTAGATCACTTTATGACCCTGAAGCTTAGCTCCATTGAGAGCGAAACGATACGACTCAGCCATAGATGGAAGATACCAATATCCTGTCTCATCACCAGAGAAGGTCATATCTTTGATATCTCCATTAAGAGCGAGAGCTGCGTAATGCGATGGCAACATAGCCTTACAAACCTCAAGGATTGTAGATGTTGATGACACACCTACAGACGATGCCTTCGAGTGAGTTCTACAAACAACAGCCAAAATAGAGGCATCAAGAAGTCCCGACTCGTTAGAAGTTAGAGTACTATTACAGATACCAGAATCGATTGTTGCCGTTCCATAGATATCCTCGTGTACGAACTTGTTCTTCTGGTAGTAAGTAGCAAAGATCTTAGCAACCTTTGTATCGACACCTGTACCAGTCAACTGATATACCATACCCTCAAGTGACTTTGTTGAGTCATATGTTGTAGACCAAGTACCATCAGCATAGTAGTAGTCACCAATCTTAGGAGCAGGAGTTGTAAGCGATGTAGCAGAGCTTAGGTCAAGCGTGCTATCAGCGTTATAAACTCTACCAGCAGAGAGAGAAGCGCCAGAAAATGTGATCGCAGCGACATCCTCAGTACCATCTGCGTAGCGAACAAACACCTTCCAAGAGTCTGTAAGAACCTGTGGGATAAGAGGGATACGAACTGGGATGATACCATCCGAGTTAGCCGATACTCCGAGCTCACCTGTTGTAGAGTTAGTAAGATCTACGAGGAGGTAATCCATCTCGACTTGGTAAGTCTCACTACCATCAGCAGAGATGATATAGTCAACATACTGATCCTTTGTTACAGTACCCGATGAAGAGACCTTCATACTAGGGTATGTAAGACCTGCATCCATAGCGATAACAACCTTCTCGACAGCACCTTTAGGGTTAGCGAGGTTGATATCGACGAACGACATCAAGTGTTTAACAGTACCTGTCAACACAGATGCGTCAGCCGCCATCAACTCGTTAGCCAACACGTGCATATAGCAGAACTGACCAATTGAAGCTGGGTCGATGTTACCATCGGTATAAGTATACTGGAAGTAAGCTGGCTGAATAATGCGAAGTGTCGATAGATACATCGCAGCATTAGTACCAGTGTTTGTATATACGTTCGATGCTGGGTAGAATCCAGACACGAAACCACCAGACAACGTACTGCTCAACTCGCCAGAGAATTTAGCGACATCACCCTCCTCGTCGAGATCCGAGAGATCCAACTTAGAGAATGTTGTAGCAGTACCGGGGATAGATGAGTCGCAATAGAAAAGCATCTGATCGCCCTCAGTCCAATATACGTCGACACCATCGATTCCAACTCTTGTAACATCGGGAGTACTCACCTCGAATGTCACATACTGACCTGTTGACTCTTCGGGTGCTGTAAACTCGTCACTCTTGACACAAGAGGCAAGCGCAGCTACTCCAAGAGAGAGGCTCAGTGTGAAAAATAACGTTCTATTCATAATTATTTTGTTTTATTTTTAGATCTTTTTTTCTGATTCGCCCCCCTCACCCTGCTTGTTGTTTGAGAGGATGAGGGGTAGACAAATCAAAGATATCTATTATCAATATGATTAAGTTATCAAACTATTTGGACTACTGCCAAGCAGTACCGCCATCTGTAAGGTCGCTCAACTCCATTCCCGAAGCACCACTCTCATCATCTTCTGAATCTGATTTGCTAAGATCTGTGATCTTGATGAATGTAAGACTTGTTGCTGGGATATCCATTTCAAGCTCTCCGCCGGTCATCGTCTCGTCGTAGTATAGACCATCGAGATCACCGAGTGTCTTAACTGTGTACTCATCCATCACGTGACGACGAACAGTACCATTGTAAGCAACACCTGTACTCTTGATCGAAAGAAGAAGATTATCAATAGCTGTAGTACCAATATTGATAATGGCAACATAGATCTGATCGTCGTTAGCAAACTGCATTGAGTAGATGTCATCCATCATATTGATCTTGCTAGATCCAAGATAGTACATTCCATCGATGAAGAAGTTACCGTGAGATTGGATAGCGTAGTAGTTACTCAAACGAGTACCATCGTCACCCGACGAGTAGTTACAATATACTGCACGACTCTCACTAGCTACACTACGAGAGAATACCTCGAAGATCATCTCTCCCTGCATACCATCAGCGTAGAACTCGCACTTCTCTCTAAACGTACCCACTGGCATTGATGAGTTAGCATCAACACCGCTGTAAGCACCCATAGTACCTCCTCCGGTCTCACTCGCGATAGAGTAGTATTGGTCAGTACCGTGACGGTTAGTCTTAGTGATGCTATTTGCTGCATTAACCATACCCTCATACTGATATGGGTCAGAACTGCTAGAGTTATAGTTGTGAGTACAGAATCCCCAGTAACGATCCTCAAAGCTATTAGAGATAACACCCTCCACATACGCAGTTCCCTGTGATGAACTCCAAGTCGAAGCGTCACAGAACATTGGGCAAGGTACTCCGCGCTCCGCTAGATCCTCAATCATATAGTCAATAACCTCCTTAGTACGCGCTGGCGTGTTGCACTGAGTGTACTCCTTAGATGTAGACATATAAGAGATTGTATGACCCTTAGTGTGGAAATACTCCAAGTAGTCACAAAGGAATGTAGCATACTTTTTGGTATCAAGCGACTTAGTAGAGTAGTCACTAATCCAATCTGGGTAGTTATTCGAACTGTCGTAACCGTTGTAGTCACTCTTTAGAGTTGCGAAGTACTTGATGTTAGGGTTCGCAGTCTCGATGTATGACATAGTTAAGAGTGCATTGTCATAAAACTCGAAATTCTTTGTTCCCTCAACCAACTCCTGCTGCTTGTCGTAAGAGATACGGAGAACATCCCAGTCAATATCCTTGAAACACCAGTTAGCCATCTCCTGTGCATTTGGTGCCTTCTGTAGACTATACTGACTACGCTCCATATCGGCTCCGATGAACACGACCTCCTGCTTAGTGTTAGTTGGGTCGATATACAAGATGTTGTTAGTTCCACGGTCATACTCAGAGATCACAATCGTGTACTTCACACCAACGTTTGTTGTATACAAGAATGTCTCAAATGACGAATCCCAGTTACCAACCTTAGTATCCAAAGCTGGAATGAATGACGCGTCAGCAGTCTTACCATTTAGAGTAGCTTCGAACTCTACATCTGTGATATAGTTTCCGTTCGAAATACCATAGATACAAACCTCTCTACTTTCATTATCGATCGATACCTCTACCTCAGCACCACCAATAACACTTACATTGAAACTTGTCAACTCAAGACCTGTTCCTGTACTGTCATAGCTACCGCCATTCGTCGTATCGTCATCACCACAACTCACTGCGGCAAAAGCCGCAAGTGAGAGTGACATTGCAAAGAGAGTCGCTCTTCGCAGTGATTTTATTAAAGTTCTATTCATTAGTTGTTCTTTTTTTTTGGCTCATCCCTCCCCTAGTTACGGAGAGTTTACCAATTGAATTACTTATAATTAACTTAGTAGAGGTTAGCTTACTCCTCTGGCCAGAACTGAACACGAAGATCATATAGAGGGTCTTGACGACGTGTCAACGTCTCCGAAACCTCATACATAGTTCCTCCTGACTCTGCTCGATAGACAATCTCAAAGACACAATCGTGAGTATCCTCGTCATAAGTAAGTGTTCCTGATCCACTACCTTCAACGAATGCAGTGTCACCGGGAGCAGCCTCGACAGTTACCGTTCCATCATCCTCAACAGTAATCATCGCAGCACCATTCTCAACACTCAAGTTGTTCATCGTTAGAGTCTGACCAGTTCTTGAGACAGAGTTACGAGCGATAGTCGTTGTCTCGGCTGTGATGTTCTGCGAAAGATCCGCATTACGATACTGAACAACTGTTCCATACTCATATGTGCCATCATTGTTGTCGGTTGTGATCTCAGCTGTGTAACCCTGTACGTAGTATGTACCGTGGTACTTACTCTGATACTTAACAGCAACAATTGAGTAGTACATTGTCGATAGAACAGAATCACAAGATGTGTCAACCAACACAAAAGGAATAGCATACTTCAAACCTACTGCCTCTGTGTCATTATAGAACTCATCTGTAAACTCTACATCTACCTCCACGATGAAGTTGTTCACCTTCGTGATAACCATCTTCTCGGGATCAGACAACGTATAGTAACTCTCAGGCATTACCTCTACCTCCATATCATCTGTAATGATAGACTCGTCGATAACGAACTTAGCCCACTCATTAAGATCTACATCTAGCTTTCCACCAATGGCAGCACCTACAGTAATTCCATTCGCCTCAGCGATACCATCTCGATCGGCAATGACCGTTCGATATGGCTGCTGCTGCGCGAAATATGCTGAGCTAAAGGTGTAATCCTGAACAACGTCATCGTAGCACGATGTCGCTCCGAAAAGTAGCGTTACGGCTACTGCTAAATTACAAAATACTCTTTTCATATTCTATTTTTCTTTTTCTATAATTTCCTCTTAATTACTCCCAGCCAAGGTTGCTCTCGATTCCCTTTACAACCTCAGTGTAAGGAAGTGGCAAGTAGTAGTATTTAACTCCGTCGTACTTGCGATCCTCTACGTAAACAGTCTCATATTCAACTGTCTCACCATCATCTCCCAATGTAGCTGACACTCCATAGATAGGCTCTGTAAGATCAAGCAAACAACGACGCATATCGAAGAATCGGTGATCCTCAAACGCTAGCTCGATACGACGCTCGTTCTGGATCAATGCGCGGAACGCATCCTTACCTTTTCCTGCAACCTCATCAAGATATGATGTATCTGTAACACCTCCCGATGTTGAACGGATAGCCTTGATGATATCATAAGCTGTGGTTGTTGCTGTCTGCTCAATACCATACTCATCGTAGTATGTTCCAGCTTTTTCAGGACCCCAAGCCTCATTTGCTGCCTCAGCGTAGCTAAGTGCTACCTCTGTGCGGCGAAGCTCTGGCCAGTAGTGCGTTACGTTCGAGGTACTCAATGGATTGTTCATCGTATGGTTCTTCGACATAAACTTCGCTAGATAGTAACCAGTCTTTGATGCGTAGCTGTTAGCTGAACCGTTAAGCACTCCGTCACGTGAATCTGCACCTCCGGGGAGGATATCTACAGTTGTGAGTGGGAACTCATCTGTCGCATATGTAGATGATCCATACTCTGCACCGTGATAGTAGATATTCATATAGAAACGATCATCACGTCCCTCATATGGGTTTTCTGGATCATATTCAGAACGAGAGTCTGTAATAGGATAACCATTCGCCATTGGGAAAGCATCTACCAAGTTCTGTGATGGAATAGTGTAAGCTGTTCCAAAGTAACGTGGCAAGAAGTGAGCTGTCTCCATTGTACGGTTGTTGAAGTAGAAACGGAACACAAAATCCGATGGCGTACTTGTAGCCGTAACATTTGCAAGATCTGTCGCATTCAACTTAGAGAATGAACCAATCTCACTATACAACTCACCAATTGTCCCAGCTACAGATGCCCACTTATCAGTATAAGTTGTCCCGTTAGCAACGGTAAAGTTACCCTTAGAGTCATGGATCGTAACAACTGAATCATCCTGATATGCAGGACTCGCAGAGTAAAGCAATACACGTGTCTTGAACGCTCTCGCTGTGTTCAAATCAGCACGTCCCACAACCTGTGTAGAGATCGCACGTGTGTCACCAAGGAACGCAATAGCATTGTCAAGGTCACTGATAACTTGATCGATAGTCTCTTGATATGTTGGACGTACATAACCATCAGCCAAGATATCCTCACCAGTCTCACGATCGGTGAACTCTGTGACGATAGGCACTCCCATCGCCTTTCCGCTTGTTCCCTTACCTCCATAGATCTTCAAAAGATCAAATGTGAAGTATGCTCGCAAGAAGTAAGCCTCTCCAATCAAACGGTAACGCTCTCCGATATCACTATCCTCATTTGAGGGGTTGAAAGTCAACGCATCGCTCATACCATTCTCAAGATAGTAGCAAGCCATCTGAATATATCCATAGTTGGTAGACCAACAAGAGAGTGGGTTTACTCGCATCGAGTAGTTACCAGATCCCAAATCAGATATAGAAGAACCATAATAAGAGGTAGCAGCATTATCTGTCGCAGCATCCAAGAAGTTACTGTCATATGTATCTGGACGGTGTGGAATACCTACGTAGATGTCGTTCACAACACCCTGTGCAATAGCCGCAACACCCCAAGTGGTCTCGTCTCCCCATTGCTCAATATACTTATCCTCGTAAAGACTCTCGCACGAACTAATTGCCAGAGATAGAGACAAGAGAGATATTATTTTGAAATTTTTCATAATTTAATTGCCTTTAATCATTAAAAAGTTACGCTAACACCACCTGTAATAGTTCTTGCAATTGGAATGTTTGATACTCCTGCGTTGAGAACCTCTGGATCTAGCTCCTTGATTGATGAGATAACGAATAAGTTAGTTGCATTTACGAACAACTTAATCTTATCTACTGGTGCTGTTGGAGCCTTGAAGTTGAATGTGTAGCTCAACTGTACATTCTTCAAACGGAAGTAGCTTGCTGACTTCATCCAAAGTGTAGAGTTTACGTTGTTGTTATCTGCGCTCAACGTTGTAAGGCGTGGATAACTTCCTGTTGGATTGTTTGTCTCGTGGTATCTGTCCCAAACGATGTCTGAGTACTTATCAAGTCCATCTACCCAATAGTATGCGTTGTTGGTCCAAGTGTCAACACCAACCTCTGCTGTTCCAAGAACATAAAGTCCCCAGTTCTTGTACTGAATGTCAGCGTCGATTCCGAATACTCCTGTTGGGAATGAATCTCCGATTACTGAAATATCACGTGTGTCGATTACTCCATCGTTGTTGATGTCGGCGTAAGCTACATCACCATTCTGGTAATCTCCAAGTCTCTGCTCTGGGTGTGAGTCGATGTCTACATCCTTTCCGAAGAGTCCGATCGCAGTGTAACCATACATTGCAGATGTAGACTGACCTACTGTGCGTAGGTTCTCATCATCTTGATATGCAACCTCGTTCCACTCCAAAATCTTGTTCTTTGAAACCAATGCTGTCAAACCTACAGAGTAAGTAAGATCGCCCGAACGCTGAGTCCAAGAGACGTAAGCATCCATACCTTGGTTGCGAACAGATCCCATATTGTCATACTCGATATATCCACCATAAATATCAGCTACATCACTGTTTATAGTGCCAACCATATCGCGACGAGTCTCGTGGAAGTAGTTGATCTCTGTGCGAAGACGTCCTCCGAAGAAGAATCCCTCCAATCCAACATTGTACTCCGATGAGCTCTCCCACTTGAAGTCTGAAGCAACACTAACCAAAGAGATACGCTCAGCCGATGTACCATTCGAGTAACCGAAAGAGGTAGTTCCCTGATTCTGCCAACGCAAGTTGTAGAGCAAGAAACTTGTTGCAGCATCGTATCCAAGAACTCCGTAGCTAGCCTTAACCTTCAAGAAGTCAACAACTGAGCTATCCTTCAAGAAATCCTCCTTAGACAAGATCCAAGATGCACCGAATGCTCTTGAAAGGTAGTAACGATTCGATGAGCTGTAGCGGTTGCTTCCCAATAGTGCAAAAGATGCCTCCACTGAGATCTTATCATCATATACGTAGTTTCCACGAAGTGTAGTCTGTGTGTTGATGATATCTTGAGTCTTTCCTGTAGTCTCTTGGAAGTAGTAGTCCATTCCAGCACCTGCCGAAAGATCGTGCTTACCCATTGTGCGGTTGTAGTTGATGTATCCCTTCCAACCTGTTGTACGCTTTGTCGAGAAACCATCACGGCTATCGTCTGACTCCAACGACTGCAAACGTACCTGCTGGAAAACTGGAGAACCTTCCTCTGTTCCAACAACTGCATAAGTTGCATAGATGTCATCCTGACCTGTCTTGATGTAGTCGTAGTTGTCGATCATAAAATCACCACCAAACGAAAGACCCTTAACATAACGATCTAGGTCGAAACGCAAACCAAGGTTTGTCTGGTTAGTATTGTATCTCTCCTCAGTGGTACCACCATAAACTGTGTCAGCCAAAAGGTTAGCTGTAACACGTGTACTTGCACCGAAGTAAGGTACTCCGTCATATGATGGATCTAATCCAAGAACATCAGCATCGATTGTAAGTGGAGCCTCATTTGGCAAGTAAGTTGCAACACGATTGAAGACGTTACTACTATCGAGGTAACCATAGTTACGATTCTCGAAACGAGCAGCGGTGTTGGCAACGAAACTGATATCATCGGTGATCTTCACATCGAGGTTACCACGAACGTTGATACGGTTGATAGACGATGGTGAACCCACACCCTCGAAGCTCTCTCCCATAAGGACTCCTCCAACAACTGCATACTTAATACGGTCGTTACCTCCGACCATATCGAGTGACGCCTTAGAGAAGATAGCAGAGTTTCTGAGGAAGTAGTCGCTATAATCTACATCTGGATAGTACAAGTCGTTCTCACCAGTTGAGTTTTTGTAACCCTCCAAAGTCTCGGCGCTGTAGAGAGGCGAAATACCATCGTTCTCGCAAGCCTCGTTGTAGAGTGTAGCGTAATCGTAAGAGTTAAGGTAGTCAGCCGTACGTGTCGCGATTGAAGCACCCGACTCCATCTTAACGTTTACAGTTCTCTTGTTAGGCACACCGCGCTTAGTTGTGATAACCATCACACCATTCGCACCACGTGAACCATAGAGGATCTTACCGATTGCATCCTTGTAGATTGTGATAGACTCGATCTCCTCTGGAAGAACATCGTCATAGTCACGCTCCATACCGTCGATAACGACCATAATAGTGTTTGTATCATCACGATGCTGACCACGGATGTAAAGATCCGCTGTATTTGCACCATGCGTACCAGCTGCCATACTCGACACCAAACCTGCGACACGACCCTGAAGTGTGTTCGATAGGTTATAGTCGGGATACATAGCCAACTCGTCACCCGACACAGTGCTCATTGCACCATTGAAGAAAGCCAATTTCTGAGTACTCTCATCAAAACGCTCTACGATATCGCGGCTAGAGGCGAGGTAACCAGTCTTTGTCATAACGATCTTCTCGGGAACAGATCCCTTCGAAAGGTCTATAACAACATCCTCGTAACCCATTGCCTCGACCAATACAATACCACCAACGACACTCGTTACTGATACTTTTCCTGCCTCGTCAGAGAAGTCTGTAGCAGAACCCTCACGAGTAATCATCTCAGCATTGGCGATAGGCTCATTGTTCTCATCAACGATTGTCGACGTGATATTTAGGAACTGAACCTCCTTTTTCTTTTTGTTGTTTTGAGCATCCGCCGACGATGTTCCAAGCACACCCATCAGCAACGCAAAACAAACTATACTTTTTATATTTAAGTTCATAATTATCAATGTTTTATTATTACCAACCCGGGTTCTGCTTCAAATTCTTCATCGCATTAACATCGTACGTAGAGAATGGATACCAGTAGTTCTTCTTTGTGAAGACACGGTTCTCTGGAGTCAACACAACCGGAGTACAAGTGATCGCAGTAGCTGACTTTGTAACATCGTATTCCACGTTGTAGTTATCTGACGTTGGGTCAGGACTAGCGAAACCATCGAGGTTACCGGGGATAACTGTCACACCATCCGTTGCATATCTTGATACTGTCTCAGGGTAGAGTGTAGGGTTGTAGTTGTTACGGATAGCATATACACCCTTGATTGGATACTGTGCTGCGAACAACTCCTCAGCGATCATCCAACGACGGATATCGAACCAACGGTGGTGCTCGAACATCAACTCAACACAACGCTCACGACGGTAAGCGTCGCGGAATGTGTCGCCTGATGATAGCTTCCACTCTGTGATACCACCACGAGTACGGATAATATCCAACGCCTGCTTTGCTGTCATAGAACATCCTGTAGGTACTGTGTCGTAGCTTCCTGTTGCCTCGTAAGCTGTCTCAGCGTAGTCGAGGTAGAGCTGTGACACGCGGATGTAAACCGTGATAACGCGCTGAAGTGTATAGGCTGTTGTACCAGTCAAGTCAGCACCGTGTGCAGAACGACCATTCCAAGCGAACTTGTTCTCTACGTAACCAGACTGCTCGCGGTTTACGATATATGTATTTGTACGGTCTGTACGCATCTCACCCTCTACGAGAGAACCTGTCGTATCGTAGTATGAGTAGTAGTCGTTAGGAATAGGAACAGAGGTTAGTTTGTGGTGGTCACGTGTCTGACCGGGGCAAAGAATGTTGTTATAGAAACGTGGGTCACGATCTACATACATATCCACAACCGCACCACTACTCTGTGAAACATATCCCGACTCAGAAGATGTGATAGGATAGTAGTTGCCATCATCACCCTTACGCTCATACATATCAACCATATTCTGCGATGGTGCATAGTATGAGTTCACCCAGTTACCTCCTGTTGTACCTGTATTTGCCCAACGACGTGCAATAAGGTAGATGATAAGAGATGATGAGTAGGCGTGTGAAAGGTCACGGTTGTAGAAGAGACCCTCCTCAGGCTGGTAAGTATAAGTATCGTCAGCTATTACGTGGTCTGCACCCCAGTGAGCGATATTTGCATAATCCTTGATGACGCTATTCTCAAGACCTGATAGACGGTTAGGACCTTTACCACTATTGATGTAGTCGATAGCAGTCTGTGTAAACTGTGCTGCGATAAGCGCGCGCTCCTTGCTATAATCTTGATCTACAGTCTCATCGAGACCATTCTGCATAAGTGGACTCGCGTCATATGTCAAAGCCATAGACTTCAATCCATAAGCAGCACTCTTATTTACACGACCAATGTTGTTCTCGTCCCACTGATCGGGAAGCAACTCAAGCGCTCTGTCGAGGTCAGCGATCAAAAGATCATTTGACTCGTGATATGTAAGACGTGGCTGATCGTAGTCAGAGATCTCAGCATACAACTTTGTCAAGTCGGGCATACCTCCGTAACGACGCATCAACTGGAAGTAACCCCAAGCACGCATAAAGTATGCCTGTCCAAGGATCTTGTTGATCTCATCCTCGCTCATTGTTGCACGAGTGTAGTTGTCGAGTACCGCATTAGCGATACGGATAGTACGATATGAACGGAAGATAATCGTTCCACTATCCGTTGACAACGACGCTGTACCATTGTCACCAAGCTCATATCCTGAGATGTTCAACGCACTCCAGTTACCAGAGTTGATAGTTCCCAATCCATATGAGTTGTAGATAGAGGCACACTCATCTGACATACCACCATTCCAAGAGTACTGATTTCCTAGAGAACCGTAGTCAAACTCATTACCCAACCAACGATATGTTCCATCGAGGAATGAACTCACCGACTCGTAGTTCACATATACAACAGACTCGTCGACACCCATTGATGGCGTCATATCCAGATAGTCCTCACAACTCGACAATCCGAACAGAGCCGCAAATGCAGTAAAGCCCGCTACTATTTTATTTTTTATCTGTTTCATAGTTATTTATTCTTATCTATTACTCAAATGTTACTCTGACTCCCAAATTGTATCTCTTTACGATTGGATAAACACTATTACTACTTGTCTCAGGGTCACGACGGCTATCATTACGCTGCCAAGTAAGTAGGTTTGAACCATTTGCATATACCTGACATCTTGAGATAAAGAACTTCTTTGTCCACTGCTGTGGTAGTACATAGTTAACCTCGACATTCTTTAGACGCAAATATGAGTGGTCTGTGTAGTTGTAGTTACTTGCCAATTTGTTCCAAGTATTCGAGAGGTGAACAGATGGGCGAATGATGCTTGTGCTCTCCGCGTCATCGTATGTCCAACGATCAAGGGTGTTTGTATGTGCCTTGATCTCGTTGCTAGGGAAGTCATAAAGAAAGTTGGTGATATCAGTCTTATAAACGCCTGTTGCAGCATAAAGGAGCATACTGAATCCAAAGTTCTTGTAATTGAATCCCAATGTTGCACTATATGTAGTTGTTGGATAGTTGTTGTACTCATTTGGCACAAGGTCCAATGTAGAGATCTGACCATCCGAGTTGTAGTCTACATACATCAAGTCTCCCGGAATGAGTGTCGACACGTCAGCACCACTAATTCCTGATGTTGGTGAGTTGTAGATATCGTCGATAGATGAGTAGTTACCAGTACAGATGTACTTGCTCTGGTAGCCGATAGACTTACCCTCTGACTTAAGGTACCAATCTGTGTCGAGTGGATCATCGAAATATATGATGCGGTTCTCACTTGTTCCGAAGTTGAAGTTAAGATAGTATCTGAAGTTATCGCCAATCTTGTCGTTCCACTTAGCCTCGAACTCAACACCGTGGTTCTTTGTCTTACCAATGTTATCCGATGGCAACGAAATTCCAACCCAAGGTGCTGCACTACTTACTGTAGCAAGGATACCTGAACGCTGCTCGTCAAAGAGGTCGAGTGTCAACTGCAACTTCTTGAAGAGTGTCATCTCAATACCAAGGTTCTGCTTAACTGACTCCTCCCAAGTTGCTCCCTCATTTGCGAGAGTTCCCTCAAGATAGAGACCATCAACGTTTGTATTTGTTGCTCCTCCGAATGCAGTGTAGGTCATACTTGACTCATACTCATATGTCTGGATGTAGTTGAAGCGCGAAGCACCGTTGTCGCTACCGACCTTACCCCAAGAGTAACGGATCTTCATATTCGACAACCACTTATCCTTAACACTCTTCATCCAAGGCTCCTCGGTTGGACGCCATCCCAAAGAGAATGATGGGAAGAATCCAAAACGACGTCCCGGTGCGAATTTCTCCGATCCAGTGTAAGCCGCATTGATCTCAGTAAGGTAACGCTCCTTATATCCATAAGTAACACGACCTACCCAGTCCTCCTCATATGATGGGAACTCTACGTCTGACTGCGATGTCTTGCGGTTGAATACTCCAAGCGCTGTTACATCGTGCGCATCTGCAAATGAACGTGCGTAGTTAACCTGAACCTCGTAGTAGAGTGCACGGCTAGACTCCTCATATGCATTGTATGAAGCTCCCGCAGGGTTCTCTACAGTAGTTGGATAGGTTGTTGGCATACGTGTCTCCTCGATCATCTCGTAGGTGATGTTACCATACTCATCAACAGACTCAGGTGATGAGTAGTCGTAAGCACGATAGTAACGCTCAAATGAGTTACCCTGTACGTTCGCATTATTAAGTGTGTTACCGAATGATCCTACCAAAATCATAGACTCATTCTTCGCCGTAGATGTGTAAGAGAGTTTTGCATTTGCAGAGAGACCCTTAGTGATGAACGAAAGATCCTGCTTCAACGCAACATCATACATTCCCTTGAACGTACGGAAGTAACGCTGTCCCGACTCGTTGATGTTCGCGATAATATTACCAGCTCCCAAATCATCCGAACCATAAACACCATCAGAATACTTGATTGGGAACATATTCGTTGGAGTGGTATAGAAGTCATTGAAGAGGTAAGAGTCACTTCCACTATCGTCACGATATCCCGGCTGGTTCTCGTATCCCTGTGATCCTGCAATGTTTACAGACAAGGTTGTTGTGTTTGTAAGACTATAGTCGAAGTTTGTACGCCAGTTAAAGCGTCTGTAGAAGAAACGTGGGTCATAGTACTCCTGCTTGTAGGTCTCGTAGATATCACCATCGAAAAGGTAACCCAAAGAGGCAAAGTACTTCATACGCTCGGTACCTCCCGATACGTTGATGTTGTACTGCTGCTGGATACCGAAATTCTTTGTGATCTCGTCGATCCAGTCAACCTCTGGGAACTGATCGTTGTATGGTCCGTAGTTGCCTGTTGCATAGGCATTCTCCCACGCTGCGATTGTAGACTCAGTTACAAGTCCCGACCAAGAGTTGTCGTTAATCAACGCCTCGTTGTACATGTTCATCGCTGTTACATAGTCAGCGAACTCAAAGTTTGTTGTTGGCTGCTTGAAACCGACGTTAGCCGTGAAACTTACCTTCGCCTTCGAAACTGCTCCGCGCTTTGTCGTTACCAAGATTACTCCATTCGCTCCCTTTACTCCATAGACCGCAGTTGCTGACGCATCCTTAAGTACCGAAACCGACTCAACCTCATTCATATCGATGTCGTCAATAGAACGCTCAACTCCATCCACCAAGTAAAGTGGCGTGTTGTCAGCTGTTGAAGACTTACCGCGGATGAAGATATCTGCAGAATCCTCTCCCGGCTTTGATGATGAGCTGATAGCTACAACTCCCGCCATCTGTCCCTGAAGGGCCTCTGATACACTCGAAACTCCTCCCGTCTTTAGAAGGTCGTCTCCCTTGGTTGTCGCGATAGATCCTACAGATGAAGCCTTCTTCTGCTGTCCATAACCGACAACAACGACCTCCTCGATCTGTTGAGTATCACTCTTCAAGGTTACCGTCAAACTGGTACGTGTTCCGACCGCAATCTCTTGCGTGTCCATACCAATGAACGAAACCATAAGCGTAGAACTTGTGTTGGGAACGTAGATGCTGAATGCTCCTGTCAAATCAGTAACAGTTCCAACCGAAGGGTTCTCCTTCAAGAGGATTGTGGCTCCGGGAACTGGCTGACCGCTATCGTCAACCACGACTCCACTCACACTCAAGGATTGCTGGGCAAATGCCGAAAGCACCCCAAACAACAACGCCAATGACAGGCTTACGAACCTTGCCATCTGTTTGTGTAAAGTTTTTTTCATTTTGCACTTGTTTAATGCTGAATTTGATCGCTGTAGCAACCAAATTCGGGTTAATAATTAGGTTTTCTTTCCTAAATTCAACTTGTAAATGCAACTGAGGAATTGGAAAGGTTGCAGGGAATGAGATAAAATATTTTTTCAGAGAGGAAAGAGAGATAA
>JBCQTT010000013.1:0-68869 GCA_047174765.1 Rikenellaceae bacterium | reverse complement strand
GAAATATCAATGGCTACCATTCGATGCTTATCTGAACTTTATGAGACTAAAAGCACGAGTCGCCGAGGTGCTGGAGTGCGTAGGGTTAAAATATCGCATTAATTTTTGTTGATTACTTAAGGTAGTTACTGCCAATGTAGATAACATCTATCTGACACAAGACGAACTCAATGCGATGGAGGCTCTCGATTTAAGCGATAAGGCGAAAGGCTATGAGTTGGCAAGGGATGTATTCTTATTGGGTTGCTGTTTGGCTCAAAGAGTCTCAGACTACACCACTATCAAGGCAAGTGATATAAGCGTTCAGACTTCAAATGAAACTACTCCCGATGGCAAAGTGATAACGAGGGAGTATTCGCAAATTCGCATTACCCAACAAAAGGGCGGTCATAGGGTCGTGGTTATCCTCAACCCTATGGCGAAAAGAATATTGGCAAAGTACAATAACGAGATACCATACATTTGGGCGCAGAACCTAAACGAGAATATCAAGGTCGTGGGTAGATGGGCAGGTATTACAGGGATAGTACAATGCAACTACACCAAAGGCGGTGAAAAGATTTCTGAGGGTGTTGAGAAGTGCGAGCTTATTACTTCGCATACTGCGAGGCGCACAGGTGCAACTTTGATGTATCTAAGTGGTATGGATGTTTACGATATATGCAAGGTTACAGGACACACAAGCATTAAGATGTTACGCAAATATATCAAGGCTGACGAGTTAGATGTAGCCGATAAGATGGTGAAGTATAATTATTTTATGTAGGAGGGCAGGACTATGACACAAGATAAAACAATGTTCGATAGCGCAAAGTGGAAAACTGAGCCACAGATAATTACGATAAACTACAACTTCTCTGAAAAGAGAGTGAATGACTATTTTAGAGCATTAGCACGCTTATTGAAAAGGTTGCACGATGATTTGGTGTTGTGTAGATTCGGAGGTTCAATGCCTAAGGACAGTAAATTCAAGGCACAAATAACAGCCATCAAGGAGCAAACACCTAATATTTGCGAGCGTATCTATAATGAGGACAAAGAGTTGATGGTAGAAACCTATGATGCGGTTCTGAGAATGAAAAACAAAGTATTAGATATATTAGAGGATGCCCCTGATGTAATGAAATGGAAAGGTGGTAACCTTAATCAATCTTTGGAAGATATAATGCGAGACGGCAAGGTCTACGCAGAGATAACACCTAAAAGTCCACTAAAAACATATTCTATAATAAAGACAATAGATTATGTCTTTAATTTATTAGAGGCAAAAGTTAATGAACTTGACAAAGGACGATATGAGACTATTGAGCCTAAGACTAAAACCACACCAGCTAAGAAATTCCACAAACTCGATAGGGAAAAATTAGAGGGGGTGTTAAATTTTGCGAAATATAGGGAGTTTGGGGATGAGTTGTTTGCAGATTTAGAGCTAATTTCAAATTCGAGCTTATATGATATAGCTATTGTGGCGATGCTCATATATGAAGCACCGAGTAACAAGAATATAATTAAGGTGCGCCCAAGGACATTTACTGCTTGGCGTAAAATATTTGCGGAGTGTCTCGGTATCGACAAGCCTATCTCATATAATGCCGAAAAATTAAGGCAAAAACACCTTGATAAAATAATCAAGTTAGAGAGAAGATTCAACTACTTAAAATGAATCCGCTAAAAATCCGCTCGAAAAATCCGTTGTTTGCAATCTTGCACTCTTATACTCAATAAGTTACGCTCTTGAAAAAATCCGCAAATTGCTGATAGATAATACATTAGATACCTTTGCAGTACAGAATTTAATAATTAAAATGTACTGCAATGAACAAAAATGAAATTCAAGTCAGCGACTTCACGCCTATTGCGATGCTGACGGTTGGGCAACTAAGAAAGGTGCTTCAATTCAAGGAGGTAACACAGGTAGACATTCAGCCATCTAAGCGATACGTCTACGGTCTCAGAGGTATTAGAGAGCTTGCCGACTGCTCACACGGCACTGCTCAGAAACTCAAAGACACTATTTTACAGCCTGCTGTAACGCAGGTGGGTCGTAAGATTATCGTTGATGTCGATATGGCTATGGACTTGCTTAAACGAGGGGGTAGGCTATGGAGATAGACGAAACAGAAAGACCCCCCTACACTGAGAGTGCAGAGGGTGGTGGAAAAATCAATAACTATGTGTGTGCTGAAAGTTTAGACAAAGATAGTGAAAATATATCTGAAAGTCAAGAGGAAAATGACCCTTATTTTGAGGAGTTTTTCGAGGCGGAGCAAATAAAAGACCAGTTCAAAAGGAATGACCCTAATGCAACTAAAAATTGGGGAAATTTACAGAAAAAGAGAAATGAACGGGCTACACGGAATGGCGTTGCTCCTCCAGAATATCCACCAGACGATAAAATCGACTGGCAGGGCAATAAGCCGACAGACTTTGCAGAACGAGAGCTATTTTCGTTTGTCTATCCAGTAGAGAATTACTTTGAAAAGCAAGAGCATATACAACACTTTATCGTTACCTGCTTTAGGGCAAGAGTTCACGGCAAGGTATTCAACTTCGAGAAGCAGTTTTATTTCTATGATGGTGGCTATTTTCAGAAGGCTGAGGAGACACAGGTAGGATGGTGGCTGGCTGAGTTTGGCACAAGGTTAGGGTTCAAATATATGGATTGCTTCACCGCTAAGGCAATTAAAAATCTATTAGAGGAGGCACGAATCCAGTTGTTTCATAAGCCAATTACTTCTCAGGGTTTTATTAATTTTCCGAATGGTACTTTAGATATTGAGCGCAATATGTTTATACCTCACCGAGTCGAGGATGATTTCTTTTACGCCTTGCCTTTCGATTATGACCCGACAGCGAAATGCCCCCTTTGGCACAAAGTTATTTCTGAATGGTTGCCCGAAGATGTGGCGAAAGTGGCTCAGGAGGCAGCAGGGCATATTCTACTGGGCAAACGGCTTAGAATAGAGAAGATTCCTATGTGCGTGGGCGATGGTCGAAATGGAAAGTCGGTTTATCTCACTACTCTCGCTAATGTTTGTGGTAAGGATAATGTGAGTTGCTTTTCCTTAGACCAAATGACCGACAAAAAAGGAGAACATCGAGCAGGGGCAGAGGGTAAGATAGTGAATATTGCGGAAGATTGCTCCCCTAAAATATCCGACCCATATATGTACAAGCTCCTTGCGAGTCAATCCACTATGCCTGTAAAGAATTTATATTGCCAACCACGTTGGAGCGACAACGTACCCCCGACAATGGTAGCTATGAACGCTTTGCCAATCGTTGAAGATTTCTCTGAGGGTGGTTACAGGCGTTTATTAGTGATTCCATTCGAGAAGCAGATACCTTTGGAGGCGGTCGATGTTCACCTTATCAGCAAACTCAAAAATGAGGTTGCAGGGGTATTCAACTGGATGGTCGAGGGTGCTACACGCTTGATGCGTCAAGAGGCATATAGCGATAGCCCGACTTGCACCAGATATATGAACCAGTACAGAACCGATAGCGATTCAGTAGCCTTGTTTGCTGAGGAATTAGGGTATCAGCAGGGAGACCTTAGTAAAACACTTCTAAAGAATGTTTATGAGCAATTTAAGGAGTGGGCGAAAGCTAATAATCACGGCATTATGACTTCCACCAAGTTCGGAAAACGTCTCAGAGGCTTGAAATTCAGAGTCGAAAAGTTCGGTGGTCAAACGCAGGTGTTTCACGCTCCGATAGTGATTGATGGAGTCGATTTGGATTCAGTACCTTTCTGAAAATAGGATATTAGGACGAAATGACCCCGATTTCAAAACTTTTTCTATAACTATTTTAATTTAGTCTTTTATCTATTATTTCATCCTTTTATCCTAAAAAGAGTATAAAATAAAGAGTATTAGATAGTTAGGGGTAGGATAAAATTAGGATAGTTGTAGGATAGATTAAAAAAGGGTTTATTTCATCCTATAATAACAACAATGATGTTAGAGAATGTATCACTCACCTCTGCATCGAAAAACAACAAATTTAACAACTGCTACGATGATGTAGCTAACACATTTCAATTATGGAAAAACAAACAATGAACACAACAACTGCAAACATTCTATACGATGCAGTAGAGCGATACACCTCACTGGACTTTGATGCTCTGGAATCGTTGGAGGCAACCAGCACAACTACTGCCACCTTTACATCTTTTGGCGAGAAGTATGCAGTTACTCTCTGTGATGTTGGTACACTTTTAACGCTCAATGCTAAGATAACCCCGACTCTCTGTTTATACTATTCAGCTCTTGACTTTGCTTTTGCGGAGGGTGCTACACCACTCATCTGCGCTATGGGTACTAATGGCGTTGGTGTTATCTCTGCCGTTGCCCCAATGCACGATGAGTTTTATTCCTGCCCTGCCGATAATCACAAGCATATTCTTGTCAGCGAAGATGGTGGTTTAAGGGTATTGGCTAACTTAAAACACAGGAGGGCAAAGCGATGATTAAAGCAAATTTTCACACAGAGTCCGAGTTTTACATTTTAGATGAACGCCACTCTTGCCACCACTGCAACGACTTTGAATTTTGCGCTGGGCGTAGTGGTTGGAGCAGGGGAATGTGGCTCGACTGCGGTAGGTGCAACTGCGTTAGGTTTAACAATGATGACACAGCGTTGATGGCAGAGAGGGAGAAAAAACGCAAAAAACGTAAGTAGATGGATGAGATTCACAACATTGACCGATTAGCGAAAACGGGTGCGAACGAGTTCTGCAACTTGACAATCGAAGAAGTCCGTGCGAGGTCTCCCGATGTATCGAAGATGGCACGAATTAGAATTGACCGTAACACAATTATTTTCTACAATCCTGCCAAGACCACAGCAAAAAGAATAAGAGATAATTATAGCAATTACATAAAACATAAGAAAAAACAATGGATAAAAAAAGACGATATGACCCACGAATAGAGAGCATATCCCCCAACGATATTACTGGGTTAGTGACGAATGATGAGAGGGTGTTTTGCTACCTACACGCTATTTGTGGAATGTCAGCCACTATGGCGTACTATTATGGAAATAAGAAGTCGAAAGCGACCCTACAAAGCTGTTCAGCACCTGCGAGCCGATTAGTGCGTGAGCCTCATATAATAGCGTATATTCGGACGTTATGGGACTTCGCACGGCACAACAGACTGGCGTTTAATGAGGAGGCTATAAAGGGCTAAAAACAAAGAAAAACAAGTATTTAAACAAACAATTTTAACATTAAAAACAATATTATGACAACAGATTTGAAAAACGAGGTACTGGAGTTAGCGAAACGAGTAGCAACCGAGAACCCGCCCAAAAACAGCATCGAGAAGTATCTCGACAAAAGAGCGAAACGAGCCGAGGAGGAGGCAAGGAGCAAAGACCAGCTATTAACGTATTGTGGACTAAAAAAAAGATAATTATGAATAAGACAGCATTTATACCAAAGTCCAAGAGAGCGAAACTAAATAGTCGTTACTGCTCCGCTACATCAGCGTTCAACGCTATTATCGAGATGTTAGAGTCTCACCTGCTACCCTCAACGACAGAGGAAGTGGCAAAGGCTCTGCAATCTCCAAGCTACTTGCGAGACCAAGCAGTTGCCGAAGCTGAGGCGTATGCTACCAAGACCAAAGCACCTGCATCAATCCGAGAGGATATTATCCGCAAGGCGTTTGAGTCGGTTAATCCTGCCCTCGTCCAAGACCTAAGCAAGGCGGTCGCTAAGTGGGTCGCTCCATTCAAGGCTGAGGACTTCGAGCGAGACGATATGGGGCAGTGGTCTATCCTGCCATCGGTGCACAAGTCAATGGAGGAGGCTATCACCATCGAGGTAACAGACGAGGATATGGCAGAGGCTGAGAGGTTGCGAGCGTTCTGCGCTGAGTATATGGCAATCGACAAGCGATATGGGTTCAACCGCCTCACCAAGAGCATCTACAACGCAGGAAGCGCACCGATAGAGGAGTTCATCGAGTTTGTAGTGGGCGTTAAGAGCTAACACGCAACTTTATGCGTATTTCGAGGGGCAGGGTTTAATCTCTGCCTCTTTTTTTTATGCAAATCGCTGAAAATCGAGGTAAAAAAATTTTTGTGGGTCTCACCCCCTAAAAGTACACACTGCCGAAAATAGGGTTACCCCCTTTGGTCTCGGTGCAATCGTGGTGGTGTAGAGGGTCTCGGTAGGGGTGTAATGTGGGTAATTACCTATATTTAGCGGTGATTCTGCTGATTTTAGAGGTATTATTACTCTTTGCTCGGTCTCGGTGGAGGTAATTTTTAGTAGTGGTTTTGGATATTCGAGTTTTTTTTGTATATTTGTGATGCCATAGTAATGTGTGGCATTGACTATGATGCTCTCAGGTACTTCGGTATTTGGGGGCATTTCTTGTGTAGTGAATCTACTAGGTGCAAATTAGGCGCAAATAATGACTGTAAAAAGCAAAAACCCCTCCACAGAGCTTGTAGAGGGGATTATTGAGGTCCGAAGCGGATTCGAACCGCTGTACAAGGTTTTGCAGACCTTTGCCTAGCCACTCGGCCATCGGACCTTTTTTTGTTGCTGATTGGGTGGGATGGGGCTTCTTGTGAAGTGCGATCCTCCCTTTCAGTGGTGCAAATATAGGAATAAAAAAATCTTTACGCAAATATTTTTGGTTTTTGTTGCGTTTTTTGTACCTTGTTCGCAACTTTTTTGGGTTAATCGATTATTTAATCTCTGTTTGATATGGATATTTTTGACCTTGCTCTCGCTTTTACACCTCGTGTCGGTGGGCGTGGAGCAGCACATTTAATTGATACTTTTGGGTCGACGCAGCGGATCTTTTCGGCGTCGGTGGGGGAACTTGTCGAGAGGGCGGAGCTATCTCCGGCTATTGCGGAGAGGATTGCCTCTCGGGTTGCTATGCCCGAGGCAGAGAGCGAAATGGCATATTGTCGACGTAACGACATCCAAATTATCGCTACAACTGACGTGCAATATCCTCAGCTTTTGCGCCAGATTACCGATCCGCCTCACGTTTTGTTTGCAAAGGGCGAGCTGTCGACTCTTAATCGGAGTCTGGTCTCTGTTGTGGGGACGCGCAACTGTTCGCCATATGGCGTGCGGAGCTGTCGGCAGATTATCGAACAGTTGGCAAACAAAATTGACGACCTCGTAATTGTTAGCGGGTTAGCTCTGGGTATTGATGCGGCAGCACATCGCGCAGCTCTCGATCTGGGTGTTCCAACTATTGCCGTTCTTCCTAATGCTTTGCCGGGTGTCTCTCCGTCGTCACATTTGTCGCTTGCAAGCGCTATAATCGACTCTGGAGGGTTGTTGGTTACGGAGCTTCGTTCGACGGTTAAAAACGTCGGAAAAACCTTTATTTCACGAAATAGAATCATTGCCGGATCTTCGTACGCGACAATTGTTATCGAATCAGCTTTGACCGGTGGATCTATGTCGACTGCGCGTATGGCGGTTGATTTGGGGCGACCTGTTGCCGCAATACCCGGGAGGATTGGGGATTCTCGATCGAGTGGCTGCAATCTGCTCATTGGTTCGAGTGTGGCGCAGTTGATTAGCTCGGGTGATGATTTGATCAAGGCTCTGGGTTGGGAGGGTCGAGTTGGCAGTGGGGTGGTCGCCGGCAGCACCGACACAACTTTCGACGAGAGTTCTCACTTCACCCCGGATCAGCTGGGGTTGCTCCGCTGTTTTCGAAACGACGAACCTCTGCATATCTCTAAGTTGCAAGATTTGTCTCAGATGTCGATACCTCAATTGAGCGCTCTGCTGTTAGAGCTTGAGTTGATGGGGGCGGTAAGTGCTCCACGTGGAGCTTATTATGAGCGCATAATTCCCCTTGACGCTGTTTAGAAGGGATTTATGAGATTGTTTTAATTGCAAAAACACTTTATATAACATACAATAATTAACTGTGAACTACATAGATACACACGCACATTTGAGTAGTGGACAATATTCAAACGACATAAATAACGTCATCCTACGAGCTCACGAGAGTGGAGTTTCGCATATTTTAATGCCCGACGTCGGAATCGAGGGGCGAGAGGAGTTGATGGCTATTTGCGATAGGTTTTCGGGCTATTTGCATCCGATGGTTGGAGTCCATCCAACAACGATCAATGAAATTGACGATTGGAGGGTAGAGGTTGATGAGGTTGAGCGGTTGCTGGTCGAGTCTCCTAAGGGGAGATATTGCGCAGTTGGTGAGATTGGATTGGACTACTATTGGAGTCGTGATTTTATCAACGAACAGCGTGACGCCTTTGTTGCGCTTTGTGAGCTAGCGCTGCGATTTGATCTACCCGTAAACATTCACACCCGCGACGCTTGGGGTGAGATGTGTGATCTTTTGGATAGTTTTCGAGGTCGCGGATTGAGGGGTGTGATGCACGCGTTTTGCGACACAGAGGAGAGCTATAGACGAATTTCGAAGTGTGGCGATTTCTATTTTTCGATTGGTGGGGTAGTTACTTTTAAGAAGAGTCAAGTTGCCTCAGTCGTTCCGTCGATGCCAATCGAGCGCCTACTTTTGGAGACCGACGCTCCATATTTGACCCCAACGCCACATCGCGGAACTCGAAATGAACCTCTCTATTTATCTCATATTTGCGAAAAAATAGCCCTATTAAAAGGGCTCTCTCCGGAGGAGGTAGCGAGGGTGACATCCGAAAATGCGCGTCGCGTCTTCGCTCTATAGCATCAAAAAAGAGGTTTGCTCCACGTGGAACAAACCTCTTTTTTTTGATAGATTCAAACTCTACTCCTCGACGATAACCGTCCATCCGTACGGATCGTCACAACGTCCGTATTGAATGTCTTGAAGCTTCTCATACATCGCCTTGCTGTAGTGCCCAACCGCATCTCCGTAGTTGATTTCAGCGCCTGTTGCAGGGTTGTAAATAGAGCCAATAGGGGAGATAACCGCAGCTGTTCCGCAAGCGCCACACTCCTCGAACGTCTCACACTCCTCTAGGGTTACTCTTCTCTGCTCAACCTTCAATCCCATATCAGTTGCTAGTTGACGAAGCGACATATTTGTAATTGAGGGTAGGATTGATGGCGACAATGGGGTAATGTAGCAACCATCCTTTATTCCAAAGAAGTTTGCAGCACCACACTCCTCGATATATTTGTGCTCCATTGGATCGAGATACATCACATTTGCATAGCCCATTTTGTGAGCAACCTCACCCGGATAGATGCTTGCAGCGTAGTTTCCACCGCACTTTACAGAGCCTGTTCCACGTGGAGCAGCGCGGTCGTAATCGGTGTTTACAACAACTTTGATTAGATCCATACCACCTTTGAAATATGCGCCTACGGGCGATACAAAGACCGACAAAAGATAGTCTGACGCAGGGTTTACACCAAGCACAGCGCCAACGCCAAGAATTAGTGGACGTATATATAGTGATGCTCCAGTGCCGTATGGGGGTACAAAACGAGCGTTAAGTTTAACCACATCAACCATCATTTGAACGAACATATCCTCATCTGGAATAGCCATACATAGGCGCTCAGCCGATGCTATCATACGGCGAGCGTTGTCGCGTGGACGGAAAATTCGGATCTTTCCATCTGCGCCACGGAACGCCTTTAGCCCCTCAAAAGCCTGCGTTCCGTAGTGTAGCGATGGAGCCGAAATGTGTATGTTGAGTGTATCCTCTTCGTGTTTTGTCACCTCTCCCCACTTACCATCTTTGTACTCTGTGCGGAGGTTGTAGTCGCATTTTATATAGCTAAAATGCAGTTGTTCCCAATCTATAGTTTCCATTATTTGTTTTTGTTTGTTGTTTTAGACTCTGTTTATCCGACGATAGCTCCAGTGTTGACCTCCTCGGTGGGAGCGACAATCTTGAGTGACCCCATTGCATCCTCTGCCATTAAGATCATACCCTGCGATACGATACCTTTGAGTTCGCGCGGTGCGAGGTTGACAAGTACCAACACCTGCTTACCGACCATCTCCTCGGGGGTGAAGTGTTCCGCTATTCCCGATACTATGGTGCGCGTATCGATGCCCGTGTCAACAGTGAGCTTTAGTAGTTTTTTGGTCTTCGCCACCTTCTCGGCCGCGACGACCTTAGAGACTCGAATATCCATCTTCGCAAAGTCGTCGAATGTGATCTCATCGCGCTGTGGCTCGACATTGGCTGCCGCCTCCGCCATCTCTATCGCCTCGCGCGCCGAACGCAACTTCTCCAACTGAGCCTCGATAACAGAGTCTTCAATCTTCTCGAATAGGAGCTCCGGCTTGGCGATAACGTGCCCCGCAGCAACGATCTCCATAGACCCCAACTGACCCCAGCTAAGCGCGCCCTCTAGATTCATCATCTTGGCGATTTTTAGCGTCGAGAATGGCGTGAATGGCTCGAAGGCGATGGTGATGTTGGCTGTGATCTGAAGTGCGATATAGAGGATTGTTTTGACTCTCTCGGGGTCGCTCTTGATCGCCTTCCACGGTTCGCTGTCGGCGAGGTATTTGTTTCCAATACGCGCGATGGTCATTGCATCTTTCAACGCCTCGCGGAATCGGTATGCTTCGATGTTCTGCTCGAGAGTCGTGCGCACTGCCGCAACTTCGGCGATTGTCTCGCGATCGAAGTCGGTGAGCTCACCACACTCGGGGGTTACACCCTCATAGTACTTTTGTGTCAAAACGAGCGTGCGGTTGACGAAGTTTCCGAGGATCGCCACAAGCTCATTGTTGTTGCGCGCCTGAAAATCTCGCCACGTAAAGTCGTTATCTTTGGTCTCTGGAGCGTTGGCGCAGAGTGTGTAGCGCAACACATCCTCCTTACCGGGGAACTCATCGAGATACTCGTGCAACCAAACAGCCCATCCGCGAGATGTCGAGATCTTATCTCCCTCAAGGTTCAAGAACTCGTTTGCCGGCACGTTCTCGGGGAGGATGTAGTCACCGTGGGCACGCAACATCGCAGGAAATACGATGCAGTGGAATACGATGTTATCCTTTCCGATGAAGTGAACGAGTTTAGTATCCTCGCTCTTCCAGTAGCTCTCCCAGTCGGGCGTAAGATCCTTAGTGGCAGATATATAGCCAATCGGAGCGTCAAACCAAACATAGAGAACCTTACCCTCGCCACCCTCTACAGGCACGGGGATTCCCCAATCTAGGTCGCGGCTCACGGCGCGCGGTTGCAAACCGCCATCAATCCAGCTTTTACACTGCCCATAGACGTTAGGTTTCCACTCCTTGTGACCCTCTAAGATCCACTGACTCAGGAACTTTTCGTGCTGGTCGAGAGGTAAATACCAATGTTTGGTCTCCCTCTTTTCGGGTTGTGCACCCGAGAGCGCACTCTTTGGGTCGATAAGCTCCTCGGGCGAGAGTGTCGATCCACACTTCTCACACTGATCGCCATATGCCTTCTCGTTACCACACTTTGGGCAAGTACCCGTGATATACCTATCCGCGAGGAATGTCTTAGCCTCGGGGTCGTAGAACTGCTCGGAGCTCTTGACGATAAATTTACCGTCGCGCTCCAACTTCTCGAAGAAGTCGGATGCCGTTGCAGCGTGTGTTTTGGATGTGGTACGCGAGTAGATATCAAACGATATACCCAACCTTGCAAACGACTCCCCAATGAGCGTGTGATATCGGTCGACGATCTGCTGAGGAGTCACCCCCTCGCGTTTCGCTTTGATCGTAATAGGCACTCCGTGTTCGTCGCTACCGCAGACCCACTTGACGTCGCGACCGCGACCGCGCAGATACCTTACATAGATATCTGAAGGGATGTAGACACCTGCGAGGTGTCCGATGTGTACTCCGCCATTGGCGTAAGGTAGAGCTGATGTTACTAGGTATCGTTTGAATTCTTTTGACATTGTCGATGAATATTTACATTTTAGAGCCAAATGTACAAATTTTTCCATATATAATAGTATCTACCGCACAAAAAAACTTTTTTTACATTTTTTTCGTAATTTTATTTGCACATTATATTTTTTTGCTCTATATTTGCAATCGCAAAAGGGGGTTAACGCGACTCTTCGATGCAAAAACATAATGCGGAAATAGCTCAGTTGGTAGAGCACAACCTTGCCAAGGTTGGGGTCGCGAGTTCGAGTCTCGTTTTCCGCTCACACGAGAGCAGCTATCACAGCTGCTCTTTTTTTTGTCTACACCCCTACCCCACCTGCCTCATAAAGACACAAAAAAAGCGATCAACAAATTGTCGATCGCCTCTGTGACACCGCCAGGACTCAAACCTGGAACCTTCTGATCCGTAGTCAGATGCTCTATTCAATTAAGCTACGGTGCCTTGCTTATTGCGAGTGCAAATATAAGGGATTAATATATTCTATGCAAATTTTTTGAGGTGTTTTTTGTGTTAATTTTCTCGCAACCCAATAAACACCCTGTATATCAACAGATTACAAAATCGTCTTTTTTGCAACCTTTCGGGTCGTCACCTCCCTTTCGGGGTTAGCCTTGACAAATGCCTCCCACGAAGAGCTTCCGCCACGCGTGAGAGCCTTACGACCTCCTCCCAATCCTTTGGTACGTCCCGACAAATAGTGACCATTGAGGGCACTCGCCGTCGAAAAATAGTGACACAACGCCGCCGCCATACCATCCGTAGCATCTAGTCGCTGAGCATCGTTGGGCAACGAGAGGATCGAACAGACCATCGCCGCCAGCTGATCCTTCGAAGCGCCACCACACCCCGTCACAGATTGTTTGATACGCGTAGGTGCATACTCAAATATGTCGACTCCACGACTCAACGCCGCCGACATAACAACACCTTGGGCGCGCCCAAGCTTCAACATCGACTGTACATTCTGCCCAAAGAATGGCGCTTCACACGCCAAGTCACGCGGCTTATACTCATCTATAACCGCCCCGACACGATCGAATATCATCTTAAGTTTTGCGTAGGGGTCTTCGAGCCGATGGAGATCTATGACCCCCATCACAACGCTCGACACCTTCGAACCTCGAACCTCCACAACACCATACCCCAAATAGTTTGTACCGGGGTCGATACCCAAGATCCTATATCTATCCTCTACGTTCGACACCCTATTACCTCTCCTCCTGTAGAGCCTTTACAGCCTTTGTTAGGTCGCGCACAGTCTTTGCCAACGCTGGGAGCTCCTTCACGACAGCCGACGATCTGTGGAACAAGATTCCCGGCAGCGCAGGGTAACCCATACGAACCTCCCCATCGGGGATACTCTTCTCGATACCACTCTTCGAGCCGATCTTCACACGATCTCCAATAATAACGTGATCTGCAACTCCGACCTGCCCCCCTAAGAAGCAGTTACTTCCAATGCGTGATGACCCAGCGATACCCATCTGTGCCGACGAAACGGTGTTCTCTCCAATCACAACGTTATGCCCCACCTGAATGAGGTTATCGAGCTTCACGCCTCGTTTGATAACTGTTGAGTCGGTCTTTGCGCGGTCGACGCAGGTGTTAGCGCCAATCTCCACAAAATCCTCAATGATTACATTACCCAACTGAGGGATCTTGTCGAAGCCCCCCTCCGCATTTGGCGCAAAGCCAAAGCCATCAGCCCCAATAACAGAGCCCGAGTGAAGAATCACACCGCTTCCGATTTTACAACCCTCATAGATCTTAACACCAGCATATATGATTGTATTCTCTCCGATCGTCACATTGTCGCCAATGTAACACTGAGGATAGATCTGACACCCCGCAGCGACAGTTACGCCACCCTCGATAACGCTAAACTCACCAACATAACAATCCTCCGCAACAGTTGCAGACTCTGCGATGTGCGACATCTTGCTAATGCCGCTCTTCTTGGGGCGTGCAGCGCTATACATCTGGAGAAGCTTCAACACACACTCCGCAGCGTTCTCGACCTTAATGAGTGTCGGAGCAACATCCCCCGTGGGCTCAAACGAGCTATCAACCAAAACGATCGACGCCTGAGAGGTGTATATAAAAGGCTCATATTTGGGATTTATGAGATACGCAAGCGAACCCTCGCGCCCCTCCTCAATAGAGGAGACTGTACTAACTTTCGCATCCTTGTCTCCAACGATCTCGCCACCTAAAAATGCAGAGATCATCTCTGCCGTAAACTCCATCATAACTTATTGTCTATTAATTTGTTTTTATCTTTTACTTGTTGCTGTTGCGTTAATAATCTCTACCACTACCTGCGCGGGCGGCGGCGGAGGGCTCTCCGCGGAGCTTTTTTCTATTGCGATTGTTACGCGGACTTTCGTCCGCTATTAACAATCGAAGACTACTTTACTCTAATCAAGTCTAATCAAGAAGAGAAAAATGAGTCATCTGTAACTATTATCTCAAATATATTTATGGATATCGACCCCCTTTGGCATCAACGCGTCGACCCCCTCGCCAAAAGCCAAGAGCTCCCTCACACAACTCGACGATATGTGGGCTACCTCCGCTGGGGTAAAGACCATCACTGTCTGAAGTTCGGGGTAGAGCCCTCGATTCACAGCCTCCAACGTCCTCTCCGTTTCGAGATCGATCGAGTTGCGTATACCTCGCACAAGAGCCGTCGCCCCCATCTGGCGAGCGAAACAACCCGTAAGCCCATCATATAGAGCTGCCATCACGCGTGGTTCATCTGCGTAATACTCCTCGATTAGCTTCACCCTCTGCTGTGGAGTGAGCAGACATCGCTTCGAGATGTTGTTACCCACCCCCACAACAACACTATCGAAGAGCCTCAACGACGACTCCACAATTGCAGCGTGACCAAGCGTAAATGGATCAAAAGAACCAGCGAATAATGCTACCATAACTTTATTTGTTCTTAAGGGGAGTTCCATTCTCTCCCAATTTTTAATTTTCAGTTCGTACTGATGCGTTAATAATCTCTACCACTGCCCTGCGCGGGCGGCGGCGGAGGGCTCTCCGCGGAGCTTTGTTATCGCTGCGATTGTTAATAGATTGATTCTCAATCTACTATTAACAATCGAATGTAAGTGTCTGCCCCAATCTAAAAACGTATCACCACTAATCATTAAACATTAATCATTTTAGGTAGCCAAATTAGGTTATAGCTTAAAAACTCCCTTTAATGTTTAATCGGCGCGTTCGTAGTTGCGACAATTGCCAATAAAAAGCAAAAGTAGTTATTTTTTTGTATATTTAACGTTTTTATCCAACAAAAGAGAGGGACAATCAAACGATTACCCCTCAATGCTTACCTCATTGGAATACTCCACAGACACATTTTTCAGTGTGTGTAGATACGCCCCTTGTGCTCCTGCTTACGTTCGAAGTCTATGCGGCTCGGCGTTGGGTACTCCAGCTTTTCGAGCTCCATCACCCCATTCTCGATATCTGTCAACAACATATCCGCCATATCGCGCGACATACCCTGACGCACCACGACTCGCATCACAACCATATCATCAATCGACTTAGGCATCGAGTAGGCAGGGACCATCCAACCACTCTGCTGCAACCTATCTTGCAGGTCGAAGAGCGTCCACTTCGCACTCTTCTCATACTCGGGCTCCATATACCATATGAATAGTGGATTGTCGAGTGTCTCCGCAAAGTTCTTGAAACACTTCATATCACCAATCTTCACGTGACAATGTTTTGCGACCTCCATAGAGTTATGTTGAGTCTGTTTGTAACCCTCGAACCCTAGGCGGATAAAGTTGTAGTATTGACCCAATATCTGCGCTGCGGGGCGCGAGAAGTTGAGACCCACTTGAGTGATGTTTGCCCCGAGGTAGTTGACGCTAAACGACATCTCCTCCGGCAGAGACTCCTTGTCGCGCCACACGACCCACCCAAGACCCGGATAGACCAAACCATACTTATGCCCCGACGTCGAGATCGAACGCACCCATTTGAGACGAAAATCCCACTTCACCTCGGGCGACAAGAACGGCAAGATAAATCCTCCCGACGCAGCATCTACGTGGATCGGAATGTCGTATCCCGTACGTTCGTTGTACTCTTCGAGGACCATATCGAGTGTCTCTATATCTTCATTGAGACCCGTCCACGTCACACCTGCAATCGGAACAATGCAGATCGTATTCTCGTCACACATCGCAATGGCGTCGTAGGCGTCGAGGGTCGGTTTGTCGAGCGTCAGCGGCACAGTTCGCATCTCGATCTGCCACAGCTGGCAGAACTTCTCCCACACGACCTGAAACCCTGCGCTCATCACCAAATTGGGTTTGTCGAATGGTTTTCCCTGCTCTTGTCGGCGCTTGCGCCACCTAAGCCACGCCGCAACACCACCCAACATACAAGCCTCCGACGACCCAATACCCAAAGCCCCCGTCTTCCACTCACCCTCCTCGGGCGTATTCCATAGATTCGCCAAGATGTTAATACAACGCCCACACATCACCGCGACACGTGGATACTCCGTCTCGTCGATATAGTTTATGTCGATCGCCTCGTTCATAAGTTTCGTTGCGTGCTCATCCATATAGGTTGTGACGAATGTCGCTAAGTTGAGTCGCGACTGAGTTTGCGCATATGTCTCGCTCTTAACCATCTGATAGGCTATGTCGGGCGAAGTTGATTTTTCGGGGATGGTCTGACTTGGCGCGGGGCGCAACATCTGCTCCGAGGCGTAGATTGCCGTGGCAGAACTCTTCTCTCTCTGTTCCATAGTTATTCTCTTTTTTGTTTGATATATAATGTTTTTCATCGTCTCAACCTCCAAAAACTTTGCCACTCAATATTTGGTTGTAAAATTGTATATCTAGAAAAAATACACTACCTTTGAGGTTGCGAATTAGAAGTTTCACACATAAATCGTTCAAACTATGAAAATTAAAAAAATCATCTTCACAGCTACGGCTCTAATAGCCTCTATATGTGCAACAAATAGTGCGTCGGCGCAGGTCAACCTCGACGGTTGGGATTTTGGAGCTAAGGTAAATTTCTACACCGACTGGGATATAACAGGTGTCGGAGTCTACGGTCGACACGAGTTGGGCGGAGGATTTCGAATCGAGCCCTCGTTTTCGTTCCTTTTTAGAAGGGGTGCCTCGATAGATATCACCGCAGATGTACACTACCCCTTCGACTTGGGTAGCAACTTCGAAGTATACCCATTGGCTGGTCTTTCACTCAATGACCCCTCCACTTTTGGATTGGGTATCAACGTCGGTGGTGGCGCAGGGTACAAAATCTCGGATCGTGTAGATGCAAACCTTGGACTTAAGTGGGCTGTACAGACCCAAACCTCAAACCCTTTTATTGTCTCTTTCGGAGCAGGATATAAATTTTAGAACACACTGTGTCGATAACTATTCGTCACTACTCTTTAGATGTATAAATTCTCAAAATATCGAGAGCAGTATAAGTTAAACCTTAAACTCGCTCTACCTGTTATGCTCTCGCAGCTAGGACAGGTCATAGTACAACTCGCCGACAACGCAATGGTCGGTCAATATGGAGGAGACAACCCTACCCCGCTCGCTGCCGCAGCGTTTGGTGGTGGGATGTTCTTTCTCTCGTTTGTCACCATTATGGGACTTACGTTCGGAATAACCCCTATCGTAGGGGAGCTCTACGCCCAAAAACGATATGCAGAGTCGACGAAATATCTCCAAAATGGCGTCGCACTATATGGCGTATCAGCTGTAATAATGGCGATACTACAATACACCATAATCCCCGTTATGTGGCATATGGGGCAGCCCGAGGAGGTCGTCGCAATGGCGATACCCTACTACAAAACATTGGTGTGGAGTCTGCCCTCGATCATCATATTCTTCACCATAAAACAGTTCTTAGAGGGTGTGGGTAACACAACTGTCGCGATGTGGAGCGTGGTCATAAGCAACCTAATAAACATCCTCCTCAACTACGCCCTCATCGGTGGCGAGTGGGGCGCTCCCGAGCTGGGGGTGCTAGGTGCTGGTGTGGCAACGCTTATATCAAGAGTCGTTGTTATGTTGATAATCCTCATCTACTTCCTACAATCGAAACTCTTCGAGGAGTATCGACGCCACTTCTCGCGCAACAACTTCTCGCGCAGAGCCCTCCGTCGCCTCTTCAATATGGGATCTCCCATATCGGCTCAGATATTCTTCGAGGCGGGGGCTTTTGTCATCGCCGGGTTTATGTTCGGATGGTTCGGCACGACGGCAATTAGCGCAAACCAAATCGGTATCACAATTGGAAACTGCTCGTTTATGATTATCGTGGCGGTGGGTGCTGCCACAACCATCAGAGTGTCACACTGCTTCGGACAGCGCAACTTCGCTCAGATGCGCAGAGCATCCAACGCAGCACTGCATCTGTCGATAGTGTGGAATCTCTCGATGGCGATCCTCTTCTTCTCGTTTCGAGAGATCATACCTCGTATGTTCACCTCCAATGAAGAGGTCATCGCTCTAGCCTCGACTCTCATCCTAACTATTGCTGCCTACCAGATAACCGACGGTCTACAGTGTATTGGAATCGGAATTTTGAGGGGTATGCAGGATGTTAAGATCATCCCCCTCATCTCGTTCGTCTCCTACTGGATCTGCAACATCCCCGTTGGGTATCTCTGCGCATTCCACCTTGGGATGGGTGTTACGGGACTCTATATGGGCTTTCTGTTTGGATTTGGCGTCGCGACGGTGCTCATCTTCTTGAGAATCAAACAACGACAAAAACAGTTGATCCTGTGCGAAAATATTGGGTAAGCCCCCACAGGGCAAACGCACGAAAAACGTCGGGTATCGCGCTAACGCCGCGCGGGCGGCAAGCAAGCTTGCATTTATCTTTATTGCGACAATTATAAGGATGCTTTGCATTACAAAACATTAAGGTGTAGCGTGTTGAAAGCTTGCTTTCAACACGCTACACCTTAATGTTTTTATGTCAGCTATCGGCTGACATCCCTATAATTGCCGAATGTAAACCTAGAGTGTGACATCATACGTGGATACTCATCAATCTATAATATGCAATATTTCAGTGCTTGAGCGCAGTTCCCTCCTCTATTTTTCGTGCGTTTGCCCTGTAAGCCTCGAATAAAAAGGTAGCAAATCCCATTTTTTTTATTATCTTTACGAAAAATTTATATCCACAATGAGTTGCAACTGTAAAAAAAGACCAAACATAGGACGAGGTGCCGCATTCTGTTTCGACCACGACGAGATCGAGGCTACAATAGATGAGGGGTGCTACAAACTCCACGAAACAAATTGGCTCGAAGAGTTCCCAGCGAACTTCCCGACAGATATCATAGAGATACGTTTCAAAAATACACGACGTTCATACTACCGCAATGTCAACAATCTCGACCTCAAACAGGGCGACATCGTTGCGGTCGAGGCGTCGCCGGGTCACGACATAGGGGTCGTATCGCTTATGGGCGATATGGTCGCTAAACAGATGATGCGCGTGGGCTTCAACCCCCAAAATGGCGAGTTCAAAAAGATCTATCGCCACGCTAAACCATACGACATCGAGAAGTGGCAGGAGGCCATAGCACTCGAACACGAGACGATGATCCTCTCACGCCAGATCGCAGCCGATATGGGGCTCAATATGAAGATTGGGGATGTGGAGTATCAGGGCGACAACATCAAGGCGATATTCTACTACATCGCCGACGAACGCGTCGACTTCCGCGAACTTATCAAAGTCTTTGCCGAGAGATTCCACATCCGCATCGAGATGAAGCAGATTGGAGCTCGTCAAGAGGCTGGACGTATCGGAGGTCTTGGAGCTTGCGGTCGCGAGCTCTGCTGTGCGTCGTGGATCGCTAACTTCAGCAGCGTCACCACAAATGCAGCACGCACGCAGGAGATATCGCTCAATCCGCTTAAGTTGGCAGGTCAATGTTCGAAGTTGAAGTGTTGTTTGACCTATGAGTATGACACATATGTCGATGCACGAAAGGGTTTCCCCCGTCTGCGCGAGCCACTTCAGGCGGCGGATGGAGAGTATCACCTTGTCAAGAGCGACATCCTCGCAGGGACAATGATGTTCAGCAGTAGCAAGGATGCGATGGTGAACATTGTGACCCTCACAACAGATCGCGTCAAGGAGATAGTAGCCATAAACCGATCGGGTAAGAAGGTCGACAAACTACAGCGCGAAGAGGATATACCAAAGGTTGTGGAGGAGCCTACATATCGTTCGGAGGAGGATAGCATAACTCGTTTCGACTCGAAGCATCGCCCGAAATCAAACAATCGAGGACGCAACCGCAATGCAAAGGGTGGTGGCGACAACAAGGGCGACAACAAAAAAGCAGAGGGTAAAGCAGAGGGTAAACCGCAACAACAGCGACCCAAACCACAACAACAGGGCGAAGGCAACAACAACCCTCAACGCCCAAATCGTAACCGCAACCGATCGAATCAAAATCGCAGCAAGGGCGGTGGCGAGAAAGCACCACAAAACAACGCCGCACCGAAACAAAAAAAGGAGTAAACAAAGATGGGAGCGATCAAATATAGAGTGTTAGCTCTCGTTGCGTCATTGGCACTGATGGTTGGATGCGCAGGGAGGTCGAGGGTCGTTATCAAGACATCTGCATATGTTGCGGATGTAGATACTCATATGTGGAGTGGTTTGACGACGATAGATATCCCCATTCGGGATAGTGTGTCGCGACGAGACCTATCCATATTTGTAAAGCACCAACCTCAGGCGAAACTTGACTCTATAAGGGTAAAGATCTTCACCACCGCACCCGACAAAACAACACACCTCGACACAATAACCATCCCCCTCAACAACAACTCCAAGGGGCGTCGTGGTAGCGCCAAGATAAATCTACGACCCTATCGAAATGGTGTCCTGTGGAGTCAAGGCGGCAACTATACTATCAGCGTATACCCGATGAGCACAATCAAAGGGGTCGAGGCTGTGGGTGTCGAGATGAAAACATACATATACAAAAATTAGGGGAGTTGATTTTATGGTATGCAGCAGCGTTGTGGCTACAACGATTAGCGCACCGGTAAACAAGAGACAAAAACGAATGGGAAAAGATAAGTTAAGAAAATTTGCAGAGAACCTAACATTTAGCTGCTTCGTACAGCCAGATTTCGACGATATATTCCAAAAGGATCACCCCCTCAAAGGTAGGTGGCATCGTGACTTCTTCGGCAACACCAACCCTATTGTATTGGAGTTGGGTTGTGGCAAGGGGGAGTATACTGTTGCGCTAGCTGAGCGCGATCCCAACCGCAACTATATCGGTATCGACATCAAGGGTGCGCGTATGTGGCGCGGCGCGAAGAGTGCCACACAGCGCGAAATGAAGAATGTTGGATTCCTCCGCACACGTATCGAGTTTATCAACTCCTTCTTTGCAGAGGGTGAGATCGACGAGATATGGATCACCTTCCCCGATCCTCAGCTCAAGAGCCGCCGCGCAAAGAAACGCCTCACAGCCCCAACGTTCCTCAACTACTACGCAAAGATGTTGAGCCCCGAGGGGTTGATAAACCTCAAGACAGACTCCAAACATCTCTTCGCCTACACGGCGGAGGTTATTCGCCACTTCTCGCTGCCTGTCGCTGTGAGTAACGACGACATCTATGGTTCGGGTTATGCGGATGAGATACTCTCTGTAAAGACCGCCTACGAGACGATGTTCCTACAACGAGGACTCCCCATCACCTACACCCAATTTGGATTGGATGGTCAGAAGAGTTTCGAGATGTTCGAGTGGGAGGGCGACGACAAACTCAAAGATGAAAAAGATAACGAGGTAGAGCGTATCGGGTTGACATTCCCGACAGTGTAAAACAAAGATCCCCCTATGCCAGAGAAAATAACAGTACAGCTATCGCCCAAGCAGGCGGCTGACGTAGAACTATACACCAACATCGCCGCGCGTAAACTAAACGTGAAACGTGAAAATGTAGCGCTGGTGAGGGTTGTGAAACGATCTATCGACGCGCGACAGCGTGCCCCAAAGGTAAATCTCACGCTCGAAATATATGTCGATAGTGACGATAAACCAGAACCTATACACTTCGACTACCCAAATGTAGCCAACAAAACAGAGGTTATAATTATTGGAGCTGGTCCTGCCGGACTGTTTGCAGCGTTGCGACTCATCGAACAGGGGCTAAAACCAATCATCTTGGAGAGAGGACGCGACGTGTCAAGTCGCAAAGTAGATGTAGCTCAAATCAACAGAGGCGAAAAGATTAACCCCGACTCAAACTACGCCTTTGGCGAGGGTGGAGCCGGTACATTCTCCGATGGCAAGTTGTTTACGAGGTCTAAGAAGAGGGGAGACTACCGAAAGGCTCTGGAGACATTGGTTTTCCACGGCGCAACTCCCGAGATACTCTTCGAGGCACACCCACACATTGGAACAGATCGACTGCCGCGCATTATGATGAACATCCGCCAACGAATTATTGAGTGTGGCGGAGAGGTGTTGTTTGAGAGGAGGGTGACTGACCTGAAAATCGCACAAAACAGATTGAAGGGGGTATTCTGTGGTGACGAGCTGATAGAGGGTGCTGCGGTGGTGTTAGCTGCGGGGCACTCTGCCGCCGACATCTACGAGATGCTGCACAACGCAGGGGTCAAGATCGAGGCGAAACCATTCGCTATGGGTGTCAGAATCGAACATCCTCAGATCCTTATCGACTCCATACAGTACCACTGTGAGGCGAGAGGGGAGTATCTCCCTGCTGCGAGCTACTCGTTGGTGAGTCAGCAGAGGGGGCGTGGAGTATACTCTTTCTGTATGTGTCCGGGAGGTTTCATCGTCCCCGCTATGACAAACGAAACGGAGAGTGTTGTTAATGGTATGTCTCCAAGCAATCGAGGATCGAGATTTGCGAACTCGGGTATCGTAACCGAAGTTCGACTAGAGGATATAGCCCCACTTCGCCAAAGGTGGGGAGAGCTTGCAGGATTGAAGTTCCAACGCGAGTTTGAGAAGTTGGCGCGTCGCAACGGTGGGGATCGACAGGTCGCACCGGCTCAGTGTGTCGGTGACTTTGTTGCTGGCAAGGGGAGTTTGTCACTCCCCCCGACGTCGTACCTTCCGGGGGTCACAGCGTCGAGACTCGACGAGTGGTTACCTCCATTTATTGGGGATGCTCTGCGAGGTGGAATAACTGAGTTTGGACGCCGTATGCGAGGGTTTACATCGAATGAGGCGTTGGTCGTTGGTGTCGAGTCGCGCACGTCGTCTCCCGTGAGAGTACCACGCAACCCCGACACCTTAATGCACGTAACATTAAACGGTCTATTCCCCTCGGGTGAGGGTGCTGGGTATGCTGGAGGGATAATATCTGCGGCTCTCGATGGTGAGAGAGTTGCAGATGCCGTCTCGAACTATGTTAACGTGTGTTAACTTGCGAGACATACCCCCTCCCTAGAGCTCCTTATAGAGAATATAATCGGGGCGAACAAAGTCTGTTCCCTCGATTATATAGTCTCCCTCGCGAGCGATCTTGAGCCCTATGCGGAAGTAAAAATCAACAGCCTTGTTATATCTATTTACGTTGAGCTCCACACGGCAGCTCTCACCTCCACACATCTCCTTCACCTTCGCAAAGGCATATTCGATCAAGATTCGCCCATACCCCAACCCCTGTGATTTCGGGAGGAGGTAGAGCTTTTCGAGGTGCACCAAGTTATCTCCGTGCGGATCGAGCGACAGATAACCAATAGGCTCTCCACGATGATACAGCAAAAAGTAGAGCTGACCCTCATCGAACTGCCTCCTAATGCTCTCCAACGAGTACATATCCTCGAACATCCACTCTAGCTGGTTCGCCGGAACGATATCTCGATAGGTGACATTAAAGCTATCCTCTGCAATTTTATTGATTGTCGGTGAGTCGGTGCGGCTCGCCTGCGCTATGTGGTACTCTCTCCCGGGGGTAGCTACACGACGATACTCCTCAAACGTATAGGGGTACTCATACCTCTCGCCACGCTCGAACTTCTCACGACCTACGCACTCCCACTCCGCCTCACTCCACTCGGGGTATGAGGTGTCACCCTCGTAGGCGCGATGGACACGAGTGAGGTAAAACCTGTCGGCTAGAGGCATTGCGGCACGATAGATCTCCGCACCTCCGATAACAAAAACCTGATCCTTTGGACGGAACAACGAAAGTGCCTCCTCCAGTGAGTGAACAACTCGACACCCCTCGATCTCAATATCGGAGCGAGTGATTACGACATTCTCACGGTTTGGCAGAGGACGCCCCAACGACTCGTAGGTCTTACGTCCCATAACAACCGGATGTCCCGAAGTAATCGCCTTGAAGTGACGCAGATCCTCCGATATATGCCACAACAGACGATTATCACCACCGATAATTCCATTCTCGGCAACCGCTACAATTATATTTATCATACTATTAGAATCTGTTTAATTTATTTTAATAATCTACGTCCCTCAACCTCGGTGAGTACCCTCATCTGTTGGATAGCTACAACATTGAGTTTAATCAATCTTTCGCTTTGACTTACACCTTCGTTAATCAATACTGCATTAATATTTTCCATATTACTCAAACATATCAATTCATTAATCGTTGAGTAATCTCGAATATTACCCTTCAAATCAGGGTTCGCCTCACGCCACTGCGAGGCAGTAATCCCATAAAGCGCAACATTCAAAACATCAGCCTCTGACGCATAGACAAATGATGTCTGCTTTGGAGTAAGTCTCTCTGGAATAAGATTTGCTTTGATGGCGTCGGTATGTATATGGTAATTAATCTTGGCAAGTTCACGCTTTGCAGACCAGCCAATCAGCTTTTGCTCCTCCTCTTTGAGACGTTGAAACTCCTTTATTAAGTACAATTCAAACTCTACAGATACCCAGCTTGCAAACTTAAAAGCTATATCTCGCTGTGCATAAGTACCTCCGCCAGAGCCATTTTTAACTATAACACCCTTCGCATTTGTCAACTCTATCCATCTCAATGGACTCATTGTAAAAGCGTTACTGCCAGCCTCTAACAAAAGGGGGTCGAATTCGACCCCTTTAAACGATGGATTGTTGAGTCTCTCCCACATACCCAAATATTCTAAGCTAAGGTATTTTTAACTCTAAACCAATTTTTAACAACATCTTTCGGTTCAATAGGATTCTTTTGCCTTGCAATATCGGTAATGGATATATAATCCACACCATCAAGAGTTATTGTCTTAATATTTTGGGTTTGTACTGTTATGCTTTTTGTCTTTGCCATAGTTTTTGCTATATATTACATCGCTATATGCAAATATATAAAAAATCATATAATTATCGAGTAAAAATCACCTTGTTAGTCAGACTCACGTTTAGAATGACATTGGCGCTGAGATCGCTGGATATGGGTCATACCCCTCGAGTGTGAAATCATCATACGTAAAGTCAAATATAGACTCTTTGTCGGGGTTGAGTCGCATCGTCGGCAGTGGGCGTGGCCCACGCGAGAGCTGCTCTGCGACCTGCTCCATATGGTTAAGATAGAGGTGCGAGTCACCCAGCGTGTGGATGAACTCACCCGGCTCTAGACCACACTCACGCGCAATCATCATCACCAAGAGCGCATATGAAGCGATGTTAAATGGAACACCCAAAAAAGTGTCGGCACTACGCTGATAGAGCTGGCACGACAAGCGCCCATTGGCAACATAGAACTGAAACATCACGTGGCACGGTGGCAACGCCATAGAGTCGACCTGCGCCACATTCCACGCCGAGACGATCATCCTACGCGAGTTAGGAGAGTTCTTGATAGCATCCAACACATCGTGGATCTGATCTATCACGCGACCATCCTCAGACTCCCAGCTGCGCCACTGACGACCATAGACACTCCCCAGATCACCATAGCAATACCCCTCGATTGGGGATTGTGCCGCCGCCAGAGCCGCCTCCAAGAACTCCGCCCTCTCGATTGCGTCAACATTCGACTCCTCGCAGCGCTCTCGATAGAACCTATAAGCATCGTTATCCCATATGTGGACACCATTTTTGAGTAGGTATGAGATGTTGGTCTCACCGCGCAAGAACCACAGTAGCTCATAAATTATACCTTTGAGAAATACCTTTTTGGTTGTTAGCAGAGGGAATCCCTCTTTTAAGTCGAAACGCATCTGATATCCAAAGATACTCTTTGTGCCCGTACCTGTTCTATCGCCCTTTACAGCCCCCTCGGAGGTTATCTTCTGTAGTAGATCTAAATATTGTTTCATCCTCTATTTTTATACCCTTTCGAGGCTCATCTGCCCCTCGCTATTTAACTTTGCAAAGTGTGGATCTTGCGACCAGTCATTTGTAAACACCACATCGAAACCATCGCAGTGGTGGATGAAGTTTTGGTGCAAGTGTCCAAATACGTAGTAGTCACAGGGCTCTATTTGTTGTCGCTGTGTGGCATACTCCACCAACGACAAGACCCCATCACCATCTATGGTGTTGTGCCCCGCTCTTTGAGTATGTTTGTTTCGAGAGTTCTCGCTCCACCAGATACCGAACTTCAACATTAGGTCGGGGTGGATAAATCGAGCTGCCGTATGGAAGATAAACTTCGACCGAAACACACTGTTCATCAACTTCAGTTTCCAATCCTTTTTGACATTGAGGTTGTCGCCGTGAGCGATATGAACCCTCCGCCCCCCAAACTCAAAGATTGTCGGGGCGGTATAAACCTCTAATCCACACTCTTCGCGCAGATAATCCCTCTGCCACATATCGTGGTTACCCGACATAAAGATGATGCGAACACCTCGATCTATGAGTCTAGAGATTGTCCCCAGCGCACGTGTGAAACCTCGCGGCACAACCAAACGATACTCAAACCAAAAATCAAATACATCACCACACAAAATAATCGCCTCAGCATCCACGGCAACGCGTTCCAACCACTCGACAAACCGAATCTCCGTTTGTCGAGCTATCTCTCTGCCCCCACCACCGAGGTGGATATCTGATGCGAAGTAGTACATTTTACCCCTATGCTCTTATTTTTTCATCTCTCGATCTATAGCCGCGCTGAGTTCATCCCCGAAAATATCGCGCCCAATGATCTCGCCCTCTTTGCTAATCAATATGTTAGATGGTAGTTGTGTCACGTTGTATATACCGACAGTTGGAGATCCCGCCCCCTTCAAATCGCTCACCGAGATCCACGGCAGGCGCTGTTTTTGGATGGAGCTAACCCACGCGATCTTCGACGTGTCGACACCCACTTGGTAGATCTCAAATCCATCTGAGTGGTGTTTTTTGTAGATCTCCTTGAGCTCCGCGTTGTTGGGATTGCTACTACCCGACTCTGCCGACCAGAAATCTACCAAAATCACAGAACCCTCGAACGACGAGAGAGCAACCGGATTACCATACATATCGTTCATCACAATCTCCGGATAGTTTCGATACTCAATCGAGTTGACCAACTGTGCGCGCAACTCAGCATCCGCAATCGCCTTCAACAACACATCTCGATAGATCGACGTCTCGTAACTTACCGCCAAGCTATCGGCAACCGTGCGCATATAGATCACGTCGCTCGCCTCGTTGAAGAGGTGTGTGTCGCCCGGCAATCTCTGGAAAATGGCATAAATTGAGGCTAGGTTACCCTTGTTCGTAACGATAAACTTCAACTGCTCGCGCTTAATCTCGTTGTAGAGTTTGTTGTACTCCTCGACGATCTTCTCGGTACTCTGACCTTTGAGATCTGCCTCGGCATATCGTGAGGCGATCCTCTTCAACTCGTCGCTACGACGGATATATGGTTGGTAGAACTCCCTCAACAACTCCGACTCACGCGACCCCTCGACAATATAGTTCTGCGAGAATCGACCTATAGAGTTGATCTTGATCGTCTCGCCCTGCATAGCGAGGATCGGAATACGCTCCCAGCCACTACGCAACTCATAGAGCATTGGAAAGGACTCTCCATCCTTGATCGAAAGTTTGAACTCTCCGATATCTGAGAGTTGCACTGAATCTATTACCTGTCGCTCACCGCCAACACTCTTCTCCAGATAGATCATCTGTGAGTCGAATCCGATAATCTGCCCCTCGATTCTCAGAGAGCTACCCCCTGTGAGCTTAACAACTGCAAATACAACAAAAATAACCGCCACTACGGCTACCAAAATATAACGATAAAACTTCATAATTTCTCTATGGATTTTGCCTATTATTTATGTTACGTCGCTGAGCCCCACCCTTCGAAAAGTTTCTATTTTGGTGCTGAGCATTATGGTTATTGTTATTATTCGCGTGGTAGTGAGGCTTCGATCCACCACGTTGCTGATTGTTTTTCATACCCTTATTGTTCTTCTGCCCCTTCTGCGAATATGTCGATTGGGTGTTTTTGTAGTCGCTTCGAATATTATTGATCGCCTCTTCGTCCAGCTCGATGCCCCCATTAGCCATTCTTCGTATATCCTTTATTATGACTTCGTTGTTGGGGTGCTCCTGATTGTACTCAAAGCTCTTGGTACGCATATAACGCGCTATACAATCTATCGTCCGTGCAACTGCCTTCGGGTCACTCTCGTTGCGCAATGACTCAATCATCTTCGACACATACTTGCCATAGTGCTTAAACTCTACACGGCGATTCGAATAACCTAGCTTATTGGGCTTTGCCTCAACAACTTCTCGTGTTGGCAATGGATAGGGTGAATCTATATCTAGCTCAAAATTAGCTATAATGTAGAGGTGATCCCATAACTTATGGGTAAAATCGGCTGTATCTCGCAACAGTGGGTTAAGATTTCCCATCACGGCGATCACAGCGTGTGCTTGTTTATTGCGTTCTGCTCTCTCTTCGATACTCTTCAACGACTCCACCATCATCTGAATGTGTCGTCCATACTCGGGCAAACGTAACTTACGTCGAGTGTAGTTGTAGTTTTTCTCCATAATAATCTCTAAAGTGTGTCAATTACAATCCTCTATTCGGGTGCAACTAGCTCTCCCTATAACAGACCCATCACAAACAAAGGTGGTGGTTGTTTTTCGCGGAAAGTGATTAACTTCGTACAAAAGTAATAAATATTTTGTATATAATAAGCTATGAATAAAGTTTTAATCTTAGAACCATCAAAAAGTGTGCGAAAGAGCCTCGTCGAACTGTTGGAGGTGGAGGGAATCTCGGTCGTTGGGGTTGAGAACGAGTCTCAAGGCGAGAGGGTTGTCGTTGCCGCAATAGCCGATCGAAAGCCTTTCGAACTTCTGTTGGTTAGTGTCGAGCAGGTGGAGCTGACGGGGGCGATAGCCTCTCTGCCCTACATTGTCATCTCGTCGACACCATCTATTGAGGAGGCGATGACGATGGCTCGACGTGGAGCATTGGACTATTTGTGTCGCCCCTTCGATATCAATAGGCTCTTAAACGGGGTGAAATTAGCACTCGAACGGGTCTCAAAGTGCGACGAAGAAAACCCCGAAAAAACTCCCCTACAGCAACGCCGGCGATCTCAAACACACACCATCGGGTGTGAGATGGTGGGGTTATCAACGCAGATCGAGTCTCTGCGACACCTCATCGACAAGATCGCACCATCGGATGCTCGCGTAATGATACTCGGCGAGAACGGAACGGGCAAAGAGCTTGTAGCAAAATATATACATCAAAAAAGCAATCGTGCGAATGGTCCATTCATAGCGGTAAATTGTGCCGCAATACCATCTGAGCTGATCGAAAGCGAACTATTTGGGCACGAAAAGGGTGCATTCACCTCTGCCGTGAAGAGTCGTTGCGGAAAGTTCGAGCAGGCGAATGGGGGCACACTCTTTCTCGACGAGGTTGGAGATATGTCGCTCGCAGCGCAGGCGAAGGTGCTACGTGCCCTCCAAGAGCGTAACATATGCCGCGTGGGGAGTGATCGACACATTGATGTCGACGTACGCGTCATTGCCGCAACAAACAAGAACATTCGTGCCGAGATCGAGGCTGGAAACTTCCGCGAAGATCTATACCATCGCATCGGGGTTATTGTGGTACACGTGACGGCTCTACGCGAGCGTGCCGACGACATACCGATTCTGGTCAACCACTTCCTCCACTGCATCTGCAACGAGTACAAAATCGACTGTAAGGAGATCTCCAACGACGCAATAAAGCTCCTCCAAGAGATGTATTGGAGTGGTAACATCCGCGAACTACGCAACGTCGTGGAGCGACTAATCGTCCTCTCGGATCAAAGGATTGAAGCCGAAGATGTCAAAAGCTGCTGTGTATGACAAAATAGAGAGGTTGTCCAATCTATTCCTTCGAATCTTGGACAACCTCAAACCTTTTGGGGAGTTCTTTCACACCCCCACATAAAAACGCTCTTCGAAAGGGTCTATTCAGCCTCTACGAACGCATCTTTTCCCAATCCACACACTGGGCATACCCAATCCTCTGGGATATCCTCAAATGCTGTTCCCGGAGCGATTCCTCCATCTACATCGCCCTCCTCTGGGTCATAAACATAGCCACAAGGCTCACATTGATACTTTTTCATTTTTTCTGTTTTATTTGTTTTGTTACACCTACCTACTCTGCTAAAATATCGCCAAACTGCGACAGTAGAGATGATAATTTCTTAAATTTAGGAAGTATCTGGTCATACAGCCTCTTTATGTCGACATCGGGTTGATATGTAGCCTCTACATTATGTTGCGACTCGATTAGCTCAAAGTCACTCCACAACCCAGCTCCCACAGCCGCCAACGATGCTGCACCCAACGATGCACACTCCTGATCGATCGAGCTTTTGATGATCTCAAGACCATAGATGTTTGCAAACAGCTCCATCCAATAGGGGCTCTTTGCTCCACCACCGACCATCAACATAGAGCTCTGCTGACCACTCTCGCGCATCAACTCATCGAGCGCAATGCGTAGATTAAGTGCTATTCCCTCCAACGTTGCACGCATAACATCATCTCTGTCGTGCGAGAGGTTCAGCCCCACAAATCCACCACATATGTTGGCGCTCTCCTCCAACATCGAACCTCCAGCGAGGCTCGGATTGAAGAGTAATCCATTTGCTCCAACAGTTGACTCTCTCGCCATATTAGCGAGCTGAATATACTTCTCGTCGCCCGAGAGGTCGGGATATAGGTTATCCAACACCCAACTCAACGACGTTCCAGCCGAAAATATACAGGTTGCCGAGGCATACATATTCTTCACCACGTGGGCAAACACATAGGGCTTCGTCTCGAAGTTCACGACGGGAGACGACGACGACAAGGCGATCCAAGCCGACGACCCAAGCGACGTATAGAGATGTCCATCCCTAAAACCTCCAGCACCTAGTGCCATACACGAGTTGTCGACGCCACCGCATATGACCTTAACTCCCATCGGCAAACCACACTCCGCAGCCGCCTCCGCAGTGATTGTCCCGACCACATCCGTAGCCTCGATAATCTCGGGAAGGATTGCTCGATCGATCCCCGACGCATCTATATACTCTTGGGAGTAAGCTCTATCTTCGAGCGAGTAGACTCCACTACCCGACGCATAGGAGTGATCTGTCACACGGCGTCCCGTAAAGAGGAAGTTACAATAATCCTTTGTACCCAAGATACAATCAATCGAACCAAAGATATGTGCGCAGTGTTTGCGATACCACATAATCTTGAAGATCGAGTAACACTCCGCCGGAAAACCATTTCCCGTAGCCATATACCAACTACGATAGTCGATCGTCTCGAAGAACTCCTGCGCCTCTTGACTAGCACGTTTGTCGGACCAGATAGGGGTTTTGTCGACAAGTAGGTTTCCGCTCTTGTCGATTGGCACAACGCCCAGACTATGACCCGATATAGCGAGCGACACAATCTCCGCTGGATCTACCTCCGTACTAACAATAAGTCTCTTGGTAGAGGCAACAATTGCCGACCACCAATCGGCAGGTGATTGCTCCTGCACGTGAGCCGAGAGATTGTAGGTGGGGTAACTCTCGAACTCAAACCCCAATAGCTCACCACCATCCGAAAACAGAGAAGCCTTCAGCCCCCCTGTTCCCAAATCATAAGCTATAATCTTGCTACTCATCGCAGCTGTCAATAATACTCAACACCGACTTGTAGCCAATACCGAAGCGACAAACACCCATTTGGTGCATCGCCTTGAGTGTTTCGAGGTCGCGAACACCACCAGCGACCTTCAACTTAATGGCGTCACCTACAGTATCCTTAATCAACTTAACGTGCTCCAATGTAGTTGATCCCGACCAACCTGTTCCGGTCTTTACGAAATCAGCTCCACCCTCCAACACGAGTTGTGATGCCTTTACGATCTCCTCGTTCGTTAGCAGAGGGACCTCGATGATAACCTTCAATGGAAGGGGAGCTACGACACTCTTTATGGCGCTAATCTCGCTCACGATATCCTCGTACATCCCCGACTTCAACTTACCGATATTCATAACCATATCGACCTCGTTGCACCCTTTATCTTTCATCTGCTGAGCTTGGAAGAGCTTTGTCTCCACAGTCTCTGCGCCAGATGGGAATCCTACAACACCACCAACACTGATCGTGTCATACTCCTTCATCTGCTCCACAACATAATCAACAAAACAAGGCATCGAAAAGACGCAGATCAAGTTGTTTGCCTTCGCAGCATCCAACACCTCGTTTACATCTGCAATTGAGGACTCGGTTTTAACTGCGCTGATATCTATCAAACGAGCTACTTCACTCTTTGTATACTTCATAACATTTATTATTTTTAGGTTTATTATTGGTCTCTTAGATTAAATTGAGGTGTAACCACCATCCACAACGAGATCTGTTCCCGTTGCATATCCCGACGCGTCGCTCGCCAAGAACACATATGCTCCAACCAAATCGTCGGGCGTACCCAATCTGTCGGCTGGGATATCCTTCAACCACAATGGGTGCATATCCTTCATCTCGGCAACTAGCTCCGTAGCGATATAACCCGGGCTAACACAGTTTACGCGGATTCCATACTTCGCCCACTCCACAGCCAACGACTTAGTGAGGAGGATAACTCCACCCTTCGATGCGCAGTAGTTGGCGATCGTCTGAGGGCGATTGATGACGTGTCCCGACATCGACGCTGTGTTGATGATCGACCCCTTCGTACCGCGCTTAATCATAAGTTTCGCCGCAGCTTGAGCCGTTAGGAACACTCCATTGAGATTCACGTCGATAACCTTTCTAAATGCCGCCCCAGAGATCTCCTCCGCTGGGACAACATTTGCAATGCCGGCATTATTCACCGCAAAGTCGATACGGTCGAAATCTGCCTCATACCTCTCAATCATAGCCTGCACGCTCTCCTCCGACGTCACATCGCACTCATAAGCCACACACTTCACGTTATACTTTTGGGCGATCTCCTGTGCCGTCTTCTCCGCCTCCGAGAGGTCGATCTCCACAATAGCTAGGTCAGCTCCAAGGTCGGCATACGCCTCCGCAAGGCGCTTTCCGATTCCACGAGCCGCACCCGTAATGAATCCCTGCCTTGATTTGAGCGAGAATAGATTTAATGTACTCATATTTTGGTAGTTTTAGAATTGGTCTACTCTGTTAACATCCACTCCGCCATCTGAACCATCGCCTCGCGGTTTGACTCCTTATAGCTAGATTTGATCGTCAATGTTGGCTCATATATGTTGATACTCTTCATACCCTCCAACATTGCGCGCATAACTTTTCCTGCCGTAGGTGCCCACGATCCATTCTCGATAATAGCGACCTTACGACCATTATAGTTTTTACTTTTGAGGTGATGTAGGAAGTGCTCCATCGGAGGGAACACCCCAGCGTCGTACGACGCTGCCGCCACAATCAAGCTCTCGCACTGAAACGCATCCTCAACCATAAACGACTGATCGCCAATCGACAAGTCGAAAAGTTTCACCGTCTCGGCACCCGCCTCGGTGAGTATCTCTGCCATCTTCTCGGCGACAGCTTTGGTGTGTCCGTGGATCGAGGCGTAGGCGATCATAACCCCTTTATCCTCCCACTGATACTTGCTCCAACCATCATATATCTCGACATATTTAGCGATATCCTCCGTCAACACAGGTCCGTGAAGTGGCGCAATGACCGACACCTCCGTACCGTTCAGCTTCTTTAGCAACGACTGTACGTTAGCTCCATACTTACCCACGATGTTGTAGTAGTATCGACGTGCCTCGCACTTCCAATCCTCCGCTGTAGCATCCGCTCCGAACTTACCAAACGCATCGGCACTAAACAGCACCTTATCCAACGTGTCGTAAGCCAACATAACCTCGGGCCAGTGAACCATCGGTGCCATCACAAACTTCAGTGCTCCAGCCCCAAGCTCCAACGTCTCACCCTCCTTGACAACAACGCTGCGCTCCGTCAAATCACACTCAAAGAACTGCGCAATCATTGGGAATGTCTTAGCATTTCCCACGACCTTCATTTGAGGGTATAGCTCTATCAATCTCTGAAGTCCTGCCGAGTGGTCGGGCTCCATATGCGACACCACCACATAGTCGGGTGTACGACCAGCCAACGCCTCCGTGAGATTCTCCAACCACTCGTCGATCTTCACATCGTCGACCGTGTCCATCACTGCAACCTTCTCATCGAGGATTACGTATGAGTTATAACGCATACCCTCTTCAACAGTATATTGGCTCTCGAAGAGCTCTATTGCGGTATCCTCGACACCAATATACTTCACCCTATCTGTGATATTCTGTATCATTTAGAATCTGTTTAATAATTTATTACTTTACGTATGAGCCAAAGTGTTTGAGGAACTGAGATCTCATAACTGAATCACGATGCTCATCGTTACGGTTGTTCATCACTCCGCAGAACTCCTCAACAGAGTTATATCCCTTACGGCTCTGCCACTCGCTTAGGGTTGTGAGGCTCTGAGAGATCCACTCCGCAGCCCTATTCTCCTCGCGGTAGAGTGTGCTACACACCTCCACTGCCGACGCACCAGACAAGATCGCCTTAATGAGGCACTCCCCACTCTTGACGCCTCCCGACAGAGCAAACGACGCGTTAGGAACTGCCGCCGACGCAATTGCCACATAACGCAGTGGTAACGCCATATCTTGTGGAGAGCTCAACACCGCCCCCGAACGATACTCCATACTCTCAATGTCGATATCACTCTGATATGGTCTATTGAAGAGCACAAACCCCTTCACGCCACACGCCACCAAGCGGCTAATCAAGCTGACGTGGTTTGTTATAGCCGCCCCCAACTTCATCGCAACAGGGATCGAAACCGCGTCACAAACGCTCTCCGCAATTTCGAGGTGACGACGCTCCAACTCACCATCTTGAGCCATCGGGTCACACTCAACAGTCATCACGTTGAGTTCCAGCGCATTAGCACCCGCCTGCTCCACCGCCTTGGCGTACTCCGCCCAGTTGCCACTCGTGTGGCAGTTGATGCTGGCGATGATCTTCGTCTCAGCGCACACAGCTTTCGACTCTTTGATGAGATTTATATACTCACCCAACACATTCGAGGCGATGTAGGCGCTCATATAGTCACCCCCCTCAACGTGCATCATCGAGCTACTTAGAGACTCTATTTCGCGAGATATATCCTCCTCAAATAGTGATTTCAGAACAATCGCTCCTGCACCCGCCTCGGCAAATGCACGAACTGAGCTAACACGCCCCGTGAGGGAGCAACTCGCCACAATTATCGGATTACTCAACTGCAATCCCGCAAATGTTGTCTCTATATTTTTCATACTCGTTGTTGTTGTTATGCCCCAAAATTATATTTTTTTTGGCAAATTATATAATCTTTCCCTATAATAATGCAATAATATTCTCCAAACCGACCCCTCGCGACCCCTTTATAAGCACCGCACAGCCCTCTATTGGGCTCTGTTTGAGCTCCACTTCGAGCAGCTCTCGCGAGGCGAAGTGTCGCACCCTACGATCCTCGACCGCAACCAATCCGAAGCTCTTCCCGACAAGGTAGATCCTCGCCACATCACTTCGCAACGCTAGCTCAACAACTCGTCGATGCTCCTGCTGCGACCACTCGCCCAACTCAAACATATCCCCTAGAATCATCACCTTCTGGGGAAAACTCTCCCTCGCGAAGTTCTCTATCGCGACCTCCATACTCGATGGGTTGGCGTTGTAACAATCCACAATCAAGGTATTCGACTCTGTGACAACTCTTTGCGAGCGGTTATTCTCGGGCATATAGCTCCCAATGGCAGCTCTGATGTCGAGATCCGAAACACCAAACTCACGACCTATAGCCACCGCTGCCGCCACATTATAACGATTATACTCACCCTCCAAATTGTGCTTCACGCCATCCGCCAAGGTGTAACTATACTCAACTCTATTGAGCCACTCACGCTCCTGAGCCATTGCAAGGATTGTCGAGTTTTCGCTCGCCACAAATGCAACACCTCCACTCGCTGCGAGATAGTCGAATAGCTCCCCCTTGCCGCGCCTAACACCCTCCTCGCCTCCAAAACCTTCGAGGTGAGCACGCCCAACATTTGTTAATATTCCATAGTTGGGCTCTGCGATTGAACACAGAGACGCAATCTCCGAACAGCTACTTGCCCCCATCTCCACAACCGCGAAGTTACACCCCTCGTCGATCGAGAGGAGCGTTAGAGGCACACCGATATGGTTGTTTAAGTTCCCCTTCGTGGCGTGTATGTTGTATCTCTTTGCAAGAACACACGATAGTAACTCCTTCGTGGTGGTCTTGCCATTCGACCCTGCGACAGCTAACATTTTGATGCCAAGCTCTTTTCGGTGGCGTGTAGCCAACTGCTGTAGTGTCGTTAAGGTATCCTCAACCAGAGTCAATCGCGACGCCAAGTGTGGATTCTGCTCCACAACATCCACTCGATCCACCACACAGTGTGCCGCCCCCATCTCAAGGGCGAGCGTCGCGTAGTCATTCCCATCGAACGACGCCCCGTGAAGTGCAAAAAAGAGCGATCCGGGGGCTATTCGTCGCGTGTCGGTTGAGATGACCGGATGCTGGGTGTAGATTTTGTATAACTCCTCGATCATCGCCTAAATAAATTTATCGCCTTCGCGATACTTCACATCTTCCATATACTTTTTGATGCTCTTCTCCTCCTCCTTGGGACAGATCATCAACACATCCTCCGTATCAACCACCATATAATCTTTGAGCCCTGCTATCACCCCCAACTTACCATTAGGCAGAGAGATAGCGGTATTCTGTGTATCATAGAGCATTAGGTTACGAAACAAGGTGTTTCCATCCACATCTTTAGGTGAGTGCTGATACACAGCCCCCCACGTACCTACGTCGCTCCAACCAAACTCCCCCGTCCTCACAAACACATTATCGGCACGCTCCATCACACCATAGTCGATCGAGATGGCGCGACACTCCGAGAATATCCTCGAAATCGTCTTACCTGCATCTTCGGAGTTGTCGAAATCAACCAACGCCCCAAAGAGAGCTGCGTGTTCGGGTAGGTGTCGCTCGATAGCAGACACTATGTCGCGCACCTTCCAGATGAATATCCCCGAGTTCCAGAAGAACTCCCCACACTCCAAGAGCGTCTGTGCCATCTCCGCATTTGGTTTCTCGATGAAACACTTCGCGCGACTAATCTCCTTGGGATCGCTCACCTGAATATATCCATAACCACTATCGGGACGTGTAGGTTTAACGCCAATTGTCACCAACGCGTCGTGGTCGGTTGTAAACTCAACACACTCATCGACAACCTCGAGAAACCTCTCCTCGTCGGTTATGAAGAGATCCGCAGGTGTTACAATCATCTTTGCGTCGGGCTCACTCATTAGGAGCGGATATGCCGCATAGCAGATGCAAGGTGCTGTATTTCGCCCTATAGGTTCACATAGTATCTGATGTGGTTTTAGCTCTGGGAGCTGCTCGTAGGCGAGCTCACGATAGCGACGATTCGTCACGACTATAAAGTTCTCATCCTCGACGTAAGGTCTAAACCGCTCGAAGGTCTGACGCAGCAGCGACTTTCCCGCTCCAAGTATGTCGAGAAATTGTTTGGGCATAGATTTACGACTCCTCGGCCAAAATCGAGTCCCGATTCCGCCAGCCATTATTACACAGTATCTTTTGTTTTCCATAGGTATTCGTAATTTATAAGTTGGTTACTCTCTACAGACAAAGATAATACAAAAATTTAGACAAGCCCCACTTTTACAGAAATATTTACCTCTAAATTATCCGATTTTGTGCTATATTGGCGTTAACTCTTTGTGGAAGTTAGAAAGATTTTGTAACTTTGCGAGTCTAACGACCTTAAACAAACCTAATCCAAAAATGAAAATAAAGCTCTTTACAATCCCCAATATGCTGACACTTGCCAACCTAATATGTGGCTCGCTGGCAGTGTGCACGATCCTCTCAACTGGAGGGTATAACTTTGCTTTTATGATGGTTGTGCTCGCAGGAGTTTTCGACTTCTTCGATGGGTTTGTCGCTCGACTCCTCGGTCAGAACTCCGCGATAGGGGTAGAGCTCGACTCTTTGGCAGACCTCGTGTCGTTTGGATTAGCTCCATCTCTAATTATGATGTCGATATTCGCAGAGAGCGAAAAGTATATCACGAACCCTCTGTGGCTCAAATATGGATACTACTTGCCCCTTATCATCGTAGCCTTTTCGTCCCTTAGACTCGCGAAGTTCAACATCGACACCGAACAAAAAACAACATTCATAGGACTCCCAACCCCTGCTTGTGCTCTATTTTGCAGCTCGCTGGGGATGCTCTACGCCAAGGGGTTCACGCTAACGGGTGAGTGTGTCGTCGTTCTATCTGTGGCGATGGCGCTTCTCCTCATATCGCCAATCAAGATGTTCGCCCTAAAGTTCTCTAACTTCAAATGGAGAGGTAACATCATACGCTACTGCTTCTTAATTGTTGCAGCGGCGCTATTTTTGCTCCTTCAACTCGATAGTATGCCATTCATCATCCTACTCTACATTGCACTTTCGTCGGTGCTTCACTTTGTGGAAGAGTGGAATAGTGCAAAATAATTACACACGCAATTAGACAGAATAAATGTATATCTCAAGATCAAAATATATCGTCTCACTACTTCTCCTAACGGCAATCGTTGCAGGATCATTCGCCCCCTCGAGGGCACAGAGTTTCTCGGCAAGCGATCTGGTTACGGAGCACGACTTCAACCTCAACAATGGCGAAGAGCCCGAAGAGGGTGAGGAGGGTGCACCACCTAAAAAAGAGGAGGATAGCACGAAAGTTAGAGTAATACGCCCCCTTGAATCATACTTCTTCAGCGACTCGATCCGCGCACTTCCGAACTTCAGTTGGAACATAAACCGACAATACAACAGAGTAAAGATCCAAAAGATCGACACCACACTTACCGACTGGCGCATCGACTACCCATACCAAAAAAATGGGGTAGGAGATATGAGCCTCGGAGGTTTGGGACAGGCGTCGCAGCCCATAAGCTTCTACGACCGTGAGAGATACTACAACTACTCGTTTGCTCAGGCGTTCGACGCCTACACGTTCAACGTCGAGAATGCCCCATTCTACAACGTCAAGAAACCATTTACCCTATTCAGCTACGGTGAGTCGGGGGCAAAGACCTACCGAGAGTCGAACTTCGGGATAATGCACGCCCAGAACATAAACCCCTCGACAAACGTAACCATCGACTACAAAGCCCGCAGCACGAAGGGTCTCTACCAGCGTCAGGACACAAAGAACCACAACCTCGCTGTGACGGGAGCACACACCGGCAAGAGATACTCTGTACACGCAGGCTACATCAACAATACGATCGAAACCGAGGAGAGTGGAGGTGTCGTAGGGTTGTGGACCATTCGCGACTCGCTCTTTGAGATGCCGATCGGAGTACCGATGAAGTTGGGCGATGCCGAAGCGACAAACGAATATCGCAACAACACCATATTCCTACAACAGTCATACGGAATACCCCTACAGCCACTCAACGACAGCCACTTCACGATGGCTAACCATACGGCATTCTACGTGGGGCACTCCTTCGAATACACCACTTGGAGCAAGATTTATAGCGACTCGCGTGCGTCGTATACCAACGACCGCGCAGGTGTCAACAGCGACGGAACATACTACTCTGCGGAGTATGAATATTACGACAACTGGTATCTAAACGCCGAGAACTCACGCGACTCGATTCGCGAAAGAGTCATATCGAATAGAGTCTTTATCGAGGCACAACCGTGGGATCGCGATGGTATCATCGGTACGTTGGATGGAGGTATCGGACTCGACATCAGCGTATACAACCAGTTTGGATTGAGCAACTACCTATCGGGAGAGTATGGTCGCGACAGCCGCACCGACTGGTTCGCCTATGGATCTGCGACGGGTAAGTTTCGACGCTACCTTGAGTGGGGTGGCGAGGCGAAGATCTACCCTGCGGGTAATCGTGCAGGTGACCTATTCGTCGGAGCCGATATGAAACTCACCGCATTCATCCGCAACAAACCCATAACCCTTTCGGGTAAGTTCTCCACGGAACGTCGCTCTCCAAGCTACTGGGACGAAAACCTAGTGTCGAACCACTTCATCTTCAACCAGCCCCTAGATACCGAAAACGATACACGTGTAGAGGTTAAGTTGGAGATCCCCGACTCGGGGCTGGAGCTCCACGCACGACAGTCGATGGTGGGAAATATGATCTACTACGATGCCGACAGCAACATAGCCCAATCGAGCGAGATCATCTCACTGAGCGAGATATACTTACGCAAACTATTCAAAATCAAGCTCAAAGCAGGCGAGCTACACCTCGACCACAGCGCACTCGCACAGTGGAGCACCAACCAAATCGTAGCCCCACTGCCCGACTTTAGCGGCTACTTCTCCTACTACTTCGAGTTCGATGTGGTAAAGAGCGTTCTACGTACACAGATCGGTATCGACGGACGATACACCACACGATACTATATGCCCGACTACAACCCCGCACTCTCGACATTCTTCAACCAGCGCGATGCCGAGATTGGAGGCTACCCCTACCTCGACGCATATGTGTCGGCAAAGTGGAAGAGAATGAGAATCCTCGTTAAGTATCAACACGTCAACAACGGACTGTTCGGTAACGACGAGTATTTCACCGTGGCAAACTACCCCCAAAATCCGGGAATGTTTAAGTTTATGTTCTCGTGGGGCTTTTATGATTAAAAGCTATGAAGGCGTACAAAGGTAAAAAACGAGAGATGAGTTTTTTTACGACAACACTAATTGTTGTCGTAATTCTCTCGCTGCACGGTACGCAACTCGACATAATATCGAAAAACACCGACAGAGATCCTGAGTGGGTGTTTAACGCCGAAAAAAGGGTCAACGCAACAATCAACAGAATATACTTCAACCTATCTCAAAAAGACCCCAACTTAAGAGCCAACTGGACCTCCCCAGCAAGGAGAATACTCAACCTCATAGAGCTGAAGATCAAACTAAACGTCGCCCTCAAAAACGACGACGACAAGAAGCCGTGGATATCCCCTGCCAAGGAGTATGTAGACTTTGTAAAACGCATCCCAATAGCTCTATTTGAGGCTCAGTGTGCGCTCTCGGACTACGACGACATCTATCGAAAGACGAGCGACAAGTATGGGACAGATTGGCGATTGATGAGCGCTATTGGGTATGTAGAGTCACGCTTCAAATCACACGCCATATCGAAGAGTGGCGCGGTGGGTGTAATGCAGATTATGCCTCGCATAGGGGCAATGTTTGGACACACAGAGATCGAGTTGCTAAACCCCGAGATCAGTATCGACATCGCCAATCGACACTACCTCGACATCGAAAGGATGCTCAAAATACCACACGGCACCTCTAACCACGACTGTATATGTCTAATTCTGGCTAGCTACAACGGGGGCATTGGACACCTATTCGACGCTCAGCGCCTAACACGAGCAGACAAGAAAGATCCCCACAAATGGGATTATGTAAAGTATCGTTTAGTGCGCCTTCGATTCGAGGAGGTCTACACAAATCCGCTGGTGAAGTTCGGGGAGTTCAAGGGCGCTCGTTACACATTGGCGTATGTTCGCGACGTTATGTTGAAGTACAACGAGTACATTGCACTACGTCGCAACGCACCCGTTAAACTATACCCCTGCCTCGACAAAGATTGATCTCTCCCCTATAGAGGCTCAATATTCAACCTTAGACTCTAGGTTTTGCCACAAGTCGAAAGCCTCCATCGCCTCATCGCGTAGCAGTTGTTCCGACTTTATCGCCCTCTCAGATGGGGGGAGTGGTATTTGTTCATATATGAACTCATCGTCGAACTGAATTTTCTTAGCATCAGAGCGATTGTTGGCGAAGTATATTTTATCTATTTTAGCCCAATATGCTGCGCTCAAACACATTGGACAAGGTTCACACGAGCTATATAGCGTAGCCCCCTCCAGCGAAAAATCTCCTAACAATTGACACGCCTCACGAATAGCATTTACCTCAGCGTGAGCTGTGGGGTCGTTCTCCAGCGTGACAGAGTTCGAACACTTCGCCAAAACACACCCATCTTTAACTATTACAGCACCAAAAGGACCTCCCCCAGATTTGACACTTTGGATCGATATGTCGATCGCCTCACGCATATACTTTTCATTAATATCTCTACTCATAATAATAATCTTTTTTTATCCAAATTACTACTGGTGCGTTAATCGTTTTAGGTAGCCATCATAAGGGGTTAGCCCCCTCATATTACTCTCTAATTATCTCGAACGCACCATCCAACTCGAACTTAATGATAGATGATGGTTTTCGTGTCGCCGCCCCCTCGAATCGTGGAGGGATGATGTAATCTACCCCTTCGACGATCTCTTTGGATACCTCTGCGAGGCGTCGTGGAGTCTCTTCACCCGTAATGTTTGCTGATGTAGAGACTATGGGTCTACCAAATCGACGTATCAACTCTTGGCAAAACTCGTGGTCGGGAATACGAATGGCGAGAGTACCCTCCTCGGGAATGAGGTTCGACGCTACGCCCACCCCACCCGGCATTATTGCAGTGAGGGGCTTTGTCGACACCTCCATCACCTCAAACGCAATCATCGGAGGTCGCGATATGTGTCGTGCCGCCATATCGAGCGTGTTGCAGAGCACAATCATCGCCTTTTTGTTCTCGCTACGTTTTAGTTCGTATACCTTTGCTACAGCATCGGGATTCGTGGCGTCGCACCCCACACCCCACACCGTGTCGGTCGGATAGAGTATCATACCACCAGCTTTGAGTATCGCTACCGCCTCCTCAACAACTGGATTTCTCTCTTTTTGTTGCTTTACCATATTTATGTTATTTCTACCGTTATTTCCACGACACAGGGAGAACCTCGATCCAATAGTCGTCGGGATCGTTAATAAAGTAGAGACCCATCTCCTCATTCTCGTAGCAGACCCATCCGCGAGATCGGTGATATTCGCGCACAGTGTCGTAATCCTCCGCCACCTTAAAGCATAGGTGAGACTCATTCTCACCAAGATCGTAAGCCTCGGTGTGCTCTTTGAGCCACGTAAGTTCGAGACGCACGTTCTGTGCCCCATCCCCTAGGTAGACGAGCTCGAACGAACCATCCTCTGCAGCTTTTCGTTCAACGACCTGTAGTCCGAGTGCTTCGTTGTAGAATTTGATAGATTGTGTTAGATCCGTGACGTTTATGTTTACGTGGTCTAACTTTGCCGTAATCTTCATAGTTGAATTTATACGTTAATATTAAAATACTATATTTGTTACAAAAGTAGAGATAATCTTTCTCGATAACAATTTTTTTTATACTTTTGTGTCAAAAGTGAAATTAGGAATCTTATAAATTATTAGCAACACAATGGGAAGAGCATTTGAGTACCGCAAGGCACGTAAGATGAAACGTTGGGGCAATATGGCTCGCGTATTCACCAAAATAGGTAAGGAGATCGAGATCGCAGTAAAGGCAGGAGGACCCGACCCTGCGGCAAATACACGCCTGAGAATCCTCATCCAGAACTCCAAGGCAGAGAATATGCCTAAGGAGAATGTGGAGCGAGCTATTAAGCGCGCAATCTCGAAGGATACTGCCGACTATAAGGAGGTTGTATATGAGGGATATGGACCTCACGGAGTGGCGGTACTTGTCGAGACAGCTACCGACAATATCAATCGTACTGTGGCTAGCGTACGTATGTATTTCAATAAGTGCGGCGGTGCGATGGGCACAAATGGAAGTGTCGCATTTATGTTTGAGCACAAGTGCACCTTCAAGTTCAACATTCCTGCCGAGGTAGATGCCGAGGAGTTGGAGTTGGAGATGATCGACCTAGGTGTCGACGAGTTCGAGGCAGAGGGTACAGAGGTTCACGTATCTGCTCCATATGAGTCGTTTGGAGCTATTCAGAAGTGGGTTGACGAGCAGGGATACGAGATCGTATCGGGTGAGTCTGTCCGCATCCCTACCGACACGAAGGAGCTCTCACCAGAGCAGCGCGCCGATATGGATAAACTCATCGAGCGTTTAGAGGACGACGAGGATGTGACAAACGTCTACACAACAATGGCAGATAGCGACGAAGAGGACGAGTAGTCATTAATGATTAATGATTAGTGGTTAATGATTAGTGATTAGTGGTGATGCATCAACTCTTTTAGATTGGGACAGACACTTATTTCGATTGTTAATAGTAGGCTGCGCCTACGTAGCTATATATTGGGAAATGAGAGATAAAGCAGAGCTTTAATCGAACATTTATCAATATATAGTAGATTGAGTATCAATCTATTAACAATCGCAAGAACAGAAAAGCTCCGCGGAGAGCACTCCGCCGCCGCCCGCGCAGGGCAGTGGTAGAGATTATTAACACATCAGTACTATTTAGTGATTAGTACTAATTATTAAACAGCAATAGAGGAGCGCCAATGTGCTCCTCTATTGCTGTTTAATGTATATTGGTAGTCCCTAGATCTTTGACACAGGGATCTTTACAACCAAGTTCTCAGTTGGTGTGATGAACACGTTGTGGAATTTGAGTGTTATGAACAACTCGTCATCTCCAACGATGCTTCCATCGAGAGCCATTCTCTCGTTACCACCGAAGATCATTGTCTGACCGCACCAGAACTTTAGTGACTCCGATCTGTCGACAACCTCAACTGTATATGGCATACTTGAGTTGTTCTCGATCTCGATGAATCCCTTGTTTGCCTCTGCTGCTTGGCAGATGTTGATCTTTATTGCACTCGATACAATCTCCGACACAACCTGCTCACGTCCATACATATTGTCTCTCCAGAGCCCTGCCGAACGACCTGCATATAGAGCCTCCATTACATCCTCCTCGCTCTGTGACTTCGCAAGTAGAAGGGTCATTGTCTTCGACTGATCGCTTGCGCGCTTCTGAGCCATTGTGCTGTGTACGTCGGTGTTAGATGTGATTGTTAGGTTGTGGTCCAAACACCAGTCGAATGCCTCACTTACGTAACACTCACCATTTATAACCTCTATTCCATCGATCAACCCCTCGTTGATGAACTGCTTCTGAACATCGCCCCAATGCATCTCGGGGTATGCTGGGTGGTTCCACTGGATGAATGCCCCCTGAGCCTTTGCCTCGCGAAGTGCTGCGTGAACATTCAATGTGTCGGTTCTGTTCTTCTTGCTCATAAACTTCTCGAATGCGTTTGCATCCTTGATTCCAATCGCATTGAGGTGACCCGCAGGGAGTGCACGTGTGATCTCGCAAGAGCGGATTAGGGTAATACCTAGTCTCTTAGCATCTTCGTGCGCTAGCTCCCACGAGCGGTTGTGATCCTTTGTCTTGATGTCGTCAGAGAAGCGGCGATACTCGATGTGCTCCGAAAGAACAATAACGTCGAGTGACTCCTCCCACGCCTCGTTTACACGAACCGTAGGCCACACTGTGCCATCCGAAAATACGGTGTGTTGGTGTAGATCGCAGTTGAGGACCTTGTACTCCGCAGTGTTTGGGAATGAGTAGTCCGAACGTCTCATCTGTGCCGTAGCATAGTTTGCAGCCAAGCTAAGTGCGAGGCAAGCTGTAATAACTTTTGTCTTCATTTTATTTTGATAATATTAGTGATGCATTAACTCTTTACAATGGCTGTCTAAAATGATAAATGATTAGTGGTGAGATGTTTTTAGATTGGGATGACACTTGTATTCGATTGTTAATAGTAGGCTGCGCCTACGTAGCTATATATTGGGAAATGAGAGATAAAGCAGAGCTTTAATCGAATATTTATCAATATATAGTAGATTGAAAATCAGTCTATTAACAGTCGCAACAAAAACGAAGCTCCGCGGAGAGCACTCCGCCGCCGCCCGCGCAGGGCAATGGTAGAGACTACTAACTCATCAATACTATTTTGATAAAGGTGATATCCTCAACTTCACTGTTGTGAAGTACGAGGATATCGGGTTGTTGAATTTGGTATAAAAAGTTGTTTTGTTAGAATGAATACTTCATACCCAACTGAATCTGCCAAGGATCTCCTGAGTCAGAGGCAACACCAGCATTTGTGTTGACGATATATTCATATTGTTGAGTCTCTTGATCGAACCCGTCGATGTAGTATAGGTACTGGTCACCCAATGTCTTTGTCAATCCCCAGTTCTTGCAAAGGAGGTTGGCGAAGTTGAAGAAGTCTACAGTCACGGCTAGCTTCTGGTTGTTTCGGAAGTTGAAATCTTTGCTTAGCTTGATGTCAAATGTTCCGTAGAATTTGTTAATACCACCGTTACGAGCTGCTACGCTACCTGTGCTCTCGCGCAAGTAATCCTTGAAACGCTCATCTGCATCTGGGTTGTTGAGGATCTTCTCTATACCCTCCTTGATGTTGTCGGCTGTCGACGAAAGGCTTGTGTCGAATACAAACGCTAGGTCATTTGTCGATACATAGTCACCGTTGACATTTCCGTTCACCTTCATCGAGTAGCGCTGTCCTCCGATTCCTGAGTAGCGGATACCTGCACGGAAGCCGTGGAATGATGGTGTGTTACCATATAGAACGAACTTGTGACGGAACTGGTTGTCGGAGTATGATATTGTGCTCATATCGCGTGGGTCATCTGCAATGTCACGATAGAGTGTCGCGCTGTTTGCTACGTTACCATTGTACGATGTGTTATCCTTGGTGTCGTTCCAAGTGTAGCTAGCCGAGATTGATCCATCTCTTGCATAGCGCCAGTTAGCGTCGAACACAAGTGAGTAGCTGTTGATGACACCCTCGCTGACAAGCTCCAACACGCGGTTAAGCGCTGTTGTCTTACGACCATTTGTCCAATCAGTGTTACCATTTGAGTCGATTGTCGACGCAGGAACATATACTCCACGACCACCCTCGTTGTCGAGTGTAAAGAATGGATCATCAACCATATTGCGATCTACGTACATATAGTTGTTACGAGTGTTCGATCCGAAGAAGCTAACACCAGCACGAAGAGTTGGGGTGAAGAAACGGTTGTATGAGAAGTTATACTTGTAGGTCACAGGCATCTTTATGTCTGCTGAGTTGATATTGTATGTCGACGCAGGCTCAATTCCATACTGTCCGAACAACTCATATCCCGGAGCTGTTGCAGTGCCGTTACGATAGCCAACGAAATCTGCTGTTGGGATGTCGTCACCTGTCAAGTCGATAGAGTAGATGTTGTTTCCGCTGAACTGAAGGTTGTTAATCATCGCGTAGTTATTCATATTCGAACCAACTACACCTCCACCGATCTTGATGATATCTTTGTGGTTGTCGTTAACATCCCAAGTGAACTGTACACGAGGCTGTATCTGGAACGCCTTCACCTTGTTAGTTGTCGAGAGAGCGAGGTTTGTCTGAAGCGCCTCATTCTCCTCTGGGTTCTGGAAGTAGTGTGTATACTCAGCACGTACACCCGCCACAACATTGAGACCCTTCGCTAGTCGCTTGTCAGCCTGAGCATATACTGCACCATTGATTACACTCTGCTTTGCTGTTGGGTCGTCGACCGCAATCTCGCGAGCATAACGATATGGAGTGTTGTTCTCGTAATCCTCCAACGAGGCGTAGTAGAAACGTCCATTCATCTCGCTTGTAGCCAAAGAGCTTAGTCTCGTATAGAGGAGGTCTGCACCGAATGTCCAGTTAGCGAAGTTCGTGTTGTAGTAGAAGTTGTCGACAATCTGAAATGAGTTATCTTTGAACTGCTCTGGAGAGTATCGCTGTCCTCCGATCTGGATAGTTGTCGAGAGGTCATCCACACCGTCGCCATCTTGATCCGACTTTACGGTTACAATTGCACGTGGGATGTTTGACTCTGGGAGCTGCGAGCCAACTGTTCCATCGTCGAGGATATATCTATGCTGCACCTTCAACTCATTTGTCTTGTTGTCGCTGATCGAGGTACGAAGAGTCGCCAAAAGTGAGTTGTCGAACGATAGGTGGTTCGCATATACCTCGTAGAGGTTGATCGAGCTGTTGTCACCCACGCCGCTTGTTAACTTGTAACGGTTCATATTGTTACGTACCGTAAGGAAGTTTTTGTCGTTGAGCTGCCAGTCGATACGTGCCGTAGCGGTCTGCGATGGTGTTGTGCGGTCGAAAGTACCCACCTGATCGTAGTCGCTCGATACACCATACTGATCGTAAGAGATCTCGAGGAACTTACTCAAGTTCTCAGCCGTGATGCCATATGTAGACTCATCCGACTCGTCGCGAATATCTGCAATCGAGAATGGCTTCGTCTCGATCTGTGACTCCGCAGCGATGAAGAAGTGCGCCTTATCTTTGATGATCGGACCTCCGAGAGAGAATCCAAACTGAGTCTGTGAATACTCATTGTCGACCTTCTTACCACTAGAGTCGTATTGGCTAGAGAGCTCGTCGGCACGGTTGTAGATGAATGCACTTCCGTGGAGAGTGTTTGTGCCCGACTTTGTGACAGCCGAGATTGTACCTCCACCACCACGACCAAGAGTTACGTCGTAGCTGTTTGTGATGATCTCAAACTCGCTAATTGCCTCCATCGAGACAACATATGGACCCCAACCAGCAGTACCACCAGATGTAGTTCCGCTAGCCGACATACCGTCGAGTGAGTAGTTTGTAGCTGTTGCGATCTGACCACTGAGGCTGCTGCCCGACGATAGTGGCGAGAGGTCGGTGAGCGATGTGAAGTCACGACCATTTACAGGAAGGTTCTCCAAAGCCTCGCGGTTTACACTTGTCGTAGCACCGAGGACACCGATTTTATCTTGAAACGACTCAGCAACAACAACAACTACCTCCATTTCTGTTGTCGATGGCTGAAGATTGAAGTTAACAACGATGTTGTCTCCTTGATTTAGCGAGTAACCCTGATTGCTAACCGAAGCATATCCAAGGTAAGAGGCAGTCACCGTGTAAGGTGAACCAAGAGGAAGCTGGCGAAGAGCGAATTTACCATCTAGATCCGTAACAACACCAGTTGTGAATCCCGTAGACTCGTTCTTTACCATCACCGTAGCGCCGATGATTGGGTTCTTCGACTCGTCGACAATCGAACCCTCGATCGAAGCAAGGTTGATCTGAGCAAATGCTGCACCACTAATCATAACAGCGAGCATCGTCGTCAGAAAAAAAAGAAAACTTCTTTTCATAAAAATGATTTAATTAAAAAATGAATTTGTTTTTATCCGTTTAATCGGAGGCAAAGGTATCGGTGCTATGTTAACAGGTTGTTGCGGTTTGAATAAGCTATCATTAATGCTGTGTTATAAACCAATTATGTTCTTTTCGGCGCATTTATATAATATATAAGGTCTATTTTATACGTACTATTGATGCGTTAACTTTTTGCGACATCTGTTTAATTGGTTGAATCACACGTGTATATAGTTATGTCTACATTTTTCGATTTGGTTTGTATTGCATTCAGTTGTTAATAGTAAGCACAGCCTACGTAGCTATATGTTGGAAAATGAGAGATAAAGCGGAGCTTTAATCGAACATTTATCAATATATAGCAGATTGAGAATCAATCTATTAACAACTGCAATAAAGATTAGCTCCGCGGAGAGCACTCCGCCGCCGCCCGCGCAGGGCAGTAGTAGAGATTATTAACACATCACTAGTAATTAATGATTAGTGGTGATGCAACAACTCTTTTAGATTGGAACAGACACTTATGTTCGATTGTTAATAGTAGGCACAGCCTACGTAGCTATATATTGGAAAATGAGAGATAAAGCATAGCTTTAATCGAACATTTATCAATATATAGCAGATTGAGAATCAATCTATTAACAGTCGCAACAAAAACAAAGCTCCGCGGAGAGCACTCCGCCGCCGCCCGCGCAGGGCAGTGGTCGTTCGCACTTTTTTTAGGGTGTTTACTCAGTTTGAGTTGTAGATGGTATTGTGTATCTCATTTTTTTTGATTATTTTTATCCCAACTATGAAGTATATATTTGTAATACAGGGAGAGGGTAGAGGTCATCTCACTCAGGCATTGGCACTTAGCGAGTTGCTACGTGAGGCTGGTCACGTCGTTGAGGATGTGTTGGTTGGACGATGCCAAAATCGAGAGTTACCCACGTTCTTCACCGAGAAAATTAACGCAAATATAACACGCTATGACTCCCCCACATTTGACCTTGGATCGACGAGCAAACGCGGTTCGTCAACCAAAACTGTGGCTAGTAATATTCGTATCTCAAATCTTCAGCGTTGGTTCGGGAGCTCCGACATTATCGCCAACAAGATCGAGGAGAGCGATGCCGATGTGGTGATTAACTTTTATGAGGTTCTGTTGGGTGCGACAAAGATGTTGCGACCAATAACCAAACCTATCCGTAAACCAATCATAAGTATCGGTCACCAATTCCTCATAGAGCACCCAAAGTTTAAGTCTCCACACAAAAGCGAGGCGGCACTGCTGAGTATGACAAATAGAGTCTGTTCGTATGGTTCGATACGTCGTTTGGCGTTGTCGTTCTATCCGATGAAGTACTCCCCAAAATTAGATATCGAGGTTGTACCACCACTCCTAAGACCCCAAATCTTCGAACAACAACCCTCGACGGGTGACTTTACGCTTGGTTATATGCTCAACCCGGGTTACCTCGACGAGGTTTTGGAGTGGAAGAGCCGCCACCCCGAGGCGAAAGTTCATCTCTTCTGGGATAAGCAGGGTGCTGCGGAGTGCGAGGAGCGTGTCAAAGGGTTGTGGCTACACAAGATCAACGATGTTGAGTTCCTACAATATATGAGCTCTTGTCGCGGTTATATCACTACAGCTGGATTTGAGTCGGTGTGTGAGGCACTCTATTTGGGAAAACCCGTGCTGATGATACCAGCTCATATCGAACAGCAGATAAATGCTGCTGACGCAGAGTTGGTCGGGGCTGGAGCTACGGCAAGCAAGTTTAACCTCTCGCTGTTGGAGGGGGCAATTAAAAAATATTCGGCAGATACCAAATCATTTAGGGCGTGGGTAGATTCTGCTCGCGAGGTATTCCTCAAAACACTTACAAACATATAACAATGGAACAGATTCTAAAATATTTCCCCGACATAACACCCACACAGCGCCAACAATTCGAGGCTCTGTATCCGCTCTATGCCGATTGGAATAGTAAGATAAATGTTATATCGCGTAAGGATTTCGATCAACTATATACTCGTCACGTTCTTCACTCTTTGGCTATTGCGAAGGTTTGTAGTTTCGATGCTGGGGCGAGGATTCTCGACGTGGGGTGTGGAGGTGGATTTCCCTCTATACCGTTAGCTATAATGTTCCCCGAGGCGAAGTTCGTTGCGGCAGACGCCATTGCCAAGAAGATCTCTGTTGTAAAGGGTGTAGCGGAGTCGCTGGGGCTCGCCAATCTCGATGCGAGGTGTTGTAGGGTTGAGGCTATCCCCGAGCGATTTGATTATGTCGTGTCGCGTGCGGTGACCGATATGTCGACATTTGTGCGATGGATATGGGGTCGACTCGAAAGTGGACAGATGGGGTCACTCCCCAACGGTATACTCTACCTCAAAGGGGGAGATCTCGCCGAAGAGTTGGCTCTCACCCGAAAAAGATGGGATGTATATCAAATATCAGAACTCTTCGACGATGAATTTTTTGATACAAAACGTGTGGTTTATACCCGCAAATAAAAACTAATTAGTATAGAGATAATAACTAAGTAGTGTAAAACAATTATTGCCATATTTTTAAAAGCACTCTTAAAAACACACCAATAATTATTTTACCCTACTTATTTGTGCCTATGGTAGAATAAAAAAATAGAAAATACAATAGCAGTACTTGTGGCGATGTGCTACGAGTAAGATGCTAAACCACATAAAAGCGTTTGCTTTATATCTTGTTTCTTGAAACTTCGACAATTTCAAAATCCATCAAGAGTAAAGTGTAAACGCTCACGATTCTATCGTGGGCTTTACTCATTATTTGATGGATAGGTAGTCGAAGACCTCAAGAAACAAATAATAGTATTGTCCCACGTTTTTTTGTGTCTAAACGCATAGAGTATGCGTAAAAAAGATCAGTGATTTTGTTTAACCACTTTAAAACCTTAAAGCAATGGATCGAAGAGTAAAATTCAACACAACAACCAAATTTGAAATCGCAGAGGAGGAGCTAAAGTACCTCTACACCTTGATGGCACTCATCCAATACCCCTACGACTGCGACCCAGAGTATCGCGATCATAGCCTCATCCGCCGACTCCACAACGACTTTAACCGCTTCAACCAAGAGATGACAAAGGCGTGTGAGGCAGACCCCAACAACCTCGTCCTAAGTCAGGTGCGTAACTTCGTGCAACGGCACTATGGCTACCTAAAACGGGTCAATGATTAGTGATTAGTGGTGATGTTGTGTTAATAATTTCTACCACTGCCCTGCGCCGCCGCCCGCGCAGGGCAGTGGTAGAGTTTATTAACGCGTTACTAGTAATTAGTAGTGCCCACTCCACCGAAGATCGTTGGGCTTGGGTAGTTATCAACATTTATCAACAATATTAATTTTTATGTTTTATAATAATTCTAAATTAATAATTAAAAACAAATATAATAATAGCTGTTCATAATGTTTATAAGTGTTAATAGATGGATGCAATGATTTGTAATACAAGTAATTAGATGACTCTAAATTATGAACAATGGAGTATTATAACTGATGATTTGAGTGTTTATATCTATTCAAAGAAATGATTTGCATATCTCAACTTTATCTATATACGCTGACTAATACAACAAATCAATACTTCCGGAGGTTTTATTGTTATAAGTTATAAACAGCGATATTAACGGGTTATGAACAGGTTTTAGACAGTATAATCTCTACCACTGCCCTGCGCGGGCGGCGGCGCAGGGCAGTGGTAGAGATTATTAACTCACCACGAGTACTCTCGTTACTCAACCTCGGTGAGCATAAACACACCGCTTTCGTGACGTAGTTTTATCCCAAGTTTCATACCATATTTCATCAAGAAGTCACCTGTTAGGATCTCCCCTTCGCCACTATATGTATATTTGGGTTTGCCACCAGAAACTGCTGGCATTAACTCCTCAACTTTATAGCGTTTGTTGGGGTCGAGTCCCTGTAGTTTCACTGTGACGTAACTGTCACGATAGTGGAAATCGAAGCTGTAGGCAAACAAAATCGACGCACTCTTATCCTCCGTAACATACATCGTCGCGGCGTAACCTCGATCTGCATATGGCGAGATGAGTCTATATTGATCTCCCAGCTGGACTATCGGACGGATCTTCTCTTTGTAGATTTTTATTCCGTTTTTCGTCCACGCCAACTCCTCGGCAGAGAGTCGTTTCGGCTGTAGCTCGATACCAAGGCGCTGCGCCATCGCCACGTCAAAACGGAATTTGATTGGTGTTTGGTGGTGTGTTTGGTGGTTTGGTGATTGCGACACGTGTGACGCCACCGCCTGCGCTGGGAGGAATTGATTGATACCCCAGTTGATATATATACGACTCTCGGCATCGGTGTTGTCGCTACCCCACACCTCGTGATGGTTCTTCAGTGACCCATAGTCAACGCGTCCCGAACCCGACGAGCAAGCTTGGAAAATCACGTCGGGGAACTCCTTCGCTAGGTTGTCGTAGATCTCATATAGGTTGCGGATGTAGTCGATCCAAAAGTGACTCTGCTCATCTTTGGCTAGGTATGTAGAGCCGAAATCCTCGACGTGACGATTTGCATCCCACTTAATGTATTTGATACCGGGATACTCCTTTAGGTACTTCGCCACAACATTGTATGCGAACTCCTTAACCTTTGGGTTACTCAAATCAAGCAGTAGCTGATTGCGCTCTTCGAGATGTGAGCGGTTGGGGGATGTAACGATCCAGTTGGGGTGTTTCTCGGCAAGCTCACTCTTGGGGTTTACCATCTCGGGCTCAACCCACAATCCAAAATCGATACCACATCTCTGTGCGTGGTCGATGAGACCCTGCAACCCATTGGGAAGTTTGTTGTAGTTGATCTCCCAATCGCCAAGACCTGCATTTGCGTTGTTACGGGGATACTTCGTCCCGAACCAGCCGTCGTCGAGGACAAACATCTCGACACCCATATCTGTGGCATCCTCAATCATCGCCTTGATAACATCCTCGTCGAAATCAAAATAGGCACCCTCCCAGCTATTGAGAACTACGGGGCGTACTTGATCGCCATCTTGGATGTTGTATTTGCGCACCCAACGGTGTAGATTACGGCTCGCCTCACCAACTCCAGATATGCTATGGGCGATGATAAATTCGGGTGTTTCGAGACTCTCACCCTTCGTGAGGGTATACTCCGAGAGGAAGTCATTTACCCCTGCTCCGATATTGAGGTTGAAGGCGTTGTCGTACTCGAACGATAGTTTGTAGTTTCCACTCCACGCCAACGACCCGATGATAACCTCTCCCGTGCTCTCCTGTGCTGGTTGGTTTAGCGAGAGGATAAATGTAGGTGTTCCATCTTGTGTTGTGCGAATACCTCGCTTCGAGTCGAGCACCGTGATTCCATCTTGAAGTTGTGACTCCACCATATTCATCTCGCCCGACCACGCACCATAGTAACGTGTCAACCAATACTGCTCCGCATCAACCATCATATGGTTTGACATCGCCCCCTGAACCTTTACCTTACCCTTCTCGCGACTAGTGATCTTCGTCGATATCGAGAAGATGTCATCCGACTGGTAGCTTTTGTAGGTAAGCGTTACATCGAGAGGGTAGTATTCGTCGCGGAGTTTGATCTTTGTTTCGACCATATCTCCTCTCTCGAGGGTCTCTGTGGTGTGGCTGTCGTAGACGAGGCGTGTTGTCATATTGCCGTCGGCGTGTGTGAGTTTCAACGCCGGCTCACCCGTAAATCGAGAGCCAAATGTGGGGTAGAGCTGTGTTCGTTGCTCATTTGACTTCCAGTTTTTTTTGTTGAGGTAGGTTTGTGCCAACGTCGAGTGGTCGTTTATCTTCTCTCCGAAGTACCCCTGCCACACTCGTCCATCATCACCCACAACGATATAATAACCCTTCGTGTCGGTCTCGATAGGGATAACTTTACCCCCCGCAGCACTCGCTACAGCTAGGGTCATCATAAATACTACGGTTGTAAATAATCTCTTCATTTTTGGTTTTGGTTTATTGGGGGTTTATGGTATTGTTGTGTTAATAGTCTCTACCACTGCCCTGCGCGGGCGGCGGCGGAGTGCTCTCCGCGGAGCTTTGTTGTGTTGCGATTGTAAATAGATTGATTCTCAATCTGCTATATATTGATAAATGTTCGATTAAAGCTTTGCTTTATCTCTCATTTCCCAACATATAGCAACGTAGGCGCAGCCTACTATTAACAATCGAACGTAAAAGTCATCCCAATCGAAAAGAGTTGACACCTCACCACTAATCATTAAACATTAAACATTAATCATTAAATAGTACTGATGTGTTAACAGTCTCTACCACTGCCCTGCGCGGGCGGCGGCGGAGTGCTCTCCGCGGAGCTTTGTTTTCGTTGCGATTGTAAATAGATTGATTCTCAATCTGCTATATATTGAGAAATGTTCGATTAAAGCTCTGCTTTATCTCTCATTTCCCAACATATAGCTACGTAGGCGCAGCCTACTATTAACAATCGAATGTAAAAGTCATCCCAATCGAAAAGAGTTGACACCTCACCACTAATCACTAGTATTAGCTCTATTTAACCAAAATGAGGGTGACCCATACGGACCACTCTCATCTCAGATTTTTATATATATACTATTTATCTTTAACTCTTTCGAGCTGCTTCTTAAGGGCGTCGATCGAGAGGTCTACCGCCTCCTCGAAACTCTTTGCGCGGTTCTCGGCAATGAGTTCGTCGCCCGGTATGCGAAGTGAAATTGTCACCACCTTATTACCCTTTTCGTGATCCTTATCTAACTTCATTATGACATCAGAACTTGTTGCGCGATCTGCAAATCGCTCTAATTTACCCATCTTAGCCTCTACAAATGCCAACAACTTTGCGTCGGCATCGAATTTTACTGACTGAATCTTTACGTCCATAACTTACTTTTTTTAGTTAGTACTATTATTTATCAACGCATATTGTGCGTCTCTTGGTTCTCTACTCCTTGTCGCCCCGAGGGTGTGATCCAATATATGTGCCGATCAACCCCTCAATAGAGTTGTGGGTATATCTTTGTGTCGCTCTGAGGGAGGTGTGTCCCAGCAACTCTTGGATAACCCTTATGTCGGCACCCTCTCCAAGTAGGTGTGTCGCGAAGGTGTGACGTAGGGTGTGAGGGCTCTTGCGCCCCTGCACTTCAGCCATCTCCAACTCACGTCGAACAACCCGATAGATCATCGACGAGGAGAGCGGTGCACCTCGCTTAGATAAAAATAGTGAATCTCCCGATATTTTCCAAATATCTAGCTCCCTAATTTGTTCAATATGTGAAATTATTCTTTTACGCAGTGGTTCGACAACGGGAACTACACGCTCCTTTCGCCCCTTTCCGACAACCCTAAGAGTCTGAAAATCTGAGCTAAAAGAGCCTATTCGAAGTGATGCAATCTCCGAAAGACGCAGCCCCGTGTAGTAGAGTGTCGCGATGATGAGAGCATTGCGTTCTTCGATCCACTCATCCTCCTCTTTTGAGTGTGGACAAACCACCCCTCCGATCTTCTCGCGAGGGATGAAGTGTGGTAAAATTGTAGCGTTTTTGAGTGGTTTGATCTCTCGCATAGGGTTACGCGACACACGCCCCTGCGACACCCCCCACCTATAGAGTGAGCGGAGTGTCGCAAGGGCGCGATTCATTGATGCTGCTGATATTGGTTCGTTGAGTCTGTCACCGTCGAGGCGCTCCACGATCCACGCTCGAATATGCTCCGTGCGAGCTGTTTCGCAACTCATATCGTCGCCATACTCCTCGACCAACCAACTCTCGAACCTCTCGATGTCGGCTCTGTAGTTGCGCAGCGTGAGAGGGGAGCATCGTCGTTGACACTCCATATAGGCGAGAAAATCGCCCCCCAACATAACTGTTAAGCTTTTACTGCGATAACTTCGATCTCAACCATTACGCCCAACGGAAGTCGTGCCACCTCGTAGCAGGCACGAGCTGGCATATTCTCGGTGAAGTATGTTGAGTAGATGGCATTCATCGCTGCAAAGTCATCGATGTTGTCGAGCAAAACTGTCGCTTTGACAACATCCTTTAGCTCGTAACCAGCTTCGGTAAGGATCGCCTTTACATTGTCGAGTGCGCGAGTTGTCTGCGCCTCGATTCCCACAGCACACTCACCCGTTGCTGGGTCTAGAGGAATCTGTCCCGACACGTAGAGTGTTCCGTTTGCCTCGATAGCTTGTGAGTATGGACCTACCGCAGCAGGTGCTGATGTTGTTGAAATAACTCTTTTCATTTTGTATAGGGGAGTTCTAATTTCTCCCAATTAGTTGTTATAAAACATATTGAAGATTCCTGCGCTGTCGAGGAACACGATAAAAATAAGTATTGGACAGATATACTTCAACAAAAATATCAACACTGGGAGATATCCACACTTATTTTTGCCGAAGTTTGTGATCTGGTCCGAATACACTTTTTTGTCAATTTTCCAGCCCACAAATATACAGGTCATCATACCTCCCAATGGCAACATAATGTTTGCCGTAACGTAGTCCAACATATCGAATAGTGGTGTATACCCCTCCATTGACGGTACGCACAACGACAGCGATGCCGCAGTTCCCAAAACTCCCACGATAACAGATGTCAAGAGAGCTCCCCTCTTGCGAGTGAGCTTAAACTCCTCCATAAAGAATACTGTTGCAACTTCGTGAAGTGACATTGTTGAGGTGATAGCGGCGATAACCAAAAGCAAGAAGAAGATAGATGCCCATAAACCGCTCATAGGCAACATATTAAAGATCGCCGGTAGAGTCTCGAACACCAATGCAGGACCTGCCGTAGGGTCTATGCCGACACTTGCTGTAGCGGGGAAGATGATGAGTCCCGCTAACAGAGCAACAGCTGTGTCGAGTCCCATAACTTGGAACGTTGTGGTTCGAAGATTAGCGTCCCTAGGCACATACGATCCGTAGGCGATGAGTGCTCCAAGACCGATCGAGAGTGAGAAGAATGCTTGACCCACCGCCTGCAAGAATGCTTGAGGTGTGATCTTCGAGAAGTCGGGGTAGAGGAAGAACTTTACACCCTCCCAGCTGTTAGGTAAAAGTATCGAGTTGATAGCCAGTGCAATAAGAATTATGAATAGAAGTGGCATCAACACATTCGAAACCTTCTCCAAACCCTTTTGGACACCCAAGAAGATAATTGCGTGGGTGAGGGCTACGAAGATCCACGTATAGAGGATCGGACGAGCCGGGTGTGTGATAAAATCTGTGAAGAGTGTGCTATACTCTGCTGTGGTGCTGAGTTTCGAGAGCTCTCCCGTAACAGAGAATATAAAATACTCTGCGGTCCATCCTGCCACTACATAGTAGAACCCGAGGATCAAAAATGCAGCAAGAACTCCATTATATCCCAACCATTTCCATCGTGGTGCTAGTTGTCGGAATGCACCCACGGCACTCAAATGTGTTGCACGACCAATCGCCAACTCCGACATCATTACCGGAAAACCAATAATGAGAATGCAGGCAAGATAGATCAGTAGAAACGCTCCACCGCCATTCTCACCAGCTACATAAGGGAATCTCCAAATATTTCCGAGACCCACCGAACAACCAGCCGCGACTAATACCGTGGCTAATTTACTACTGAATTTTACTTGTGAACTCATAAAGTTTATTTTTAGTTGTTACTCCTCAATTGTGACGCTCACGCTCACGACCTTCCCCCCCAGCGGAGGTGCGATCTTCGCCAAAGTACACTTTACACTCTTCACCTGAGGGAACATTCTCTTTATGGTGGAGATTATTCGACACGCAGCAGCCTCGATAGTGCAGTTGGTGATAGCCATCTGCTCTCGTACCAACTCATACACTGTCAAATAGTTAACCGCGTGTGTTACATCATCACTTTGGGCTATGTCGCCCAACTCTGTGCGAATGTCAAGATCAACCGAAAATCTGTTGCCCACCTTGCGTTCCAACTCATAACAGCCGTGGAACGCTCGGAACTCCATCTTTTCGAGGTGAATTGTATACTCCATTCTCTCGCCCTATTTATTCCTCAAAACGGATCAAGAAGTAGTTCTTCTTGCCGCGCTGTACGAGTAGATATTTGTCCGAGATCAACTCACTTGCCTCGATTGTAATCGTTGGATCTGCAACCTTGCTCTTGTTGAGTGAGATACCTCCACCTTGAATAAGCTTGCGGCACTCTCCCTTGCTTGCAAATATCGCAGCCTTCTCGGTGCAGAGGTCGACAAACGACACCGCCCCCAACTCGCTCTTCGCAACAGAGAACTGAGGTACACCCTCGAACACCTGAAGCAGAGTCTGCTCATCCAACGACTTCAACGACTCTGCCGTTGCACCTCCAAAGAGGATAGATGATGCCTGCTTTGCACGCTCCAACTCCTCCGCTGAGTGGATCATCGTTGTGATCTCATCCGCCAAGCGGTTCTGGAGGATACGACGATGTGGCTCTGCCTCGTGTTGAAGAGTTAGCTCCTCCACTGTCTCTTGATCGAGAAGTGTGAAGATGCGAATGTAACGCTTTGCGTCGTCGTCACTTACGTTGATCCAGAACTGGTAGAACTTATAGGGTGACGTGTAACGACTATCGAGCCATACGTTACCGCTCTCGGTCTTACCAAATTTCGTACCGTCAGCCTTTGTGATTAGGGGGCAAGTGATTGCATATGCCTCGCCTCCCGTCTTACGACGAATTAGCTCTGTTCCAGTTGTTATGTTACCCCACTGATCCGATCCGCCGAGCTGAATTTTGCAGTTCTCACTCTCGAAGAGGTGCAGGAAGTCGAAACCTTGAACCAATTGGTAGGTGAACTCCGTAAATGACATACCCTCACCCTCGCCGCTGAAACGTTTCTTTACTGAATCCTTCGACATCATATAGTTTACGGTAATCATCTTTCCAATGTCGCGGATGAACTCAAGGAACGACATTCCACTCATCCAGTCGTAGTTGTTGACCATCTTCGCAGCGTTCGCAGCGTCGGAGTCGAAGTCTATGAGACGTGACAGCTGCGCCTTGATAGCCTGCTGGTTGTGGCGCAAAGTAGCTTCGTCCAACAAGTTGCGCTCCTGCGACTTGCCACTTGGATCTCCAATCATTCCCGTTGCACCACCGATGAGGGCGATCGGACGGTGACCACACTCCTGAAAATGTTTGAGGATCATAACCCCCACCAAGTGACCAATGTGAAGTGAGTCCGCCGTTGGGTCGATACCCAAATATGCTGTCGACAACTCCTTCTCTAACTGCTCCTTAGCACCCGGTGTGATTGTGTGGATCATTCCTCTCCACTCTAGCTCCTCTATAAAATTCTTTTTTGACATCTCTTATATTTATTATTTTCTTAAAGGGAGTTCTGTTTTCTCCCAATTTTTAATTCTTAGTTTAGTACTAATGCGTTAATAATCTCTACCGCTGCTCTCAGCGGAACTTTATTCTCGTTGCGATTACGTAGACGCATCACTACTAAACATTAATCATTTTTGCTTTTGCAAAAGTGAGTGAAAAGTAACTATGGGCGAAATCACCCCCCTTTTAACTCTCTACTTGTAGATCCAGAGCCTCCGTAAGCTCAATGATCTTTGGGTTTAGGTTCGTGAAGTGCACGATCCTATCCTCCAACTTTATGGGGCGTTTCACCCTCACCTCATCCTCGTTCACCTCGACTCGAAGTTCGACGAACCCATCTATGTGAGCCAACTCAACAATATGTGACATTAGCTCTGTTTCGTTGCGACGTATCTCCTGCTCGAGCTCCTGCGTCGGCACAACCACCTCTATTGATGTTGATGAGAACTTCATCACCTCAAAGAATGGCTTGAAACGTGGGCGCGTCGACGCCACAAACTCTATAATACCCTCTTTTGCAGCTACAAGTTTCGACTCCGTGTTGGGGTCAACCCTCCTTGCTACGGTCTGTTCTTCGTCCTCCTTTTGCTGCTTCGTACCCTGCATCAACTCGCTCTGGAGGTTGAAGATTGAGCTTTTGGGCATTGAGCGTGGCTTTGGGGGTGGGGGGCTCTCTATAACCTCGACACTCCTTGGCGGCTCAACTACCTCTACTTTTTTTGTCTCTACTCTCTCCTTCGCTTCGACCTTTACAGCCGTTTCGACCTTCGCCTCCACCCGTTCGATAAACTCTACCGCCTTGAGTGATGGTTCAACATCTATGAAGCTTGGGTTACCCCCTATTTTTTTTTTGACCGAGACCTGCTATTTTCATAAGTCCCAGTTCAACTAACAATCGTTGGTTTGATGAGCGTTTAAGCTCACCGTCTGCCGCGGTCAAGACCGATATGGCGCCAAATATAAACTCTACACTACATTTTTGAGCTTGCGTGCGATACCTCGTGGCGAGTGTTCCCGTGAGCTCCATCAAGTGAAGCGTCCCCTCATCTTGCGCCACAAGCAGATCGCGCAAGTGTCGCGCAAAGCCCGTCAAAAACGACGAAACCCCAAATCCCGAACCTAACACTCTATCAAATGTATTGAGTGCGTCGGGATAGCGTCCCGCAAGGAGTTGGTCTGTAATGTCGAAATATGTGTCGTAGTCGACCACGCCAAGTGTCTGTGCCACAAGCTTAAAGTCGAGATTATCACCTCCAAACGACACCGCTTTGTCGAACATCGAAAGAGCATCTCTCATACCTCCATCTGCCTTCTGAGCGATTAGGTTGAGTGACTCATCGTCGATGGTTACATCCTCACTCTGAGCTATGTATCGCAGATACTCCGCCCCATCTTCAACTCTGATTCTGTTGAAATCATAACATTGACAGCGTGAAAGTATCGTCGGTAATATTTTGTGACGCTCCGTCGTTGCGAGGATAAATATTGCGTGTGCTGGTGGCTCTTCGAGGGTTTTGAGAAATGCGTTGAACGCCGCCGTCGAGAGCATATGAACCTCATCAATGATGAAGAGTGAATATTTACCAATCTGCGGCATAATCCTCACCTGCTCGATGAGAGATCGAATATCCTCCACCGAGTTGTTGCTCGCAGCATCGAGTTCGTGAATGTTCAGCGATCGCCCACTGTCGAAGCTCACACAAGAGTCACAAACTCCACACGCCTCACTCCCAGCCTGTGGGTTGAGGCAGTTGATACTCTTGGCGAATATTCTTGCGCAAGTTGTTTTTCCCACGCCGCGAGGTCCACAGAATAGATATGCGTGAGCTAGCTGTCCTCTCTCAATTGCATTCTTAAGGGTCTCGGTTATGTGACGCTGCCCCACGACAGTGTTAAATGTTGCGGGTCTATATTTTCTTGCGCTGACGATAAATTTTTCCATTAACCGCAAATTTACACAAAAATTTTGAGATACGACCAAAGTTTCCCCCTCTTTTTTTCGGGTCAATACGGATTTTGTATTACTACAGATGTGTTAATAATCTCTACCACTGCCCTGCGTGGGCGGCGGCGGATATGTAAAAAATGCGACTTTGCAGGAATATTATGTAGTGTGCTTACCTAGTGATTATAATTACAACCGTCCCTGTTGAACCTCCGATAGATACAGTTCATAAACATACCCCGAACTCTCGATATACAACCCCGACTCATCGAGTATTAGCTTGCTAAAAGTCTCCGAGTTGTGAAACATATTGAGTGCTGCGGGTAGATCAATCGCTTCGTCATCCTGCATTATGTAGATGGCAATGTCTTTGGTGATCCCCTCTACCAAGTATCTGAATTTGCCGTTCATAGTCGTGTGAGGTATTTGAGTGAAACGGGGGTGTGAAACAGATATTGCGACGATATCTTCTTGTATTTCAGACCGCTGACTAACATATCGAGGTCGATGATACCATCGTCAAAGTTACGTAGTAGTGTCGCTATCGTGTCGTCTGCAACAGGTCCGATAACGATGTCGTATGAGTGTGTAGGGTGTTGAGATTGGCGGTTGCGATTCTCCATAATGAACAGTGCCCACTCCTTGTTAGGCTCGTCAAAACGCTTGACATTGAGCGAGGTGTCAGCCATCGCTGCGCCCTCGTCAAAAGCAAAGTGAGTAACGACAGCCTCCCCACCAAAGATAGTCGAAGTTCTGCGAGCCATCTGCACCGCCTGCTCCTCGATCTCGGTCAAGTAGAACCCTTTGCCGAAATCCTTGTAGGGTCGACAACGCTCAAAATCGATCGTTTCGATTGCGGTATTTGATCCGTGAAATAGTATCATTATCTAAGCCCTCCACCGTTGTTGTGACACACCTGCGCCAAGTCCTGCACGCTCTCCTCAATCGACAACAAGTGTTGCGCCTCATAGTGCAGAGTCAAGAACTCCAAGCCCTTATATCTCTTAAGATAGTTACTCGCCTCCTTGATAGTAAGGTTATAAGCACGAGCAAATTCACTCACGCAAGCGACCACGAAGCCAGCTACCTTGCGACTCACCACACGCTCCGACTTGAGCTGAACCTCAGCCGACATATCGAGAGCCTCGATAACCTTAGCGACCGTGCGAATGGTCATAGCATTACCGCTCTCCACCTTCGAGATCTGCGCCTTGCCCACGCCAATACGTGCGCCAAGCTCCTCTTGGGTCATTCCTCTCAGAAGCCGCTCCTCCCTAATGAGCAAACCGATTTTATTAATATCCATAACTACCCTCTTTGATATTTGCAAATATATAAATTTGTTTCCAATTTAGGAAACTTAAGGGAAGGAAACAGAACTTCCCCCCTCTAAACAATTCGATCGGGTTTGTCGGGTATACCATTTCTTAGTTTATCGACATTTGTGAAACCTCGATGGTTCGATATGGTTCGTCCGCTGAATCTATCTCGGATCTCTACGCTGTGGGTCTCCTCCTCAAAACTTGGGTGGGTTACCCCCATAAAGATCATAAACATAACTATTATTGATGGTATTGCAATACCTATTTGGGCTATCATAGCAAACATCGCAACAAACACAGCCAAACTAGAGGCGACGACAACCAACCCAATAAAAATAGCTATCGGAACATCCCAAAACCTACACCCAATATAGAAAATAAAACCTACCATAATAAGAGCATAAAGAGTTGCAGCAATATTAGATATGGCAAGTATAGGGTTTCCGCCACTAAAATCCATTCCGTTTAACCTCACCGCCTCCACAAATTCAACTGGAGACAGTCCCCAAATCTTACCTCCGATGAAAAACGAGATAACGATTAAGAGCATCGGCAACGAAAAGCTCAAACCAATCGGCTGCTTCATAATAGCAAACTCATCTTCATCATCAGTCAGAGCGGCAAAAACACACTTCGCAAGTCTAATTGGGGTAGTAAAGATGAAGAACAAAACCGATGCGTTAACAAAGTTATACCAAACCCAAGAGGAGTCGAAGAGCTTAAAATCGGTATACCCCTTTGCCACAGCCACAATAAATATAGATATTAATATGGTTTGCAGCAGTAGCACCAACACCATAGCGATCAAAGTAGCATCGTCGTCAATCGAACAAAACGATATAAGAACTCCCAATATAGATAGGATAATAGCTATGTATAACGATAATTTTTCGAATCGAAGATTGAAGATCTCATAGTGCATTAATCTATAGAGAGAGTGGTTTGAGTAAGAGTGTAATCTTAGCTCATTTATTTTGCTCTTTTGCACATCCACATATCCGATCTTGCCATAATATGAGACAAGCAACATATCGTCAATATAGCTAAAATAGTGGGTGTAGTTACCCCCCTTACGGATTGTTCCGATCTTTGTTCCGCCGCTATAGGAGCTCATAACATCCATATCGGATGGAGCGCTCTGCTGTTCAGAGTTTTTAACAGAGTGGCTTTGGAGTGCCTTTTGTCCTATCTTACTATAGCTCAGTCGAAACTGCTCTATATCGTCAATAGATTCGAATTGCTTCTCTACTATCTCTTTTGACTCCTTTGCACCATCGTCATAGGAGTCTGTCGCTAGTTTATAGCCCCAAGCGACAATAGCAACGATAATGTTTATTAACACATATATACCCAAACAACCTCTCATAATATATTTTTTTTATGATTTAAGTAGGGTAAAATAATTATTGCTGTGTTTTCAAGAGTTCTATTGGAGATGAGATTTCTTGCTATTGAATCGAAAATATAGTGGTTCTATATTGAAATTTAATAGTGAGAAATATCGCTCTAAGAGTGCTATTAAAAATGTGGCAATAATTGTTTTACACTACTTACTAGATGATTTTCCGAATATTCCGAACGCACGGAGATTGTAGATAAACTGCACCGAGAAGTAACGACCGATTGTGGTGTTTGTTTTGTTTTGGGTGTAGTTTGTCGAGACACTTTGGCTAATTGAGGTGTTTTGATCGAGAATGTCGTTCACACCAAAGGTGATCTCCCCTCGATCATTTCGCATAACCTTGTGACCTACGAAGGCATTAAATAGCACATAGCTATTGTTATAGTTGTTCGTGATACCTAGGTATTGTTTATATGATATGTTGCTCGTGAGGGTGAGTCCTCCGAACAACACAAACTTCATATATGCTGTTGCGCTCTGGTTGAAGTAGAGATTCTCGGTTGTTGTCCCTGCATAGGCATTCGATGCGTCGCTGTAGTTACCGCGCCACGAGAGGGTGAAATCAACGCGATCCGATATGTTACTTCCCAATGTTGCACCAGCTCTATAAGTGACACTCTCGGTCTCGATGAGCTCTCCTCCGTCGACAACCCCCATCTCGATAACCTCACCGCCATAGATACTTGGTGTCGAGGTGTAGCTTATACCTCCATTGAGGTTGAGGTTACACTTGATGAAGTCGAGAGGCATACCATACGACAAGTTCGAATCGAGTTTATAGTAGCTATCGAGATTCACCCAACCCGTATATTGCTGCACATCGTCGTAGATTGTCTCCTCGTCAATCGCGATCTCCCCCGGGTCGAGAACTATGTGTGAGCTGATGTAGTTCTTGGTCATCAGCGCGTTGCAGTTAAACATCAATGTGCTTCCCTTCTCCACGCTTGTGCGAGTGTAGTAGAGGCGGACACGATTGGTGTAGGTTGGTTCGAGGTCGCTATTTCCGGCTGTGACGTATGAAGTACTTGTTGTGTTGTCGGTAAACTTCCAGATCGGGGGTGTTGAGTTGTAGCCGTTGAGGTAGAGTCGCAACGAGTTCGAGGAGTTGATCGGGAGCTTCGCCACAACGGAGTATGTCAAGTTGTTATAATCCTTCGACGTGTCGACAATGTTGCTCGATCCATTGCTCGACTTATTGCGTATTGTGTTGACGTCGAATATAGCATTTTGATAATATACGGTCGCCGTGACTCTACTCTTGCCCTGCGAGTAGCGCAATCCAACTCCTGCGTTGTGTGTAATGTAATCACTCTCGGCATAGGTTTGGGTCTTTACCTCGTCGAAATCCGCAACGAAGAAATCATCTTCGGTCTCGAATGTTCTCTTATCCGACTTCTGGTAGGTGTGACCAAATTTATAGGTTAGGTTTAACCTCAACTTCTCTGTAAGGGGCTCCATATAGTTCACACTACTCGATTGAGTACTCTTTGTCGTGGGAGTATTCTCGAATGTGTATGTTGTGTCGGTGTCGGTACTTGTTGAGTTTGGTTCGGTCGCTGTCTCGGAGTCGGTCTCGTAGCTGTTGGATGTAGCACTTGCGCTGAGCGACACAGATCGCCCCTTGTCGTTGAGTCGGAGTCTGTAGTTGGCGCTCAACCCAGCATTATATCCATCCCAATATGAGTTCTTAGTGTTGCCATATGTCTGAATTCCGGCATCGCCATAGTTAACATCGTCGTAGCGCGTACCAGCCTTTATTGTAAAGGGGTCTGTGTTCTGATAGCTAAACGTTGGGCGGATCATCAACGACTGACGATCGTTGATCTTAACGTCGATACGTCCCGTTAGGCGGTTGTTGACATTCGTTGTATTTGATTTTGTTGTTTGGTATAGCGAGTCGGTTGTCTCTGTTGCGGGCTCTTCGTACCAACGTGTTATCTGCTCGGTGTTGTCGGTCTCGGTCTGGTTGTAGAAGTAGCTACCCTGTATCTTCACCTTATCATCTTTGCCTGCGACGCTCGAATAGTTGACACCTACAGCGTTTACGTTCGCAACTCCGGGGAGCGCCTTAACCGTAAACTCTCCCGTAGAGCTACCCTCCTCGGTCGCTCCCATAATATCTTCGAACGAGAAGTTCTGTTGGTTGAGGTTGTTCAGCAGTGTTATGACCGATATACGGCTCTTGCCCTTGAATATGTTGATGCTTCCGCCACCCATATACTTCACCTCCGACGCATTCTCCTTGGGCATGGGCTCATATCCTACCCCTCCAAAGAGCTTTCCAAAGATACCCTCTCGCATTTCGGGTTTGGTTACGATGTTGATCGTCTTGCTACCCGATCCATCATCCATTCCCGTATACTCTGCCTCGTCGGATAGTTTGTTGAACACCTCGATCTTGTCGACAACCTCTGCTGGAAGTGATTTTAGCGCTGTCGCAACGTCACCGCCGAAGAACTCGCGACCATCAATATATATATTGGTGACAGTCTCTCCCTGAGCTGTAACCGTACCATCCTCGATCGATATACCGGGCATCTTCTGCAACAACCCCTCGACATCGGCATCTCCCGAAACTTTATAGGAGCTAGCGTTGTATCGCAAACTATCGCCATCCTGTGAGGTGCGCAGTGCCTTTATCTCCATCACAACTGCCTCCATCGCTATTGATGATGACTTGAGGAGAATCGTCGACAACTCCAACTCGGGGGTGTTGATCGTAAAATCTATCGTCTGTGTCTCGTAGCCCATAAAGCTAATGATGATAGAGTAGTCTCCATATCGCATCATCGGTATGGCGAGTGCTCCATCGCCATCGGTGGAGTAGTAGAGGCTACCGGTTGTATCACCCTGTTTGGTTAGCTCTACGATAGCCCCGGCTATGGGGAGTGTCTGTAGTTCGCTGTCGACGATGGTTGTGGTTAGTTGTCCCATATCGATCGACGCTTGTGTTGTGTATAGGGTAAGGGTAAATAATAGTGTTGTAATGAGAGTTTTAACTTTAGTGGTCATCTGTTGTAGTTGTAGTTGTAGTTGTTTTTTTAAGGAGGGTTCTAATTTTTCATTTTTTACTCCAAAATTTAGGACAAGAACCCGTAACGTCCTAAATTGAAGCGTTTATCTGACATAAAAGTTAAATCAAAAAGTTCTGAAATCCAAACTTTTTGAACAAAATCTATCTATCTATCAGTGTATTACCTCAAAGCGATTTTCAATCTCACAATCTGCTCAAAGCGACATAAATTATAAGTTAGGTTGATAAGTCCAATAATGCCACTAGCTCGTTCA
>JBCQTT010000029.1:0-17939 GCA_047174765.1 Rikenellaceae bacterium | reverse complement strand
GGCTGATCGAGGATAATTCGGAGTTTCCGAACTTGTAAGAGATCCTTACGAGTTGCGTATGACACGAATATATCATTATCCCTATTGTATAACCCGAAAATATTAGTACATTTGTGCTATCAATAGCCGTGTAGCTAATTGGTATGCAACTGCACCTCTCAGAATAGCGATATTTTGGCAGGTGCTTTTTTCGTCTACTTTTGAATTACTGACACTACACTGACATTTTCGACAAAAGAAAAACGCTAAACATCTAAGTATAAGACATTTAGCGTTTTGCATCGTACTCGGAGCGGGAATCGAACCCGCACGACCATTGCTGGTCACAGGATTTTAAGTCCGGCGTGTCTACCTATTCCACCATCCGAGCGCCTAATGTTTGATCTTTTTGCTACAATATACAATATTGAAGTTGTGGGATCGACTAAAATCTCGACAAAGATATGTTTTTTTTTGATTAGTTGCAAATTATTTAGGTGTTTTGATTAGTTAGTGTTATTTTTGCTTGTGTTTTCGTTATCTCATTTCTTGTGTTTATATTTGCTATAAGAGCCAACTAACCCTACATAAAAATACATAATATGACAATAGAGACTAACCACTCACTGTCGGCAGATTGTGTAATCATCGGATTCAACGGTCTTGAGTTAAAAGTGCTCCTAATTGAAAATAGAGAGAGTCAAGATGGAACTCGGCGCAACAAGTTGCCCGGCGCTATGATACTCGAAAATGAAACCCTGCCCGATGCTGCCAAAAGAATTCTAGCCGATATGACTGGGCTCAAAGATATTGAGCTAAAACAGACGTACATATACTCAAACCCCGATCGTGTTGGAGACTCCGACCTAGAGTGGATCAATCGTAACCACGGCGTTAGAAGTCAACGCGTGGTGACTGTTGGTTACTATGCGCTCATAAAACTAAACTCAGCAACAATAAAACACACTACAAAAAGAGGTGCTTATTGGTGCTCTATAGATGACGTTGGTCAACTAATGATGGATCACAATAAGATTTTATCTGACACACTAAACATCCTAAAGATGGAGACTTCGCAATTTCCGATAGCCTTCAATCTACTGCCCAAACACTTCACACTACGGGCTGTACAGGATCTGTATGGTGCTATACTTAGTGTAAATATCGATAAACGAAACTTCCGTCGTAAATTACTTTCGTCGGGTCTACTCACCCCAACAAATAAGAAGGAGGTTGGGGTAGCGCACAAACCCGCGACATATTATACATTTAACTATGTGGAGTATAACCGACTACTACGCGGAGGGGTAAAACTAAGATTTTATTAGAATATGTTTAAATTCTCTCATCTATTTTGCTAAGGATCTGTTACTTATCTTTTCCCTCTTTGCGTTACGTTACATAGGCATCGCTATGCGCCTTATGCAAAGAGAGAAAAACCTAAATAATTTTGAATATGACCTACAATTCAGTTCTCCCCGTAGCACTATTTTTAGCTACAAGGTGCTCGACTTCGGGCGAGGTAAAAAAACCTAACTATAATATATTATGAAGAGAACCATAACCGTGGCTACAGCACTTTCGATTGTGGCGGCAGCCTCGGCTGCAAATCCATCACAACCTAATGTCGTAATTATATATGCAGACGATTTAGGGTTTGGAGATGTGTCGTGTTATAATCCACGAGGAAAGATCATCACATCCAATATCGACGCATTAGCGCAAAAGGGGGTACGTTTCATAGATGCCCACACCTCAAGCTCTATATCTAGCCCCAGCAGATATGGACTTCTCACGGGGCAATATTCGTGGCGCACAGATCTCAAGAGAGGTAACCCCGTCTCGGGCAACGAACTATGGATCGACCCCGATCGCTTAACGATAGCTTCTCTGCTGGATGGCGCAGGATACAATACTGCTGCAATTGGCAAATGGGGCTTGGGGGCTAACTATAGTGCTGCAGCTCGACCTGGGCGCGAAGGGTTTGATTTTAGCCCCGAGGCTATTGACTACTCAAAACCAATCCCCTCGGCGCAACTCATCGGCTTCGATTATGAGTCGCTGCATCGTTGGTATGGGGTTAACTCCTATGCCAAATATTATCAATACTCCGAAGCCGATGGAGGACGAAAATATAAAGATGGGGGTCGTTGGTACATCGAGAATGGAATGAGTCGCGATGGCGACCCTCAATTCGAGAAGTTCGATATGGAGGAGGCTCAGATGTTCTATATCCAAAAAACAGTAGAGTATATCAAAGCGGCAGGAGGCAAGGGCAAGAAGAACCCTAACTTTAATATCGAGAAGGGCAAACCATTCTTTGTATACTATGCACCTCACATCCCCCACCATCCACATGTTCCCGCGGATCAATTCAAGGGGACGAGCAGCGTTGGAGTCTATGGTGACTTCATAATGCAGTTGGATTGGGCTGTCGGTCAGATAGTCGATGCGCTAGAGAAGATCGGGCAACTCGATAACACAATCATAATCTTCGGCTCGGATAATGGGCCAGAGTATCAGGCGTATAATCGTATCGATCAATACGACCATGAATCTATGATGGATTTTAGGGGCGTAAAACGCGATATCTATCAAGGAGGACATACAACACCATTTATCATCTCATATCCACACGCAAAGGAGAATGGTCGAGTGAGTGATCGTTTGGTCTCGCTCACAGATGTTTTGGCTACACTCTCCGACATTATTGGTATCGACTACAATACAGAGAAGTTCGCTGAAGATAGCTACAGTTTTGCCGATGAGATTATGGATGTAGAGGTTAAGGATAGTCGCAAAATGGCAATTCACCACAGCGCAGATGGCAACCTCGCTCTTCGCTCTGGTGACTGGGTGCTTATCAACAATATTCAAGGAAATGACACAGCCGAGCCAGAGTGGTTTCGTGAGCGTATAGGCGCAGAGAATATCGGAACAGTATGTGAGCTATTCAACCTAAAGAGTGATCCGAAGCAGACAACAAATGTGATTAATGAATATCCTGAGAAGGCGACAGAGCTCCAGAAGGAGTTGTTACGTTATGTATTTGAGGGGCGAACCAGATTCTTGTAAATTGCCAACTTAAAATTCTTAGTCATCACTCCTTGGTATCCACAAAAGTAAATCGGCTATCTTCAATCACATCAAGTGATTCTAGATAGCCGATTTTGTTTATGTTTCGAATTGGTTACAAAATGCACCAAGCTCCCTCTGTCCAATCAGAGCCACCAAATGCACCTGTTACATCTGATGTTGTAAGGATGTAGTACTCTGCGCCCTCAGTGAATGCTTGGTTTGTGTAGTTACCAGCTGCAGTGAACATTGAAGATGTATACTGATAAGCAGTATCGTATGTTGAGTCAAATGTAGATGTTATATCTGAGCTGATCGCAACGCTACTCAACACTGACTGATCCTTATCTGTAGAGGTCCAAGATGTGATAAGGGAAGAGAAATCTGCGTTATCCCATACGTTTGTCAATGAAGCGTGTGTAAGCTGTGACTCAACAACAAGTGCAGATGCTGCGTTTGCTACAATCACATTCTCAAGCTCAACCTGTGTTCCCTCGCGAAGACGAATACCCTTACCATCGCCATCGCCGATAAGTGTAGCGTTCTTGATTGTTGGGCGAGAAACTGGAGTGTATGCGTTGTTGCTACCAGAGTTGTCGCACTCCATCAAGCAGTCACAGTCACTTCCCTCGCTCTGGATAGCCAAGATGTAGTTTGCAGAACCTCTCCATCCTTGAGTCCAGTCGAATGAGTCGTCTGTACAATCAACAACCACGCAGTAGCTGATATTTACTGTTCCACCGAAGAACTCGAATCCGTCGTCAGATCCACCATATGCTTGGCAGTAGCTAACAGATGTCCCTGAACCTACTCCGTAGAATGAGAATCCGTTTGCCTCTTTCTCAGAGGAGATTGTCTTACCTGAGTTCTCGATACGTACATACTTCAAAGTACCTGAGTTATCAGTTGAGCTTGTTCCACCATATGTAGACTCACCGATCTCCGACAATGCTGTTGTTGAGCCACCGTTGATTGGGGCATATCCACACAAGTGAAGACCTCCCCAGCCGTCAGATGCGTTAGCTGATGTCATTACGATAGGGTTGTTTGCCTCACCTACTGCGTAGATCTTTGCACCCTGCTCGATAAGGATGTAGTCGAAGACACTATCATAAACTGCCTCGATTGTTACTCCCGGTTTGATAGTAAGGGTTGCTCCGTTAGTTACGTGGCAAGAGCCGCTAAGTGAGTAAGTTCCAGCAACAAGTGTTGTGTCCTCTGAGATTACAGCAGGAAGTTCAGATACGATTGCATCTCCGTTATCAGAATCATCATCACTACAAGATGTGAATACCGCTGCTGCTGCAAGAGCTGCGAGTGTAAAGAATTTGAAATTGTTTTTCATTGTTTTGTTTAATTAAATGTTATATTTTTTTGTTAAAATTTCATAGAGACTCCAACCTTTGCCGAAAGACCAAGCTCATAGCGCTCAATTACAACTCTGGAGTCGTTGTTCTGTGGGATGATCTGCTCGCATACGAAGTCTTGATTGAGGAGATTCTCCAGCTCCAACTTTACAGACATCTTGTCACTAACCTTATATGAGGCTACAAAGTTCAACTCGTTGCTAGCTCTCTCCATAACATCACCCAAGCTATCAACACCTACTGAGTGGATGCGCTCTCCACGAAGATTGTAGAGAAGAACGAGGCTCAATGGTTGCTCCTCACCAATCATTGGCGAATATGCAAGATCGACATTTACCAAGTATGGTGATGCTCCCTGCAACATACGGCTATCGTTGGTCTGCGATCCTTCAGAGAGATTTACGTTTGTCAACAAGTATGTCGCGTTGGCGCTAAGTCTCAATGTCTTCGAAAGGGTCTTGCGGAACTCAACCTCAACTCCTGCCGCCATTCCGTGGTCTGCATTGTCGAACGATGTGTAGGGGTCGGTTGTACTCAACAGCTGAATACGCTCGATAGGTGTATCAAGATATTTGTAGTAACCCGTCACCGATAGCATATCGCCCTTCTCGAAGAACATCTCATATCGAAGGTCTACATTGTAGTTATAAGCGTTTTGGATATCAGCGTTACCTTTGACGATGCCCGATCCATATGAAGGCTCATATGAGAATGGTGCCATCTCGACAAATGAGGGGCGTGTGATTGTACGTGACGCTGCGAAACGAAGTTGATTCTTCTCGCCAACCTTGTAGCGAATGTTCAGTGCAGGGAAGATATCGTTCGCCTGAATTGTCCTGTTGAGGCGCGACGTACTAGACTCTGTACCATACTCCACATTCTGCTCCGAACTCTCTAGGCGAAGACCCGCCGTGAGCAAGAACTTCTCCGAGATGTTGAGGTCAACCGATGCAAAAGCCGAGAGTACATTGCTGTAAGCTGTGTAGTAGTCATTGGGGTAGCGCTCGTAGGTTAGAGAGATCTCGCCATCCCCAGTTCCAATATTATCGTAAGTGAGGAACGATGTCTGGTGAACATCCGTAATTGTTGGCTCGATGAAACCTCCCGACGACGCAGAACCATAGTTGTAGTAGATGTTCATACTATCAAATGTTCGATTCTTTGTCTTATACGCAACTCCCGCTGTGAGGGTGTTTTTGTTATCGGTACCGAACTTGAAGTCTGTAGCAAACTGACCATTCAAATCGGTCTCCTTTAGCTCCGCGAAGTAACGCATCGTCTCATTCTGATCCTCCTTGAAGAGGGCATAAGTTCCATCGCCATTGTCGGTGTACATAATCTGTCGACGATCGGGCTCATCAGAGGATGTCGACGAGTATGACACGTTGTAGTTAATCGCCCACTTATCACCGAAGTAGTGCTCTCCGTGGAGTTGGTTGTTCAACAATCCATAGATGTTAGAGACGCTCGAAATACCAACCAAATCATTTACGTCATACGTCCAACCGCGACGATCCTGAAAATCGTTCTCGGCGTTGCGTGCATAGAATAGGGTATAGCTCAAGAAATCCTTCTCTCGAAGTGTAAGACCTGCCGTAGCTAACGACGCAAGTTTTAGAGAGTGTGAATAACTGTTATATGTGAAGTTTGATCTCTCAGACCCATCCGCGCGAAGTGACGCATCCAAAGCGTTCTCTATCACTTGATAGTCGTTGTCGATAGCTGCCGTAGCCATAACAGTAAGTTTCTGCTCGCCAACCTCGTAGTTGTGACCCCACGCAACGTTAGCAGCCATCTTTGGGAGTGCTTTTCCCTCCGACACCTCGAAACTTGTATCGAAGATGTCGTTCTCGTTGATATATGATGACATACCACCAAAATCACTCTTCAACTTATAAGCTCCATCCGAGATCTTAGACATAGAGAAGATCGAAGTATTGTCCATCTGATAGAAGTTATGACCCGTCGTAAGGGTGTTGCCTCCCAGTGTCAAACCAATCTCAAAGAAGTTATCATATACGTTATTCTTCGTCGTGATGTCGATATGCGCACCTGCGTAATCTGCATATGCTGTTGCGTTGTATACCTTGCTTACTTGAATGCTGCTGATTGCAGAGGATGGGAATATATCAAGTGGTATCAACTTGTTATCTGGGTTTGGAGAGGCGATTGGCTGCCCATTGAGTGTTGTGATGCTGTAGCGGTCACCCAATCCGCGAACAATAACCTGTCCTGCATCTGCAATAGAGACTCCCGTCATCTTCTTCACTCCATCTTCGGCATTCGAGAGCCCCTTGAGCGACATTTCGCGAACACCGATATTCTCAATCGCTACATTTGAGGTCATTCGTTGAGTCTGGAGACTCATCTCAGTCTCGGTGTTTGCGCGCGTCACAACCTGAACCGATGCAAGGAGCTGTGTGTCGGGAACTAAAGAGATTGTAAGATCCTTAATGCTCTCACCCTCCGGAGCAACAAACTCCTGCGTTACATACGAAATATAAGAGATTACAATTGGATCACTCTTTTTGTCAACCTTGATCTCGAACGATCCATCCAAACCGGTTGCAGTGCCGACCATAGTACCCTTAACCATTACTGTTGCACCTAGCAGTGGTGCTCCTGTCGACTGATCGACCACGATACCCTTAAATGTTGCCGCAGTGAGAACCTGCATCGAGGTGAACATTGTCACCACAAGAAGAGTAAAATTTCTTAGTTTCATTAATTGTCCTTTTTTATCCATTATTCAACACCGCAAAGTTGAGGATAAAATGTTACCAGATTGTATTAATGAAGTTAAGAATGGGTTGCGTAGTTATTAATGTTGTGTTAACAGTATAGTAGTGGTGCGTTAATTCTTTGCAACATCTGTTTAATTGGTTGAATCACAGGTGTATATATTTATCATTGAGTTTTATTCATTTTCCATATCCCAAACACAGGTTATCGGCTTAAAAAAGCCGATTTATATTCGATAACCCCCTCTAAATCACCCCCAAACCGTTGGGGGAGACTTTCTTTTAGAGGTGTTTTGGATAAGATGCTCTTATCCAAAACTCAGGTTATTAACATCTGCAATAAAGATTAGCTCCGCGGAGAGCACTCCGCCGCCGCCCGCGCAGGGCAGTGGTCGAGATTATTAACGCACCAGTAGTATTAACAGTAAGCGAGAGGGGTAGGGGCTAAGTACAAAAAAGATGGGAGCACCGAAGCACTCCCATCTGATAATATAACTAGCTATATATTAAACTTACTCTACAACAACGATGCGGCTAAGAGCTGGATCATTGAAGTACATATTGTCAACACCACCTTTGTACTCGATCTTAAGGCGTGACTCAGGTACTTTGAACTCGTAAACAAGTGATCGAAGAACTGCCTCAGCGCGCTTCTCGCTAACCTCGCTATTTACAGCATCTGAACCTGTTGCATTATCAGCGTAGCCAATGATTGTGAAGATGCGTCCAGTCTCATCCTTTCTGATGACATCAGCTACAGAGCTCAATGTTACTCGACCCTCGAATGATAGCTCAGATGAACCAAGATCGAAGAATACTACACCCGACGAGAAGATAGCCTCCTTAACATTAACTACAACCTCCTCAACAACTACAACAGGCTCTGGAGTAACAACTGGTACAACAGGAGCAACTGGTGCTGGCTTAACAGGAGCAACTGGCTTGTATACCTTCCAGCCACGTGGCTTGAACTTGTAGGTTACACCAACGCTAACAGTCAAGAATCCCTCTCCGGGGAATCCAGCAGTCTCGCCATCAAGACGATCCTTTGCAACAGTACCCTTGATATCAGCATTGAAGTCCAAAGCATCGCTAATTGCAAAGCTATTCTTAAGACCAGCTGTGAATGCGAACTCATCAATTTTGTTTGTTCCGTTGCGAGCTACACCAAATCCAGCATATGGCAACAGTCTATAAAAACGGTCGTCGCGGTATCCACCAAAAAGATTCATAACGTTTACCATCGCATCAACCTGGAATGATGACAGACGGAACTTCTGCTGATACAGACCATCTGAGTTTTTCTCTCCATAAGCACCTACGCCATCGATGTCTGGAGTATAACCTCTAGCTTGGAATCCAGAGTACTCAAAGCGGAATGCAAAATTTGGAGTGATCCACTTACCAAGAGATAAGCTAAAAGCGGGTGCAATGCGATCTCCAAGACCACCTGTTGTCTCATTCTCTCCAAAATAGAGAAGAGCTCCTACGCCTGCGCCAATAAACCAATTGTCCTCAAACGTGTTTGTCTCGATCACAGGTACTGCCTTAGACTGCGCCTGAACACTTGTTGAGGCTACAGCCAACAGCATAATTGCTGAAAGTAGATTTCTTAATTTCATATTTTGTTAATTTTTTAGTTGTATGCGCCAATAAATTTACCGTAAACTATACTGTTTGCACATCGTATATCTAGTTAAAACACCTAACAAACAGGTAGTTGCGTAAATAGTGCCGATGTCTTATGTATAGTTCACGCTTCAAATATATATATAAAAAATGAATCTGCACGCAAAAAATGTAATAAAATTACAAAAAATGTAAGAATAGTTTCGCCTAAGAGCCCTATGCAAACAGAGGCAGAGGGCGGTGGCAACCTATTGTCAGTACAATTAATTAATATTTAATTAAAAACAACAACTGCAAGTTTCATACCCTTGTCGGATACGAAACTTGCAGTTGTTGTTGCGGCGTGCTATAAAAGCGACGTACTATAAATTTAGATGATAACTACTTAGTGAGTGTAGGTGTGCTGCTATCTTTTACAAAGTAATATCCTGTCGCGCTGAATGTAGAGTTGCTATTCATTGTTGCAATAGCTGTATTAAGCTCGTCGATTGAGCTAACAGGTGTAGCACCGCTGTTAGACTCTAGGCTACCCACTCCGTAAGCAGCACCACAGCTAGAGAGCCAATAGTTATCGGCGATAGTACCAGTACCAGCCTTGTTTCCGAAGATACCTCCAATGTAAGTACCCGTAGTAGATAGTGTTCCTGTGTTGTAGCAAGCGTAAACTGCTAATGCGTTGCTACCGTTGTTACCAACAATACCACCTACGTTACCTTCAGAAGTGACAGTTCCTGTGTTGTAGCCACCAGTAATAGTTGTTGCAGTAGCACAGTTTCCTATGAGTCCTCCTGCTGAGCCGGTTGCGTTGATTGAACCCGTGTTGTAGCAAGCAGTGAATGTTGCTATAGAACCACACTGACCTACGATACCAGCAACATTAGCGCCACCACTTATTGCTCCTGAATTACTGCAATCCTCAAATGAACAGTTCGTATTGCTCTGTCCTACGATACCACCAGCAGCATTACCTAGCGACTCCACTGTCCCAGAGTTAGAACAACTTACAAATGTTGTGCCTGTTGATGCACCTGCAATACCTCCAGCTTGAGTTGCTGTTCCTGTTTCAGTATATGTAACCTTTCCAGAGTTGCTGCAAGAGGTAATAACGTTGTCTGATCCTGTGAAGCTACCGACTATTCCTCCTGCATTTTGATACCCTGCTGGTCGGGTGATAGTTGTGCCATCATTCTTACAATTAGTTATTGTTGCATAACCTATCACAGCACCTGCAATACCTCCAACATTTGCAGCACCACTAGTAATATAACCATTTGATGTTGTACAATCTGCGATTGTAGCACCATTTGCCTCCACATATCCTACAATAGCACCAACGCGAGCTGCGGTTGTAGTTATTGATGGTGTGTTGATTGTAAGACCTGTGATTGTAGCACCATTTATGACACCGAAGAAACCTTGCTCTATAGAGGTTGAGTAGATAGTCAAATAGTTAATTACTCCACCTGTTGCATTGAATGTTCCTGTGTATGGGTAGATGCTTGATCCGATCGGAGTCCAGTTGATTCCGAGCAGACTTATCGATCCGCTAAAGTTAGCATCGACGCTAGTTGCAACACCCAAGTTAACAGCGTCACGGAATGCCTTGAGGTCTGCCAAAGTAGTGATGTCAAATGTAGTTGTAGAGTTATCCCACCACTGTGCATAGATTGTAGTGTCGCTTGTGATAACTGTAGAGAAGTTGTACTCAGTAGAGAAACTTGCGTCAGCATACCACCCGAGGAATGTTTTTCCGTCAGATGTAGGGTTACTAGTTGGCTCTGTTGCTGTACCACCGCTGATTACGCTCTGTGACGCAATGTCAGTTGAGTCGAATGTTACGGTGTAAGCCTCGCTCCATTTAGCGGTAAGAGTTAGGTCTGAGGTTACAGCGGTGCTGAAGCTATATAGATCCGAGCCATTGTACCATCCTGCGAAGGCATATCCATCGAGGGTTGGGTCGGGGCTAGGGCTAGATACTTTGTCTCCCGATAGAACTTTCTCCTCAGTAGAGGGTGTAACATCGTCGTTGTAGTCGAATGTTACTGTGTAGTAAATTATCTCACTCCATTTAGCATAGAGGGTGATGTCGGCAGTAACAGTTGTGCTACCAAAGACGAACTCGTCACCACTCACTGAGTTGATAAACCAGCCCTCGAATATATAATCTTCGCGATCGTCAATCGTTGGTGCAGTTTGGATTGTGTCACCCTCATCTACGGTTACTGTAGCTGGAGCATCGGGAGCGCCTGTGTAGTTTAGATCGTAGCTTACAGTGTAGGTTACTACATCGCCGCCACTTGTGTCAGAATCTGGTTCATTCTCAACGTCGTTATCGCTTTTGTCACACGAGACAGCGAATGCCATTGCGAGCACCATCATAAGTGATGTAAAATAAGAGATAAATTTTTTCATAAGACAAAATTGGTTTTGGTTTGTAATTAAAAGTTGTTAATTGGTTTCAATGTTTTTATATGTTCTGAAGATTTGTTTGTGATTCAGTAAATTAAACAGATATTACAAAGGGTTAACGCACCACTAGTATTATACATATACAGAACAAAATTATATTAAAAAGTTGTTAAATCCAAATTTTTTCATCCTTTTTAGGATGGGTTATACTCTCTTGGATATAATATTTATTCGAGTCTTTCTATATGATCTATCACCGATTTTGGGTCAAAGTGATTGAACCATACGACATCTTTGTCGCGACGAAACCACGTCATTTGTCGTTTCGCATATCTGCGGCTATTACGTTTGATTAGCTCTACGGCGCTCTCAAAATCATATTCGCCATCGAAGTAGCCAAAAATTTCACGATATCCGACTGTTTGGAGTGAATTTAAGTCGCGCAGGGGGTAAACGCTACGAACCTCCTCCTCTAGTCCGTCGTGTAGCATCTGGTCTACGCGGAGATTTATCCTTTCGTAGAGCTCCTCGCGAGGTAGGTCGAGACCCACCTTTATTGATTTGAAGTTACGTTCTGTAGCCTCTCCTTGGCGTAGTGCTGAGTACTTTTCGCCCGAGGCTCGACAGATTTCTACAGCTCGCATTACACGTGCGCTATTGGCTCTGTCGACAATCTCGTAATACTCTGGGTCACATTTTTGGAGCTCTTCGAGTAGGGGGGCTAATCCGTGACGTTGATATTCGTACCTCACCTCGTCTCTGATTTCTAATGGCACTTTGGGAAGGTCGTCTAACCCCTCGCAGAGAGCCTTGATGTATAGCCCCGAACCACCTACTGCAACTACTGTTTCGTGTCTCTCAAAGAGTTCTTCAAGCTTTTCGATGGCATCTTTTTCATACGATCCAGCGTTGTAGTCCTCCATAAGGCTGCGACACGCAATGAAGTGATGTTCTGCTGCTGCGAGCTCTTCGGGGGTTGGTTGTGCAGTACCAATAGGGATGCCGCGGTAGAATTGACGTGAGTCGGTTGAGATTATAGGGCAGTTGTAGTGACGTGCCAACTCTATGCTTAGAGAACTTTTGCCCGAGGCTGTTGGACCAACGACGACGATCAATCGACGTGAGTTATTATATTTTTGAGCCGACATATAGGGAATTTGTATATATTATATTATCTTTGCACCAATCGACACAAAGGTAGTAAAAAATATGAAAAAAATACGCAATTTTTGCATCATAGCACATATTGACCACGGTAAGAGTACCTTGGCAGATCGTCTTCTCGAAAAGACCAACACACTAAACCAACGTCAGATGCAGGCGCAGGTTCTGGATGATATGGATCTTGAACGAGAGAAGGGTATCACAATCAAGAGCCACGCCATACAGATGGATTATCGAACTCGTTCGGGTGAGGATTATACGCTCAACTTGATCGACACTCCGGGACACGTCGACTTTTCGTATGAGGTGTCGCGTGCCATTGCGTCGTGCGAAGGGGCGCTTCTTGTTGTGGATGCAACGCAGGGTATTCAAGCACAAACAATTTCGAATCTCTACCTCGCGGTGGGGAGTGATCTAGAGATCATTCCGGTGATGAACAAAATTGATGTCGAGTCGGCAATGGTGGACGAGGTGCGCGATCAGATAATTGATTTGATCGGCTGTAAGGCTGAGGATATTTTGTTGGCGTCGGGTAAGACCGGGCAGGGTGTTGAGGAGATTTTGGAGGCTATAGTGGAGCGCATTCCTGCTCCGGAGGGGGATGATAATGCACCTCTTCAAGCTCTAATCTTCGACTCTGTGTTTAATCCATTCCGCGGTGTGATTGCATATTTTAGGGTTAAGAATGGGCAGATACACAAGGGACAGCGAGTGAAGTTTTTCAATACGGGGAGTGAATATGATGCTGGTGAGATAGGTGTTTTGAAACTTCAGATGTCTCCAAAAGATGTAATCGGAGCAGGTGACGTGGGATATATATGTTCGGGTATCAAAAACTCCAAAGATATTAAGGTTGGTGACACAATCACAACGGTTGAGAACCCTTGTACCGAGGCAATTGCTGGTTTTGAGGATGTGAAACCTATGGTCTTTGCGGGACTCTATCCAGTTGTCGCAGACCAATACGAGGATCTACGTGCATCGCTCGATAAGTTGCAGCTCAACGACGCGTCATTGAGTTTTGAGCCTGAGAGCTCTCTAGCTCTTGGGTTTGGATTTCGCTGTGGTTTCTTGGGGCTTCTGCATATGGAGATTATTCAAGAGAGACTCTATCGTGAGTTTGATATGGATGTAATCACCACAGTCCCCAACGTGTCGTACAATATAACAACCACTTCGGGAGATATGATCGAGGTGCACAACCCATCGGGACTACCCGAGATAACGAAGATCGCAAAGATCGAAGAGCCATATATCAAGGCGCAGGTTATCACCAAAGCTGAGTATTTGGGAAATGTGTTGAGCCTATGTATCGGCAAGCGAGGTGTAATGACCAACCAGACATTCATCACACAGGACCGTGTGGAGGTTAATTTCGAGATGCCTCTTTCGGAGATCGTCTTTGACTTCTACGACAAGTTGAAGAGTACGTCGAAGGGTTATGCCTCGTTTGATTACCATCGTAGTGGCGTGAAGGCTAGTAAACTTGCTAAGTTGGATATACTCCTCAACGGAGAGCCTGTGGACGCCCTCTCCTCGTTGATCTATGCCGACAATGCCTACGACTTTGGACGCAAGATGTGCGAGAAGCTAAAGGAGTTGATCCCAAGGCAACAGTTTGACATTGCGATTCAAGCTGCTATCGGAGCGAAGATCATCGCGCGCGAGACTGTCAAGGCTGTTCGTAAGGATGTGACGGCGAAGTGTTATGGAGGAGATATCTCTCGTAAGAGAAAGCTCCTCGAAAAGCAGAAAGCAGGAAAGAAACGTATGCGCCAAATTGGAAATGTAGAGGTTCCACAGTCGGCATTCCTTGCAGTTCTAAAGATGGATTAGGGGTGATTTAGCGTCGAGAGGGAGTATGCACAATCGAGTGCTGCTACCTCTTTGCGCGTTATTGACTCGTCGGGGTAATCTATCACGAATGGGGTTAGCTGAGCTCCACTGCACGAGAAGTAAGCCCAACGATCACCTCTCTTTGCGGAGCATATCTCGCCACCGTTGTAGGCTAGATCTTCATAGGTCGAGGGTATTGTCTCCACGCCATCTATATCTATTAACCCCCATCCCTTGCGACTCACAACAACCGCGTAGCCATCCACAAAGCCATACGCCATTGCGTACTGCGCCTCAACAACCATATCTCCGGCAGAATTAATATACCCCCAACGTTTGTTGTAGCACTTTACAACAGAGCGATCGCACCGTGGGAAACCTTGGAATAGATATTTGATGGAGGCGATGTCGCGAATGGGGTATGGGTCCATATAATCTATCACTTCACACTCACCAATGCCGCTTGCTAAACTTAGCCAAGATCTCAGAGAGTCACAGTCAGCACTATAGTCGCCACGACAAAAGCGGATGTTATTATATAGGAACGGATATAGTCGACCATCAATCCCGACAATAACATTTTCGGGAGATAGGTTTTCGAAATAGATATCGAACTGTTGCAATGTGCTCTCGAGTAGCTCAACAGCTAAATATAGAGACTCCGATGCCGTGCACTCCGACAATAGTCGCCCACTCTCGATTGAGACAAACATAATGTCAATATATAGTGCGTCATAAGGGTTGTTGAGTGAATCAACTCGACACTCTCTTATCTGGCAATCTTGAAATAGCGAGTTATCACACCCCTGCGCCATTGAGACAACTCTTCTTGCGTGGAGTCTGGCATCCTCGTTCGTGGGTATGGATATAAACTCACGACCATCGAAGTTTTTGTCGAGGATATACTCTAGTCGATCGTCATAGCGATGTAGCTCTAACCTCGGATTTGAGAGGTGGATTCGTCGCCAATTATCTCTTATGGTGTATGTTGTTGGATTTGAACGCAACTCCTCTATTCTATCCATAATCATTCTCTGTTTTTGAGTTAGTATCTGCTCGCAAAGTTATCTAATATTTTGTAAAAAAATAAAGAGAAGAGTTAAAAATACTCTCTTTTTCTTTGGTAAGCTATATTTTATGGGTATATTTATCGTGCGTTATGATGCGAAACATTAAATAAATCAAAACTAATAAATCTATGGTAAACATTAAAGGAACTGTTACAGAGCAGAATCTGCTAAAGGCATTTGCCGGAGAGAGTCAGGCACGCAATCGTTACAACTTCTTTGCAAGTAAAGCTAAGAAGGAGGGCTACGAGCAGATTGCAGGTGTGTTTGCGGAGACCGCAGATCAGGAGAAGGAGCACGCAAAGATGTTCTTCAAATACCTCGAAGGTGGTGAGTTAACAATTACAGCAACATTCCCAGCAGGAGTGATTGGTTCGACTATCGAAAACCTAAAGGCTGCGGCTGCGGGTGAGTACGAGGAGTGGGATGTTGTCTACCGCGAGGCGGCAGAGATGGCTGACAGCGAGGGTTTCCCCGATATCGCAGAGACATTCCGTCGCATCGCTTTGGTTGAGATGCAGCACGAGAAGCGTTACTTACAGATGTTGAAGAGATTGAACGACGGTAACTTCTTCGAGCGCGAGGAGCCCGTAGCGTGGCAGTGTCGTAACTGTGGATATGTCACAGAGGAGGGTACAACTGCGCCAGATCTATGCCCCGCGTGCAAACACGCGCAGGCATATTTCGAGCCAAAGAAGGAGAATTATTAGTTTCTCTTTAGGTGTATCGAGTTGGTGATTGTCGAGGGTAGCTCAGCCGGATAGTGGGTGACCATTATCAAACTCTTGTTGGGACGAAGGCTAAAGCACTCGATAATCTCCGTTACACGACGTCTATTCGTCATATCGAGCCCGTGAAGTGGCTCATCGAGAATCAATAGAGCAGGGTCTTTTACAAATGCGCGAGCAAGGAGTATTAGGCGCTGCTCTCCACTTGATAGCTGGGTGAAGATACGCTCCTCCAACGCCTCGACACCGAACACCTCCATCCAGAATCTACAGATGTCAATCTGCTCAGGTTGCATCTTTCGATTGAGACCTATCGTGTCGTGTAGTCCGCTCGCCACGATCTCAATAGCACGATTGGGAAGCAGATATGCACGGTGCATCTCGGGGCTCACATATCCTATGTGACGCTTTATGTCCCAGATACTCTCACCCGTACCACGATCGCGCCCAAAGAGCGCAATGTCACAGGCATATGCTTGTGGGTTGTCGGCACAAACCAGCGATAGGAGAGTCGACTTACCCGAACCATTCTCGCCGCTAAGTGCCCATCGCTCTCCTTGTCGAACACTCCAGTCGAGAGATTTGAGAATTGTGCGATCTCCATATTTGATCGACACATTACGCAACTGCGCAACCATATCACTCTTCGAGTTATTGATCTGCGCAACCGGGAGCTCCTCAATTCTAAGACGCAGATCATTGGGGAGAACAGACTCTGGTACAGGTTTAGCTGAGGCGTAATACTCTTCGAGGGTGCACTTTGGCGTTACGGTGCGACTCTTGAGCTCTATGATGTGGGTTATGAATTTGGGGATGTCGTCGGTTTTCGATAGTACGACGACGATCTGTACACTTCCCATTTTAGCCAAGTCACCCATCAATATATGGAGAGTGTCGCGAGTTGCGGCATCTAGTCCAATAAACGGGTTGTCCATAATCAACATCTGTGGAGCGTTGAGCAGAGCCTTCGTGATTTGGAACTTGCGCATCTCTCCACTAGAGAGAAGAACCAACCTCTTGTCGTAGATCTTGTCAATCTTAAATAGCTCGAACAACTTCTCGCGGAGCTCTACTATTCGGTTGTCACATCCATCCACAGATGGCAATTCGTCGCACACTCGGGGTGAATCTTCGAGTGCCGTTGAGTTCCATCGTTGTTGGTAGAAATATCCACTGTCGGCTCCGCCCGACGCAGCGGTGGAGTCTCGAAAAGCGATATATTTTATATTGTCGTATATTTTATTCGATATAGCATCAACACCAAAGTCATATAGAACACCATCCCCATCGCGAAGTGGGTGTGCTCCGGTGAGAATACCTACCAATATACTTTTGCCACTGCCGTTACCCCCTACGATGGCAATCTGCTCACCTCTGTTTATTGTTAGACTCTCTACTCCGTTTAGTTGATATTGCGGTTGACGTGTCGCTGTTGAACGAATCTCTATTATTGGTTTTACACTCATAATTTTTACCTGCTATTATATATGCTGCAAATGTACACTTTTTTCTGTTATATTGTATATTTCAAAATAATATATGTATCTTTGTTATTACAGGGGACTTCTAAAAATTAAAGTTTTGATATTCAATAAATTATCACTATCTTTATAGTGTAATATAAAACACAACTACTATGATTTTTAAGAGTACAGGCAAACGAGGATTGTTCGATGAGCAGAACGCAATAGATATGATGACAGAAAAGGGGAATTCTCTTGAGAGGTTGAATAAAGTAATTGATTTTGAGATGTTTCGACCACTTCTTGAGGAACGATTAAGAGCCGTTAATCGCAAGAATAACGCAGGTGCACGCCCATTCGACTATATTATGATGTTCAAGAAAATGATTCTGCAACGCTTGTTTGGTCTTAGCGACAAGCAAGTGCAATATCAAATCACAGATCGTCTGAGTTTCAAGGAGTTCTTAGGTTTGAGCAGTGG
>JBCQTT010000002.1:0-165787 GCA_047174765.1 Rikenellaceae bacterium | reverse complement strand
TTTTGATTTAACTTTTATGTCAGATAAACGCTTCAATTTAGGACGTTACGGGTTCTTGTCCTAAATTTTGGAGTAAAAAATGAAAAATTAGAACCCTCCTCTAAGAATCTGGTTAAGTTTTTCTCGCTAGAATTGCTAAGAGAGATGTTGTTTTGATTTTCTCTCTTCGTATAAGGCGCATAGCGGTGCCTATGTAACGTAATGCAAAGAGGGAAAAGCGAAGCAACAGATCCTTAGCAAAATAGATGAGAAAAAATTAAACAGTTTCTAAATCTGTCGACGTAATCTTGCCACCGGAATATTAAGCATTTCGCGATATTTAGCAACAGTGCGACGTGCGATATGATACCCTTTAGCGTTGAGGATCTCCATAAGAGTCTCATCTGTTAGAGGATGGTGTTTATCTTCGTTGTCGATGCACTCTTGGAGGATCTTCTTTATCTCGTAGCTCGATACCTCAGCACCCGAATCGGTCTGCATAGCCTCGGAGAAGAGCGACTTTAGGAGTATCATCCCAAACTGCGTTTGAACATATTTACTATTTACGACACGCGATATTGTCGATACGTCGAGTCCTGTGCGCTCGGCGATATCTTTGAGGATCATCGGGCGAAGTTTCGCGGCATCACCATCTTTGAAATACTCACTTTGATACTCTAGGATCTCTTCCATTGTTCGAGTGAGGGTGTCGTGTCGCTGTTTGATTGCCGAGATGAACCACTTTGCCGAGTCGATTTTACTCTTTACAAACTGTATCGCATCGCGGTCACACTCCTTAACACGACCCGTTGAGTCAACCATCGTGCGTATCATATCTACGTATCGAGGTGAGATCTTCACTTCGGGGAGTGTCTGTGAGTTGAGAGTTAGTTCGAAACGATCATCTTGATATGTTAGCAAGAAGTCGGGTATGATGTATGGTGTGGTGTCGATTCCACCCTCTGCGTAGCCATTGCTGGGTTTGGGCGAGAGGCGGCGGATCTCGGTGATGGCGCTACGGAATCGCTCTTCGTCAATTGAGAGTTTGGTCATTAGGCGCTCGTAGTGGCGCTTCGCGAAGTCGTCAAAGTTATTGTCTATAATTTTGTACGCTAGTCGTTGCGAAGAGGAGGGGTGAGAGAGCTGTCTGAGTTGAATAAGGAGGCACTCTCGCAAGTTGCGTGCACCAATTCCCGCAGGTTCTAGCTCGTGAACGATTTGAAGAACCCTCTCCAGCTCCTCTACCGACACCTCGATGTTAACAAGAAATGCTAGATCATCACATATCGACTCCATATCACGACGTAGATATCCATCCTCGTCGAAACAACCTATAAGGAACTCCGCAAGTTGCATTTCGCGCTCTGTAAGGCTGCGATATCCCAACTGTTCAAGTAGATACTCTTGTAGAGATCGTCCTCCGGATAGGAATAGTGGACGCTCTTTATCATCTTTGGATGTGTTGTTGACACGACTCTTGTAGGCTGGAATCTCCTCCTCTTTGAGATACTCCGCCATTGAGAGTTGTTCGGGCTGTTCGCTCTCGATCGATTCACTCTCGTTGTGTGTCACAGGCTCTTCGAGGACAACATTCTCCTCTATCTCCTGTTTGATTCGTTGCTCAAGCTGCATTGTGGGCAGCTCAAGCAACTTTATCATCTGTATTTGTTGGGGTGATAGCTTCTGTTGAAGTGATATCACCTGTCTTTGCGACAGTGCCATAGTTTCCTCTCTAAATAAGAATCTGTTTAAATTTCTCTCATCTATTTTGCTAAGGATCTGTTACTTCGCTTTTCCCTCTTTGCATTACGTTACATAGGCACCGCTATGCGCCTTATGCAAAGAGAGAAAATCAAAACAACATCTCTCTTATCAATTCTAGCGAGAAAAACTTAAACAGATTCTAAGTTTATTCAGAATATTTTAATAGTTCATTACGCTCTTGGAGAGGAGTTAGTTTCTTGCGATTAACAAATCCAAGAGAGTGGTAAACCTCTCTTGGGGGTCTACACTTAAAACTCTGCGTTATTTGGAGTGCGGGGGAACGGGATAACGTCACGGATATTCGCCATTCCTGTTACAAATAGAAGGAGACGCTCAAACCCAAGACCAAACCCGGAGTGTGGTGCCGATCCCCAACGTCGTGTGTCGAGATACCACCATACATCCTCCTCACTCATATTCAACTCCCTGACGCGAGCAGAAAGCTTGCCAAAGTCAGCCTCACGCTCCGATCCGCCTATGATTTCGCCGATATTGGGGAACAATACGTCCATTGCGCGTACTGTGCGACCATCTTCGTTCTGTTTCATATAGAATGATTTGATCTCCTTTGGGTAGTTGATGAGGATCACCGGTTTCTTGAAGTGCTCCTCTACGAGGTAGCGCTCGTGCTCCGACTGTAGGTCACATCCCCAATCCACGGGGAACTCGAACTTCTTACCCGAAGCTTTGAGGATCTCGACACCCTCCGTGTAGTCGAGGCGTACAAACTCATTCTCGACGACGAAGTTTAGGCGCTCCAAGAGAGACTTATCCCACATTTTGTTCATAAATTCTAGATCCTCTGCGCAGTTGTTGAGGGCGTAGCGGATGAGGTATTTCAAGAAGTCCTCGGCAAGATCCATATTGTCCTCCAAGTCGTAGAACGCCATCTCTGGTTCGATCATCCAGAACTCTGCCAAGTGGCGAGGTGTGTTTGAGTTCTCGGCACGGAACGTAGGTCCGAATGTATAGATCTGACCTAATGCCAACGCTCCAAGCTCTCCCTCCAACTGTCCCGAAACTGTAAGGTTACAAGGGCGACCGAAGAAATCTTGTGAGTAGTCGATAGCTCCCTCCTCGGTGCGAGGTGGATTGCTCATATCGAGTGTTGAGACGTTGAACATCTGACCTGCACCCTCACAATCAGATGCTGTGATGATTGGTGTATGGAGGTAGTAGAACTTCTTCTCGTTGAAGTATTGGTGGATTGCAAATGCCATTGCGTGGCGGATGCGGAGTATCGCGCCGAACGTATTTGTTCGTGGACGTAGATATGCAATGTCGCGGAGGAACTCAAGTGAGTGACCCTTCTTCTGAAGGGGGTAGCTCTCAGGGTCGGCTGCACCGTATAGTTCTATCGACTCTGCCAACACCTCGACACCTTGACCTGCACCTTGTGACTGTACGAGTTTTCCGTTGACACAGATGCACGCACCCGTAGTGATTGATTTTAGAAGCTCCTCGTTGGCGAAAGTTGGTAGATCCACAACCACCTGAATATTTCCGGCACACGATCCATCGTTAAGTGCGATGAATGCTACATTTTTATTTCCTCGCTTGGTGCGAACCCACCCCTTGACGGTGATGCTCTGCTCTGTTGCCTCTAGGCGCAAGATCTCTGCGATTCTTAGACTCTTCATTTTATGTTGTATTTTATTTGTATCAATGTTTATTATAGCTGCAAAAATAGTAATTTTTCTCTTTTTGAGCACAATTTAGTTGTTATTATTATTTGAGCTCTTCGAGCCACTGTTTGGCTGTCGCGTCGCTCGGCATTCTCCAATCCCCACGTGGAGAGAGCGATACGCTACCCACTTTCACTCCGTCGGGCATTGCCGAGCGTTTGAACTGCTGTGAGAAGAAGCGTCGAATAAATGTTGTAAGCCATTTGTGGATCGTGTCGTTGTCATAGTGCGCCTCGAATGCTAGGCGTGCGATCATCTCTATCTTGCGAGGTGAAAATCCATTACGGACGAAATGGTATAGGAAGAAGTCGTGTAGCTCATATGGACCTACTAAATCCTCTGTCTTCTGGGCTATGTTACCCGCCTCGTCAGCAGGTAGAAGTTCCGGGCTAACGGGGGTGTCGATTACGTCGAGAAGTGTAGCCTTCACCTTCTCGTTTGACTGTTCGGCTACCCACTGAACCAGATATCGCACGAGACTCTTCGGCACAGAGGCGTTGACCCCATACATCGACATATGATCTCCATTGTAGGTTGCCCAACCGAGGGCTAGCTCACTCAAATCCCCTGTTCCGATAACCATTCCCCCCTCCATATTTGCGAGGTCCATCAATATTTGGGTACGTTCGCGAGCTTGTGAGTTCTCGTACGACACCGATCTGTCGTCGGGAGAGAGTCCAATGTCACTAAAGTGTTGGTTGCAAGCTTCGCGGATTGAGATCTCGCGTAGCGTAACCCCCAACTCCTTAATCATCGACAAGGCGTTGTTATAAGTGCGTCCCGTTGTTCCGAAGCCGGGCATTGTGACACCAATTATCCCCTTTCGGTCGAGCCCCAGACGATCGAACGCTTTGACTGTAACCAGTAGCGCTAATGTAGAGTCCAATCCTCCGGAGATACCGATGATGGCACACCTACAATTTGTATGTGCGAGTCGTTGAATGAGTCCTCCGCTCTGGATGGAGAAGATCTCTTCACAACGTATGTTACGCATTGTTATGTCGGATGGGACGAATGGCGTTGGGTCGAAACGGCGCTCCAACTGATTTGTGTATCTTATGTTGAGGTCAATTCTTGTTTGGTGGATGTTTTGAGTGTTGCCTCCAAATGTTGTGGTGCGGAGTCTATGGTTGCGAAGTAACTCGATGTCAATATCACCAACCGTTAGCTGTGGCTTCAATGAGAATCTATCGGCACTAGCTATGATCTGTCCATTCTCGGCAATTAACCCATTGCCACCAAAAAGCAGATCTGTCGATGACTCTCCAGCACCTGCCGACGAGTAGACATAACCAGCAATGCAGCGTGCCGACTGTTGCTCGACGAGTGAGCGTAGGTACTCATACTTTCCAACCACTTCAGGCGATGCCGACAAATTAAAAAAGACCTCTGCGACATCTGCCATTTGAGATGATGGTGGATTGGCAACCCAAAGATCTTCACATATCTCGATGGCACATCCAACACCACCAACCTCTATTACAGAGCGTGGTGTTATGTTGTGTCTCATTCCGCAGAGCTCCACAACAGCGTCGGAGTCTAATTTGTCTGCCGAGGCGAACCATCGGCTTTCGTAGAACTCCGAGTAGTTTGGGATGTGTGTTTTGGGGACAATTGCCAACACCTCTCCAACAGCAAAGACTACAGCGCAATTATAGAGAGAGTTGCGGTATTTAATAGGTACTCCAACAATAGCTACAATCTCCACCTCACGCAACCTTTCGACTAGCTCTTCGAGCTCTTTGATGGCGTTGCGTTGTAGCGATGACTGCAAAAATAGATCTCCACAAGTATACCCTGTAATAGAGAGTTCGGGGGTTACAACAACCTCAGCACCTCGCTCTGCTGCCTCGCGAATTAACACCTCAATTGCCGCTGCATTCTCAGCGCAGCTACCTATTTTTACGTGTGGAGTAGCCGCAGCCACTCTGAAGAAATTACCTCTCTGCATAAAAAAAATTACATCTCCTATTTTGTCCAGTTGTGGACAAGGTTCACAATTGTATCTACCGATCGCTCCATAGTTGTCACGGAGCAATATTCGTGTCGACTATGGAAGTTTCCCCCTCCAGTGAATAGGTTGGGGCAGGGAAGTCCCATAAAAGAGAGTCGTGCACCATCTGTACCACCTCTGATAGGTCTCTTGATGGGCTCTACACCAGCCTCACGCATAGCCTCCTCCGCCTTTGATATCATCTCGGGGTGTCGCTCAACGACAGATCGCATATTTTGATATTGATCTTTCATCGTGAACTTTATTACCCCCTCGCCATAACGCCTCTGCAACATATCGACACAGCTCCATAACATAACTTTGCGGCTCTCGAACAACTCCGACGAGTGGTCTCGAATTATATACTCCATCTCTACGGCTTCGACAGTTCCGCTTAACTTAACGAGGTGGTAGAATCCCTCATACCCCTCAGTATATTGTGGGCGCTCCTGTGTAGGAAGTAGATTATGTAGCTCATTTGCTATGTCGAGTGCATTTTTCATTCGACCTTTGGCTGCTCCGGGATGGTGGTTGTGCCCCGTGATTTCGACCTTCACGCCTGCGGCATTAAAGTTTTCGAACTCGATTTCACCCTCAGCACCTCCATCTAAGGTATAGGCGAAATCAGCCCCTAGACTCCTTAGGTCGAGGAAGTCAACCCCTCGTCCTACCTCTTCGTCGGGCGTGAAGCAGACTCTGATTTTGGGGTGAGGGAGAGTTTTGTCGGCAATCAACCTCTCGGCAGCGGTTACGATAACTGCTATTCCAGCCTTGTCGTCAGCTCCAAGTAGTGTCGTTCCGTCCGTTGTGATGATCTCGTGTCCGACCAACTTTAGCAACTCCGGATACTCCGTAACACGAATTACCTCATCCATCGAGAGCTCAATATCTTTTCCGTCGTAATCACTTATAATATGAGGTTTGATGTTAGCACCACTCACGTCGGGTGATGTGTCGACGTGCGCCAACAACCCAATTACGGGTCGTAGCTCAAACCCTTTCGTTGCTGGGATTGTAGCCATCACATATCCGTACTTATCCATCACCACATCCTCTAACCCTATCTCCTGCAACTCCTCGGCTAGATATGCGAGAAGTTTAAGTTGTTTGTCAGTCGACGGATAACTCTTACAACTTGTCGATGATTGAGTGTCGAATGCGACATATCTAAGAAATCGCTCTCTGAGGTTCATATTCGGATTTTATTACTTTATTTTATCAACTCCAATATTTTGCCTGCGCTATCTACGATGTGATCTGCACCTGCATCTTCGAGTTCTTGGCGTGTACGGAATCCCCAAGTTACACCGATTGACTCAACTTCTGCTGCCTTTGCGGTCTCGATGTCGAGTCCCGAGTCTCCTACATAAAGGATTTTGTCGGGCGTGTATGATGTGATGCTAATAATGTCGCGAATGATGCGAGGGTTTGGTTTCAATGGTATGTTTGGGCGCTGTCCCAACACAATGTCGAACTTAATCTTTGGGAAGAAGTGTGATATCAATTTGCGAGTACCATCTTGGAACTTGTTTGATGCTACGGCTATTGCAACATCATTTTTGCGTAGAGTTGTGAGGAGTTTCTCTACTTCGGGGTATATTGTTGTGTGGTCGGCGATGTGCTCGTAGTAGTACTCCATAAACTCTTTGCGGAGTTTTGTCACTAACTCTTCGGTGCGTCGCTCCTCGGGGATGGCGCGCTCGACGAGTCTCATCATTCCGTTTCCAACGAAATTCTTGTACTCATCTAATTCGTAAGTTGGTAGATCATTTTTCTCAAGAACAACATTGCACGATGCGCCTAAATCAGCTATCGTATTGAGGAGAGTTCCGTCGAGGTCGAAAATTACTAGCTGTTTCATTACTCTGATTTTGAAGTTTTTACTATTTTGTATCCCAGTGAGGCAATTATATATGAGACAATAGGACTCAATAAATTAAAGAAGCAGTAGGGTAGATAGCTCCACGTGGCAACCCCCAAAACTGCCGATTGTGCCACTCCGCACGAGTTCCACGGCACGAGTACCGAGGTGACAGATGCTGCATCCTCGACCGTACGGCTCAAAAGTCGCGGCTCTAACCCCTGCTCCTCATATAGACCCTTAAAGAGGCGTCCGGTGAGGATGATCGAGATATATTGGTCGGCAGTGCAGAGGTTGAAAAAGACTCCTCCGAGGAGTGTAGATCCCACAACCGAACTTGTGCGTTTAATATGATTTACAAATAGAGAGGTGATGCGTTGCAACATACCGCTACCGGTCATAACGCCTCCAAAACACATTGCACATATGATTAACCATATCGTAACCAACATACCCTCCATACCACGTGTAGCAACGAGATCTGTAACCTCCGGGGTTGCTGTTTCGATGGAGGTTGCGCCATAGCAGCTAGTCACAGCCGCCTTAAATCGCATCGCTCCCGAGAGCTCCTCTAGTGGTACTCCGACAACTTGTGCCATAACTTCAGGTTGTGAAATGAGCATCGCTACGACAGCCATCAATGTCGCTAAAAAGAGCGTTATCATTGCTGGTAGATGTTTTTTTATCATAAACCCAGTGACAACAGGCACAATTAGCAGCCATCCCGATATGTTGAAACTCTCCTTTAGGGTCGACGAGTAACTAGCAACCGATATTGCGCTATGGTCGCCGACCATAAATCCTGCAACAAGAAAGATCAACAGTGCCATTACAAATGCCGGAATTGTGGTTATCATCATATATCTGATGTGATCGAACACCTTCACACCAACTGTCGATGATGCCATAATCGTTGTGTCGGACAACATTGACATTTTATCACCAAAGTATGCCCCCGAGATGATTGCACCTGCAATCCACCCCTCGGAGAAACCGTGAGCCGACCCAACACCCATCAACGCCACACCAATCGTGGCGATAGTTGTCCACGAGCTACCTGTCATTAGCGACACCACAGCGCAGATAATACTCGCCGAGACGAGGAATATGTTTGGGTTTATTATTTTGAGCCCATAGTAGATCATCGTCGGCACGACACCACTCAACATCCACACACCCGACAGAGCTCCAATCAACAGAAGTATAATTATAGCAGGGGCTGAGATCTTGATATTCTCGACCATAGCCTCCTCGATGACCACCCATTTACAGCCATATATACCAATGGCGATAACAACAGCTACCGCCGCCGAAGCAAGTAGTGCTATTTGGTTACCACCGTCAGTAGAGGATGTCCCGAATATGTTGATAACCAAATAGAGCATACAGCCCATAACTATTAGCGGAAAAATAGATGCTATAATCGACGGCTCTCTTTTTGATGTATGTTTTTTGTTGTCCATAAAATAATGCTATGGTCGCAAATATAGTGATTTTTCAGTAGATATTGAGAATCTGTTTAAGTTTTTCTCGCTATAATTGCTTGCGAGAGATGTTGTTTTGATTTTCTCTCTTTGTATAAGGCGCATAGCGGTGTCTATGTAAAGTAGTGCAAAAAGAGAAAAGTGAAGTGACAGATTCTAAACAAAGGGCGACTCTTTAATTAAAGAATCGCCCTTTTACATCTATTATTTTAGTACCTATTTACTCTTTTTTGCGTACTACGCGCACTGTTTTGTTGTTCATCTGACGAACGACAACATTGTCGGTGAAGGCGTACTTCTGCATCAACTCCTCGTTGTAGCAGCGGATTGTAAGAAGCTCCATATCGCGAAGTGCGTGAGCCTCGAATCCCTCCTTCTCCAAAGCCTCAATAGCCTCGTCGATGTGCCAAGAGTTATCAACCGACAGCATCAAGTTGACAGCAGAGTTGTGGATCAAGTTAGCCTTCAAGCGGTAACGCTCCATCATCGAGAAGATAGATGCAAAACGCTCCTCCAATACAAACGAATAATCCTTCGAACGAACTGTAAGCAACACCTGATCTTTCTTGAGGATCAAGATTGGAATCTCCACCAATGGAGCCTCGCCGTTGATAACTGTTCCGGGCTTCGACTTGTCACCGAATGGGCGAACGTAGAGCGGAATGTTCTTGTTCTGAAGAGGTTTGATCGTCTTTGGGTGGATGATCTGTGCGCCGCTATATGCTAGCTCGATAGTGTCGAGATAGTTGAGTTGCTCGATCTTTGTTGCATCTGGGAAGATCTTAGGATCGGCATTCAAGATACCATCGACATCTTTCCATACAGCCATACACTCCGCGTTGAGAATGTTGGCAACAACAGCTGCCGAGTAGTCAGATCCCTCGCGACCAAGAGTTGTTGTTGTGCCATCTGGAGCAGAACCAATGAATCCCTGTCCAACAAAAACACTCTCCGTAGCACCCTCCATCAAGGCAAGTAGACGCATTGTCGACCCTTCGAGGTTAACCGACGCATCTTTGTGACGCTGCTCTGTAAGGAATCCCTTGCGCATATCGATCCAACGATTCTTTGTGCCTGCGAAGTTAAGGTACTCCGAGATGATAGTTGTCGACAACAACTCACCGAATGTAACGATCGTGTCATACCACAACTCAGCATCCTCAGTGCGATAGATAGTCTCTGTCGCTACTCTCTCCAACTCGGCAAACAAATCCTCAACTGCTGGGAGTGAGGTCTCTTTACCAAACAAGTCGTTGATTATCTCTGCGTGGTAGGTTCGTAGAGCTGTAATGTGCTCCATTGAGAGCTGTTTATCGCCCTTCTGTAGACCCTCGAAAACCACCTCCAAAGAGTTGGTGCTCTTACCCATAGCTGATACGATGATAAAGATATTTCCCTCATCGCTGATAATCTTGTGGAGGTTGCGTACTCCATCGGCATTACGAACCGATGCTCCACCAAACTTGTAGACCCTCATTAAATTTTAACGTTTTAAGTTTATCAAAAAAATACGGGTGCAAAGGTATTAAAAAGTTACCACAAAATAGCTATGTTCCCAATATTTTTTGATACCTTTGCATCAAAATTATTGAAAATTATGTATAGTGAATTGAAAAATATTATCGAGCAGGCGTGGGAAAACCGCGAAATGCTCGCAGACGAGACGGTTAAAGCAACCATTCGTCAGGTAATCGAGTTGGTCGACAAAGGGCAGTTGCGTACAGCAGAGCCTATCGATCTAGAGAATAGCAAATGGCAAGTTAATGAGTGGGTTAAGAAGGCGGTTCTTATGTACTTCCCAATACAGCAGATGCGTACAATGCGTGCTGGCGAGTTGGAGTGGTACGACAAGATGGACCTAAAGAGTGGTTACGAGGAGCTAGGTGTTCGTGTTGTGCCTCAGGCTGTTGCTCGCTATGGTGCTTATATCGCTGCGGGTGCTATCTTGATGCCATCGTATGTAAATATTGGTGCTTATGTGGATTCGGGTACGATGGTCGATACTTGGGCTACAGTTGGATCGTGTGCTCAGGTGGGTAAGAATGTGCACTTGAGTGGTGGTGTAGGTCTTGGAGGAGTTCTAGAGCCAGTTCAAGCTGCTCCGGTTATTATCGAGGATAACTGTTTCCTCGGGTCGCGTGCAATCGTTGTTGAGGGTGCTCACATCTGCCGCGAGTCGGTGTTGGGTTCTAACACAGTTATCACAGGGTCGACACACATTATCGACGTTACAGGTAGCGAGCCTGTTGAGTATAAGGGTTATGTACCACCTCGTTCTGTGGTTATCCCGGGCACTTATAACCGTAAGTTTGCAGCAGGTGAGTATGGCGTACCTTGCGCCCTAATCATCGGACGTCGCAAGGAGTCTACAGATAAGAAGACGTCGTTGAACGACACTCTACGTGATTTTAACATTAGCTAGTACCATAAAACTTAAACAGATTCTTAACGACTAGATTATGAAACCACTATTTTTGTGTTACGATAGGTGTAGCACCTGCGTAAAAGCCTCTAAGTGGTTAGAGGCGAATGGGGTTGAGGTTGAGCGACGTAGCATTGTCGATCAAAACCCTACGGTGGCAGAGATTACCGAATGGTTCAAAATTAGTGGTCTCCCGATCCGTCGATTTTTCAATACGTCGGGTATTAAGTATCGCGAGTTGGGGTTGAAGGATCGTGTGGTGACAGCACCTGTCGAGGAGCTCATTGAGCTCCTCGCAACAGATGGGATGCTCGTAAAGCGTCCTCTCATAGTTTGTGAAGATCGGGTAGTTGTAGGATTCCGCGAGAAGGAGTATCTCTCACTACTCGATGATTGATCCTGCTACGCAGTTTGCGACGCGTCCTCTGAGTCGGAGGATGTCGATCATATGGTAGTTGTTGATATGTATAATGTTTGTTAGCAAAATAATTGCTACATCATTCTCTGGATCGAGCGTTATGGATGTTCCGGTGAAGCCGGTATGTCCAAACGCCTCGTTCGAGAGGAGATCACCTCGGTTGGATGAGTAGGGTGAGTAGAGATCCCACCCTAGGGCGCGCCCTAACTCCTCCATATCACGTGGTACACTCCTCATAGAGCGGAGTGTTACGGGGCTTAGGATTTGATTTTCGCTATTTAGTCCATCGCCAAGTAGCGATGCTGCGAATAGCGCCAAGTCGGATGCCGTAGAGAAGAGCCCCGCATTACCCGAAACACCTTCGTTGACGATCCTCGCTAGTGGGTCGTGAACAACGCCACAGAGGATACTATCTTTTGAGATAATTTCTGTCGGGGCAAATCTGCTTTGCTCCTTTTTTGATAGTATGGTATTTACACCGCGGTAGTCGCTCTCGTCCATTCCCAATACGTCAAATATGTTGCGGTGTGCGAAATCTCGCAGACTCTCACCTGTTATCTTCTCTATTATGTATTGTAGTAGGATAAAGTTGAGGCAGCTGTAGTTGAATTGTGTGCCGGGTTCGTATCGACGTTTCGTGTGGCGAACATATTCAACTAAGCTATCACGATGTGTCGTTCCACACTGTGTCTCCAGATCTTCGGGAAGTACATATGGGTCCAATCCCGATGAGTGAGTCATCAGGTGACGTATTCGTATTGGGTTCACTATTGTGTCACATTCGCGTTTTTCGTTGAAGTGAGGTAGATACATACCTAGATCGTCGCGCAGTGATAGACGTCCTTGCTCGACGAGAATCATCGCCGATATAGCGGTCACAACAGGTTTTGTGCAGGATGCAATATCGAAGATTGTATTAACCTCCATTGGTTCGGTCGTTGGGGCAAGGCTGCGATTGCCATACGCTTTGAGGTAGGGTAGTGACCCCTTGCGAACGACCGCTAGAACAGCGCCCGGGATTTTGCCAGCCTCTATAGCCTCTTCGATCACACGGTCGGCATTGGCTAGCTTTGCGCTGCTCATACCAACTCTTTCGGGTTTTACTCGTTTTAGTGATTTTGCAGTTGTCGTTGTTGTTATCGTTAGTAGTATCGCTATTGCAATAAAAAATCTCTTCATAATGACCATTTTACTTATATATTATATATGGTTGGCGCAATCTCTTAAAGTTGTCGACATCATTCTGCCACATCGCTTCAATCTCCTCTGCTTCACAACCATCAACTATCATCTCTCGAACATATTGTTGACCTATGAGTAGGTCAAACATCGCTCCAAAGTATCTCTCTCCTATGTTTAGTTTGCGGTATCCATCTATTACGTAGCTTAGGTCGATACCTTTTTTCCATATTTCGCGGTTGCTCAAACCTCGCAGATCGACTCCATAGCATAGTTGATCCATTAGAGGAGGAGACGTTGCACCGACTCTGCTGTGAGGGGTGAACGAGAAGTCGCACTTCTCAAAGTCGGGGTGTCCATAGATCTGAAATGGATAATCTGTGCCACGACCTAAACTCAGTGGAGTCCCCTCAAAGAGGCAGGTCGATGGATACAGATATATCGACTTCATATTGGGGAGGTTTGGCGAGGGTGGAACTGGCACTTCATACATTGTCTGGTGTGTATAGTTGCGGCAGGGTATGACGGTGAGGTTACAAACCTGTCCCTCATCGAGCCACTCCTCTCCATTTATCATCTGAGCCAACTCTCCTAGTGTCATACCGTGAACGACGGGTATTGGAAGTGCTCCGACACCCGATTTACACCTCTCCATATCGAGGATTGGACCATCTACATAGTGACCATTTGGGTTTGGTCTATCGAGTAGAACGACATCGATACTCTCTTCGGCGCATAGATTCATTAGTTGCATCATTGAGATGTAGTAGGTGTAGAATCGTAACCCCACATCTTGAATGTCTATCACCAAAGTGTCAAATTGAGTCATTGACCTCTCTCCATTTTTTTTTGATTTACTACTGTAGAGAGATAGTATTGGGACACCGGTCTTTGTATCTATTGAGTTTGAGACGTGTTCGCCAGCGTCAGCCGAGCCTCTAAATCCGTGTTCGGGAGAGAATATAGCGACAACATTTACCCCCTCTTCGATTAGTATGTCGAGGGTATGTTTGTCACCCACCATTCCAGTGTGGTTTGAGAATATGGCGACACGCTCTTTGTCGAGGAGTTTTATGTATTGATCCACACGCTCTGCGCCGACAACAACCTTTGCCTTAACCGAGTGTGGGTAGATGAAGGTTGTTGCCAAAGCTAAGAGTAGTACGTGGAGTATCTTTTGCATTGTTGAGTTGATTTTTCTTTGCTGCAAGTTACAAAAAAAATCAAAATAATTCGCTATTTATTCATTGAGGTTGACTAAATATGACACATTTACTATAGTCGTGAATAAATCAATAGGGGTTTTTGATCTAAATGTAGGCGCTTATGTTGTGTTGATGCTTGTATAAAAGACGAAAAAGTTGTATCTTGCAGAGTATTTACCGTAGCAACTATCAACCACTAAATAACTTAATTAATATATTGTAAATATGAATCAAAAACTACCTTTATTGTTGCTGCCTCTTGCAGCTACAGCTACTTCTTGCGCTGAAAAGGAGGCACCAAAGCCCAATTATGTGTTTATCTTGGCAGATGATTTGGGATATGGTGACATATCGTATCTAGACTCAAACTCTAAAATAAACACTCCACATCTCGATCGAATGGCTAGTGAGGGCGCTGTGTTTACCGACGCTCACTCAAGTTCGTCTGTAAGTACACCTACTCGCTACGGAGTATTGACAGGTCGCTACAATTGGCGCTCGACACTCAAAAAACACGTACTCGATGGATATAGTAAGGCGTTAATAGCTCCCGATCGTTCGACTATCGCGACGATGTTGGGAAAGCAGGGTTATACAACCGCAGGTATTGGTAAGTGGCACTTGGGTTGGGATTGGAATAATGTCGAGAATGGCGCGAGCAATATCGACTACTCGAAGCCTGTCGAAAACTCACCAATCACTCGTGGATTTGACTACTACTATGGTATCTGCGGATCACTCGATATGCCACCATATGTCTATATAGAGAATGATATGCCAACAGCTGTGCCCGATAGAATAGATCAACGAACTAGAGCCGAAGCAGGTTATGGATGGTGGCGTAAAGGTCCTGTGTCACCCGATTTTGTTCACGAGGATGTGTTGCAGAACTTTGTAACGCGTGGTTGTGATTATATTGCCGAGAAGTCGAAGGGTGATGAGCCATTCTTCCTATACCTTCCTATTCCAGCACCCCATACCCCAATTTTGCCATCGGAGAAGTTTCAAGGTAAGTCGGGCATTGGAGCTTACGGTGATTTTGTCTTGATGGTTGACGATATGGTTGGTCAGATCCTCGACGCTGTAGACAAGTCGGGTCAGGCGGAGAATACAGTCATCGTCTTTACTACAGATAATGGTTGTAGCCCCGCTGCTGGAATCCCCGATATGATTAAGCAGGGTCACTATCCAAACTCGATCTATAGAGGACACAAAGCCGATCTTTATGATGGAGGACATCGCGTACCTTGTATCGTTCGTTGGACGGGGGCTGTAGAGCCGCATTATGTTAATCAGACAGTCTGTCTTACTGACTTCTATGCTACATTTGCAGCGTTGGCAGGTTACGAAATGGAGGATTGCGAGGGTGAGGATAGCTACGATCTATCGCCTGTGTTGCTCTCAACAAAGGAGAAAGAGCCTATTCGTGAAGCAACAATTCACCACTCTCAGGCGGGAGATTTCACAATCCGTAAGGGTGATTGGAAGTTGCTTATATCGGCTAGTTCAGGAGGATGGAGCTATCCACGTCCCGGTAAAGATGATGCTGTAATTGCTACGTTGCCTCCTGTGCAGCTATACAATATGGCAACAGATCCGTCGGAGACAACAAATGTATATCTCGAACATCCTGAAATCGTTGAGGAGTTGCGTCAACTTACAATCAAATATATTGAGAATGGTCGAAGTACTCCGGGTGAGCCACAGAAAAATGATGGTCCATATCCTTGGAAGTTTATCGACTGGGTTGACAACTGGGTGTTGTAAGTAGTGTAAAACAATTATTGCCATATTTTTGACAACACTCTTAAAAACGCAGCAATAATTATTTTACTCTACTTAATAGACAAAAAAGTTGTAATTAAATGTGTGTGTGAAGCCGCCTTTCGAGGGCGGCTTTGCTGTTTGTAAATTCACAAACTACTCTGTTGATCTTTGGTACTTTAACTATTTTTCACTACCTTTGCCGTCTAATTTGTTATTAAGAGGATAAAATGGCAGGATCTAACTTCGTAGATTACGTAAAGATATTCGCTCGATCGGGAGATGGTGGCGGTGGTTCGACGCACTTTCGTCGAGAGAAATTTGTCGCCTTCGGAGGTCCCGATGGTGGTGATGGTGGTAAGGGTGGTAGTATCATCCTACGCGGTGATAAGCAGTACTGGACACTTATTCACCTTAAGTTCCAACGCCACCAATTTGCTCAAAACGGAGAGTCTGGTTCGGGGGCAAGGTCGTCGGGTAAGGATGCTAAGGATATAATTATCCCCGTGCCACTAGGAACAGTTGCTCGTAATGTAGATACCGATGAAATCGTTGGTGAGGTGACACAGCACGGTGAGGAGTTGGTGCTCCTAAAGGGTGGACGCGGAGGTCTCGGTAACTGGCACTTCAAGAGTGCGACAAATCAAGTCCCTCGCTACTCGCAGCCGGGTGAAGAGGGCGAGGAGGGGTCGTTTATCCTCGAACTTAAGGTGTTGGCAGATGTGGGGCTCGTTGGATTCCCAAATGCCGGAAAGAGCACTTTGTTGTCGGTTGTCTCTGCGGCAAAGCCTAAGATTGCGAACTATGCGTTTACAACTCTCGAACCGAACCTCGGTATTGTGGAGTGCCGTGACCACCACTCGTTCGTGATGGCTGACATACCGGGTATCATTGAGGGTGCAAGCGAGGGTAAGGGTCTCGGAACACGATTCTTGCGACATATTGAGCGAAACTCGATTCTCCTATTTATGATCCCAGCCGATAGTGACGATATTGCAGCCGAGTATAAGATCTTGCTGGGTGAGTTGACGCAGTATAATCCTGAGTTGCTCGATAAGCGTGCGCTGTTGGCGATTACGAAGTGTGATATGTTGGATGATGAGTTGATTGAGCAGATGCGAGCAGAGTTGCCAAATGATCTGCCAACAATATTCATATCTTCAATTATCAATAAGAATATTACGGAGCTTAAGGATATGCTTTGGGAGGCGCTCAATAGAGTGTAGCAACTCCTCTATTGCTATGATAAGAAATTCCTAACTTTGTCTAGTGTAAGATCTAGATAAAGTTAGGAATTTTTTTCGCTTATAATTTTTTGTTTATTTTATTAATAAGCTTTTTGCCAACACTCTGCTTTTTTGAACTACTAGTTCCGTAATGGTATCCATAGTTGTAACTATAATATCCATACTTGCGATAACCATAGTAACCCATATTAGTGTATAAAACGTCGTTCAGAAGCAAACACATATTATTGTACATATTACTCTTGTATATGTGCTCTAGGTCAGGCAACAAACGTTTGTCGAACTTGTTGGCTCTGATAATGAATATCGCCATATCGCAGAATTTACTAATAATGGCTGCGTCGGGAACAATCTCCACCGGTGGACAATCCAAGAAGATATAATCGTAACGCCCCTTCATCAGCTCTATTAACTCGGCAAATTTTGGCTTTATCAACAACTCCGAAGGGTTGGGTGGGATAATTCCAACAGGGAGAATATCTAGATTCTCGTGTAGTTCACCCTTGATGATTATATCGTCGATGTTGTTAACTCTACCATTTACGTAGTCGGTAATTCCTATAGAAGAGGTTTTCTTTGTGACGATACTGCTTAGAGTTGCCTTGCGAATATCAGCATCAATAAGCAATACCTTCGAATCTTTCAACGCCATACTGTGACCGATATTGGCAGAGACGAACGACTTTCCACTACTTGGATTCAACGATATAATTTGTATAATTTGAGCATCACTCTTGGTGAGGGGCTTCATAAAGTCAACATTCGTGCGAATAACTCTAAATGCCTCATTCATCGAGTCACGACCTCCTCCATCGACAACAATCTGCACCAATGGGTCACCATCTTTCTCCTCCTTAGGAGCCTCAACGTGAGGAATGCTACCAATAAATGGAATGTTGATATTTTCGAGATCCTTCTTGCTTTTAACGTATGTGTCGAAAGCACTCTTAATGTAGATGAATAGTGTAGGCAGCAACAATCCAATAATCAATCCCATAAACAAAATCTCATTTCGCTTTGGAGATATCGGGAAGTTACTACCTTGTGCCAAACTCAACACCTTTGTGTTGTATGCCGTAAATGCCTGACTCAACTCGTTCTCCTCACGCTTCTGCAACAAGAATAGATATAGCTGCTCCTTAATCATCTGCTCACGTCCTGTCGAGAGCAGATATAGCTCTTGAGAGGGGTTGTTCGAGAGACGCTTCTTTGCAGCAGCCTCTTCGCTACGGGCGCTGTCAACTTGCATCGTAAGGGTGTTTATTAGGTCATTCATCGAGAGGATCAACACGCTCTTCATAGCGTCCAACTCCGAGACCATATTTGCAACAATTGGATTGTTGACACTACTATTTACGAGGAAGGCGTTTTTCTGAAGTAACAACTCATTATATTTAGCGATCTGATTGTCGATCGCTGTAGAGCCAATACCTGAGTTGATAGGTAGAAGTTGATTTATCGTACTTTTATCCTCGATATATTTGAGGATATATTGAGCCATCGATAACTGGTTGCTCAACTCGATTTGTCGCTTTAGAATCTCATTCGATGATGCGAGGTCCATACCTGCGGCAACACCGACATCGGGGAGTAGGTTCTCGCTCTTAAAAGATGAGATATTTTCATCCACAGCCCCCAACTCCTTTGTGATGATTGCCAACCTATCGTTAATGAAGTTTGTTGTACTTAGCGAGACTATGTTTTTATCCTTTATCCAGTTCTCGTTGTATACAGAGATGAGAACATTCAATATGTCATCAGCTTTTTGAGGGGACTCAAGTAGCATCGTCATATCGATAACGGCAGAGACATCATCCCTAAAATCAACCTTCAACGCTCCAAGATATCTCTTCGCGGTGTTAGATATTCCATTCTTTGAGAATGAATATAGCTCCGTGTTCTCGGTGGTAACACCTTTGTTGTTGATTGTAAAGTTTCCGAATGGGGTATATATCTCGTCACCAAATGTTCCAAATTTGGAGCTAAGATCTATCTCCTCACCATTCACCGATAGCTTCTCGATCTCGTACTGCTTATCTCCATCTGTGTAGAGCTCCATTGACATATGGCTACTAACGAGGTTTTCGTCCAACACTACAGTAAATGGGGCGCTATTATAGTGATCCTTCCACCTAAACCACTTCTCTTTTATTTTGTAGTTATAGTGTAGCGAGAGACGTGTCACAACCTCCTCCATCAACTGTGCTGTCGCAATAACGTGTATCTCATTTGTAATGTCGTTATTGGTCTTCACAAGACCGAGGTTGTCGAATGCGGCACCTTCAATGGAGTTGCCGGGTGCGTCGCTCTTTATCAATATTGTTGCTTTTCGCATATACACGGGAGGTGTAGTCACAATGTAGTACATTGCAATTGTGAGCGATACTGCGACTGAAATAATGAACAGCCAAATATGACCGATAAAGATCTCCCACAGATCTCGTATTGTGATCTGTGGCTCTTTGGGGCGTTTTACATTTTCCATCTATTTTAGGATCTAATAATAGTTTACAATCAATAACGTTATAGTCAACATAAATGACATCAAAGATAACCAGAATGTAGGAGAGCTGAACGTACTAGCGTTAACTGACGACTGGTTAGCTTTATATTTGTTGGGTTCAACATATATCACATCGTTCTGATGAATATAGAATGCCGGAGATGTGTAGATATCCGTCGATTTTAGATCTAGCTTGTAGGTCTTCAACACACCATTTGTGTTACGTATTACAGATACGTTATCTCTAACACCCGATATTGTCAGATCGCCCGACATACTCAACGCCTCAAAGATAGTAATTTTATCCTTTGTAATGATATAATTTCCCGGTGCATTCACCTCTCCAAGGGTAGAAAAGCTTAGGTTTACAAACTGTACCGTAACAATTGGGTCTTTAATCATCTCACTATCAGCGATCATCTGTTGAATCATCGCCGACAATTCAAACTGAGTAAATCCTGCAACTTTAATCTTTCCTAATACAGGGTACTCAATCTCTCCATCTGGGTCGACAGTGTAGCATAACACTCTGTTTTGAGAACCTACATTACTTCCATTTAGTGAATTTGAGACATCCTCACCGCTCGCTGTAACAGGACTCACTGCCACCATATTAAATACAGAAGCCAACTCGGGGTTCTTGCTAGAGACCACTATCGAGACCATATCGTCTGGTTGCAGGCGAATCTCGCCACCAGATGTAATCCTATAATTGGTATTATATTGAGTATTCTGCAAATAGAGAACACTCTTTTGGGTTTTGCAGGATGACAACAAAACAAATGATACTAAAATGTACAATAATCTTTTCATTTCTACTTACTTAATGTTATATAATTTTTTTATTTTATGCGAAAGTGTGATGTGTATAATCAACCATAAGACTACATCCAAGAAAACGATGGTGGTTATACCTATATGTCGAGTGGCTAGCACAAGGTTAAGGGTGAAGAAAACAACGTTGATGATGAGTAGTATAACCAAAGAGGCACGAGGCGTAAATCCGAGTGCCATTATTTTATGGTGGAAGTGGTGTTTGTCGGGTAAAAATAGAGGTTGGTGCTCTTTTATGCGATGTAACATAACTCTCAACACATCGAAGCAGGGGATTATCAACATTGTGAATGCTGCAATCCAAGAGTAGTCCGAGATATAGTTGTATTGTTCCCCCACTAACGCAGAGCTATTCCATAGCTTGATCGCCATAATGCTTAGAATGAATCCTATCACCAGAGCGCCACCATCACCCATAAAGATCTTCGACGAGATACCTCTCCTCACACCAAACACATTGTGATGCCAGAATGGAGCTAGCGCACCAAGTGAGGCAAAACAGAGCATAGAGTCTACATAGTCTCTCTCCAAATAGAACATTACACCATACAGCGCAAACGCCATAATTGATAACATAGAGGATAGTCCATCAATACCATCAATCAAGTTTATAGCGTTAGTAATAAAGACGATTAGAAAGATCGTAAATGGGATGCCAACGAAAGTGCTCACCCTCTCCACGCCGAATAAACCATTGAAGTTGGTGATATATCCACCAAGTAGGACAGCTATTGTCGCGACCAAAAATTGAAAAAAGAACTTCTCTGGATATCTCATCCCGACAATATCGTCGTATATCCCGACGCAATATATAATTACAGCTAGGCAAATTATGAGTAGAGAGTCATTTGTAAGCTGAAAACTGTCGGTTAGATTAAAGTAATCTGATATGATGCAGGTCAAAAAAGAGGTAACAGCAATTGCGGGCAAGAAGCTAGCACCTCCCAATCGACTAGCGGAGGTAGAGTGTATTTTACGGTTATCGACGCGATCAAAAATCTTAATTTTTAGGGATATGTATAGCAGCCTTGGTAAAAAGTACATTACTATTCCAGCACTACAGAGTAGTGCAGATATTAAAATAAAATTTATCATAATAATTATTTTACATTCATATTCTCTTTATACTTTTGAAACACAGATTTCAAAACATACTACAGAAATCATAAACCTAATGGTCTACATATAAACCCAATTGCAATACCCGAAACTAATCTCCCAACGCCTCCTAAAAGCTGTATTTGGTCAATAAACCTATCGAAAAAGTTTAATGTTAAAGTTTCACGTCAAATAATCACAATTGAGGATAAAAATTACATATAACCTATCATCATTAGTGGGTTGAATATCTTCAACAACCCTCTTTAGTCGGTTAACAGGTTAATTGTCAAGTCGATTAACCGATGATATTGGTATAACAAATTAACTTTGAGCAGTCTCATTGTATATGTAATATCCCTATTAAGCGGTGTTCAAACAAATAATTTATAATTATCCGTCTACAAATGTAATAATAATTCATCAAAATCCATCATTAAACAAAAATAATTTAAGTGGATTATAATAACGTGAGTTCGAAAATTACTACTGGTGCGTTAATAAACTCGACCACTGCCCTGCGCGGGCGGCGGCGGAGTGCTCTCCGCGAAGCTAATCTTTGTTGCAGTTGTTAATAGATTGATTCTCAATCTGCTCCACGTTGAAAAATGTTCGATTAAAGCTCTGCTTTATCTCTCATTTCCCAACATATAGCTACGTAGGCTGTGCCTACTATTAACAACTGAATGTAATGCAAACCAAATCGAAAAATGTAGATATAACTATATATGTCTGTGATTCAGCTGATTAAACAGATGTTGCAAAGGGTTAACGCACCACTAGTATTCGAAAATAGTAAAAACTCAATTTTTATTTATTGTGTCTACTCTACCTTGATTAGATCTGCTGCGCCATTGATTTTATCTCGAAGTGCATTTATGTCGCCACCAAGTGGGGCGTGACCTATTACAACGCCCATTCGTCGGTTTACTCTTGTGGTGGGTTTACCGAAGAGGCGTACATCTACATCCTCCATAGCTAGAGCCTCCTCGATGCCGCTAAACTGAGGGTTGTTGGATGTCGAGGATGCCAATATTACAGAACTTACACCCATCTTCTCCTGTTTGAGTGATGGGATTGGGAGTGATAGAGCCGCTCTAAGGTGTAGCTCGAACTCGCTAAAGCTCTGAGTGTCGGCAAGTGTAACCATACCGGTGTCGTGAGGACGTGGTGACAGCTCCGAGAAGTAGACTCCATTTTTGTGGCTAAGGAAGAACTCAACACCCCACAGACCAGCCCCTCCGAGTGCGCGCGTCACCTTCTCTGCTATATCTTGAGCCTCAGCAAGGTGCTCCTCTGATATTGGTGCAGGTTGGTAGCTCTCGCGGTAATCTCCGCCACGCTGAACGTGCCCAATTGGGGCGCAGAATAGGGTGGGGGCGTCGTTCTGTGTCACGGTGAGCAGAGTTATCTCGCTGTCGAACTGTATGAACTCCTCGACGATAAGCTCCTCGATGTCACCACGACTACCCGATATACCATACTCCCACGAGTGTTCAATATCCTCGGCGCACTTAGCCATCGACTGACCTTTGCCCGACGATGACATAAGAGGTTTGATGATGCAGGGGAACCCAATCACCTCGGCAGCCGCTTTGAGCTCTTCGAGAGATGTGGCATATAGGTACTTTGCGGTTTTGAGCCCAAGCTCCTTTGCTGCGAGGTCTCGTATTGCCTTTCGGTTCATCGTGAAGTTCACGGCGCGAGCGCTTGGTGTAACGACGATGCCCTGCTCCTCGAAGTCGTAGAGAACCTCTGTTCGAATAGCCTCAATTTCGGGTACTATGAAGTCTGGTTTGTGGCGCTCCACAGCAGCCGTTAGGGCGTCGCCGTCGAGCATATCGAAGACTTCGTAGGTGTCGGCAACCTGCATAGCTGGTGCACCTGCATAGCTGTCGCACGCAATAACGTATTGTCCCTTGCGCTGAGCTGCAATTGTAAACTCCTTACCGAGCTCTCCCGAGCCTAAAAGCAAAATCTTCTTAATCATAGTACCTTAGAATTTGTTTAAATTTCTCTCATCTATTTTGCTAAGGATCTGTCACTTCACTTTTCTCTTTTTGCACTACGTTACATAGATACCGCTATGCACCTTATGCAAAGAGAGAAAATCAAAGCAACATCTCTCTTTGCAATTCTAGCGAGAAAAACTTTAACAGATTCTTAGCATTAAATTGTGATGGCAAAGATACCACATTATCTGAACATTGGCAAATTTCGCAACCTAATTTTTCGGGTTCGTTAGTAGCCCAAGATTCTCATCATCGAGCGGTACGACTGCTCCTTTGCGAATAGGCGTGTGTAGTATTCGTTGTCACCCTTTTCGCGGTCGATAATGATATGCTTTGGGGCAGGGATAAGGCAGTGTTGTATTCCGCCAAATCCGCCAACTGACTCTTGATAAGCACCCGTATGGAAGAATCCTATATATTGAGGATTGTTCTTTTCGAGTTTTGGGAGGTAGATTGCATTTGAGTGTGACTCTGCGTTGTAGAAATCCTCACTATCGCAGGTGAGACCACCGAGGAATACTCGTTGATACTCTTTATCCCAATTGTTGATCGCTAACATAATGTAGCGTTGGTTGATTCCCCACGTGTCGGGCAATGTAGTGATGAAGGATGAGTCGATCATATACCAGAACTCACGATCATTTTGCTGTTTTTGGTTGATGATGGAGTATAGCGTTGCGCCACTTTCGCCCACGGTGAACGATCCGAACTCAGTGAATATGTTTGGTTCGTCGATGTTGTTTTGTTCGCATATGTGTTTGATTTGAGCTATGATCTCCTCGGTCATATACTCGTAGTCGTACTCGAAGTTGAGTGAGTTCTTGAAAGGGAATCCACCTCCTATGTTGAGTGAATCAAGCTCGGGGCAGATCGCCTTTAGTTCGCAATATACGTTGAGGCACTTCGACAACTCGTTCCAGTAGTATGCAGTATCTTTGATTCCGGTGTTGATGAAGAAGTGTAGCATTTTGAGTTGAAACTTGCCACTCTTCTTGATCTTCTCTTTGTAGAAATCCAATATCTCGTGGTAGCGAATGCCTAGGCGCGAGGTGTAAAAGTCGAACTTCGGACCCTCCTCCGAGGCGATGCGAATACCAACTTTGCAGGGTTTATCTATCGCAGCGTCAAGAAGTTCTATCTCGCCCATATTGTCGATAACGGGGATTGTATTCTCGAAGCCGTCATTTACTAGTTGAGCAATATTCTCGACATACTGAGGGCGCTTGAATCCGTTGCATATGATAAAGCGATCTTTATCGAAGATGCCGCTGTCGTAGAGTGCATTAATTATATGTATATCATATGCCGAGGATGTTTCGAGGTGGATATCGTTTTTGAGAGCCTCCTCCATCACGAATGAGAAGTGACTCGACTTAGAGCAGTAGCAGTAGTTGTAGGACCCCTTGTAGTCGACCTTTGCCATCGCTACATTGAACATTCTCTTGGCACGATTGATCTGCTGTGATATCTTTGGTAGGTATGTTATCTTGAGTGGTGTGCCATACTGTTTGATGATATCCATCAATGGGATGTCGTGGAAGTTGAGTTCGTTATCCTCTACGGTGAACTCATCTTGTGGGAAATCGAATGTCTGGTCAATTAGGTCAATGTACTTGTTCTTCATCTTCTTTGCTCTAATATTAGAAATCCACGTGAGCTACATTGATTAAAAAGAGTCAATATAACTCGATCGGATTGTTGTGAATAATCAAGATGCAAAGTAGCGGATAATTTTTGAGACTACCAACTTCTGACTCTATTTTTTGCTTTGGGGACTCAAAATATCTCTGTAATAGTTTTATATCTCGTTAAAATTAGCTATTTTTGCGCAATAACATAGAATCCTATAAAATTATGATTGCTCAAATAATTAGAGAATACATATCGCAAAATAGACGCCTTACAATCCCCGGGTTGGGGACAATCCTCTCTACTGGGGAGGGGGCAGAGCCTCTGTTTGTTGAGTTCGCTAGCAGTGATGATGATTTGCTGCGTATGCTCTTGATTGAGAGGGGGGTGGTCGAGATTGAGGCGATTGCTATGATTGAGGATTATGTCGCTCAGGCTCATCGTACCCTTGATGACGGAGGGGTGTTTGAGATAGAGGGTTTGGGTGAGTTGGTGCGTAGTGAAGAGGGAGCTATTCTCTTTGCTAGTATGGCGGAGTATGTAGATATGTCGGGCTCTGAGGTCAAGGAGAGTGAGGAGCTAGAGATGGAGTACGAAGAGGATGAAGTGGAGTACGAAGAAGAAGAGGCGGAGTACGAAGAAGAAGAGTATGAAGAGGACGAATATGAGGAAGAGGAGAGTCCTAAACGAGAGAAAAACATTCCCGACCTGTTGATGATAATATCTGTTATTGCGATAATATTTGCCATATTGGTGGTTATCTATAGTCAATTTGTAAGTTGGCAGATTGGTGAGTTGGTTTTGCCCCAACCGATTGATGATTTAATGATGAAGATCTTTGGCGATGGATTGTCGGGGATTGAGAATGTAGAGGTTGAGTAATGGAGCTTTCGGCACTTAAACAACGTTTTGGAATAATAGGTCACTCGGAGCTACTCAATAGAGCATTAGAGGTTGCGTTGAGAGTTGCACCAACCGATTTGACGGTTTTGGTGAGTGGTGAGAGTGGTGTGGGAAAAGAGTTTTTTCCACAGGTGATTCACGCCCACTCGTCGCGTAAACATAATAAATATATTGCAGTTAACTGTGGTGCAATCCCTGAGGGGACGATCGACTCGGAGCTATTTGGTCACGAGAAGGGGGCATTTACGGGGGCTGTTGAGATGCGTCGCGGATATTTCGAGGAGGCGGATGGTGGAACTATCTTCTTGGATGAGGTGGGGGAGTTGCCCTTGCCAACTCAGGTGCGATTGTTGCGTGTGTTGCAGAGTGGGGAGTTTCTGCGTGTGGGGTCGACGAAGGTTCAAAAGACAAATGTTCGGGTTGTTGCGGCTACGAATGTGAGGCTGGAGGAGGCGATTGCCGATGGTCGATTTAGGGAGGATCTTTATTATCGACTCAACACAGTACCTATTAGTGTGCCCGCTTTGCGAGAGCGACGTGAGGATATATATATGTTGTTTCGTAAGTTTAGTTCCGACGTGGCGACTCGCTATCGTATGCCGGCTATAACTCTTGATGAGGGGGCTCGTGCTCTGCTTGAGGGGTATTATTGGCGAGGTAACATCCGCCAGCTGAAGAATATTGCGGAGCAGATATCGGCTGTTGAGCAGTCGAGGGTCATTACGGCAGATATATTGTCGGGTTATTTGCCTCAGTTGGGTGGCGCTACCTCGTCGATTGTCGCGAGTGATAAGGAGCGAAATACGGAGGGTTATGCAGCCGGAGAGCGTGAGATATTGTATAAGGTGTTGTTCGATATGCGTTCTGAGATTGGGGAGTTGCGGAGGATGGTGTCGCAGCTACTCGTCAAGGAAGGTGTTAACCCGACGGTAGGGGTTGTGCCGGTTGTAACGCCTCAGCTGCAAGCTGCGTTGCCGAGTCACGAAGATAATATGTCGAGTTCGATTGTTGGAGTGTTGTCGACAGCGAGTGATGATACGGGTTACTACGCCGAGAGCGAGGAGGTGAGGGATGAGCCTCGTGAGATGACTAAATCGGATATGCAGCGTGAGCAGATTACGCGTGCATTAAGGCGTCACAATGGGCGACGAAAAGATGCTGCGGCGGAGCTGTTTATGTCGGAGCGTACCCTTTATAGAAGGATTAAGGAGTTGGGTATAGAGGAGTTGTAGGGTATCGAGTGTATAAAAAAATAAAAAGTAATATTTTGAGAGAGCTTAAGAAGATATTTTTGTCGTTATTTGTGGCGGCTACGTTGTTGGGGTGTGGGTATAAGATAAGTTATACTCTGTCGGGTGCGTCGATTCCGCCCGAGGCAAAGACCTTCTCGGTCGCCTACTTCCCCAATAATGCAACGATGGTTGCGCCTATCCTGTCGTCGGAGTTGACCGACGGGTTGAAGGATCTGTTCCTGCGTCGTACGAACCTCAATGAGGTTACGGATGGAGGAGATTTTGCTTTTGAGGGTGAGATTACGAACTATACGTCGACGACAGCCTCGGTGTCGGCAGGTACGACCAACGACTATAGTTCGCTCAATCGTTTGACGATAACGGTGAGGGTTCGATTTACAAACCGAATCGACGAGACGGGTTCGTTCTCAAAGACCTTCTCGGCCTACGAAGATTACAATTCGTCGAGTCTGTTGACGGAGGTTGAGGGTGAGTTGATACCCACTATCGTTGACCAGATCATAACCGACATCTTCCAAGCTGCGGCAGGTAATTGGTAGCGTTATGGGGCAGCTGAGTGATATTGATTGGGGGCTCGGAGAGGTCGATTTTGACTACTTGATGAGCCTTGTGGAGCAGGAGTTGCGCTCCAGTACGACAACAGATTTTTTGATCGATAGGTTTTTGGAGCAGACGGACCTAAGGATCGAGGTCGAGAGTGATGTTGTGCCATATGAGAACGATATTCCACAATCGCCCTCTTTTGACCTTTCGAATGGAGCGGTGGTTAGTGAGGAGTTGGCGCGTATCTACCATTCGCAGGGGCTATATAGCGAAGCAAAAGATATTTATACCAAATTATTTTTGTTATATTCAGAAAAAATTGCTTACTTTGCGTCACAAATCGAGGCGCTGAGTAATATTGAGGGTGGTAAAGGTGACGTTGGTGGTTCGAAATAGGATTGTAAACAATTAAAAATAAGATAGATATGTTATATACAATTTGTATTGGGTTGATCCTCGTTGCGAGCGTCTTGATGATTCTTGCAGTTTTGGTTCAGAGCCCAAAGAGTGGTATGGCTGCAAATTTTGGTGCATCTAACCAAGTTATGGGTGTTCGTCAGACGAGCGATTTTCTTGAGAAATTTACTTGGGCTATGGCATCTACAATTCTAGTGTTGAGCCTTTTGGCTACTGTTGTTATGGGTGGATCGGAGGTTTCGTCTACTACATCTATTGGAAGTGACGCTAACTCAATGTTGGAGCAGATGCAACAGAATGTTGTTATCCCACAAGCTGCAACTGAGGAGTTGGTTGAGACAGAGCAGGCTGCTGAAGAGGTTGCTGAGTAGGGTTGTTTGTAGAATAGTTATAGAGAGTTATTGGAGTGTGATTTTTTTATCACGCTCCAATTTTTTTACTGTAAAAGTTGTTTTATTGTAAAAAAAAATATAACTTTGGTATAAATTAACTAATCACAACCAGAATACAAACTATTTTTAATAAGTTATGAACAACACAGTAGAGGTAATTCAGATCAACATTATGGGTGAGGATCGCCCGGGTGTAACCGTAGCGCTTACTGATATATTGAGTCGCTATGAGGCATTTATACTTGACATTGGTCAGGCTACTATTCACCACTCGTTGGCGATGGGTATATTGTTTCAGACCACTTCGGAGCGTTCGGGTAACATTATGAAGGAGATATTCTTCAAGGCATCGGAGTTGGGTGTGACTATCCGCTTTGAGCCAGTGTTGGAGACAGCCTATAATGATTGGGTTTTGGCACAGGGAAAGAATCGTTATATTGTGACTCTGCTGGGACGTAAGATTACAGCTGCTAATATCTCGAAGGTGGCAGCAGCTATCTCGGAGCAGGGGTTGAATATCGATGATATTATTCGTCTTACGGGACGTGTGCCGTTGGATGAGAATGCACGTCGTCCAAAATCTTGTATTGAGTTCTCGCTGCGAGGATCAATCCCCAATAGAACACTTCTTCAACAGAGATTTTTTGAACTCTCAGAGGAGGGAATCGACGTTTCGTTCCAAGAGGATAACTTGTATCGTAGATGTCGTCGTTTGATCTGTTTTGATATGGACTCTACACTTATCGAGACTGAGGTTATCGACGAGCTAGCAGATAGAGCTGGTGTAGGTGATGAGGTACGTGCCATCACGGAGTCGGCAATGCGTGGCGAGATTGACTTCCGCGAGAGTTTCACACGTCGAGTTGCGATGTTGAAGGGGCTCGATGTATCGGTTATGGAGGATATCGCGAACAACCTACCTATTACGGAGGGTCTTGAGCGTATGATGAAGATCTTGAAGCGTGTGGGTTACAAAACGGCGATCTTGTCGGGTGGATTTACATTCTTCGGAAAGTATCTAAAGCGCCGATTTGGTTTCGATTATGTATATGCAAATGATTTGGAGATCGTCGACGGCAAGTTGACGGGACGTTACATTGGGCAGATTGTCGATGGTGAGCGTAAAGCTGAGTTGTTGCGTCTGTTGTGCCAGTTCGAGAATATTGATATTGCTCAAGCTATCGCTGTGGGTGATGGAGCAAATGACCTACCGATGCTTAACATTGCAGGTCTCGGTATCGCGTTCCACGCTAAGCCAAAGGTGAAGGAGAATGCAAAACAGTCGATTTCGACAATTGGTCTCGATGGAATTTTGTATTTTGTTGGATTGAAAGATTCGTGGGTAGATACGCAGGAGTAACTTCGAGAGGTGGATATAATAATCTAATGGGAGGTGTTGTTTTACGACGCCTCCTTCTTCTGTTTTTGGCGGTGGGTCTGTTGTTCTCTTCTTGTATAAATCGGTTTGACTCTGCGCCAACCGAGGCTGAAGCTATTGATGTGGAGTATAACATAACCCTCGAGAGGCTCAATCAGCAGGTTACCTCGTCGGGTTACTACGACGTGAGGGAGGAGTTGATTGTGAAGGGTAGCGTCACGGCTACGGATGAGTCGGGGAATTTTTATAAATTGTTTGTCATCGAGCAGGATGGTTATGCTCTGGAGGTGTTGGAGGGGCTTACATACTCCTATGTTCGTCACGATGAGGGGTATGTTATGGTTGTCTATCTTGAGGGGTTGCGACTATCGCGTAGTCGTGGGGTGTTGCAGCTTGGTGTGGCTGCGTCGGAGAGTAGCTACTATGATTTGGACTATATGGAGCACGAGATAGTTGTAGATCGACACATTTTGAATACTGGGGTCGTGGAGAGTGTAACTCCGCGAGAGATCACGCGCGAGGAGCTCGATAGTGAGAGTTTGGTTGAGGAGTTGTGTGGGTCGTTGGTCTCAATTGGCGGTTTGAGATTGGTCGTCGACGAAGAGTCGAGCGACGCAACACTTTGGGGTGGCACTGTTGAGTTTGTCGATGTTGAGGGGCGAACGTTGGGGTGTTATACGAGTAGCTATGCAGACTTTTCGATGTGTGAGATTCCCGAAGGGGAGGTTACGTTGGTTGGAATATTACAGTATGACTATAGCTCTGGGGCGAGCTCCCCGATGATAAAACTACGAAGAGAAGATGATTGTATAGAGTATGAAGAGTAGAGTTTTGTTTATATTGAGTGCTCTGTGGGGAGTATGGTTGGTGTCGTGCAAACCGACGCCCTCGAATGTCGTTGAGGAGTCCTATGACGATGGCGGTAGTCGATACTACTCGATTGCGGGGTTGAAGAACCTCTACCAAGATGATTCACACCGTATCTCAGATGTGGTCTATGTGGTGGCGAGCATCACGGCTAATGATCTGTATGGTGAGTATGATGAGAGGATTGTTGTTGAGGATGATAGTGGGGCGATTGAGATAAGTGTCGACCTCGAAGATGATCTATATCTTTTCGGTATTGGTACACAGATTACTCTCTATTGTACCGACTTGTGGTTGGGGGGTTATGGTGGTACGATAATTCTTGGGGCAGAGCAATCTTCGGACTCTGTTGTGGACCCCATTGCGTTGGAGGATTTTGATCGAAGGTTGCTCTCTGTCGATTATGATTGTGCGATTCGAGCTCCGCAAGAGTTGACGATTGCAGATATTACAACAAAATATATCTCCTGTTTTATAAAACTGTCAGGTTTGGAGTTTGTTGCGGATGGGGATAATAACTCATTCTGTAGATATGATACAGAGTTGGGACGTCGGCTCTCGACGACACACACTCTGCGCGATGAGAGTGGTTCCGAGATAGATCTCTATGTGCCGTCGTCTGCGATCTATGCAAATGAAGAGATCCCCTCTGGGAGGGTGACTATCTACTCCATCTTGAGTTCGTATGGTGGAAATTATAGTGTTACTTTGGTCGAAGGGCGTATCTACTTGGAGGAGTAGAGCGACATAACGCTCTTTATTGTGGGGAAACTCCCCTCGATAGCTAAATTTACCTCATACTTTGTGAGCCACTCGGCACGCTCGATGCCCTCCTCCCTCTGTGGGGTTAGCTCTTGGCGGTCGCTGCTTTGCATAGCATACCACTCGGTGTGTTTTAGCTCCCATCGACCCTTCATATAGTATGCGTGGAGGGTGTCGCAGATCTTTTCGTTGAGGGTGATGCCACTTACGCCACTCTCCTCCTCCACTTCGCGTACTGCACACTCCTCGATTGTCTCGCCACTCTCCCAGTGACCTTTGGGGAGATCCCAACGCCCATTGCGGTGTATCATCAATATCTTCTCGTCGTCTCGCTCGACGACACCCCCTGCGGCAACGACCATCGTGAATTGAGAGGTGAAGAGTTTGAATATATGCTCTGTCTCTTTTTTGTCGGATGTGATGATGGTGACCCACTTGTGGAGGCGAAAAAGAGATAGTAGTTCAGTGCGTTTGATGCCCAATTGAGGGTCGGGTGTGATTTCGAAACCACCCTGATTGGGGGTGGATGTGATCGTTAGTCTGTCTGTTGCGAAGTAGATATCTATGTTCATAATACTATTTTTTTATCAATTTTAACAATTGTCGTGCCTCGGGTCGATTCGCTGCGGTGGCGATACCAAGATATGTTATGAGTCCGACTCCTCCTGCGACCATTAGTTGCAATAGGGTAGAGAGCCCCTCCATCATCTCCAGTGTAAACCACATTGCGCTACCCATTATCGCGGTGATAAGTAGCGTGGGGGCAATAATCTTTGTGATAGTTCGATATCCCAACCTGTTATCGCAGCGTCGAGCAAAGAGTATCACAATCGCCATATCGCATATCGCATAAAGGATCAATCCACCAGCCATCACCTCTATGCCAAAAGGGATGGTCGTGAAGAGTATTGTTACGCCCGATATCTTCTTCAGCACCTCGGCGCGGAGGTAGCTGCTGGAGTCTCCTTGAGACTTTATGATTGAACCCATAAACTTCATAATAGGATCCCACATATAGGCTATTGCGATGATCTGTAGTAGAGGTACGACCCCCAACCATCTCTCGCCAAGGAGTATCATAACTGTTGGTTTGGCGAGGATTGAAAGCCCGACCATCGTCGGGAAGACAGCGAAACAGACAACGCCTAAATATTTATGTAGAGTGTTCACTGCGTCGTTACAATCCCCCTGCTTCGAGCATAGAATCGGATAGAGTGCACGATCAACAATTGTCGATATGTTGCTTGAGGGTAGTGCCCCGATGGTTGTTGCTCTGTTGAATAGCCCCAGTTGGCTAGGGGCAAAGTGACGCCCAATAATGAGGGGATATAGATTGACATAGAGAACGTGGAGTAGTCCCGATGCTACGATTTTAGATCCGAAGTTTGCGAGCTCCTTGAATGATTGCCAAGAGAATTTATTGGTAGGTCTCCACTTCGATATGATCCAAAGTATCGAGGTTCGGATGGTGTCGCTCGTGATCTGCTGAGCAACGAGCGACCACACTCCATACCCTCTGTGTGCCATTGTGAGGGCTACGCCACCGCCACATACGATCCCCGTAAATGATGCTATTGCCTGCTGTTTGAAGTTTAGTTCTATGGTTATGAGCGCCTGTTGTACAACTCCAAGAGAGTTGATGACAAGTACTAATAGATATATGCGAGAGACCCAACACAGTTCAGGCGTGTTGTAAAACTGCGCAATGAATGGTGCGCAGATGTATAGAATCCCATATATCACGACCGCTACCGCCATATTAAAGACGAGGGCAGTTGTAAGGTCGGCATCCGATCTGTTTTGTCGTTGTATCAGCGCCTGCGACATTCCGCTGTCGATGAGGGCTGTCGATAGGGCGAAGAATATCGTCAGCATAGCGATCATACCATAGTCGGCCGGCAGTAGGGTTCGCGCCAACAACATAGTGACGACGAATTGAGAGCCTTGAATCCCAAAGCGCTCGATTGCACTCCACGCAACCCCCGATTTATTTCTGTTTGTATCGCTTTTCATTATCCGCAAAGGTAGTTATTTTTGGCTGAAACAATTAGAATCTGTTTAAATTTCTCTCATCTATTTTGCTAAGGATCTGTCTCTTCACTTTTCTCTTTTTGTACTACGTTACATAGGCACCGCTATGCGCCTTATACAAAGAGAGAAAATCAAAGCAACATCTCTCCTAGCAACTATAGCGAGAAAAACTTAAACAGATTCTTATATTTTGATACAATATATATGAAAGGTGTACAGATATGTTGAAATATTCGTATTTTTAGCTGATAAAAAGCATAAAAAATAGATAGTTTGTTGTGTATTAAACAAATAAAGCGTATATTTGCACTCTCAACCGGCAGCCTTTATTAGTGTTGGGTGTTGGGGTGAGGTAGATAAAGGTGATATTAATACATTAACAAAAATAAAATAAACATTATGACAAAGGCAGATATCGTAAGCGAGGTTGCTAAAGCTACAGGTGTTGAGAAGGCACAGGTTATGACAATTGTTGAGGCTTTTATGGATAGCGTAAAGGGCTCTGTAGCGGCTAATAATCCTGTTTACTTGCGTGGATTTGGTAGCTTTATCGTTAAGAGACGTGCGCAGAAGGTTGCTCGTAATATCTCTAAGGATACAACAATCACCATCCCAGAGCACGACGTACCTGCGTTTAAGCCATCTAAGAGTTTTTCGGCTCTACTTAAGTAAGAAGTAAATGGATAGTTCAGCTATCTGATTGTTAAACATAAAAAAACCAAGATTATGCCAAGCGGTAAGAAGAGGAAAAGACATAAAATGGCTACCCACAAGCGCAAAAAGCGTCTACGCAAGAATCGCCACAAAAAGAAAAAATAGGGTAGCTGACATATTAAATGTCAAGTGAACGTATTAAAGCTAAGGGTAGTAATCCTTAGCTTTAATACGTTATGAAATATATCATAGTGTACACTATCTACGTCCAAATGTTGTATGAACTTTATAGGTTTGAACATTAGAGGATTGGGCGTAGAGTCTCTCTTTGACTAAAATGTCGATTAGAGTAAAAACATATTTCGATTTTATGAATCGAGAGTTAATAGTAAATGTAACCCCATCGGAGATATCTATCGCACTGTGCGAGGATAAGGTGTTGGTTGAGCTAAATAAGGAGCAGAGTCAGACGGGATTTGCCGTTGGTGACATCTATTTGGGTCGTGTGCGTAAGATTATGCCCGGGCTCAATGCTGCTTTTGTGAGCATAGGTCACGAGCGCGACGCCTTCATACATCTTCTTGATTTGGGTACTAACTTCCGCTCGCTAGAGAAGATTGTCTCTAGTTATAAACCGGGGAAGCGCCCTCTCAAAGTTGAGGGTATCAAGCTTCAAGAGCAGGTTGACAGAGGTGGGAAGATAGGTTCTTTCCTCGAAGTAGGTCAGAATATAATGGTGCAGATCGCTAAGGAGGCGATCTCGACAAAGGGTCCACGACTCACAGCAGATATATCGCTTGCAGGGCGAAACGTAGTACTTGTTCCATTTTCGACAAAGGTGTTTTTGTCGCAGAAGATCCGCTCGTCGGAGGATAAAAAGCGTCTTCGAAGAATTGCGTCGGAGGTGTTGCCGAAGAATTTTGGTGTTATTATCCGCACGGCGGCAATTTCGGCTAAGGATGAGGATATCCAGCAGGATATCGAGTCGTTGCTAGATAGGTGGAATACCATCACTCGTAACATCCGCAAGCAGGAGGCTCCGGCACTCTTGATGAGTGAGATGAGTCGCGCCAATACGATCATTCGCGATACGTTGAATCTAAGTTTTTCGCAGATTGTGGTCGATGACGAGGCTATGTATAATAATATTAGTAGCTACATAAAGCTTATTGAGCCCGGTCGTGAGAAGATCGTAAAGTTCTATAAGGGGAGTGTGCCGATCTTCGATAATTACGACATTTCGAAGCAGATAAAGTCGTTGTTTGCTAAGTATGTATCGCTCCGCAGGGGTGCATATTTGATTATCGAGCATACGGAGGCGATGCACGTTATCGACGTAAATTCGGGAAACAGAACTAAGGCAGAGGATAATCAGGAGCAGACGGCACTTGACGTAAACCTTGCTGCTGCGGCGGAGGTGGCGCGACAACTTCGACTTCGAGATTTGGGAGGTATTGTGATCGTTGACTTCATAGATCTTCATAAAGCCCCCAACAGACAGCTGCTCTATGAGGAGATGGTGAAGTTGATGGCGGGCGACAAGGCGAAACACACAGTGTTGCCACTGTCGAAATTCGGATTGATGCAGATTACGCGTCAGCGAGTTCGTCCAATTGCGGTTGAAGATGTGCAGGATATGTGTCCTACGTGCCGAGGAACGGGAAAGATTCAACCTACGGTTTTGCTCGATAAGGGTATCGAGAATCAGATATCGTTCCTCACGCACGATCGAAAAGTGAAGTTTATAAATTTACGTGTCAGCCCCTATGTTGCGGCATTTATCTGTAAGGGTTTAGTCTCGTTGCGACGTAAGTGGAGTTGGCGCTATAAGTGTAAGATCGCGGTTACTGTTGACCAGAGTGTCGGTATAATCGAGGTCGGTTATTATGACAAAAATGGAGTCAACTTACTCACCTAAAAAAGGGGAAGCTCTACTCTCACTCTTTGCAGAGTCGACGGGAGTTGAGGCTTTAGTCGAGGCACAGAAAAATAGTGGCACCACCCACCATCTAGATCAGATGGTGAGTGGTGCTTTGCCGTTGTATGCGGCATCGTTAATTAAGCGAGTGGGAGGTGTTCACATCTTCGTTTCGGAGGACAAGGATAGTGCTGCATACCTTCTTAATGATCTCTATATGTTGTTGGGTGAGGAGGATATACACTTCTTGCCAAGCTCCTATAAGCGTTCTATTATCTATGGTACGGAGGATGCTAATGGCGTTGTGCAGCGTACGTCGACGATGAATGCGTTGCGTCGTTCGGCAGGGAAGATGTGTGTTGTCTCGACCTATGCGGAGGCGTTGGTGGAGAGGGTTGTTGATGTAGATGCGCTGCGCCGTGAGGTCATTGAACTTAAGGTTGGTGATCGTGTGTCGATTGATATTTTGGTTGAGATGCTGGAGAGTGTGGGATTTCGGAGGGTGGATTTTGTCTACGAGCCGGGGCACTACTCGCTTCGAGGGGGTATCATCGATATATTCTCATTCTCGGAGAGCGAGCCATACCGTATAGATATGTTTGGAGATGATATCGACTCTATACGTAGATTTTCGATATCGAGTCAGCTCTCTCTTGTTAAACTCGATAGGGTAGAGATTCTGCCTAATTTGACCACTTCGGAGGGCTCGACGAAAAGAGTTTCGTTTGTGGAGTATGCAGGTGAAGGGGTAACATATTGGTTCTTCGATGCTGATTTTGCCCTCCGCAAGGTGAATGACATACGCCGTCGACTCCTCTCCGAGATGGAGGAGCCCTCGACAATAGATCAATTGGTGACGAGTCGCAATCAATTGTTGTCAGATATGGCGGGTCGCACACTATTTTTGATGCGCGACACGTTATTGGAGAGGCAGGTGGATAGTATAATTAGTTTCAATACATCCCCTCAGCCGTCGTTCAATAAAAATTTTGAGGTGTTGGCAGCCGATGTTATCTCGATGGGGGAGAGGGGTTACTCGAGTTATCTCCTTTCGCGCAATAGGGCACAGATAGAGCGACTAGAGAATATTTTCTATCAGACGGGTTATAAGGATTTGAAGTTGGAGTCGCTGGCAGTGACCCTGCATCAGGGTTTTATCGATCACGAGCGGAAGTTGTGTCTCTATACCGATCATCAGATCTTCGATAGATATCAGCGTTATAAGATACGTGGAGAGATCAAGCGTGATGAGCAGATGACCGTTGCGGAGCTCAACCAGTTGAGGGTCGGTGATTATGTTGTGCACTACGATCACGGTGTTGGTAAGTTCGCCGGGTTGGTGAAGATCAACGAGGGGGGACGTATCCACGAGGCGATAAAGTTGATATATAAGGATAATGATGTGTTGTTTGTCAATGTTCACTCATTGCATAGAATTGCAAGGTATAAGAGTGGCGATGGTGAGCCAGCGAAGATCCATAAGCTAGGAAGTGCAACGTGGTCGAAACTGAAGAATGCAACCAAACGTGCCATAAAGGATATCTCGCGAGAGTTGATTGCGCTCTATGCAAAACGAAAGTTGAGTGAGGGGTTTGCGTTCTCGGCAGATGGATATCTACAACAGGAGTTGGAGGCGTCGTTTATGTATGAGGATACGCCCGACCAAAATGCTGCGTCGGAGGCTGTGAAGCGCGATATGGAGCAGCCACAACCGATGGATAGATTGGTGTGTGGAGATGTGGGATTTGGAAAGACGGAGGTTGCTATTCGTGCAGCATTTAAGGCGGCAACGGATGGTAAGCAGACGGCGGTGTTGGTGCCGACGACGATCCTTGCTATGCAGCATTATCGGTCGTTTGTGTCGCGATTGAAGGAGTTTCCGGTAACGATTGAGTATCTGAACCGAACGAAGTCGGCTCGTGAAACAACGATGATACTCAAAGATTTGGCTGATGGAAAGATTGACATATTGATTGGAACACATAAGATTCTAGGTAAGCAGATTAAGTTTAAGGATCTGGGTTTGTTGATTATCGATGAGGAGCAGAAGTTCGGAGTGTCGGCAAAGGAGAAGCTAACAGCGTTGAGTGTTGGGGTCGATACGTTGACCCTCACGGCTACGCCTATACCGCGAACGTTGCAGTTCTCGTTGATGGGGTCGCGTGATTTGTCGGTTATATCGACGCCACCACCCAACAGACAGCCAATACTTACGGAGTCACACATCTTTTCGGAGGATATTATTCGTGAGGCGGTGGAGACAGAGTTAGCGCGTGGAGGACAGGTATACTTCATTCACAACAGGGTGGAGAACTTGGTTAGTGTGAAGGCTCTTATAGAGAGAGTCTGCCCCAAGGCGAGGGTTGGTGTTGGTCACGGACAGATGCCGGCGAAGGAGTTAGAAACTCTTATTATGGAGTTTATATATGGTGAGTATGATGTGTTGTTGGCAACAACGATTATCGAGAATGGTATAGATGTCTCGAATGCCAACACGATAATTATAAATAATGCACACTACTTTGGGTTGAGCGCACTGCACCAGCTGAGGGGACGTGTGGGGCGTTCCGATAGAAAGGCATACTGTTATCTGTTGTCGCCTCCCGAGGAGATGTTGACGCCCGATGCTCGACGTAGGTTGCGCGCTATCGAGGAGTTTTCGGACCTTGGTTCGGGTTTCAACATTGCGATGCAGGATCTCGATATTCGCGGTGCGGGTAATTTGTTGGGTGCAGAGCAGAGTGGTTTTGTGGCAGATATTGGTTTTGAGACCTACCAGAAGATCCTCGAAGAGGCTATTATGGAGCTTCGACAGGAGGGGCTCGATGTCGCAGGGCTTACACCTAAGGGACAGGAGGAGGTCGAACAACAACAGCGACCATTCATCGACGACTCGACGATCGAGATAGACCTCGTGGCAGAGTTGCCAGATAGCTATGTGTCGCAGCCTGCGGAGAAGTTGAAACTCTATCGTGAGCTCGATGCAATAAAGGATGAGAGTGGGCTTGCGGAGTTTGCGCAGCGCCTAGTCGATAGGTTTGGACGTATGCCACGTGCTGCGGAGGAGTTGTTGAATGTGGTAAGGTTGCGACGTGAGGCGATTCGACTCGGTATGGAGCGTGTGAAGGTGAAGAATGGATTGATGATCGTCAGTTTTGTGGGGGAGCAAAATTCGCCATACTACAAGAGCGACACATTTATGAATATGCTACAGAAAATTACAGCTGACCCCAATCGTTATGTGTTGCGTCCGAAGGGTATGAAGTTGGCGATGACTATTCGAAAAATTCCGGATATTGAGTCTGGGTATAAGATACTTACAACGCTATAGAGTTGATGAACAATTTGATAGTTGACATAGGAAACACACGAGTGAAGCTCTACGTTATGCAGGGCGATCAGACGCTTTGTCGTGTAGTTTATGATAGTTTTGGAGGCTCCGCCCTGTTGTGGGTTACTGAGGAGTGTGCCCGATATAAGGTGAAGAGAGGTATTGTCTCCTCGACGAGGGGCGATGTGAGGGATGTTGTTGGGATGTTGCGTGAGGTTGTTAGTGATGTTTTGTTGTTCGAAGCCACTACACCTGTCCCGATTGCGGTAAGCTATGCAACACCTCAGACGTTGGGGCGTGATAGGTTGGCGGCAGCTGTTGGTGCGTGGAGCGTCTATGGTGAAGATGTTGACACGGTGTTGATTGTGGATCTGGGGAGTGCTATAACTATAGACCTTGTTACTCGCGGAGGAGGTTTCGAGGGAGGTGTTATTTCACCCGGTATAGCGATGCGATTTAGGGCACTACACGAATTTACGGCAAGCCTTCCACTATGCGAGCCGACCGACGAGTTCGTAGCAATACCGAGAACTACACGCGAGGCGATCGAACAGGGTGTTATGGAGGGTGTTGCACTCGAAATAGATGGTCATATAGATCGGATAAGGGGAAAAAGTGAAAAAAAATTAGTAATATTTGCCGGTGGGGATGCAAAAAAGTTGGCGAAACGAATAAAAAATACGATATTTGCAGAGTGCGAATTGGTGAGTTTGGGATTGAATAGAATTTTAGAATATAATGCGAAATAGAATAATACGTCTGTTGTTGATTGCAGTGTCAGCTATAATGCCTCAGTTGTTGTTGGCTCAGACTAATACGATTAATACCTTTTCTTCTTACTCAATGTATGGATTGGGTGAACTACAAACACAGGGTACAATATTAACTCGTTCAATGGGAGGTGCAGGAGTAGCATTACGTAGTCGTACGGCTATAAATCTGTTGAACCCAGCCTCTTATAGTATCGCGTTACGTAAGGGAATACTTTTCGATTTTGCTCTGGAGGGTGGTAACTATCTGGCTAATCAGGAGATTAATGGACAGCGATATAAGAGTACATACGCTACAGCAAATATTCACGATATTGCGGTGCAAGTTCCTATCGCAAAGGGACTTGGATTTGGTGTGAGTGTTACACCGTTTTCGAGTACAGGATACTATCAGGTCAGTTCGGAGGTTACCGATTCGTTCGATTTCGTCCAGTTTGTTAACGATGGTTCTGGTGATGTTGCAGAGATTAAGTTGGGAGTTGGTTGGGAGATTGCAAAGGGTTTCTCGATTGGTTTAGCTGCTCAATACTATTGGGGTGACCTCGATAGAGCTTTTAGTTCTGTTATCATTAACTTCCTTACGCCGGGAACATCTGTTGCGGCGGCGGGTGTCGATAATATATCGGTCTCGAAGATTAAGGGACAGCTTGGTGCTCAGTGGATTCCAATTGAGACGGAAGAGCGACAGTTGGTTTTGGGTGCTACGTTCGACATTGGAGGTGATCTAACACCTCGACACGCTCGCGTTGTGACAGCTACGTCGGGATATACGACAGTCTACGCGCAGAGTGATACAACGAGAATGTCGCTTGTGTTACCTCGTCAGTTGGAGTTCGGAGCGAGTTATACGAATGATAAGTTTATGTTTGCGGCAGACTATAGTTTCCAGAATTGGGGCAGCGTGAATGATGATGTGGAGCTTACGACTTCGGGAATGACGGTGGCTTACAACAATGTACATCAAGTTCGTCTAGGAGTTGAGTACATTCCACGTCGAATAGATGTTAGAAAGTATATGAATCGTGTTGGATATCGTGCAGGATTTAGATATGGAGGATATCAATACACCTATGAGGGTGAGAAGATATCGCAGATGGCTCTAACTGCCGGTATGGGATTTCCGATCAATATGATTGGTATCTCGAAGATTGAGTTAGGCTTTGAGTGGGGACGTGTGGGCTCTAAGAAGTATATTGAGTCGTTAAATGTGGGATTGGTTCAGGAAAACCACCTAAAATTCTCTCTTGGATTTACTCTGTTTGGAGATGACTACTGGTTCCAACGACAGCAGATCGACTAGATTTGAAACTACAGAAAAACAATAACTAATACAACAGATGAAAAGGATTACACTTTTACTAATGATGACCGCGGTTGCTGTTTCGAGCGTGATGGCTCAAGCTCCGCAAATTGACTTCAGCAGCCCTACGTATGCAAAGTGGGGTGAGACTCCAGAGGAGCGCGAGCAGAATATGTTCCTTGCGACCTTTATGAAGGAGGCTCTCGACAGCAAGAACTACGATGATGCAGCAAAGTATTTGCAGAGCTACATCGAGAAGAGTCCAGCAGCGTCGGAGTCGGTATATGCACGTGGAGTTGTTCTCTACAAGGCAAAGATAGCTCGCGCAAAGAGTTTGACAGAGAAGCGTACGATGATTGATTCGTTGATGATCGTTCACGACCTTCGTCTAAAGTACTTCAGCGACCACCCAAAGCGTGGTGCAGCATATATTCTAGAGGGTAAGGCTCGTGACTTCTACAACTACAACAAGGGTGATCGTGAGGGATTGCGTGAGGTGTTCCGTGCATCAATCGCTGCACACGGGGATAATGTAGATCGTGAGTTTGTGAACCTATACTTCCAGAACCTTTGTGAGGATTATAAGATGGATGAGGTTATGGCAGATGAGGTTATCGCAGAGTATGACCGTTTGACACCTCTCTTCGAGAACCTCGGTGAGGATAAGGTTGAGTTGGTAAATACATTCGATACAGCATTTGGTAACAGTGGCGCTGCAAGCTGCGAGAACCTTGAGGCTATCTTCACAAAGAAGTTGGAGGACTCTCCAAACGATGAGAAGATCTTGGCACAGGCTGTTAAGTTGTTGGATCGTACAGGTTGTAGCACTCCGTTCTACACAAAGGTTGTAGAGTCATACTATCGTATTCGCCCAACTGCGGATGCAGCAATGGCGTTGGCTGCAATCTTCCAGAACGACGGAGAGCTAACAAAGGCGTCGAAGTATCTTCGTGACGCATTGGAGTCGGCAACAGATATGGAGGAGCAGGAGAGACTTTACTCTCGTATTGCGTTGGTTGAGCTTGGTGCAGAGCGTATGGCTGCTGCGTTGGAGGCTGCGAAGGCTTCTGTAGCGATCGCGGATGGTACGCTAACAGATAATGGTGTTGCTCTATTTGTTATTGCACAGTGCTACGGTACATCGGCTGCATCTTGTCCAGATTTGTCGGGTCAGATTGCATACCTTGCAGCTTACGACGCAATGCAGAAGGCTATCAAGAACTTCTCTGCTGACGAGGCTAACTACAAGACTCCTGCGACAGCTCTATTGGCACAGTACAAGGCATACTTCCCAACTAAGGAGGAGTGTTTCTTCAATGAGCTTACATTGGGTTCTCAGGTTACCGTGGAGTGTGGTGCTGCGAAGGGTATCTCGACAGAGATCCGTACACGCGACTAATCTCATAACTGTTACATAAAGAGATAGAATATATAATTGATGCGTATATCGCATAAAATAGCAAGAGATATCAAGGCACTCCTAATTTTTGGGAGTGCCCTGATTCTTGTATGTTGTGGGGATAACAACTCTGGTTCGAAAGTGGTGAAACGAGAGGTGTCAAACGAGCGAACTTTGACGGAGCAGAGCGAAAATCTTACGGTTGTTATGTCGGAGAATGGTCGTCCCTCATATATTTTTGATGCGTCGTTGGTTGAGGGTTACACCTTGGCGAAAGAGCCATATCGAGAGTTTCGAGAGGGCATCGCCATTGAGACCTTTACGGATGACTCTCTTGCGCAGCGAGATAGCCGTTTGACTGCCAACTACGCTATTTACTATGAGAATCGTCGCCTCTGGGAGACTCGCGGTAATGTAGAGGTTAAGAAGAGCGATGGAAAGGAGCTCTACTCGGAGCAGCTTTTCTGGAATGCTCAGACGCAGCGAATTTACTCGAATGTCGACACCAAAATTGTCGACACACAGAGTGGTGACGTATATATGGGTGAGGGCTTTGAGTCTGATGAGGCAATGGAGGAGTGGAGTTTTAGACGATTAACAGGTCGAATGAAGATGGAGGCTCCAGCGCGACAATCCCAACAGAGTGAAGAGGAGTCAGCCGCCGTAGGTGAAGAGGCTGAGAGTATAAATTAATAAAAAATAGATGTCCACATCCACATTGGTTATATCGATAGCTTTGATGCTACTCTTATCCGCGTTTTTCTCGGGTATGGAGATTGCTTTTCTGAGCAAGAATAGGTTGAAGTTAGAGATTGATCGCAAGCAGAGCCCTATGTTTGACTATATAGCAAACATTTTCGCTCAAAATCCGGGTCAATATATAACAACTATATTGGTAGGTAACAATATCGCATTGGTTATCTACTCGTTGTTAATGTCGTCGCTTATCCAGCAGGGATTGCGTTATATTGGTCGTGGGGGAGGTTCTGTGGTGATTGAGACAATTATCTCGACATTGGTTATAATCTTCTTTGCTGAGTTTCTACCGAAGTCCATCTTCCGAAGTAACCCAAACTTCTATTATAAGCTTTTAGCTCCGATAATCTACCTTTTCTACCTTATTCTATATCCGATAGCGATCTTTACGACGATGTTGTCGCAGGGGTTGTTGCGGCTTTTTGGGCGACGTATTGCGGTTAACTCGGTGAGTGTTGGATTTGATAGACACGATTTGGCGAGCCTTATTGAGGGAGGTTCGGGAAGTGAGAGCTCTTCGGATGGGGAGAACGAAATTCGACTGTTTCAGAATGCGTTGGATTTTGTCGATCTTCGAGTTCGTGATTCGATGACACCTCGTGTCGATATCGAGGCGGTCGACATAGATAGTACTACGATAGAAGAGATTACAGAACGATTTGCTCAGACAAAATATTCGCGACTATTTGTGTGGCGTGGTAGCATCGATAATATCATCGGATATGTAAACTCGAAATCTCTGTTTCGCTCACCCGATAAGGTCGACGAGATCTTGATGAAGGTGAATTTCGTCCCCGAGACAATGCCCCTAAACTCACTACTACAGAGTCTGATCAAACATAAAAGCAATATTGCAGTGGTGATTGATGAGTGGGGTGGTACGGCAGGTGTCATATCGTTGGAGGATGTGCTGGAGCAGATTTTCGGAGAGATCGAGGATGAGCACGATGAACCGGAGATGATCGCCAAAGAGGTTGGAGAGGGAGAATATGTCCTCTCGTGCCGACAGGAGGTGCGCTATCTCAACGAACATTTCAACCTCGGAATAGAGGAGAGTGACGAGTATGAGACCTTAGCCGGTTATATAATCTATCACCACGTAGGAATCCCCGCTGCGGGAGAGCATCTTCTTATAGATGGATTTGAGATCAAGATTCTCCGTACTACACGTTCGAGGATCGAACTTGTGAGAGTTAAAAAAATAGGCAAAAAATAGTTGATTTATAGAAAAAATATATATCTTTGAATACTTAAAAATAATTAATGCAATAAATAATGGCAACACTAAACACGTTACGTACCAGTTTTGGGGTCGTACTCTCAGCGGTTATCGCCGTTGCGCTCTTAGCATTTATCTTCTCATTGGGAAGTGAAATGGGTTTTTCGGGTAATGATCCAGTGATCGCAGAGATCGATGGACAGAGTGTAACTTACACCGATTATCAGAGTGAGTATAATAACATTGTAAATCAGAGTGGTCTCACGGAGATCAGTGAGCAGCAGGCGGAGCAACTATATAATGCTACTTGGCAGGCTCTTATTTCGAAGTATGTCCTTGAGCCCGGTTTCGAGATGATGGGAATCGACGTTAGCGAGGAGGAGCGTATGGCAATCATCCGTGGTGAGATCCCAACGCAGGCGTTCTATAGTGCATTTGCAGACCCTACGACAGGTATGTATAGCATTGAGGCTCTCAATGGCTTCCTATTCTCTTCGCAGGGTAACCCTCAAGCTGAGGCTATGTGGGCAGAGTTGGTTCGTCAGGCGCTTATCGAGAGAGCTTCGGTGAAGTATGTAGGGCTTGTTGCTGGTGGATCATATGTCAACTCGTTGGAGGTTGCAGATGGTGTTAGGGCAGCGAATAAGAGCTTTGCAGGACGTTGGGGTAGCAAGAAATATTCGGATGTGGCAGATTCTCTGGTTAGTGTGTCGCAGGCTGAGATCAGAGAGTACTACAATAAGAATAAGGCGTCGTACAAACGTCTCCCAACTCGTACTATCTCATATGTTGAGTTTAATGTAGATCCATCGACAGCGGATAAGAGCGAGATTCAGAAGCGCGCAAATGAGTTGGCAAACGACCTCTCGTCAGCAAGTGACATCCGTAAGTTTATCCGTGAGAGTCGTAGCGGAAGTGTTGCGTCGAACTATGTTAGCGCCGAGGGACTTCTTGCTGCGGAGGCTAAGGAGTTGGTTGCAGGTAAGACATACGGTCCTGTGGAGAGTGGCAATGAGTGGAAGATCTCTCGTGTAGAGTCTTCGGTTGTTGCGTCTGACACATTGTCGATTCGTCACATTGTTCTGTCGTATACGGATGAGGTGTTGGCAGATAGCTTGATGATGGCTCTTTCGAAGGCTACAGATGCTGAGTTTGCATCGGCAGCAGCGAGATACTCTGTCTACTCACAGAGTGCACAGAATGGTGGTGATATCGGTGCAGTTCCATTCTCGGCATTTACCGATGAGTTTGCGACAGCATTGGCTCCTATTCGTAAGGGTGGTATTGCAAAGGTTGAGTCGGGAGATATGATCCAGCTCATTCGTGCATACGATGCAGGAAAGCGTGTAAAGCACTATCGTGTAGCGACAATCAACCTACCAATCATCCCATCGCAGACTACACGTACAGCGGCACACAACGCAGCAGGTCTATTTGCAGTCTCTGCTAAGGGTGGTGTCGAGAACTTCAGCAATGCGGTAAATGAGGCTACATTGGCATCACATAAGGCAGATTTGAACTCAGCAACACGTGTCATTGCAGCTGTTACAGGTTCGCAGGAGGTTGCTCGTTGGGCACATAGAGCTAATTTGGGCGATGTGTCGGAGATCTTCAAGGTTGACGATGGTTACCTCGTGGCTATGCTTACGGGGATAAACGACTCGGAGTATTTCGCAATGTCGGAGGTTGAGGGTTCAATCAAGCGTACACTTTTGCAGCAGAAGAAGTATGAGTTGTTGTCATCACAGTTGAGTGGTTCTACATTGGAGGCTATGATTGAGAGCATCGGTGGTACTAGTGGTGAGTTCGAAAATGTAAACTATGGTTCATACTATGTATCAGGAGTTGGTGTTGAGCCACGTGTTGTGGGGGCAATCACGACTAGCGAGTCGGGTGTTCTATCAGCACCGGTCGAAGGTAATAGCTCATTGGTGCTGTTTGTTGTAGATAAGATCACCGAGAGTGAGGAGCAGATATCAGCAGAGTCAGAGAAGGTTCGTATCGCAACGATGCAGCAGCAGTTGTTGCAGCAGTCACTCTTTGGAGCGTTGGAGTCAATGGCAAACGCCAAGGATATGCGAGGTGCAAATCTATAATCCTAAGTATATTTTCTATAAGAGGTCGAGTAGCAGTAGTTACTCGATCTTTTTTTTGAGGATGAGATAATTGTTTTACCCTACTTATCTCCTATTTAGTCCTATTTATTGAGGGGTAGGTGTTATTTCACAATTATATTACTAGAAAAATTTTGTTTTGAGGAAATTTATTTTTAACTTTACTTATATCAATAAATAAAAGTTTAATAATGTCGAGAGGGAGACCCCTTATCTCTCGAAAAAAGAGGTTAATATATGGTGGAAGATATGATGAGATACGGCGACAATGATCTTGCGGAGTTCCGCAAATTGATTGTCGAGAAGATTGCAAGTGCAAAAGAAGATTATGAGTTGTTGCGTGCGACGTTGACACACACTGCGGGTAACGGAACAGAGGATACATCTCCCACATTCAAGGTGTTGGAGGAGGGTGCTACCACCTTGTCTAAGGAGGAGAGTGCTCGCTTGGCGGCACATCAGCTGAAGTTTATACGTAATTTGGAGATGGCGTTAGTTCGCATCGAGAACAAAACCTATGGCATATGTAAGACAACGGGTAGACTAATCCCCAAAGAGCGTCTAATGCGTGTACCTCACGCTACAGAGTGCATCGAGGCAAAAGAGGGTCGACGATAGAAACAAAGAGGGTAGGGACTAGACTGTGATTTTACTCTCACAAAGAGTGGAGTAGTGGGGTGGAAATAGTATTTTTCACCCCTCTACTCTTCGTACTCTATATCCTCTTCGTCTTCTTCCTCCTCTTCGTTGGAGGAGAGAAGTTCTTTTGATAGTTCGGCGTCACGCTGTGTGATGTAGTCGTGGCTAACGACGATGTTTATGGCGCGTTCGAGCAGCGAAAATTCAAGAGGTGTCCCTCCGAATAACTCTCCGTCGACCTCCACCATCATCTCGGGTGTTGACTCGATGCGGATCTTCTCGCCACGCCATAGTTCGGAGTGACCTATTCGAGATATGTTGCCATCGAAGAGATATTTTACGCGGAATATAAGATGCCAAAAATGGACTGGACGCATCAACATCATATCCAATAACCCATCATCGACAATAGCATCGGGGAGGGGCTGCATACCCCCTCCGTTGAATTTACACACTCCAACAGCGGCACTAAATAAGAGGTCGTTATAGATCAGTTGATCGTCGATATAGATCTTAACTCCGGTACTTTTATATTTGAAGAACGACCTTACGAAACACCAAAAGTACCCCCATTTACTTCTCTTACCCTTCATAATTCTGTGGGTAAATTTTTTCGCTATAAATGCGTCAAATCCTGTTCCGCTGACCCCGACCATATATCGGCACTGACGATATTGAGACTCAACGTAACTCACCACTCCCACATCTTGAAATATCGCCTCCTCCGCCTTTAGAGCTTTCACCATCTCGGTATATCGACCACCTTCGAATCCAAATGTTTTTAGCCAATCACACCCCGACGACACAACTCCAATAACTCCAAGCAGAACCTCTTTGGGAGCAACCTCTTTCTGGATAAATAGTCCGTTGACAACCTCGTGTAGAGTACCGTCGCCACCCAACACTATAATCTTGCGATAACCATCCTTTACCGCCTTGACGGTGAGTTCCACGGCGTGATATTTATGCTCTGTGAAGTGTGGCTCGCAACATATACCCTCATCGTGTAGTAGTCTCGATATACGGGGATAGTCGAGCAGTGCTCGACCATCTCCCGCAGTGGGGTTGACCAACAGATACCAAGGCTCTAGAGACTCCTGTGTTACCATATTTTATTTGGTTGGTGCATTTTCGATCGTGTAACATAAGAGTTGGTAGAATCTCTCGACACTCGCAATTTCCACTCTCTCCGATGGTGAGTGTGGAGAGAGTATGGTCGGACCAAACGATATCATATCGAGATTAGGGTATGTAGATCCAATGATACCACACTCCAATCCAGCGTGAACAGCCAATATTTTGGGCTCTTGACCGAATAATTTACGATAAGCATCACTCATACTCTTTAGTATTGGAGACTCAACATTAGGTTGCCATCCCGGATACCCACCACTACAGCTCACTTCGAAATCAGCTAACTCGAATATAGAGGCAATAGTGTCTGCGAGAGCTGTTAACTCGCTCTCGCACGATGAGCGTAGTGATATCTCGATACGAGTTTGAGTCTCTGTACTCTTTATTGTTGCTAGGTTAGATGAGCTTTGAACGAGTCCTGCAATCGTATATGACATCTTCCAAACTCCGTCGGGTGCACCAGCCACACCCCATACCAAACAAGAGGCTGCCTCCTCCTCGATCATCATTGCTGGATATTCGATCTCGCTTAGTGATACCGCGAGGTTGCTATCTACAGTTTTGTACTCTGCCTGTATTGTCTTTTCGTAGCGTGTTACCTGCTCCTCGAACACTTCGAGGTCATCCTTGTGGATCAATATGTCGGCGTAAGCTTCACGTGGGATTGCGTTGTGAAGAGTTCCTCCCTCCACGGCTGTTATTAGGATCTCTAATTTTGAGAGTCTCAGAAATCTAAATAGGAGTTTGTTGGCGTTACCTCTCTGTTCGTGTATTTCACATCCAGAGTGCCCTCCGCGCAGATTGCTAACCTTTAGGCGTCGTGCCACATAATCACCTTGAGGTGTTGGCTCCATCTCGTGATCGAGTGTAGCGACAAGGCTCAATCCCCCTGCACAACCAATACAGAGCTCTCTCTCATCCTCCGTGTCGAGGTTCAGCAAGATATCCCCCTGCAACATACCAGCCTCAAGTCCAAATGCACCATCCATACCACGCTCTTCGTTAACTGTGAAGAGCGCCTCAATGTTTGGGTGTGCAACTGTCCCATCTTCCAAAATAGCAAGTATCGCCGCAGCACCGATACCATTATCAGCACCTAGAGTAGTGCCGTTTGCGCGCACCCACTCACCGTCGATATACCCCTCGATGGGGTCGGTTAAGAAGTCGAACTCCTTATCTGCATTTTTCTGAGGTACCATATCTATGTGTCCCTGAAGGATAATACCTTGACGAGACTCCATACCCTCAGTTGCACCTTTGCGAATAATTACATTACCTGCTCTATCCACAACACACTCTAAGTTTTGATCTGTGGCAAACTCTGTTAGGTAATCTCTGAGTGCCGCCTCGTGCTCTGAGGGGTGGGGTATAGACATTATCTTCTCGAAATGACGCCAAACCGCTTGTGGTTTTAGGGCGCTGAAATTCTTATTCATATTATGTTGATTATTATATGTTTGCTTTTTCAAATGCTGCGACGATCTGTTTCACCAACGGGTGGCGAACAATGTCGCGTCGGTCGAACTCAACAACACCAATACCTTGAACACTCCGAAGGTGCTCCATTGCTGTTGTGAGACCGCTATCTCTTTTGTTTGGAAGATCTATTTGGGTTACATCGCCTGTCACGACGAACTTTGCGGAGCGTCCCATTCGAGTTAGGAACATCTTAATCTGTGAGAATGTGGTATTCTGTGCCTCGTCGAGAATTACAAATGCAGAGTCGAGAGTTCGACCTCGCATATAGGCAAGAGGCGCAATCTGAACAGTTCCCTCCTCGACATATTTCTGTAGTTTTGCTGCCGGGATCATATCGTTGAGTGCGTCGTAGAGAGGTTGTAGATATGGGTCGAGTTTCTCCTTCATATCTCCGGGCAGAAAACCTAACTTCTCACCTGCTTCAACAGCTGGGCGTGTTAGGATTATACGTTTCACCTCTCTCTCCTTGAGAGCTTTCACCGCGAGAGCAATAGCGGTATAGGTCTTACCCGACCCCGCAGGTCCAACTGCAAAGAGTAGGTCACACTTTTCGTATAACGACACTAATTTTTGTTGATTAGGTGTTCGAGCACGGATGATGTTGCCACTATTCCCAAATACAATAACATCCTTATCAACACGACTCACAATCTCGATCTTCGAGCCCGAGAATGCCTGCTCCACAACCGACGTAGAGATATGTCCATACTTTAGATAGTATGCCACTAACCCCTCTAGTCGTTGTTCAAATCGTTCTGTCTGCTCCTCTGCGCCGTATACTTTGAGAGACGATCCACGAGCCATAACTCTTAGCTCTGGGTGCATCTCACGTATCTGCTCCAAGTAACACTCGTGAGCACCATATAATTCACGAGGGTCTACCCCCTCCAACTCAATCTCCTTGTAGGTTTGATCCATCCTTTATTTTTTAGAATCTATATCCAACATTCACGCCACACGAGGAGTAGCGATATTCGTGTTCGCCCCCGCCATTATACCACTCATTTTTGGTTGATACAAATCGACCCGTATATCGAGCGTCAATTATTACGTGGTCGATGAGCGTAAGGCTTAGCCCCACGATATATCCCCCCGTCGACTTTATATTTCCAAAATCTATCGATTCATCGCTCTTGGCATCTATCTTACTGCTACTCATCAACGACAGGGATGGTCCAAAGTTAAACCTTATGTTACCAAACTTTAGTGCCACAATGATAGGCATTTCGATGCTATTGTTGATAATATCGCCGCCAGATGTTGTGTCGGGATCGTATACATTTATTTTGTAGTGTTGATACCAAATCTCGGGGGTAATCTCTACACTCCCGAAATCCATCCCCCACATCATTCCGATGTTATATCCGACGTTATTCTCTATCTCCAACTCTTTGGCTTTATCCGCAAGGATAGGCACACTCACTCCAGCCATAACGCCACAGAATGTCCGCATATTTGGTTTGTACCCTCCGCGATCCTTGCTTATCACATAATCCTCTTTGTATAGTTGTGCTGAGGCAGAGGTACATAGCACAACCAAAATAACAGCAGCAATAAACTTAAGTCTCATAATAAAATCTATTTCGTTAACGTATGTTCAAAGATACGTTTTTTATTCTATTCAAGCCTATAATTCGCGAAGATATTTCATAATATGCTACAATTTAATAAAAATTTGCTATCTTTGTACTTGATTTTAATTAGAATAGGATAGATATGGCATTAGTTGCGATAGTGGGGCGACCCAATGTAGGTAAAAGTACTCTTTTTAATCGTCTCGTAGGTGAGCGCAAGGCAATCGTCGACTCGACTGCGGGTACGACACGTGATCGTCACTACGGTAAGACTGATTGGTGCGGAAAGGAGTTTTCGATAATTGATACGGGTGGTTACGCCGTAAATTCAGATGATATTTTTGAGGACGAGATCCGTCGTCAAGTGATGCTCGCAATAGAGGAGGCAGATGTAATTCTATTCCTTGTGGAGGTTATGACGGGTATTACAGACCTCGATGAAATGGTCGCAAACGTCCTTCGACGTACAGACAAGAAGGTTCTTTTAGTGTGTAACAAAGTCGATAATAACGATCAATACTATCTAACTCACGAGTTTTACTCACTAGGTCTTGGTGAGGAGATATTCTCTATCTCGTCAATGAGTGGTTCGGGAACAGGTGATTTGATGGATGAGATCGTTAAATCGTTGCCCGATGATGATGTTGAGGAGTTGGATCTTACTCTTCCTCGTATTACAATTGTGGGGCGTCCAAACGTGGGTAAGTCGTCGATGACGAATGCTCTACTTGGTGAGGATCGTAACATTGTAACACCTATTGCAGGTACTACGCGCGACTCAATACACGCTCGATACAACAAATATGGAATGGATTTCTACCTTGTCGACACAGCCGGTATGCGTCGTAAAAATCGTGAGATGGAGGATCTTGAGTTCTACTCGGTGATGCGTTCTATTCGCTCGATTGAGGCGTCGGATGTGTGTGTGTTGATGCTCGATGCTCAACAGGGGTTGGAGTCTCAAGATCTTAATATCCACAACCTTATTGTTCGCAATCGTAAGGGTTGTGTTATTGTTGTAAATAAGTGGGATCTTATCGAGAAAGATGCCAATACAATGAAGGCGTGGCGCGAGCACCTTGAAAAGAAGTTAGCTCCGTTTAATGATATTCCGATTATCTTTACCTCGGTGCTCAACAAGCAACGTATCCTAGAGGTTCTACAGAGTGCGATACGAGTGTTCCAGAGCCGTAAGCGTCGTGTGGCAACACACGCTCTCAACGACTTTTTCCTACCTCTCATCGAGAACTACCCTCCACCATCAACAAAGGGTAAGTACATTAAGATTAAGTTCGTTACACAGCTGCCTACACCGACTCCGCAATTTGCGTTCTTTGTGAACCTACCGCAGTATATCAAAGATCCATATCGTCGATTCCTAGAGAATAAGATGCGTGCCGAATGGGATTTTTCGGGTGTTCCGATACAGATCTATTTCCGACAGAAGTAAGAGACGTGATATAAAAAACGACACTTTCTATTGAATACGTTTCAATGAAAGTGTCGTTTTTTTCAAAGTAATGTGGTCAAAAATAGTTGGTAAAACCGCTGTAACACATTGTCTTGTCGAAAGTAATCCTTTTACTTATATGAGACGCCCTTTTTAGAATTATCTCTGGCGACCTCCAACTCTCGCATCTTGTCGCGAAACTTTGCGGCAGCGGTGAAATCTAGAGATTTTGCAGCCATCTCCATCTGAGATTTAGCAACTGCAATCTGCTCATCGTAACTCAAATTTGGTTTGGCACTATACTCAGCTGAGTTCTCCGCAACCCTCACATAGTGCTCCTCCTGAAAATCATAACTACCCATCGATAGAGTCTCTTCAGTTGGTCGAGAGGTGAGTAGTTGACTCTTTGCTCCGCCGCCACTCTTCTTCGCTTGTGACGGTATTTGATGATTTTCGAGATTATAACGAATCTGGATCATTCGTTGCCTATTGGATGTTATAATAGCATCTGACAACGAGTCGGAACAGAACTTACCATAGAGCAGTGTCTCACCACTTGCGTGGCGTGCCGCACGTCCTGCAATCTGAATTAGAGAGCGTCTATTTCGAAGAAACCCCTCCTTGTCGGCATCCAATATAGCGACCAAAGCCACCTCCGGCAGATCGAGCCCCTCTCGAAGTAGATTGACTCCAACCAACACATCAAATAGATCGTTACGAAGGTCATCTAAGATCTGCACGCGTTCAATAGTGTCGATGTCGGAGTGAATATATCTATTCCTAATCCCGACGCGGTCGAGATACTTCGATAACTCCTCTGACATTCGTTTTGTGATGGTAGTAATCATCACCTTGTCGTGCTTCTCCACGCAGCGTTGCACCTCCGCAATGAGATCATCTATCGGCATCAAAGAGTCACGCAACAACATCGGAGGGTCGATAAGTCCCGTTGGGCGTATCAGCTGCTCAATTGTCTTGTTATTACATCTCTCCTTTTCATACTCACCGGGTGTTGCACTGACAAATATAGATGTACCCACAAGGTCTTCGTACTCACTAAACGACAACGGACGATTGTCTCGCGCCGCTTCGAGCCTAAATCCATACTCTACAAGATTATCCTTACGCGCTCTGTCCCCTCCGTGCATACCACGAATCTGAGGTAGTGTAACGTGGCTCTCGTCGACGACAGTAATAAAATCTTCGGGGAAGTAATTTAGCAGACAGAATGGAGCAACCCCGGGCTTTCGATTGTCAAAATAGCGAGAGTAGTTCTCTATCCCCGAACAATACCCCAACTCCTTTATCATCTCCAAATCATACTCTACCCTCTGCTTGAGTCGTTGCGCTTCGATAAATCTTCCTCGCGCCTCGAACTCCGCAACTTGCGCCCCCATATCAACATATATCTGTCCCAAGGCGTGAGCTATTCGCTCCTTCGTTGTGACGAATAGGTTAGCAGGACAAATTGTCACACGACTCAACCTCGCGATCCTAGCCCCACTGTCGGGGTCAATCGTCTCAATCATCTCCACCTCATCATCAAACATAGAGATACGATAACACTCTCCCCCATAGGCACTCATTACGTCAATTGTCTCCCCATTTACACGGAACGTACTCGCTGTAAGTTCCCTCTCGGTTCGCGTATACAGAGCCTCAACCAAACGGTACAACAACTGCTTAAATGCGATGGTCTCACCAACCTCCAAATTAATCGATGTAGCCTTAAAATCTTCGGGATTTCCAATACCATAGATACACGACACACTCGACACAACGATCACATCCCGACGCCCCGACAGAAGCGTTGCGGTGGTTGAGAGTCGCATCTTCTCGATCTCGTCATTTATGGAGAGATCTTTTTCGATATATGTACCTGTTGTGGGGAGGTATGCCTCCGGCTGATAGTAGTCATAATATGAGACATAATACTCTACGGCATTCTCCGGAAAGAAGTTCTTAAACTCACTATATAACTGTGCTGCAAGGGTCTTATTATGACACAACACTAGTGTCGGACGATTAACCCGCGCAACAACATTTGCGACAGTAAAAGTTTTTCCAGACCCCGTAACACCCAAAAGTGTGGAGTATCTTTCACCTCGCTCCAATGCGTCGACAAGCTGATCTATCGCCTGTGGCTGATCCCCTGTTGGCTTGTACTCTGATGATAATTTGAAATCCATAGGGCAAAGTTAATAAAATTCATATATAATTCGTTTTTTTTGCGTAAGTTTGTACTCCATATTTTACATATAATGATAGATAGAGAGACTATAGACAGAATATACGCCGCAGCAAACATCGTTGAGATAATCGGCGACTACGTGACACTCAAACGAAAAGGTGTTAATTATCAGGCGTGCTGTCCTTTTCACAACGAAAAGACACCATCGTTTGTTGTCTCTCCATCGAAGGGTTTTTACAAGTGCTTTGGATGTGGAAATGGTGGTGGAGTTGTCAAATTCGTAATGGACATTGAGTCGGCAAGTTACCCGGAGGCTCTCAAAATCATCGCTAAGCGCTACGGAATAGAGGTCAAGGAGCACGAGATGAGCCAAGAGGATATTCAACGTAACGACAATCGCGAAAGTATGTTTGCTCTCAACAGTTGGGCAGCAGAGTATCTATCGAACTACCTCGTAAAGGAGTCTGAGGGAATTAGTGTTGGACTCTCTTACTTCCGTCAGAAGCGTGAATTTAGTGACCCGACAATTAAAAAATTCGGGTTGGGATTCTGCCCAGCAAAGGGTGACACAATGTCGAAGGAGGCACAAACGGCAGGATACAAACCCGAGTTTCTCCTATCGACAGGTCTCTCGATTGAGAGAGAGTCGGACAAAAGTTTATATGATCGTTTTCGCGACCGAGTTATCTTCCCAATACATAACATATCGGGACGTGTCGTAGGATTTGGAGGTCGCACACTGCGTACCGACAAAAAAGTTGCCAAGTATCAAAACTCTCCCGAGAGCGAAATATATAGCAAAAAGAGAGAGTTATATGGACTCTACTTCGCAAAGCGAGCTATCCAACAACACGATGTTGTGATAATGGTGGAGGGCTACACCGATGTCATCTCTATGCACCAAGCAGGTATCGAGAATGTGGTATCATCATCGGGTACGTCGCTAACGGTAGATCAAGTTAGACTTCTCAACCGATTTACCAAAAACATTACAATCATCTACGATGGTGATGCTGCTGGTATCAAAGCGGCAATTCGTGGAATAGATATAATTCTCCACGAGGGGATGAATGTACGTGTTGTGTCATTACCCCCCGAACACGACCCCGACTCATTCGCACGCTCACACACAGCCCAAGAGGTACACGACTACATACGAGAGAGAGAGGAGGACTTCCTCACCTTCAAGGCGAAGATGTTATTGGGCGAGACTAAGGGTGACCCGATCAAACGTGCCGAGATGATTAACGAGATGGTTGGATCAATTTGTCAAATTCCCGATCAGATTCGTCGATCGGTCTTTGCCAAGGAGTGTTCTCGAATTATGGATATCGACGAGGGGGTTCTTCTGTCAGAAATTGGTCGCAAGATCGCAATGAGCGGTGGCGATACCCAAACAGCGGAGTTCCTACGCAATCAATCACGCTACCAAAGTCGTAATAATGGTGGTGGTGGTTCGGTAAATTACACCCCACCGCCCGATAACCTATTTGTGGATGACGATCTACCAACAACAGCTCCTACACTCCCCTCTTTGGAGGCTGGTAGTAGCATTCAAGCGTTAGAGTATGAGATGTTGAAGTATCTACTTCGTTATGGAGACAAGGATATAGAGGTTCCGTTGGGTTCGCAACTAAACACCTACAACGTTGCATCTCTAATATTCACAGAGCTCGACGACAGTGGTATGAACTTTACAGACCCCACCTTCAACGCCATACTCCAACTATACCGCGACAAGTGGCAACAGCAAGGAGAGGGCATTGAAGTGCCTACATATATATTCCTCGAAAGTGAAGATACGAATGTATCAAACAAAGCTGTAGATATCCTAACCTCCGACGACAACTACAAACCGAGTCGACTGTGGATGCAACGCAACATCCCAGCTGACAACAGCAGTGACGACAACCTATACAAGGGTATCTCGAAAGCTGTTATGCTCTATAAGTCGAAGGCTCTAGATGTGATGATACAAGAACTCCAGCAGCAGCTCTCCAAAGTCGGTATAACAGAGGAGGAGGAGAGTGAAATCCTCAAACGCCTATCGCAACTAAATAGTATTAAGGTCAAAATAGCACGCCACACCAATAGAGTTGTGATGTAATATTTAGCCGACCTATCCGCTTATATCTCATAAGCACTCTTCTTACCACATTAAAAAAGAGACCCTCAGCAAAGCTAAGAGTCTCTATAAAAGATTGTCCGTAAGATAATTACTCCGCCAATGGAATAATGCTTACATAAGATTTACCACCCGACTTCTTGCAGAACGAAACTGTTCCGTGAACGAGGGCAAATAGCGTATGATCCTTACCAATACCCACGTTCTCACCCGGGTTGTGAAGAGTACCACGTTGGCGAACAATGATATTACCCGCCTTTGCGAATTGACCTCCAAATAGTTTTACTCCGAGTCGTTTGCTCTCTGACTCGCGGCCGTTCTTTGAACTACCAACACCTTTCTTGTGTGCCATTTTTCTTGAACTCTTTTAGGGGTTACGCTAATACGATATCTTCAATGAGAACCTGTGTCAAAAACTGACGGTGACCGTTCTGTTTCTGATAACCTGTTCTACGCTTCTTCTTGAAGACGATAACCTTATCATCCTTCAAGTGCTGAAGTATCTTACACTTTACCGAGGCGCCTTCTACCACAGGTGCACCTACATTAACCTGACCGTCGTTGTCTGTTAGCAGTACTTTGTCGAAACTTAAAGACGAATCTACTTCGCCTTGGAGACGGTGAACATAAAGTTTACGACCTTTCTCAGCTTTAAATTGCTGACCTGCAATCTCTACTATAACGTACATTTAATATAATTGTAGTTTTTTGCATTAAATTTGCCCACAAATATACACATTTTTTTTCATTCTACAACCCTACAACCACTTATTTTTCATTAATTTATGACCCTACTCCTATTTTGGCGAAAATTTTGCAACAATATTTACACCTTAAATATCGTTTTAATTAGAAATATTTTATACCTTTGATTTACCCAACAGTGAAGAATGAATGTAACAACGACGTGAGATTATGATTGACAAAAACATTAAGGAGTATTTACTTCCATATATCGTAAATGCCGCAATTAGGGCTGGTGCCGCGATTATGGAGATATACAACAGCTCCAACAAAGAACACAAAAGCACCACAAAAAAAGATATAAACAACGCCAATAGCGCTGCACAAAACGCTATAAAAGAGACGCTAGGTCCAACTCGCATCCCAATACTCAGTGAGGAGGGGCGCGAAATGCTCTATGAAGAGAGACAAAACTGGGAGATGTTTTGGCTCGTTGACCCACTCGATGGAACTGTCGAATTTATAAATCGAAACAACGAATTTACGGTCAACATAGCCCTTATGAGTGGTGGGGAGGCTCTACTTGGGGTCATATATGTCCCATATCTCAAAAAACTATACATTGCAGGCAGTGGATATGGATCATATCTATGTGAGGGTGTTGAACCCGATGTAAACTGCAATATGAATTATGCTCAAATACGCGAAAATCGAACTCAACTACCTCTCATAACAGAATCTCGAGAGAGACAGATCGTGGCGATATCTCGCTCTCACATAACACCCGAGACCCTATCTCATATTGAGACGTTACGCGTTACGCACCCCGATCTCGAAGTTGTTGAGCAGGGTAGCTCATACAAATTTTGCCTACTTGCGGAGGCTGTTGTCGACTACTATATACGCACATCCGACACATTCGAATGGGATAGTGCAGCAGGAGAGCTTATATTATCGGAGGCAGGAGGTCGGACTTCTACATTAGAGGCAGACACACAACTCGCCTACAACAAAAAAGAGCTCCTAAATCCGTGGTTCAAATGCAGTAGCTCTGTGTCGAAGATTCTATAAGTGACACATATCAGATACGATCATCCCCCAAAAGTTTAGCTTCAAACTTTTGGGGGATGATTTTTGTTCTATAGAGTAACTAGCCCTACTCGAATGAGTGGATCACAACACCCGAACGCAACTTAGGCTCAAACCAAGTTGTCTTTGGAGGCATAATGTTACCAGAGTCAGCGATATTTATCAACTGCTCCATAGAGACTGGATAGAGTGCAAAGGCTGCCGCCATCTCACCACTATCAACTCTCTTCTGCAACTCACCAAGCCCGCGGATACCACCTACGAAATCGATACGCTTCGATGTACGAAGGTCTCCAATCTCAAGATGTGTGTTGAGAATCAAGTTCGACAACACTGTAACATCCAACACACCGATCGGATCATTATCGTCGTATGTACCCTCCTTTGCAGTCAAGTTGTACCACACTCCATCAAGATACATTGCAAAGTTATGTAGTGATGCAGGTGTATAGATCTCAGATCCATTAGCAACAACATCGAAATCCTTCTTCAACGCCTCTACAAACGCCTCTGGTGTAAGACCATTAAGATCCTTCACAACGCGGTTGTAGTCGATAATACGAAGCTGCGACGCAGGGAATGTAACAGCCAAGAAGTAGCAATACTCCTCCTCACCAGTGTGAGATGGGTTGTTGTTCATACACTCCTGTCCTACGCGTGCTCCAGCTGCTGTACGGTGGTGTCCATCAGCTACATATAGAGCTGGGATCTCCTTAAAGATCTCTGTGATACGAGCGTTTGTTGCTGCATCGCGGATAACCCAGAAATGGTGTCCAAAGCCATCCTCTGCAACGAAGTCGTAGTCAGCCTCATTCTCCTCCACAACCTTAGCAACGATCTGGTCGACCTCTGCATTGTCGGGGTATGCGAAGAATACAGGCTCAATGTTCGCCTTCTGGTTACGAACGTGAATCATACGATCCTCCTCCTTGTCGGGACGTGTAAGCTCGTGCTTTTTGATTGCTCCCGAAAGATAATCCTCGAAGTGGCAGCACATTGCAAGTCCATACTGTGTGCGACCATTCATAGTCTGAGCATAGATGTAATAGTGCTCCTCACTATCCTGCTCCAACCAACCCTCAGCTCTCCACTTTGCGAAGTTAGATACCGCCTTCTGATAGACCTCCTCAGAGTGCTCGTCAGCGATTGGTGTGTAATCGATCTCTGGCTTGATGATGTGGAGCAATGAGCGCTCTGTAGCCTCAGCCTGAGCCTCTACTGAATTTAACACATCGTAAGGGCGTGACGCTACCTCAGCAGCGTATTGCTTTGGTGGACGTATTCCACAGAAAGGTTTAATTTTTACCATAATTTTATTGTTTTTAAGTTAGTGGTTAGGTTGTTAAAAGGGTATCCAACCTTCGCTAGATACCCCATATATTGATCTATTAATCAAATAGATATCTCTACCTACTTGTTAACTTGGAACGTAGTAACACCATCAGTGAGGAATCCGACGATCTGACGTGCTGCGGCAAGACCTGCATTGATATTAGCCTCCGCAGTCTCTGCCCCCATCTTCTTAGATGTTGCAAAGTAGCGCTTTGCAAACTTCTCTGCCATCTCTGCGTCATTATCGGGTTTGATGTCGGAGATATATTTAAGATCTGCTCTCTCCTCCATAGCCTTCACCATACCAGTATCGTCGATAACCTCCTTACGAGCTGTATTTACGAGTGTAGCACCCTTTGGCATAGATGTGAGAAGATCATATCCGATAGAACCACGAGTTTGAGCCGTTGCTGGAATGTGGAGCGAAAGGAAGTTAGCGCGAGAGTACAACTCCTCGATAGAGCCAACCTGCTCTACGCCATCATTAGCGAACACACTAGCGTCAGATACAAATGGATCGAATGCAATAACATTCATACCAAGAGCCTTACCCTTTAGACCCACCAAGCGACCTACGTTGCCATATGCGTGGATAGCCAATGTCTTACCCAACAACTCGCTACCTGTACCCGGTGTGAACTGATTGCGTGACATAAACACCATCATCGAAAGAGCCAACTCAGCTACAGCATTTGAGTTTTGACCCGGAGTGTTCATTACAACAATACCGCGAGCCGATGCAGCAGCAAGGTCTACATTGTCGTAACCAGCACCTGCACGAACAACAATCTTCAAGTTTTTAGCTGCGTCAATCACCTCGGCAGTAACCTTATCCGAACGGATAATAACGGCATCCACGTCAGCTACTGCCGCCAAAAGGTCAGCCTTGTCGCTATATTTTTCTAGTAGGGCAACCTCAAAATTTGCCGCTTTTATAATCTCTGTGATACCATCTACAGCCTCTTTGGCGAATGGTTTCTCTGTTGCGATTAGAACTTTCATTCTCTTTTATAATAAGTACATTCAACATAATTGATCGGGAAGAGAGACCCCTCCCCAATCAACAATATTATTTTTTAAGTGTCTCGAACTCCTGCATACAAGCGATCAACGCCTCAACGCTCTCCTTTGGGAGTGCATTGTAGCAAGATGCGCGGAAACCACCAACCAAACGGTGACCCTTAACACCTACCATACCCTTGCTCTTTGCGAACTCCAAGAACTCGGGAGCTAGATCCTCATTACCCTCGCTCATCACGAAGCAGATATTTGTCTTTGAACGATCCTCCACTGCGGCAGTACCTACGAATAGTGAGTTACGCTCGATCTCAGCATATAGCATAGCAGCCTTCTCTGTGTTGCGACGGCTGATCTCCTTCACGCCACCGATAGACTTAGCCCACTTCAATGACTCGTTGATAACGAAGATTGGGAATACTGGAGGAGTGTTGAACATAGAGTCGTTCGACACGTGTGTATTGTAGTTAACCATAGATGGAAGCTCACGCTGTACCTTCTCCAACATATCGTCGCGGATGATAACGAACGCAACACCTGCAGGTCCCAAATTCTTCTGAGCACCACCATAGATCATAGCGTACTTCGTAACATCTACCTCGCGGCTCAAGATGTCAGAACTCATATCAGCGATCAATGGCACTGGAGAGTCAATATCTGTGTGGTACTCAGTACCGTAGATTGTGTTGTTCGATGTGATGTGAACATAGTCGAGATCAGAAGGGATCTCAACACCCTTAGGAATGTATGTGAAATTCTTGTCGGCAGATGATGCGAGTTCGATCGCCTCACCAAATAATTTAGCCTCTTTGAGAGCCTTCTTCGACCACACACCAGTGTTGATATAACCGGCTTTTGTACCGAGGAAGTTCGATGGGATGCTAAAAAACTGAGTACTAGCTCCACCTCCCAAAAAGATGATTTTGTAGTTGTCGGGGACGTTCAAGAGCTCTGCGAGGAGCGCTTTAGCTTCGGCGAGCACATCTTCAAAATCCTTCGTGCGGTGCGATATGGAGAGCAGCGAGAGTCCCGAACCATTTAGATCGATGATTGCCTTTGCGGCGTTCTCTAGAACCTCTTGCGGCAGGATCGCAGGTCCCGCATTGAAATTGTGCTTTTTCATAAATTTTATCTAATAATATTTAATAGTGTGTTTGTAGTCTGCCTTATTTTTCACTCGGTGAGCACCATTGCCCATTATATAAATAGCACCCTCCAACATTAAGACACAAAGATAGCAAATATTTTTTTAATAATCGAAGATCATAAATATTTTTTTGATATAAAAATTAGAATAGACTCTTTTTTGAAATTGTTTTTGTACTTTTGTAGATTAAAATTAAGGCGTAAAAATTATGATACGATCAATGACTGGCTTCGGTAAGTCCGAGGCTACAATATCAGGTAAAAAGATAGCTGTTGAGATCCGAACTCTCAACTCCAAGCAACTAGATATGTCCCTTAGAATGCCCTCTGCATATCGCGTCACAGAGTTTGATGTTCGTGGGGTGATTACTCGTGGTGTACAACGTGGCAAGTGCGATGTGACTGTAACGATTGCCTCTGAGCAGATCGAAAATGCTACACAGATCAACGAAGCGGTTTTTGTCGCTTACTGTGAGCAGATTCGCGCAGCCCTAGCAGCGGCAGGTGTCAAGGGTGAGATCACACCCTCGGATGCGTTGGCAGCCCTTCGTCTACCTGAAGTTATAGCGACAAAGACCGAAGGCATCACCGACGCAGAGTGTGCTGCAATAGTCTCTCTTACGGAGGCTGCTGTGAAACACCTTAACAGCTTTCGCGAGCAGGAGGGGGCGATACTTATAGCTGACCTATTGCGTCGAGTTGATCTTATCGAGGAGTATATGGTGGCAATAGAGCCATTCGAGCAGCCACGTGTCGAGGCGATCCGCGAGCGCATACGCGAACACATCGCCAAAGAGCGCATAGATGTTGACAACAACCGTTTGGAGGCGGAGATGATCTTCTATGTCGAGAAGCTCGACATCACGGAGGAGAAGGTGAGACTTCGTAACCACTGTAAATATTTCCGTGAGGTATCGGCTGAGGAGCAGGGTGTCGGTCGCAAATTAGGATTCATCGCTCAGGAGATGGGGCGCGAGATCAACACAATGGGATCAAAGTCAAACGACGCACAGATGCAACGATTGGTAGTGCAGATGAAGGATGAGTTGGAGAAGATCAAGGAGCAGGTCCTCAATATTTTATAAACATAAAATACTAGTGATGCGTTAACTTCTTATGGTGGCTGTCTAACCAGTTGAACTACAGTTGTATATGGCTGTATTCTATTAACAATCGCAACGAAAATAAAGCTCCGCGGAGAGCACTCCGCCGCCGCCCGCGCAGGGCAGTTGTAGAGATTATTAACGCATTAGTACTAAACACAAAAGAGACAATGGTAGAAAACAAACTTATAATATTCTCTGCACCAAGTGGGTCGGGAAAGAGCACTATAGTCAACAAACTGCTCCAAGAGTTCCCGATGTTGGAGTTCTCGGTGTCGGCTACATCGCGTGCACCACGCGGTGTAGAGCAGAATGGTGTAGAGTATTTTTTCCTCTCTCAGGAGGAGTTTGCACAACGCGCTGAGGCTGATGAGTTCGTCGAGTGGGAGGAGGTATATGCTGGCACTTGTTATGGAACGTTGCGCTCAGAGATGGAGCGAATATGGGCTAAGGGTAATGTAATTATCTTCGATGTTGACGTTATGGGAGGTCTGCGCCTAAAGAGTATCTTTGGAGATGCTGCGCTCGCCCTTTTCATTATGCCTCCATCGGTCGAGGAGCTACGCCACAGACTCGTTGGTCGCGCTACAGACAGCGCCGAAGTGATTGAAAAAAGGGTCGCTAAAGCCACTAAAGAGATCGCTAAATCCCCAGAGTTTGATATGGTGGTCGTAAATGATGATCTCGCAACAGCTGTCGCGGAGACAGCCTCAATAATCACAAATTTCTTAAGTAAGTAGTGAAGAGAGTAATGTTATATTTCGGGTCGTTCAACCCGATCCACTGCGGTCACATAGCTCTCGCAGAGTATGTCGTAGGAGAGGATCTGTGCGATGAATTAGTTATGGTGGTATCACCTCAGAATCCTCTAAAATCAACTCTAGAGTTAGCTCCCGAGTTGGAGCGCTTTACGATGGCGGAGTTGGCGTGTTCGGAGTCAAAATACCCCGACCGCATCAAACCATCGCTAATAGAGTTTATGCTGCCCAAGCCGTCATATACGATCAATACGTTACGTCACTTACAATCGGAGTATGGTGCTGGAATAAATTTCTCGATCCTAATGGGCGGTGATTTGGTGGAGCAGTTGGAGAGGTGGAAAGATTATCAAGAGATACTTAATGACTACCCGATATACCTCTATCCACGACGCAATGAGAGTGTTGAAAAACATCTCGATAAAATGATTCTCCTCAAAGATGCCCCACTCTTTGACATCAGTTCAACCGAGGTTCGCACCGCCATTATGCGAGGTGACGACACAAAGGGTATGGTATCCCCTGAGGTGCTAAAACATATAAAGAGTCACGGATTGTGGAGTGGCGAGAGCTATGAGGAGATCCTGACTCGCCAAATCGAAGAGCATCCATTAGACCCCAATATATATATGGAGCGTGGGGCGTGGTATTACCGAAATGAGCGATGGGGTGATGCTCTTAACGACTTCAACCGTGCGCTCAAAATAGACCCTCTTCACACAGAGGCGTTGGCGATGGCGAAGATGGCTCGTGAGATATTAGATTTTAGGTATACCGATATATATAACCCATAAGAGAATGAAAAAACTACACATAGCACTCCTTGCAGGTGGTAACTCCTCGGAGCGCGACATAGCACTCAACAGCGCAGCACAAGTTGCCGCGGCACTCGACACAACAAAATACGACATTAAACTTGTCGACATACACCACCGCGAGTGGATCTATACAGATGCAAAGGGCGAAAAACATAGTGTCGACCGTAACGACTTCTCGGTTACTGTAGACAACAAAAAGGAGCTCTTCGACTATGCGTTGATTATTATGCACGGCACGCCGGGTGAAGATGGTATGTTGCAGGGATATTTGGAGATTATGGGGATTCCTTTCTCCTCTTGCTCGATGACTTCATCGGTCATTACATTCGACAAAATATCGACAAAACGTGCACTCAGCGGAAGCGGTATATCTCTCGCTAAGGAGGTGTTACTTAAGAAGGGAGAGTCGTTCGATGCGCAGGCTATTATTGCAGAGCTAGGAACTCCGATCTTCGTAAAGCCAAATGCAAGTGGTTCATCTTTCGGAGTGTCGCGAGTAAAGTGTGTTGAGGAGATGGCGGATGCTGTGGCACTAGCATTTACCGAGAGTGATACGGTTCTTGTGGAGGAGGCAATTGTTGGTCGCGAGGTTGGATGTGGCGTGATGATAACCTCCGAGGGTGTAGAGTATCTACTCCCCATCACCGAGCTAATATCGAAACGCGAGTTCTTCGACTACGAGGCAAAATACACCACTGGGCTATGTGACGAGATCACCCCAGCCGATCTACCCGACTCAATCCGCGAGGCTCTCAACAAAAAGACGATTGCAGCATATCGAGCGTGCCGCTGTCGAGGGGTCGTACGCATCGACTTCATTGTCACAGAGTCGGGAGAGCCATATCTGATCGAGATAAACTCAATCCCCGGAATGAGTAGTGGAAGTATCGTTCCGCAGCAGATCCGCGCCTCTGCTATGACTATTGGCGAGTTCTATGACATCTTGATTGAGGATACCTATAAATCACAAACAAAATAGTAGCGATGATCGAAATAGATGATAAAATAGTGAGCGTCGACATTCTCAAAGATCACTTTCTCTGTGACATCACAAAGTGTAAGGGTATCTGCTGCGTCGAGGGAAATGCTGGAGCGCCACTCGACATAGAGGAGATCGACGTACTGGAGGAGCAATACGAACTCTACAAGCCCTATATGACCCCCGAGGGCATAGAGTCGGTAGAGAGACAGGGATTTATGGTTATCGACGAAGATGGGGACTACACAACCCCTCTTGTGAATGATGCTGAGTGTGCCTACGCCTACGTAGATGGCGACATAACACTATGCGCAATAGAGAAGGCGTGGCTGGAGGGTAAATGTACGTTCCGCAAACCCATCTCTTGCCACCTCTACCCAATACGTCTCATAAACTTTTCGAATGGAGGTGTGGGGCTCAACTATCACCGTTGGAGCGTCTGCAAGTCGGCGTGTGAGAATGGAAAGAAACAGGGTGTTCCAATCTACAAATCACTTCGCGAACCTATCATCCGTCGATTTGGAGAGGAGTTCTACGAATCGCTAGAGATAGCAGCCGAAATGCTGAACGAGTAGGTTCAAAACAAAAACACAAGAAATCAAAAGAGGTAGTTTGATCGAGTTTCATCTCGCCAAACTACCTCTTTTTTAATATCCCAGCAGGGACGACCTTTTACTTCAAGAACTCAACCTTGTTGGGTAGAACCCTATCAGTCTCATCCAAAAGCATATCATCCTTTTTGCTCCAGACCTTTGCGCTCTTCTTATCCTTAAGCAGTTTATAGTAACCAGCAAGGCGTGTATAAACAAATGTACAACCCTTCTCTGCTGCATCCTTCATTATCGCAACACCACTCGCCTCTGTGTCGGCTTTCGACTGCTCAAGTGATGCCGAAAGAGCCTCTGCTTCATCAAACACGAGGCACCCCAAAAGTCCCGTATTGATTACGACCTCTCTCTCATTGCCATCGAAAGACTCCTCAGCAGATCTCATACTCCACGTATGAGCCTCCTCTACGTCGACTCCAATGTCATACTTGTAGTATGTCGACAATGCCACCATTGCCTTTCTGTACCCCTTGTTAGCCAACGCTCTAAAAGCCTCCATAGCCTCTACACCGCGCTCCGAGCCCTTTAGCTCCTCGTCACTCAACGCAGCGATCAAACAGTAAGCATAGTTATACTCACCCATCAAATAGTCACGCTTCGAGCTCTTATCGAACCAGCTGAGGGCCTCATCTATAACCTCGTCGGTTGGTTTGATATATGTTGTTTGGATATTTCTATTCGAGATAGCGGTTGTCTTAGTTGTCCACCCCTGCTCGTAAGTCAAAATACCAAGTTTGTTCTGAGCCTCAGGGTTACCAGCCTCAGCAGAGAGAGTATAACACTCCATTGTTTTTGCTGGGTCAGTTTCATAGTTTGAACCATACCAGAAGTCTCCAAAATTCAATCCTGCATTGTATGGGTCAAACAACAACGCCTTCTCAAATAACTCAACAGCCTTGTTTACATCCTTTTCGACGCCATTACCATTTAAGTAGCAGAGAGCAAGACCATTTAATGCTGTACCGTTCTCGCCATTGTTCGACTGAGAGAATAGCTCGAATGCCTTGTCGTAATCCTGCTCCACGCCATAACCATAGTAGTAGCACAATCCAACACCACTCACAGCCTCTGGGTTCTCTAATCGACTACCTTTCGAGTAGTTCTCAAACGCCTTGTCATAATCACACTTAGTACCAAAAGCGTAGTAGTAGCAGTTACCCAATCCAATAAAGGCTCTTTCGACCTCATATTGACTCGACTTCGTGTAGTACTCAAATGCTGTTTTGTAATCTTGCTCTGTTCCGACACCATAGTAGTTCATCCCCGCACAGAGCGACATATCAATGGCATTACCTCCATCGGCAAAGTGTTTTGTGTATATATATATCTCCTCATCTGAGAGGCTATTTGCATACTTTGCAATTAGGTTTTTAGCCTCAGTGCTGAATAGGTTCTTCGCCATATGAAGGAGCTCCATACCTTTGATAACGCTATATTGATTGAGCTCTTTGTTGAAGCAGCGCTCAGCCAAGAAGATCATAGCATCTACATTTGATAGGGCGATAGATTTGTTGAGGTACTCAATTGCGAGAGCCTCGTTTTCGGGTGTAAGTTTACGCGCAAGTAGCAACTTAGCATACATATATTGAGCCTCTGAGCGATTCTCGTCGGCGAAGAAGCCGAACCACGCCAATTGGTCGTCAACCTCGACATCTGTACCATAACCCTCGAGGATCATATTCGCCATTCTGTAGCGTGCTTCATCAATACCCTTGTCAGCCGCTTGTTGAAACCAATAGTATGCCTTTGCATTATCTTGTCTCACGCCACTACCTTGGAGGAAACAGTTTGCGATTGCATACTGCGCCGTGTCGTAGTTCTGCTGCGCAGCGATCAAGAACCACTTTGCCGATTTACCAGAGTCCTTTATGAACCCATTTCCACCCGACGCATACTTCACGCCAAGTGTAACCTGCGCCAAACCGTGTCCCTGCTCGGCTGCTTTTTCATACCAGTTGATCGCCTCAACTTGATCCTCGTTGAATCCATCTCTACCGAAGTCGAAGTTCTGCGCCATTGCATACTGCCAGTGAGAGGTATTCACCTCACTAGGTGTAGCCTCTTCATTCTGTTTGTTGGGGTCGAACACGAAGCAACGATATGTCTCCTTAGGACCAAGCGTGACGGGCACAACAACAGATGGATAACCCTCTGCCGAGATTGTTATTCGTCGTTTGCAGTCGTCTGGAGCAAGGTAGAAGTATAGTGTATCTGAGTTCAGTCCATTGACAACACCGTAACCGACACTCTCGTTGGTTATATCTCCCATATTACTTGAGTAGCTCAATGGGAATGATGAACTTACGATCACGCGCGAACTCGGCACACCATCCTTAACCTTGATGGATATCGATCGCTCATCCTTCTCATTTTTTACCTCAAGCCATTGTGCCACAGCCTGATTTGCGTGAACACAAATTAGAGATACTGCTAATAGGTAAAATTTAATTTTATTCATATTTTCTTATTTTTGTTTCTAAATTTTGTATAGTCCACCACTCTAGATCAAGTAGTAGACTATACGTAGGTTGCCGTCTATGGAGTGTTACACACTATAGAGGATTGATATTACTACTCCTCTACATCCTCATCAGAAGAGGATGTAGTATTGAATGTATCTAAGAACTCATCCTCATCAACAGACGCCCTGCCGTCATACTCAACTCCGAATAAGCTATCTTCAACAACAGAGAGGCTAGCGGTTACATTTGCACTTAAGTTGATTGTGCCTTCATCTTCATCTTCACCGGCACTCAAAATTAGCTCAGCAACTGTAACATCAGCTGTTACACACGCATCTTCGTAAGAGTATGGGTATAGAGATGTGCTAAAGTCAATGCTCATTTTTACAACATCTGTTATACCACCATTTTCATAGTCATCGAAATTGTCGATACTACCTGAAGGACTTTGAATAGAGATACTACTTGTTTGGTTCATACAGTCAAAGCTTATAGAAGATGACACTTTTGAGCTCATCAATATTTTAAAATTACTCTCAGCCAGCACGTCCAAAGATAGACTAATCACAGTCTCGGGGCGTAGAACAATCGTAACACCTCCTACTGTTTTTTCGATTGCTTTATATGAGATAGTCATAATCTCGAATTCACTATCATCTTTGGCACAGATGTTCAAGTCTGCAAGAAGATCAATACTAGAGCCTACTTTAAACTCAAACGCTGTAGTCTTACCATCTTTTATTGTATATTTCAACTCAGCTGATACATCTGGTGTAAAATCTAATTCGACATCAGTTTTATCGTCCGATTTATAGGTTATAGAGTATTGATACTCTTTATTATCTCCTTTCTCAACACTATCTATATATTTCACATTATCAATCACTAGATAAAAAGTCTCGTCGAACTTGAACTCGCTGAACACATTATTTAATGAAATAGGGTCGAAAGAGATAGTTACGACACTTGCAGCAGTCTCATCAGCTCTAGCATCCTCTTCAGAACCATCAGACACACTAGTCACCTTACCCAAAAATCCATTAGGGGTTTTCTCTGATATACCTCCATTTATAATATTTCCTATCTCTGGAACATTCCCCAAAGTTGAGAATACAATTTTTCCCTCCTCAAGTGATGTACAAGAGGCTAGAGCAGTTGCGTCAATCACAACTAAATCCTCAACCGGTGTTCCGGTATTATTAGGATTAGTTGTGTCTGTGTTGTTGTTGTTGTCGTTGTTGTTAGTACCTCCATCATCAACAATAGGATCATCCGTATTAGGATTATCATCTCCGTTACTTGCCGAGAACTCAGGGTATTTAGAGCACGATGACAATGCAACAGCAGCTATCACAAATATATATAATATCTTTTTCATCTTATAAACTATTTTATATCCTAGAATTTGTAACCAACGTTAAACAATATATTACTGCCGTTATTACCCTTCGACAATTGTTGATATTTGTACTCAATAGCAAAGAAAAGGTTTGCACTATTATCAAACTCCTTTAGATACCACATAGCACCCGGATTAAATACAACACCTCTAATTCCCTTATAATTGGTACTAAATCCATATCCAAAATCAAGAGTCACTACATCTGGTACAATACTCTTGCTAGAGTCTGCGAGCGGCATATCAAAGCCAAGCATAATGCTCATCATATGTAGCGTGCTAGAGTCAATAGTAAAGGCACTGCTTGCAGCGTCATAAGCATCATTGATAAGGCTATCACGATCTGTATTATCATCAATGTTATCGTATAGATTTGTTAAACCGTCAGTATCATACTGATAGTTGAATCCTACACCCTTAGGGAACATATAGATGTCACTTGCAAGAGCCAATCCAGCCTTTACTCTTGGTGTAAACTCGACAACACCTCGAAGCTTCAATGTCTGATTTGGAACAAACTTATCATACATCGAGAATCCAATTCCAAATAATATCGAAGTTTCAACACGAGATATTATGCTCTCTCCACCGCTCTTGCTAGTAGTTTCACTGCTCTTAGCAGGTGTTCTTGCAAGAGTGCTCCTCTCAGCTGTAGACGAGCTACTGCTAGCTGAACTCCTCGATCCAGCTTTAGAGCTAGAGGAGCCTTTGGGGGCAGCCTCCACTGAATAGTATGTTGTGGTTAGGAACGAGATTCCATCAACATTCAAAATCACAACATCGCGACTCAAATCCTGTGATGCGACCTCCTCACCAACAGCATCAATCTCAACCTTTCCCGTGCTATTATCGACAACGACTGTAGCGTTGATCTGATCCTTCGGAAGAACATAAACATCATTGCTCGATGTCGTAACTCTCAAATTATCCTCGACAACTCTATAGTTCTTGCCGATGATAACCTTTGATGATGTAGCGTTGTTTTGTGCTACTGCCGCCCCTGTAACAGATAGGAAACCCATTATGAGCAACACATATTGTATAGTAGAATTTTTCATAATCAATACTCTTAATTTTCGTTTCTAGCCTCCTTTACCTCAGCAACAACAATTCCCTCTACATTTATAATCACTGTAGAACCAGATTTGAGCTCTGGCAATCCATCTGCTGTCGACACATTTGCTTTATCGCCATCTCCACTAATCTTAATAGAGCTGTCAATACTACTAGCATCCAATAGGTATATGCTTCCATCCTCTCCTTTGATTTGAATCTTTCCATTTCTTGTTGAGACATACGTGCCAACAATAACCTTGGAACTTTGATCGACTACCTGAGCATAGCCAGATAGTGTTGTAAGCAGTGCAATAGCTAACATTGCAACAACTTTAAAGCTTTTAGTTTTCATATTTATGTAATGTTTTATATTGTTAAAAATCGAGATCTCCGAGTGTGAACTTTTCGTGCTGTGGCAAAATCTCACCATTCAACATATATGGCTGCCACGTACGAACGTCTACATACATCTCATTATCATTCTCGAAGTGAATAGCCAAAAACAACCATCCATCATCACTATAGTTCGACGTACGCCACGCCTGCTTAAGAGTCACTCCATATATATTGTCATATAGGGCGTGCTGAACAACATTGATATCCTCAAATCCAATATTTACATATTGATTAGCCGCAAATATCTTCTTCAACTTAGTCATATACTCCGTCTTCGTCTGCTTGAAGTACTTCACCTGCTCTTGGGGCATTCCGCCAAACTCCGTCGACTTTGTTTGATACACGTTACCGGTGATGATGATCGCATTGTCGCTATACATATCGTTAATCAATGGTATATCCTTACGATTGTAGGCCGTTCTAAAGTTCTCCACAAAGTTCAAAATCATCTGTCGACGACGTAGGTCCGTAACCGACGTTGTAGCCTTCATAATCGCTTGGTAACGATGATTCTCGATCGCAAAGAAGAAAGAGGTAATAGTTCCGCTCTTGCTAAAGTTGATAACCACATCTTGGTTGTCTCCATCATCCTTGATGATGAGAGGTATGTTACGTACCTGATAACCACTACTCGTAACTAAACATCGAAGATACAACTCCGTCTCAATACTTCGATAAGGTGAATTATTCCATATCTGCAACACATTTTGACGAGCCTCATTCGTCATATTGATACGTGTTAGATTGGGCGTAGTGTTGCTAAAAAAGGCTCTATTTAACTCCGACATAAGAGCTGTCGCCGCCGTACTCATACTCTTTCGCAGTGTCTCGTTATCTAGGTCGGTAATAGATACATTAACCACCGTTTGTGAACAAACAACACTCGGAAACATACAAATAGCAGCAACCAATGTTAGAAAAAATCTTCTCATTTTATATCCTTAATTTATTATATCCTATAGAATGTTTACCCACAAAACAATATCTGTAGACATTCTAAAATTAACCATCGCACCACTCTTCAAACTCACTCGATCATTCCCCGGACCCTTATCCAATATATCTATAATCTCACGATTGCGTAGAATCAAAAAGTAACAATTCTGAGGATTTGATATCGTAGCCAACTGACCATACATCAACTTACCACTGCTCTTGTAGGTATTCAATATCTGACGAGCCTGCTCATACTGAGATGACTTCATTAGCTGACCAATAATCGGATTTGTAACACCCGGACTCGGAGCTGCCGCGTAACGAGTCGCAGTAGTCGCATTGGGGCTACGCTCAACCTGTGATGGTGGGGTAGCTTGGGTTTGTGGTCGCGTTGCTGGCGCAACTGGAGTTGGCGTTGGGGCTGGTGTCGCCACTGTCGCAACCTGCTGAGGTGCTTGAACAGCTGGGGCACTACTTGGCACATCTGCAACTACATCACCTCCCTGTGGGATGATCTCCACACCATTGTCCAAGTTACGAATAACAAAGACCTTCTGCTCTCCCTTAGAGGGCTCAAACTCAACATTCTCCTTTGTAAGATATGCCAACACTTTACTGCGACCTCCCTCCAACTCGAATATTATGGTCTCAATGTCATTCTCGAAACCCTTGAAATCAACTTTCGAGAGCTTTTCGTTGCTATCCATAGCTCTCTCCAAGATCATAAACTTCAGATCGTCAAGAGCACACGCACGAGCTACGCTAAGATCAGAGTCAATACCCTCTCCATAATAATATTTACCCGACGTCTTCACCTCACGCTCGTGCGCCTTCAGAATAGACGAAGCACCACTCCCCTGTGCGTAGAGCGAGAGGCTACTAACCAAAATTGTTAATAATAAAATAGTAAAAATTTTTTTCATACCTATTCATTTAATATTTAAACTTATTGTATCGACGCTCATAACTTTCGTCGTTATAGATGTTGTCTACATTATCGGTTGGAATGTAGGTGTACAGATTAACCATCATCTCTCCTCGATCATCCTTTTTCTTATCTAATTCGAGAAGTGACGCGACATTACTCCTAACGTGTAGTATATGTAGATACTTCATAGCCTTGTTTTGCAACAGAATGGAGCTCTCGATCGCTCCTCCCTCTTCTCGTTTCTCGATACCAACATATACCTCCAACTCGTTAGCTTGGCAATATCGAATTAGATTATCGAGTTTAATAGTAAACTCATTTGTCTTATTTCCATATGTCCAATGCATAATATGGAGGTCGATATTGTTAGTATACTCATTCGAGAAGTGAAACAAATTGGTAAATGACTCCACCTCATACTTTGGCGAGAACACGGGCTTAAACTGATCCCCATCATAGAGGTAGTATGTAACATCATTTATAGCCTCCGTATGCAAGAAACTAGTGTTATTACATACGTATATATCCCCAACAGGATCTAATCGACTAAATCGACTCTTCGAATTAGAGATTTGATTCTGAACATCGCTATACATATCGGAGTTCAACAGCCCCTCAAACTCATTCTCTAGCTCCATCTTATTTTTGTCGGTAATAATCTGAATGTTGATAGGGAACGTAAGCCCCAATTTATTACGACTAAAATCCTCTATGCTAAGGTAAAAGTTAGCATCGTCACTTCGATAGGATATCTTATTGCAATTACGCAACACCTCGACTCCCTTTTTTAGGTTCCAAAAAGGTCCTTTTTGATAATCGTCTCCATTGTAGAGCATTCTACATTTACTACGCTCCAAGACCCTTATTATCTCCGCATCACTCTTCGCCAAAAGAAGTTCGAGAATCTTACGCTCCACAAAAGCTTTGATGTCTGGATTATCGACAACGAAGTTGTTGATCTCCACACCTACATCTCGAAACTTGTCACCATCAACATCCACCCTTACGTGGAAAAAGTCGATCGAATCAACTACATCTCCACCCCTCTTTTTGGGTAACTCTTGATAGATCTCCTTTACATATTCACTAGTAAATATAAAAGGTTCTGCCTGCACAGAAAAAACTGCACAGGCAACCTCTATAAACATTATAAGTGTTAGACAGCGAATCATTACTCCGCACGACCTATAGTTAATACACCAACGACAGTTCCATCACTATCGTACAACTTTCCGAACTCTAACTTATTGTCATACCAACTACCGATGACATATTGTCCCGCTTCGGCATAACGTTTCTTTCGATCATACTCCGAGATAAGGGTTCGCTGACTATACTCCATCTTACCCATTCCACTAGCTTTTCCACCCTTGGTGTCTCCACTGTAAACTCCATATTCGAAGTTTAGTGTTCCGGGTTTCACAACTTGATCTTCAGCTCTCTTCTTCTTCTCTTCAGCCTCTCTCTCCTCTTGAGTTATTTCCGTATCGGGTTTGTCGATCTTCTCAAAATTATTGGCAATATAGAAGTATGTACCAACTCCAATACCTATTAGTAACAGAGCAGCTGCAACTGATATGATTATTATCATCATACCCTTTTTAGATCCTCCCTCAGACTCACTCACCTTTGGTTCTCGACGCTGGGTTGTTGCTTTGGGCTTTGGTTTAGCTACTGGGGCAACGGGTGCTGGGGCAGGTTTGCGTTTTTTCGGTGCAGGCTTGGGTGCTACAGGTTTTGGTGTAGGTTTTGGTGTTGCTATTGGTTTTGGAGTCTCAACAATACGCTCTCTCGCAACTCCTGCGGCTTTCTGATCGACAACAGCAGGTTTTGCTGGCACAACTCTCTTCACAACCGGCTTTTTAACAACAACTGGTTCTGGCTCTGGTTCGGGTTCAGGCTCTACAATGGGTTCGGGTTCGGGTTCTACCTCTGGCTCTTCAGCTACAACCTCTTCTTCCTCTTCCTCTTCTACCTCTGGCTCTTCAACCTCCTCTTCGGGCTCAGATTCAGGTTGAACCTCTTCAACCTCTTCCACTTCTTCTTCAATCTCCTCTTCGATCACCTCCTCTTCCACATGCTCTACAATCGGTTCTTCCTCAATAACCTCCTCTTCTTCCTCTTCTTCTTCCTCCTCGATAGGTATTTCACTATATTGAGAGTTACCAAACGCTAATAACAAATTAAAAACAAAGGGCAAAAACAACAATCCAATAGTAAACCCTACACCGTGTCCAAATCGCTTGCTCAGACCGTGCAGCATCATTATGTAGAAGACAATATTTGCTATTGGAATAAGATACAAGAAAAACCACCATCCGGGTCTACCCGCAATCTCGGTAAGTGTAACAGTACTATGTGCGGGGACCAACGCCTCCCAGCCCTTTCGACCAGCCTTTTCGAATATTATCCACGTACCAACTATGGGTAGTATGAACATTAGCGGTCCAAGAAGAAAGTATAAACCTATCATATATTTAAGCTATTTGAAATATCTAATTTATGTTCTGTGTATTAAAATAATTTATCGTCTGCTGGCAGGTTCAAATACTCCGACTTACCAAATCCAAGGATAGGGTAAAATACGAAAGGCAAAAACCATAGTCCGATAGCGAATCCTACACCGTGACCAAAGTTTTTACTCAACCCAATCAACATCTTAGCGTGCACAAAGATGTTGAGAAACGGAACGAGATAGAGGAACATCCACCAACCGGGCTTTCCCGCGATCTCAAACAACCGAATTGTGCTGTGAAAAGGAATTAGTGCAGACCATCCGTGTCTACCTGCTTTTTCATATACCATCCACGACGCTATGATCGGAATGATAAAAAATACTGCTATTATCATAATTTATTAAATTTTGGCTATGGTTTGGTTGACTAATCGACATATCGCCACATTTGTTTACGACATATCAACACGGCAAATATAATAATTTACAACACTAATTTACTCTATTTTACCCTCTTTTTTTCTTTTTGGTGTATTTTTTACAGACATAGAGCAGAAAATACTACATATGTACGAAAAAATCAGAACTTAACAAGGTTTATCACCCCTAGGTTAAATTATTACACACGATAGATCTATAGATAGATTATTCCATCCTTTAAATATACCTTTTCACCCCAAACACGACGACTCTCAATTGTTTGTACAATCTTTGTTCGCAGATGATTTATTCATTCAAATCACAACAAAGATGAAAGAAAAATTAACAACAACGTCTGGTCGTCCCGTGGCGGATAATCGGAATACCCAGACCGCAGGAGAGAGAGGTCCTGTGTTGATGCAAGATCCGTGGCTTCTTGAGAAGCTAGGACACTTCGACCGCGAGGTAATACCCGAGAGACGTATGCACGCCAAAGGATCGGGGGCATATGGCACATTCACTGTTACCCACGACATTACACCCTACACATCTGCCTCGATCTTTCGAGAGGTTGGCAAAGTTACAGAGTGTTTTGTCCGGTTTTCGACCGTTGCTGGAGAGAGGGGGGCAGCCGACGCAGAGCGCGATATACGAGGGTTCGCAATGAAATATTACACCGACGAGGGTAATTGGGATCTAGTTGGAAATAACACTCCGGTATTCTTTCTACGCGACCCTCTAAAGTTCCCCGATCTCAACCACGTCGTAAAGCGTGACCCTAGAACAAATATGCACAGTCCAAACTCAAATTGGGACTTTTGGACACTCCTTCCCGAGGCGCTCCATCAGGTGACAATCACTATGAGCGACCGTGGAATACCGATGTCATTTCGTCATATGCACGGTTATGGTAGCCACACATATAGCTTCATTAATGCCAACAACGAACGTACGTGGGTTAAGTTTCACTTCCGCACACACCAAGGAGTCAAGAACATAACAGATGCCGAGGCAGCAGAGATAATTGGTAAAGATCGAGAGTCAAACCAGCGAGATCTCTACGAGTCGATTGAACGAGGTGAGTTTCCACGTTGGACAATGTGCATCCAGATTATGAGCGAAGAGGAGGCTAACACCTATCGAATAAACCCATTCGACTTGACGAAAGTGTGGTCTCAAAAGGAGTTCCCATTAATGGAGGTAGGAATATTGGAGCTCAATCGTAACCCCGAAAACTACTTTGCGGAGGTTGAGCAGTCGGCATTCAATCCGATGAACATTGTGAATGGTATTGGATTCTCGCCCGACAAGATGCTACAGGGGCGACTCTTCTCCTACGGCGACACACAACGTTACCGACTAGGTGTGAACCATATGGATATACCGGTCAACAAACCTCGCTGTCCACGTCACTCTTACCATCGTGATGGACAGATGCGCATCGACGGCAACTATGGTTCGACAATAGGGTATGAACCCAATAGTTATGGAGAGTGGAGCGACTCCCCCGAGACAAAAGAGCCACCTCTAAAACTCAACGGCGATGCATACAACTACAACGAGCGAGAGTATGATTCAGATTACTACTCACAGCCGGGAGATCTCTTCCGACTTATGAGTCCCGAGCAGCAGAAGGTACTCTTTGAGAACACAGCTCGCGCGATGGGCGATTCGGAGATGATGATAAAATATCGCCACATCTATAACTGCTATCAAGCCGACCCAGCCTATGGAGAGGGAGTTGCGATGGCGTTAGGGCTTGATGTTGCGGAGGTCCTCAACTGTAGTGTGACACAGCCGTGCTAAACAGAGGTTGAGGTTGGCTAACAAGACGATGTTGAGAGGCTTTTCGAAGCCCCAAACTCATACTTGTTAGCCAACCTCATACCAAGAATTTCTTACACTTCGTGTGATAGAGGAGCGGGAATGGCACAACTCAAATCGTAGTCACCCCACCTCTGTGCTATAGATGCGATTGTTGCCTTTAGCTCATCGGGGTCATTCTGAGTAACGAGTTTGAGACGTGTCTCCTTGAAGTTGGGCAACCCCTTGAAGTAGTTGGATAGGTGACGTCGCATCTCCAAGATACCAACTCTCTCACCCTTCACTTCGAGAGATCGTTGTAGGTGTCGTTGAGCAATGTCAACTCGCTCCAAGACAGAGGGTTGTGGTAGTGCTTCCCCTGTTTGGAGGAAGTGGCGTACCTCGCGGAAGATCCAAGGACGACCATATGTTGCACGTCCTATCATCACCCCATCAACCCCATAACGATCAAACATATTGCGAGCACACTCTCCCGATGCAATATCGCCATTACCAATAATGGGAATATTTATCAACGGATTATTCTTTACCGCACCAATCAAACACCAGTCAGCCTCCCCCTTATACATCTGGGCGCGAGTACGACCGTGAATAGTCAGAGCTGCGATACCGACATCTTGTAGACGCATAGCAATCTCCTCGATATTCTTGCTCTCCTCATCCCATCCAAGGCGGGTCTTAACAGTTACAGGAGTCTTGACAGCCTCTACAATCTGACGTGTCATCTCAACCATCAACGGCACGTCTCGCATCATACCCGACCCAGCTCCGCGCCCAGCGATCTTCTTCACGGGGCAGCCGAAGTTGATATCTATAATGTCGGGGTTTGCCGTCTCGGCAATACGCGCCGCCTCCACCATTGGTTCGATGAGGTGTCCGTAGATCTGAATACCTACAGGACGTTCACCCTCATCAATGTTGAGTTTGGCACGCGACTTCCACGCGTCACGAATAAGTCCATCACTCGAAATAAACTCCGTATAGACCACATCAGCCCCGAACCCCTTGCACATATATCGAAACGAAGGGTCTGTGACATCCTCCATAGGAGCCAAAAATAGCGGTTCGTGCCCTAGGTCAATATCGCCTATCTTCATCCTCTACTCAGCTGCTGTCTCTTGAGTGTTCTCGTTTGTTGGGATGACGAACTCCGTAGCTCCAGCAGCAAGGAGAGCATTAAACCACGCAAAACACTTCTTCATATCCGATACGTGAACACGATCGTGGTCATACTCCGGGAAGAACTCCTCGAAAGCAACTTGAATCTTATTTGCAGACTCCTTGTGGCTAATTGCCGCCTTACCATCGGTGTGTGCATATAGACGCGTAAACACCTCGCAGAGAGAGATATCATCACCATCCGTAAACATTGATATCTCGCTGAGGGCACTTACGTGAGCGTGTCCAGCAACATTCGTACGCTTACCTGTCATTAGAGACTCTACGATTACGCCACGAGCCGACTGTGCAACATAACGATATAGACCCGGTTGTCCTGAGATCGCCAAAATTTCGTTTAATTTCATAATTTTTTATGTTTGTGTTAATTGTTTTTTTATGTGTATATCCATCTGAGGGAATGGGAATCGAACACCTCTCTTTGGCAGAGTTTCGTAGATCTGCTCATAGATGTCGAACAGAACATCCCAATAATCCTCCGTCTTGACCCACCCTCTCACAAAGAGGTTAACAGAACTATCACCCAAACCCTCAAGGCTCACTTGAGAGGCTCTTTTGGGGTTGTCGTTCAAAATTCGTTTGTCATCACCCATTATTTCAAGGATGACTTTGCGAGCCTCCTCAACAGAATCTCCATACGAGATACCGAATTTCCACTCCACACGACGCGTATCAGCGAATGTAGCGTTGTCGATTATCGATGACGATATTGCACTATTGGGGACAAATATTGTGTGACGATCATATGTTTCGAGAACTGTCGTAAACAACATTATCTCCTTTACGATACCCGACTCCCCTTGAGACGTGATATAATCTCCCACCTTATATGGTTTGAGAAACAGCACCATCACCCCTCCAGCAAAGTTCTGCAACGTTCCACTGAGCGCCATACCGACAGCCAAACCAGCCGACGCCAAAAGCGCAACCAACGAAGTGGTATCAATACCCAATAGTCGTACGATAATTATAAGAAGAACAACATAATAAAGTGTCTTTATCAAGCTACGAATAAACGAGCGAACCGACACCTCAACCCTACGTTTGTCAAAGGTCAAATCGACAATGTTAATTATTCGCTCCAAGATCCACTTACCCACATAATATATAAGTATTGCAAGGGCTATGTTTGCCACAAAATGGGTTATCTCTCCGCTAAATATAGTGAGTAGACTCTTTAGGTCGGAATGTTGTAGCTCCTTTAACGTATCAACAAGATCGAGTGCACGTAGCTTGTTGAGGCTATCGGCAGGAATCTCCATATTTGTTGTAGTTGATATAAAAAGTGCCATTGTTGTTTTTTGTTATTCTTTGGTCTGCAAAAATAGTAAAAATTTCTCAAATATCAGCTAAAACACCTCCTCCTCTTCTTCTGTCGCAAGGTGCGCAATCGCCTCTCGCACACAATCGCTTACAGTTTGAAAATCGTAGCCTAGTGATGCTCCATAACGTATTAACTTATCACGAAGTTGTGGTATAGAGTTATATTTTACTGATTTGACACGTTTTGCGACCAATTCAGCTAACCTATCACCCATAGAGTCTCGATCCAACTCCGACAACTTCTCGTCGATAATATCTCTCGAAATGCCTTTGCGCTGGAGCTCAGCTCGGATTTTGTAGACTCCCCATCCGTTGAGTCGCGTCTTTTCACGAATAAACAACGAAGCAAATCTATCATCATCTATAAATCTATCTCGTTGCAACTGTGCCAACACTGAATCTTGCGACGTAGTATCTACTCCCCACCTCGTCATTAGACGCCTTGCATCGCCCGACGACTTCTCTGCCTTTGCACATAGAGCCATCAATGAGCTGAGAGCTTTCTCGGGGCTCTTGGGCTGCGGTGGTGCATATGGGTCTCTTACTCTCTTTGCGCACATATCATTCTAGCTTTATCGTTGATATCTAGACGTATAACAACATTTTGAAAGCCCTCACCGTGGAGCATCTCCTTTGTTTGTGTAGCGAAGTTCTCGTGGATTTCGAAATACAGAGCCCCCGACTGAGTTAGGAGTCTCTGTGCCGACTGCGCTATTTTTCTATAAAACAGCAACGGATCATCATCGGGTACAAATAGAGCCAAATGTGGCTCATATTTCGTCACATTTATTCGCATATCGCTCTGCTCTCGCTGAGGAATATATGGTGGGTTCGAGACTATGATGTCGTAGCTCTGAGATGTGTAGTTCTCAACACCTTGCAGCGCATCACCCCTTAATATCTTCACCTTTGGTGCTAACCTCTCGATATTCTCAGAGGCAATTGCAATCGCCTCCTCCGACACCTCGAGTGCCGTCACAGAGTAGTTCGGTAGCGCCACACTCAACGCTATTGCCAACGCGCCACTCCCTGTCCCAACATCAAGAATCTTACCACTCCCCACAGCCTCACTTACAACCCAACGAATAAGCTCCTCACTCTCAGGTCGAGGTATCAACACCACTTCGCGAACTCTAAGTCGTAGGTCACAAAAATCAGCCTCTCCAATTATATACTGCACGGGGCGTCCCGCCTCAACATCCGTCAATATGCGCTGAGCCTCAACATCCGTCACTCCACACTCTACATCGGGGGATAGCAACAACTCCATTCGACTCCATCCAAGTAGCTCCTGAGCAATCATCCACCCAATTTGAGACGCCTCGCGAGAACCATAAATAGGCTCTGCGAGGCGACATATATTTTTATAGAACTCCCGACGTGTCATCTACTGTTTGCAGAGCATTAAATCCGCCAGCGCAATAGCCACCGCCGCCTCAACAACAACCCCAGCACGTAGTGCAATACAAGCGTCGTGACGTCCGTGTATAACTAACTCTTCGACCTTATCACTCTCAGTGTTATAGGTCATCTGTTTGCTTGATATGCTTGCCGTAGGTTTGATCGCAACCCTAACAACTATCTCATTTGAGTTTGTGATACCACCATTTATTCCACCTTCATTGTTGCTAGCGGTAGTTCCCGTAGCGTCGATTATAGGGTCATTGTTTTCAGATCCCATCTTGCGCGCAGCCTCAAATCCAGCACCAAACTCAACACCCTTAACCGCAGGAATAGAGAATAGTAGGTGTGACATAACGCTCTCCACCGAGTCGAAAAATGGTTCGCCAACACCGGCTGGGATACCATTCACTCGACACTCAATAACTCCTCCCACAGAGTCCAACGACTTCACAGCACGCTCAACAATATCGCCAAATTTCGAAGAGTCACGCTCCCCTGCAATCTCGACGATCTCACTCGACACCCGAACCTCGTCACCGAGTAATCTCTTCGCAACGACACCTGCGGCAACTAGCGGCAACGTGATACGTCCCGAGAAGTGACCACCTCCACGATAATCTTGATAACCTCCATACTTCACCTCAGCGACACGATCGGCGTGAGATGGGCGGAAGTGAGTTGTCAAGTTCTTATAATCTTTTGAGATAGTATTCTCATTCTCAAAAACGATCGTCATAGGAGCTCCCGTAGCATATCCATTAAAGAGACCCGAAACGATACGTGGTGTGTCGCTCTCCTTTCGAGGAGTTGTCCCCTTAGCGCCACTTCGACGACGATCCAAATCTGTCGTAAAATGGTCTAGCGAGAGCTCTAACCCCGGCTTTACTCCATCTATAGAGACTCCAATACCAACACCGTGAGACTCTCCCCAGATAGTGACGCGGAAAATACGACCAAAACTATTCATACGTTATATTATATAGTAGTTGTTTATTTTTTAATTATAGAGATGATATCTTCGAAGAATAGTGGATAACTCTTGGCTACACACTCAGCTCCTTGAATCCTCATCTCACCCTTACCACGAAGAGCCGATATCGCCATCGACATTGCGATACGATGGTCATTGTGACTATCGACCGTTGTTGAGTGAATCTCGCCACCCCTAACGCGCATAATGTTATCACCCTCCAATATCACCTCGATACCAACCTTCGCATACTCATTGCGAAGTGCCTCGGCACGGTTACTCTCCTTATGAATCAAACGCGACGTACCAGTCAACACACTCTCACCCTCAGCTGCTGCCGCGAGAGCCACAAGAGCCGGGAATAGATCGGGACACTGTGTTGCATCGAAGGTAAATCCCTTCAACTCACGTTTGTGAACCGTAATAGCATTCTCTTCGTTAATTAACTCTGCACCAGCACGTACCAATGCAGTACAGATAGCTGTGTCAGCCTGTTTCGAGAGCATCGACACATTATTCAACTTGATAGATCCCGCAATTGCGCCTGCAACCAAAAGCGCAGAGGCAGCACTCCAATCTCCCTCAATTGTGAAATCTGTAGCCCTATATTTTTGGCGTCCTTCGATGAAGAACTCTTGATAGTCGCGATGTGCTATGTCGACCCCAAATTGACGTGCCGTCTCGATCGTCATATCGAGATATGGTGTTGAGACCGCCTTTGTAACCTTTAGTGTTGTATCCTCGTCGGCGAGAGGTAGTGATATTAGTAGTCCCGTAATAAATTGTGATGACACAGATCCATCAACCGTCACCTCACCACCCTTAATAGGACCTTTGACGATGAAAGGTAGGTGTCCTTTCGAATCCTTTACCTTTACCCCGAGCGAGCGCAACGGCTCAATCATCATTGTCATTGGACGCTTCAAGATAGATCCGTGACCAGTAATTGTGATCTCACGATCGAGCAGCGATGCAAGAGGGGTAAATAGACGTGTCGAGAGACCCGACTCGCCTATCGAGAGAAGGTCGCCCGCAGGATTCAATCCCCCGATAACACGTAGTGTCGTAGGGTCGAGTGGTTCAACCTCAGCACCGAGAGTCTCGATACACTTCATTGCCGAGAGTGTGTCGTCACAGAAGTCGACACCTCGCAAAATTGTCTCGCCCTCAGCCAGAAGTGCTACAGCTAGGGCTCGTTGCGCGTAACTTTTAGAGCAGGGGGGGGTGAGGACTCCGTCGACACTCCCCGATGATAAACATATTTCCATATTTTAATTTAGATATTCTTACTTCTCTGTTGTGTCATTCACCAACGCCTGTCGAGTAGTCTCGGCTTCAGCTCGCGCCTTCTCGAATTGAGGAGAGCGACGCAACTCAAAGTTTTTACCCAGATATACTCGTCGCACCATCTCGTCAGCGGCAAGATCTTCGGCAGAACCTGTCTTTAGGATCTTACCCTCGAATAGTAGATATGTACGATCGGTGATGGCCAACGTCTCATCTACATTGTGGTCGGTAATGATAACTCCAATATTTTTACTCTTCAACGTAGCGACAATACTCTGTATATCCTCCACGGCGATAGGGTCGACACCCGCAAATGGCTCATCTAGAAGAATAAAGGCTGGGTTTATCGCCACGGCACGTGCAATTTCGGTACGTCGACGCTCTCCTCCCGAGAGTTGAATACCTAAACTTTTGCGCACTTTCTGAAGTCGAAACTCCTCTATCAAAGCCTCCAGTCGCTCCTTCTGATACTCCTTGGAGAAGTTCGTCATCTCCAACACGGCACGAATATTATCCTCGACACTAAGTTGACGAAACACCGACGCCTCTTGTGCCAAGTAACCCACTCCCAGCTGTGCACGTTTGTAGACGGGCAGATTTGTGAGTTTTGTAGAGTTACCGTTGTCATCCTCAAGGAATATATCTCCCTCATTAGGTTTTATAAGTCCCACGATCATATAGAACGAAGTGGTCTTTCCAGCACCGTTTGGTCCAAGCAAACCCACGATTTCGCCCTGTTTCACGTCGATTGTGACGTGGTTAACGACGGTACGTGACTTGTATTTCTTAACTAATTCGCTAGTGTAAAGTCTCATTTGAGTGAAAAATTTTTTACAAAGTTATGATTTTTTCCAAAAAAAACTATATCTTTACTGAGGGAATTGCATAAAAGCAGTTTTTTTGGAAGTTATGAGTAAAAGTGACACAGCATTATTGCAGCAAAAGTTAAAGGAATATTTCGGATTTTCCGCCTTCAAGGGTAACCAAGAGGCGGTGATACGCAACGTCTTAGAGGGCAACGACACATTTGTGTTGATGCCGACGGGTGGAGGTAAATCTCTATGTTATCAACTCCCGGCGTTGATGATGGATGGAGTGGCTATTGTCATCTCTCCACTAATTGCCCTGATGAAAAATCAGGTCGATGCTATGCGGACCTTCTCCGAAGAGTCGGGGGTGGCTCACTTCCTCAACTCGTCACTCAATAAGAGTGCCGTGCAGCAGGTGCGCAACGATGTGTTGGCAGGAAAGACCAAACTTCTCTACTTTGCGCCCGAATCACTTACCAAGGAGGATAACATTGCTTTCCTTCGCAAGATCAAGGTGTCGTTCTACGCAATTGATGAAGCGCACTGTATCTCGGAGTGGGGTCACGACTTTCGCCCTGAGTATCGCCGTATACGTCCAATCATAAATGACATCGGGCACGCACCCCTCATTGCACTCACTGCGACTGCGACACCAAAGGTGCAGATGGATATACAGAAGAACCTCGGTATGACCGAAACATCAGTCTACCGTTCGTCATTCAACCGCCCCAACCTCTACTACGAGATGAGACCAAAACATAATGTCGATCACGAGATTATTCGTTTCATAAAGGCTCGCGAGGGTAAGTGTGGTATTATATATTGTCTCAGCCGTAAAAAGGTTGAGGAGCTAACAGAGCTCCTCATCGCAAATGGCATACGCGCAAAGGCATACCACGCTGGTATGGATGCACAGACGCGAGTGGAGAACCAAGATGACTTCTTGATGGAGAGAGTCGACGTTATCGTTGCGACGATTGCGTTTGGAATGGGTATCGACAAACCAGATGTAAGATATGTTATCCACTACGACATACCAAAGTCTCTTGAGGGATATTATCAGGAGACTGGTCGTGCTGGTCGTGATGGAGGCGAAGGGTATTGCCTCACCTTCTATAGCTACAAGGATATACAGAAGCTAGAGAAATTTATGCAGGGTAAACCAATTGCCGAACAGGAGATTGGTAGGTTGCTCCTTTTGGAGACTGTATCATATGCCGAGAGCTCTATGTGTCGCCGCACCTCGCTGCTACACTACTTCGGAGAGAAATATACAGAGGAGAATTGTGGCAATTGCGACAACTGTATGAACCCACCTCAGAGGGTTGAGGTTGGACGCGATATGAAGCTGGCTCTCGAAGTGTTGAAGAGGTTGGGTGATAAGTTCAAGGTCGATTATCTCATCAATGTATTGGTTGGAAAGACTACGGCTCTCATCAAGAGCTATGGACACAACGAACACGAATCATTCGGTGTGGGATCTGAACAGAACTCCAAATATTGGGGTGCTGTGATGCGTCAAGCACTTATAATGGGTCTCATCGACAAGAATATAGAGAACTACGGGTTGATAAATGTAAATGCAAATGGTGACAAGTTTATCGCCAATCCTAAGAGTGTTCGCATAGCGATGGACCACGATTATGAGAAGATGGATCGCGAGAGTGAGGCTGCACCGGCAACAGCGCGCGGTGGCGGAGTGGCGGATGAGGAGCTATTCAAAATCCTAAAGTCGCTCTGTAAGAAGGTGGCAAAGAGAGAGAATCTCCCATCGTTTGTTATCTTCCAAGATCCGTCGCTGGAGGATATGGCGATCCAATACCCCGTTACAGAGAAGGAGTTGCAGAATATCACGGGTGTCGGAGCTGGCAAGGCGAAGCGATATGGAGCGGAGTTCCTCAAAGTTATTAAGGCATATGTCGAGGAGAAGGGGATAGAACGAGCGCAAGATATGATCGTTAAGTCGGTTGCAAACCGTTCGGGAAACAAGATATTCATCATCCAATCAATCGACAGGAAGATGGACTTCGAGGATATTGCACGCGCCAAAAATCTCGACTTCGGAGAGCTTATGACAGAGATCGAAGCGATCGTAAACTCGGGAACGCGACTCGACATCTCATACTTCGTGTCGAGATATATGGACGAGGAGAAGGTTGAGGATATATACCTATACTTTAAGGAGGATGCAGAGAGTGACTCCCTCGATGCCGCAATTGAGGAGTTGGGCGGAGAGTACTCCGAGGAGGAGATACGTCTAATACGTGTAAAATTCCTCTGCGAACAGGGTAATTAAATTAATAAATTAAATACATATAATATATTGAATAGCAACAACACCGTAAGAGCGAAGAAGTCTCTAGGACAACACTTCCTCACGGATCTGAACATAGCAAACAAAATTAGTGAATCCCTCTCAGGGGGAGTTGCCGGAGCGCCCATCGTGGCGTTGGAGGTAGGGTGTGGAATGGGAGTCCTCACCCAATTTCTTTTGAAGAGAGATGATATTGAGGTGTGGGGTGCCGAGATCGACAAAGAGAGTGTCGAGTATCTCGAAAAACACTACCCAGAGTTTATCCCAAGGCTCATTGCCGGAGATTTCTTGAAGATGAATATCCGCGAGAGATTCCCCAACGGAGTGAGCGTAATTGGTAACTACCCATATAATATATCGTCACAGATATTCTTTAAGGTGGTCGAAAATCGCGACCTCATCCCTGAGTGTGTGGGGATGATCCAAAAGGAGGTTGCCGTTAGAATGGCAGAACCTCCCGGGTCGAAGGAGTATGGTATATTGAGTGTTTTGATGCAGGCGTGGTATGATATTGAGTATCTCTTCACGGTGAATGAGACGGTATTCAATCCGCCACCAAAGGTGAAGAGTGCCGTTATACGAATGAAACGCAACAACACGACAGAGTTAGAGTGCGATGAGAAGTTATTTATAAAGGTTGTGAAGGCGGCATTTGGTCAGCGCCGCAAGATGATACGCAATGCGTTGAAGTCTGTATTCGGAGATTTCGGAGGTGCGGAACACCCATTCTTTACCAACAGAGCCGAGAAACTATCGGTGGCAGAGTTTGTGGAGTTGACACAATGGGTAGACAAAAATATGAAGAGAGAAATATAATATACATAAAAAGATGAAAGTAGTAGTTATTGGAGGAGGAAATATGGGTGGTGCAACCGCTGCGGGAGCAATCCGTGCAGGGGTCGTGGAGGCATCAAATGTTGTAATATCACACCTAGAGCCGAAGTGTCACGAACTCTTCGAGGGCTTTTTGGATAAGATTCAAATCGAAGATGACAACGCAAAGTGTGTCGTGGGGGCTGACCTCGTAATCGTTGCGGTGAAGCCGTGGATGATGGAGGAGGTGTTGGGTGAGATCGCGCCGGCACTTGACCGTGAAAAACAGGCGTTGGTATCTATTGCTGCGGGAATTACGTTCGAGCAGTTGGAGACAATGTTGGACAGCGCAAACAAGGGCTCTATAGGACTCTACAGAATTATACCCAACACAGCAATCGCAATCTCACAGAGCGTGAGTTTCATCTGCCGCCACAACACAAGCGAGGCGGAGGATCAAAAGGTTCTCTCGATCTTCGACGCTGTGGGACGCAGTTTCCTTGTTGATGAGTCGCAGATGACACCTCTTACATCACTATCATCGTGTGGAATCGCCTTTGCATATAAATATATCGACGCTTCGATTCAAGGTGGTGTCGAGATGGGTATCGAGGAGTCTGTTGCTCGCGACATTGTGTTGCAGACTGTTCGTGGCGCATTGATGATGCTGGAGACAAACGGCACAATGCCACAGCCCGAAATCGACAAGGTGACGACAAAGGGTGGTATCACACAAAAGGGTCTCGACGCAATGGCTGAGGCTAAATTTGTAGAGGCGGTAATTAGCGGATTAAAGTCTAGCAGATAGATGGGTTACACAAATAGATACAAGAGAGTTGTTGTAAAGATCGGAAGTAACGTCCTCACATCGAGCGATGGAACTCTCGATATGGATCGCATTGCAGCTCTGACAGATCAGGTTGCAAGGTTATATCGAGCAGGAGTGGAGGTTATTATGGTGTCGTCGGGTGCTGTTGCGTCGGGACGTAGCCAGATCACACCCAAGGTCAAACGACTCGACTCAGTGGCTGCGCGACAACTCTTCTCTGCTGTAGGTCAGGCGAAACTCATAAATCGCTACTACGACCTCTTCGGAAAGTATGATATTGTCTGTGGACAGGTGTTGACGACCAAGGAGTCTCTGTCGACACGCCGACACTACCTCAATCAGCGTAACTGTATGGGGGTTATGTTGGAGAATGGTGTAGTGCCGATCATCAACGAAAATGACACAATCTCTGTTACAGAGTTGATGTTTACCGACAACGATGAGCTATCGGGAATGGTTGCAACGATGATGGGTGCTGACGCACTATTTATCCTAAGTAATATCGACGGTATATATAGTGGAGACCCCAAAGACCCTGAGTCGGAGGTTATTCGAACCGTAAGTGGTAGCGTTAGTGATTTGAGCCAATACATATCTACAACAAAGTCGCAATTTGGACGAGGTGGAATGCTCACGAAGTGTCGTATCGCCTGCAAAGTTGCCGACGAAGGTGTAGAGGTTGTGATTGCGAACGGTAAGCGCGACAACATCCTCTGCGATTTGATTTTGGAGGGTAAAGATGTTGTCTGTACCCGTTTCACCCCATCCGAAAAGGAGATATCCGACATCAAGAAGTGGATTGCCCACAGCGACGGATTCGCCAAGGGTGAACTCCACATCAACGAGGGGGCATATGAAGCGATGTTGAAGCCCGAGGCAAAGAGCCTCCTTCCGATTGGAGTCGTTCAAGTTGTGGGTCATTTCGAGAAGGATGATATCGTAAAGATAATAGCTCCTAGCGGAGAGAACATTGGAGTTGGACGTGTGAGCGCCTCAAGCGATAGAGCCCGCAAGATTGCAGGCGAAAAGGGACACAAGGCGATTGTACACTACGATTATCTATACTTAGAGTAGAATTTAATAGAGAATAAAGATGGATTTGAAACCAGTTTTTGAGGGTGCTCTAGAGTCGTCACGCACACTAGGGTTGATTGAGCAGGATCTGCTAGATGCTATCCTGCAAAAAGTTGCCGACGCAGCGGAGGAAAATTGCGATAGGATCTTGGAGGCAAATGCTCTGGATCTAGCAAAGATGGAGAGGTCGAACCCACTCTACGACAGATTGTTGCTTACCAAAGAGAGAATCGAGGGTATTGCTAATGATATGCGATCGGTGGCAACGCTCAAATCCCCCGTCGGTGAGGAGATGAGTCACGCGGTACGACCTAACGGGATGGAGATCAGGAAGATCCGTGTTCCATTTGGTGTGATTGGTGTAATCTACGAGGCACGCCCAAATGTGAGTTTCGACGTCTTTGCTCTTTGTTTCAAGACCGGTAACACCTGCGTGTTGAAGGGTGGTAGCGATGCACACCACTCCAACTCCATAATTGTTGAGATCATCCGCGAGGTGTTGCGCAACAACGGTATCGACGAGAGAGTTGTTACACTTCTGCCTGCCGACCGTGAAGCTACAGCACAACTCCTAGCTGCTGAGGGATATGTTGATTTGTTGATTCCTCGCGGTAGCTCCGCACTCATCAACTATGTTCGCCACAACGCCTCGATTCCTGTTATCGAGACTGGAGCTGGAATATGCCACACGTTTGTTCACAAACACGCCGACGTTGCTAAGGCTAAGGCTATTGTTACTAATGCCAAGACTCGTCGCGTAAGTGTTTGTAACGCACTCGATTGTGTCGTTGTAAGTGCTGGGATGTTGAAGAATCTGCCAATTATTTGTGAGGATTTGGCTAAGAAGAATGTAATTATCTATGCCGACCCTCGAAGCTACTCAGCCCTCGTTGAGGAGTACCCCACGGAGCTACTACAACCAGCAACGGAGGAGAGCTTCGGAACAGAGTTTATGGATTACAAGATGGCTATCAAAACTGTTGACTCATTCGCCGACGCTGTAGATCACATTACACGCTACACATCTCGCCATAGCGAATCTATCGTCACGGAGGATCTCGGAGCAGCTCAGCGATTCATCAGAAGCATCGACGCGTCGTGTGTCTACCACAATGTGTCGACAGCATTTACCGATGGAGGACAGTTTGGTTTCGGAGCGGAGATAGGTATCTCGACACAGAAACTTCACGCTAGAGGACCAATGGCTCTACCCGAACTTACTACCTATAAATATGTAATTACGGGTAACGGTCAGATACGAGAATAGTAAATTTAAACCATATTATAGGCGAGTAAAGAGCAAAAAAGCACTCTTTACTCGCCTTTTTTGTCGAATTTATTGCTTAATATTTGGTTATATCACGAAACTTCAATAGTTTTGCACGTTATATATCGCAGGTATACCCCTTTTGAGATAGAGGCTGCAATAGAGAATATAAAAAAATGAAAAATAGACTTAGAAGTAATACGTCAGTATCGGGTCGCCTAATGGCGGGATCGCGTAGCTTGTGGCGTGCCAATGGAATGCGCGAGGAGCATTTCGGAAAACCAATCATCGGTGTGGTGAACTCTTTCACACAGACCGTACCGGGTCATACACACCTTCACGAAATCGGACAGTATGTCAAGTCACTAATTGAGGAGCAGGGGTGTTTCGCCTGCGAGTTCAACACCATCGCAATCGACGATGGTATCGCTATGGGTCATAGTGGTATGTTGTATTCTCTGCCTTCACGTGATATCATTGCTGACTCGGTGGAGTATATGGCAAACGCCCACTGCCTCGATGCACTAGTATGTATCTCTAACTGTGATAAGATAACACCCGGTATGATGATGGCTACAATGCGTCTTAACATACCAACAATCTTTGTCTCGGGAGGTCCTATGGAGGCTGGTCGCGACGGAGATCGTAAACTTGACTTGATCGATGCAATGATCGAGAGTGCCGACGCCGCAAAGAGCGACGAGGAGATCGAGAGAATCGAGCGCTCAGCGTGCCCTACGTGTGGATCTTGCTCAGGTATGTTTACAGCAAACTCTATGAACTGTTTGGCGGAGGCTTTGGGTATGGCTCTTACGGGTAATGGTACTGTCGTTGCGACACATAGCAACCGTAAGGTGTTGTTCGAGATGGCAGCAAAACGTATCGTCGAGATGGCTAACGCCTACTACTTCGAGGGTGATGATAGCGTCCTCCCTCGTAACATCGCAACCGAGACTGCGTTCCGTAACGCAATGACTCTCGACATCGCAATGGGAGGCTCTTCGAATACAGTGCTTCACCTCTTGGCGATTGCTTCGGAGGCGGGTGTGAAGTTTACAATGAGTGATGTGGATTCAATCTCACGTACAACTCCTGTTGTCTGTAAGGTTGCCCCATCTATTCACTATCATATTGAGGATATTCACCGTGCAGGTGGAGTTGTGGCGATCTTGAACGAGCTATATAAAGTAGGTAAGTTCGATGGCTCTACACATAATGTTACAGGTGCTACATTTGCAGAGATATTCGCAAAATATTGCGACTACTCAAACTCTGAGACCGAAGCGTGGTTTAAGAGCGCCCCTGCCGGAAAGTTCAACTTGGTGTTGGGGTCACAGGATTCATTCTACAAGGAGTTGGATCTCGACCGCGAGAAGGGTGCTATCCGCACCGTAGAGAGCGCGTATAGCCAAGATGGTGGACTCGCTGTCTTGTTTGGTAACATTGCAAAGGATGGTTGTATCGTTAAGACCGCCGGTGTCGATGAGTCGATCTTGCGCTTTGAGGGTACAGCACGCGTATTTGAGTCTCAAGAGGATGCTATGGCTGGAATTTTGGGTGGTAAAGTTGCCGCAGGTGACGTGGTTGTTATCCGTTACGAAGGTCCTAAGGGTGGTCCGGGTATGCAGGAGATGCTCTACCCAACCTCTTACCTTAAATCTATGCACTTGGGTAAGGCTTGCGCCTTGATTACCGATGGTCGTTTCTCCGGTGGTACATCGGGATTGTCGATTGGTCACGTCTCACCAGAGGCTGCGTCGGGAGGTGCTATCGCTATTGTCGAGGATGACGATAAGATCTTGATCGACATTCCAAATCGTACGATGGATCTATTGGTTAGCGACGAGGAGATTGAGCGTCGTATGACAGCTTTGAATGGTAAGTTCAAACCTGTAAATCGCGATCGCAACGTACCTAAATCATTACAGTTCTATGCACAAAATGTATCGTCAGCCGATTTGGGTGCGATACGTATCATAAAGGAGTAATAGTATGGCAGACAATAAAATAACAGGAACAAGAGTACTCCTCAACTCATTGGTTGAGAGTGGTGTTAACACAGTTTTCGGCTACCCCGGTGGTCAGATTATGCCCCTATACGATGCTCTGTATGACTACGCTGATGATATTCGTCACATCTTGGTTCGTCACGAGCAGGCGGCAGTTCACGCAGCGCAAGGGTATGCACGTGCTACGGGGCGTGTGGGTGTCTGTTTTGTTACTTCGGGTCCGGGTGCTACAAATACTGTGACGGGTATTGCGGATGCTATGTTGGACTCAACACCTGTTGTTGTTATTACGGGGCAAGTTCCATCTACTATTTTGGGTGTTGACTCATTCCAAGAGATCAACATTGTCGGTGTGACACATCCGATCACAAAGTGGAATATATTGGTTCGCAGAGCGGAGGATATTGCCCCAGCTATTGCAAAGGCTCTATATATCGCGCAGAGTGGTCGTCCCGGTCCTGTCTTGATCGACATCACAAAAGATGCACAGAACGGATTGGTTGAGTGGGATGGATTTGTCCCCTGTAAACCAATACGAAGTTATAATCCCAATCCTGTTGCCGACTCTGTGAAGATCGCAAAGGCTGCTAAGTTGATAGCTAAAGCGAAACGACCTTTGATTTTGTTTGGTCAGGGTATCACATTGTCGGGTGCGGAGGAGCAGTTCAAATCATTCTTGCGAAAGAGTGGTATGCCTGCTGCATCAACATTGTTGGGACTTTCGTCGTTGGAGTGTAGCGATCCACAATATGTTGGAATGATCGGTATGCACGGCAACTATGGTCCAAACATAACAAACCAAGAGTGCGACTTGATTGTTGCTATAGGTATGCGATTCGACGATCGCGTGACTTGTAACACCGAAACTTTCGCCTCAAACGCAAAGATCATCCACATAGATATAGACCCAGCTGAGATCGACAAAGTTATCACAGCAGATGTTGGTATCGTTGGCGACGCAAAGTCTGTCCTCGAGAGTCTCACTTCGTTAATCGACGAGGGAGAGCACACGGAGTGGATAGAGAAACTTCTAGCCTACAACCGCGAAGAGCGTGAAGTAGTTGTGGAGAGTATCAACAATGATGGTTGGGATGACATTCATCTTCACCAAGTTGTTCAAGCTGTCGACAACCAATATGATGGATCGAACATCACAGTTACCGATGTGGGGCAACACCAAATGGTTGCTGCGCGCTACACAAATTTCAAGACTCCACGCTCTCTCATCACTTCGGGTGGTTTGGGAACAATGGGATTTGGTCTGCCTGCTGCTATTGGGGCGAAGATCGGAGCTCCCGAAAGAGATGTTGTCTTGTTCGTTGGCGACGGAGGAATACAGATGAATATTCAAGAGCTTGCGACAATTATGCAGGAGAGAGTTGATGTGAAGATCGTTCTTCTCAACAACAACTACCTCGGAATGGTTCGCCAATGGCAGCAGTTGTTCTTCAACCAACGTTACTCATTTACCCCAATGATGAATCCTAACTTCGGACTTATCGCAGAGGCAAATGGTGTTGGTTATGGATTCTGCGAGAGTCGCGAGGAGCTTGCAGATGCCGTTGCAAAGATGAAAAATAGCGAGGGATCATATCTGTTGGAGGTTAAGGTTAAGTGTAACGACAATGTTCTTCCGATGGTTGCTCCGGGCAAGTCGCTCACCGATATAATGTTGACCGATGGTACTGAACCACACAGCAAATGTGCAGGTTGCAAAGGTCGAATCAACGAACAGAAGAGATAGGAGGATAAAGATATGGCAAAGTATACATTAACACTATTTTCGGAGAACCACGCAGGAGTGTTGGGTCTCATCACAACAGTCTTTACATCTCGACATATGAACATCGAGACCCTAAAGACTGAGCGTTCGTCGATTGAAGGTATTCACCGATTTATTATCGAAGTGTCGGGAGATGTTAGCCGCGTTGAAAATGTAGCGAAACAGATCGAAAAGAAGATCGACGTTATCAAAGCTCACATTCAAACATCGGAGGAGTATGGCAAACACCAACTCACCCCCGAACGCGAAAGAGATATATTGGCTGAGTTTATCGTAAGGTAAACTCCCCCATCTCATAAAAATAGAAAAACAACAAAATAAGAAAATATTTTCAACATTAAATTTAATAGAAAGAATTATGGCAAAGATGATTTTCGGCACAACCGAGGAGAACGTAATGACTCGTGAGGAGTTTCCATTGGCAAAGGCACAAGAGGTGCTAAAGGATGAGGTAATCGCTGTTATCGGATATGGTGTACAGGGTCCGGGTCAGGCATTGAACCTTCGTGACAATGGTATCAACGTAATCGTTGGTCAGCGTAAGGGTGGTCGCTCTTGGGACAAGGCTGTAGAGGATGGCTGGGTTCCCGGAAAGACTCTCTTCGAGATCGAGGAGGCTTGCGAGAAGGGTACAACTATCCAGTTCTTGCTATCTGACGCAGGTCAGATCGACGCTTGGGAGACTGTAAAGAAGCACCTTACACCGGGTAAGGCTCTCTACTTCTCACACGGTTTCGCTGTTACATACAAGGAGCGTACAGGTATCGTTCCTCCAGCAGACGTAGATGTTATCTTGGTTGCACCTAAGGGATCAGGTACTTCACTTCGTCGTATGTTCGTTGCAGGACGTGGTTTGAACTCTTCATACGCAATCTTCCAAGACGCTACAGGTCGTGCTTTGGAGCGCGTCGTAGCTTTGGGTATCGCAATCGGTTCAGGTTACTTGTTCGAGACTACATTCAAGAAGGAGGTTTACTCTGACCTTACAGGTGAGCGTGGAACACTTATGGGATGTATTCAGGGTATCTTCGCTGCACAGTACGAGGTACTTCGCGAGAATGGACACTCTCCATCTGAGGCTTTCAACGAGTCTGTAGAGGAGCTTACTCAGTCGTTGATGCCACTCATCGCAGAGAACGGAATGGACTGGATGTATGCTAACTGCTCTACAACTGCACAGCGTGGTGCTTTGGATTGGTGGAAGAAGTTCCGCGACGCATCGAAGCCTGTATTCGAGGAGCTTTATGCTGAGGTAGCTTGCGGAAACGAGGCTCAGCGCTCTATCGACACAAACTCAAAGCCTGACTACCGCGAGGGATTGGAGGCTGAGTTGAAGGAGCTTCGTGAGTCTGAGATGTGGCGTGCTGGCGAGACTGTTCGCAGCCTTCGTCCAGAGAACAACTAATTAAACGAAAGGAGACGAGATGGGTTATTTCCCCTCACTCAACAATATCATAGAGGCTCGTCAGAGATTAAAGGGGTGTGTTAATCACACCTCTTTAATGAATAGTGACTTCCTTAGCTCGAAACATAGCGCCGACGTATTTCTCAAACGAGAGGATCTTCAAGTGGTTCGCTCCTACAAGTTACGTGGCGCCTACAATAAGATCTTATCGCTAACTTCAGAGGAGCGTGAGCGAGGTGTTGTCTGCGCTAGTGCAGGAAATCACGCTCAAGGTGTTGCCTTTTCGTGCAACAAGCTAGGTATCAAAGGGGCAATCTTTATGCCCGTGACAACGCCAAAACAGAAGGTACGCCAAGTGCGAACATTCGGTAATGGAGCTGTGGAGATCATCCTTACGGGTGATACCTACGACGCCTCGGCTGCACAAGCAAAAGAGTATTGTAAGGAGCACGGTATGTGTTTTGTTCACCCTTTCGACGATGAGCGAATTATCGAGGGTCAGGCGACTGTCGGTGTGGAGATCATCGAAGATAGCGATCAACCAATAGACTTCTTGTTCGTACCAATTGGAGGTGGTGGATTGCTCTCTGGCGTTGGTAGCTATTTCAAGCAGGTATCACCAAAGACCAAGATTATTGGTGTTGAGCCGGCAGGTGCTCCCTCAATGAAGGGTGCACTCGACGCAGGCGAGGTGATTACACTTGCTGATGTAGATAAGTTCGTCGACGGAGCGTCGGTAAAACGTGTTGGCGATATCACCTTCGAGGTGGGACGTCAAGTGTTAGATGATATTATCTCTGTTCCAGAGGGTATGATCTGTACGACGATTCTCGATATGTATAATCGAGAGGCTATCGTTGTTGAGCCAGCAGGTGCACTTAGCATCGCAGCACTCAACATCTATGCTGAACAGATAAAGGGCAAACGCGTAGTATCAATTGTGAGTGGTGGAAATAATGACATAACTCGTAATGAAGAGATCAAAGAGCGTTCACTCCTATTCGAGGGTCTCAAACACTACTTCATCGTTCGATTCCCACAACGTGCAGGAGCGCTACGTAGTTTCCTCAGCGAGGTGTTAGGCGAGAATGATGATATCACATTCTTCGAATATAAGAAGAAGACGGCTCGCGAAAATGGACCAGCTGTAATTGGTATCGAACTACAGAGATCGAGTGACTTCCAACCCCTCGTTGAGAGAATGGAAGCACAAGGTATCCGTTACGAGTATCTAAATGAGCAGCCCGATCTTTTCGAACTGCTAGTATAGAAGATTTGTTATCTTAAACGATACTTTTAATAGTAATGTGGTCAGAAATGGTTGGTAAAACAAAACCATCTCTGACCACATTACTTATATCATCCTCACGAGATCTACTCTCTCGGAAGAGGGCTCAATTACAACAATCCCTCAGCTGTAAGGATGTCGTTAACCGAACGAACAGCGTCAGCAGATGCTACGAATGCAGCCTTCTCCTCCTCGTTCAACTCGATCTCTACAATCTTCTCGATACCGTTGCGACCGATGATAGCAGGAACTCCTACACAGATATCGCTCTGACCATACTCTCCCTCAAGGAAGCAAGAGCAAGGGATCATCTTCTTCTGGTCGTTGATGATAGCCTCAACAACAGATGATGAAGCAGCACCCGGTGCATACCAAGCAGATGTACCCAAAAGACCAGTCAATGTAGCTCCACCAACCATTGTGTCTTTAGAAACCTGTGCTAGCTCCTCTGCTGAAAGAAACTGAGATGCAGGAATACCCTTGATAGATGCTTTTGATGTCAAAGGGATCATTGTTGTGTCACCGTGACCACCGATTACCATACCCTCGATATCAGAGATTGGAGATCCAGACGCCAATGATAGGTATGTGCGGAAACGTGATGAGTCGAGAGCACCACCCATACCGATGATACGATTCTTTGGAATACCTGTAGACTTCAATGCAAGATATGTCATTGTGTCCATTGGGTTAGATACGACAACGATGATAGCCTCTGGTGAGTACTTTACAACATTCTCAATAACAGACTTAACGATGTTTGCGTTAGTTCCGATCAACTGCTCGCGAGTCATACCCGGCTTACGTGGAATACCCGATGTGATAACGACAACATCTGAGTTAGCTGTTTTTGTGTAGTCGTTAGTAGAACCAACCATCTTTGTGTTGAATCCCATTGTAGCAGAAGCCTGCATCATATCGAGCATCTTACCCTCAGAAAGTCCCTCTTTGATATCGATCAAGACAACCTCACTTGCAACCTCACGGGCTGCCATAACGTTGGCACAAGTAGCTCCTACTGCTCCAGCACCTACAACTGTAACTTTTGACATTTTCTTTTCTTTTATAATTAGTTAATGAATTCTCGCTACCGCAAAGATAGTTGTTATTTTCATAACAGCCATAGTTTTTTTGATCTTTTTTACACCTCAATTAAAATTTATTTGTCGCGACCTGCTATAACAAACTCTACTTCTCGGAATAAATACCCTTTTGTTCTTTTGTTTGTGTCGCGGAGCATTAACTCTCCTTGTGGGGCGACGCTCTCTATTGTTGCATCAAACAACTCACCACTAGCAAGTCGATATGTGTGGAGTTCATCTTTTCTATAGAGGAGTTGTGAGTATCTCTTGCGTATTGACTCAACATCTCCCGACGCTATTTTGTCGAACCATAACATTAAGTAACGGTGGATATTTCTCAAGACCTCTTCTCGATCGAATGTTTTGCCTGTTACGCGAGTCATTGAAGTAGGGTTCGGGAGCGAGGGGTCGAACTCTAGTTGATTTATGTTTAGACCGATTCCAACAACCGAGCGAGTTAACATACCATCTCGGAGTGAGTTTTCGATTAGAATACCTGCCATCTTTCGATCATCGACATATATGTCATTTGTCCACTTTATCTTTGACCCTATACCATACTCTTCCATCGCTTCGTGGAGTGCTAGTGCTGCGATTTGGGAGATGAGAAATTGATCCGAAGCCACAACACCCTGTGGCTCTAAAACAACCGTAAAGGCGATGTTTACACCAACTCCGCCACTCCACGTATTGCCTCGTTGTCCGCGTCCGGCACTTTGATGGTGCGCCCAAATAGCGTCGCTATGTCTAAATTCGGGTTGCTTTGCAAGGTCGTTCGTCGAGGTGGTCTCTTCGTATATATATATGTTCATATTGTTGTTTGTGATAATTAGAATCTATTTAAGTTTTGGCGAGAAAAACTTAAACAGATTCTAAAATAGCTACTTCTATTTTTTTGCTTTACTAGTGATGCGTTAACTTTTTATGATGACTACCTAATAATTTGAACTACAACCACATATGGCTGTATATTCTATTTTTGATTTGAGTGACACTTGTATTCGATTGTTAATAGTAGGCGAAGCCTACGTAGCTATATATTGGGAAATGAGAGATAAAGCGGAGCTTTAATCGAACATTTATCAATATATAGCAGATTGAGAATCAATCTATTAACAATCGCAACAAAGAATAGCTCCGCGGAGAGCCCTCCGCCGCCGCCCGCGCAGGGCAGTGGTAGAGATTATTAACGCATCACTACTATTCTTGCTTCTTTAATTGTTCTGGAGTATAGCACGATACGGGGCGATTCTCCATTAGGTCACGGTGGATCTCTCGCGTAACATCATTCCAAATACCCTCGTTCCAGAGAATAGGGGTGATAAGACCCTTCTCCCACTCGTTGAGTGCCTTTTGTAAGTTGGCTGTGATTTCGGGCTCTTGTTCGCGGAGGTCATCATCTTCGTTATAGTTGTTCTCAACGTTGTAGAGTCTCTCTCCGACACCTTTGACGCGGATTAACTTATAGGCACCGCTACGTGCCGCTGCCATATCCTCTTTGCGCCAAAATAGTTGGTTGTGTGGCTCTCCTGCAACTTTTCCGTTGAGGTAGGGGATGAGGTCAACTCCATCCAATGGGCGCTCCAAACCCTTGGTGTCGACACCTGCAAGTGTGAGTGCTGTTGCTGCCATATCAAGTGATGAGGTTAGACCATCGTAGTGTCCCTTGTACTTGTCGGCATAACACATAAAGAATGGAACTCGGTGTCCACCTTCGAATTTGTTACCCTTGAATCCTTTGAGAGGGAAGTTGCTAGATTGGTTGTTGTGTGCACCTCCGTTGTCGCTGACGAAGAATATTAGAGTATTGTCCATTAAATTATGCTGCTCCAAATTCTCGACGACACTTCCCACTGCGCGATCCAACGCCCAAGTCATAGCTGCTAGCACCTGTCGGGGGTGTCCCTCATATCGAGCAAGATCCTCTTCTGTTGCCTCCATTGGTGTATGTACGGCGTTGAACGCAAGATACATAAAGAATGGGCTGCTTTTGTCGGCACACTTTGTGATATATTCGTTAGCTCCATCTGCTAGTACGTCAGTCATATAACCGTCGAATGGATGGTTAACGCCATTGAGCTGTAGGGCGTGATTTGCTCCGGGTTTATCATTTCCATTAGGTCGGTAGAAGTAGGAGCGACTACCAGATATAAATCCAAAGAAGTGGTCAAATCCACGTCTATTTGGGTGGTACTCAGCGCCATCTCCTTGATGCCACTTTCCGATGCAGGCAGTGGAGTATCCTTCGGCAGATAGGAGGTCGGCAATCGTGCTCTCCTCAAGACCGAGACCTAAAATATTGTCTAGATTACACTCATATCCGTTACGTTGTTGGTAACGTCCCGTCAACATACCAGCCCTAGAGGGTCCACTCACCGATGCCGATACGTGTGCATCGGTAAAGACTATACCGTTTGATGCAAGTTTGTCGATGTTGGGGGTTTCGAGATCCTGAGAACCCATAAATCCAAAGTCATTGTAGCCTGCATCATCTACGATTATCATCAAGATGTTTGGTTTAGCTACATTTGATTCTGCGCAACTGCCTAGACACAATAGGGACATAGACGCTGCTCCTAAGTAGAGTTTGTTCATTATTATTGGTTTGTTAGAAGTTTTAGAATCTGTTTACACTGATTCTTAGTCCCCCAATGTAACGATTTATACTCTTATTTCCAAACTCGATGCAGGGAAATGCAAAAAAACTCACTACAGTGAAGATGAGGAGATTGTATTTTTGATATCTGCTAAATCGACTAGTTTGTTAACAATAGCGTATATTGTAAGACCCGAGGGGCTATGTATTTGAAGCTTATTTGCTATGTTGCGTCGGTGGGAGATCACGGTGTGAGTCGAGAGGCATAGTGTGTCGGCAATCTGCTTGTTGGTCATACCCTTCACAACACAAACTATAATTTCGCGCTCGCGCTGACTCAACTCTCGTTTAACCTCCTCACCCTCGCTATCCTTTGTGGCGAGCGTAATCTTCTCTGTAATGGTGTCGATACTGTCGAAGATCGACAACACATCATCATAACCCTGCAGCATACTTTTGTCGGTGAACGAGCTCTGTAGAGCCACCACCTTTAGGTTCTCATTGCCAAGCTCTGAGCGCAACTGAGAGGGAGACATCATCCCCAAATGTGATGGGTTGACAATCAGTAGGTCCAATGTATGTTTATATGCCCCCGACAGTATGGTCGCAAGATCTCGCGACTCCACAATGTCGGCATTCAACAACGAAGTTCGCTGAAGTAGCGTCATCACACCACATCGAATTATTGGCGATGGGTCTGCAATAACTATATGTATTCGCTTTGACATATTATCGTTTTTTTGTCGTTTCGATAGCCTTCATCGTTGGCACAAGAAGATAATCCTCTATATAACTATGTGACGACAGGTCGCGCTCACACGAAAATATATCGTAGAGTGTACTATTTAATTCATTCGTCGTTTTGGCGGGGTAGTACTTAATTATAATACTCTTCAACTCCGATAGTTTTGCCTCAACCTTATCGTGGTGTTCACTATACACCTCGATACTATACCGCTCCTCTGTCGAACCGCAAATAACAGATTTTATATATGGGAACAAGGTGTTCTCTTCATACATCATATGTTTGTTCACCTCCGACACATACTCATCATAGTAGTTCACGATAACCACCGACACATCGTCGTTGCTGTCTATTGATTCGATGAGTTTCTGACGTATCGAGGGTAGGCGATACTCCAAGAAATAGCTATGTGAGTTATGGAGGTATTGAATCAAAGATGATAAAGAGATCTGTTCATAATCGATTTTGATGCTACGCTTGTCGGCAGAGATCAATATGTTGACCACCGAGAGAAAGGTATATAGGTCGACGCCGCTCTTCTGACACACCTCCTCGATCGAATCCTCTCCAAACCCGAGGTCGATTCCAAAGCGACTCATAACAAGAAGCATTGGATAGTTGTCGCAGATGAGTTCGCTCATCGAATCTGAGGCTAAATATTTTCCTACTTTATATGTTATCATATGTTATGGAGTCTAGTTTCTGCAAAGGTATAAAAAATTAGAGATATTTGAAGTATCGCAAAAAAAATAACACAGAAGCAACAACTAAATGGTAATAAAACCATAAATTTGCAACCATAACAAAACAGATTTTTACAATATGAAGAGATTATTAGCTATATTTATTGCATTCGTTTTTGTTTCGTGCATCAGCAACGAGACGGTGAGTGGTGTCAAATCTGAGGGTGATATATCGTTAAACAATAAAGCGAAATATATTTTCTATTTTATTGGAGATGGTATGTCTGCATCGCAGGTTCGCCTTGCGGAGGCAGCACTGACAGCCTCCGAATTTCAAGAGAACTATGCGCGACATAGCAACTCTACGTCGATTATCGAAGAGCTCAACATCAAATCGTTGAGTGTTACGGGTCTCGCCACGTCGAATGCTCAGAATCGTTACATAACCGACTCTGCAGCCGCAGGAACAGCTCTTGCGACGGGTCACAAAACCAACGTCGGTGTAATATCGGAGTCGGCAGATGGTGAAAAGTTGGAGACAATAGCCGAAACCCTCAAAGGGCAGGGTATGAAGATTGGTATCGTGTCGAGTGTGAGTATCGACCACGCGACCCCAGCCTGCTTCTATGCCCACACATCGAGCCGCAACAACTACTCTTCAATATCAGATCAACTACTCACATCCGACTTCGACTACTTCGCAGGAGGTTCCGTAAAGTGGGACAAGCGAGCAAAGGATGAAAATACCGACAAAGCAACAGCCTACGCAGCATACAAAACAGAGGCAGAGCAGAATGGATTTAAGTTTGTAACGACGAAATCAGAGTTCGATCAATGTGGTCGTGGCGAAGCGAAAAGGGTTATAGCGACACTCGATATGTTGGCAAACAACCAATACACCGGAGATGGGTCGGCACTCCCATACACCATCGACCTTGCGAAACAGAACAAAGATGACAACCGAATATCTCTTGCTCAATTCACTCAGAAGGGAATTGATATATTGGATAATGAGAGTGGATTTTTTATGATGGTTGAGGGTGGTAAAATCGACTGGGCGTGTCACGCCAACGATGCTGCAACGTGTGCCTACGAGGTTGTCGCTTTCGATGAGGCGATCGGTGTAGCACTTAAATTCGCAGCACAGCACCCCACTCAGACTCTAATCGTAGTGACGGGAGACCACGACTGTGGAGGTCTTGCCCTAGGTTTTGCGGGCACAGGCTACGACTCAGCTTTTGATATACTCGCAAAATCAAAAACCTCATACCTAGAGTTTACACAAGAGACAAAAAGAATGATAGGCGAAGGGGCTAACTTCAAAGAGCTATTGGAGTATACCGAAAAATCATTGGGGCTATCCGACAAAGCGACCGATGGGTCGAAGCTGTCCGACTATGAGGTAGATATGCTACGCGATGCATACAAAAAATCGGCGCAAAGAGACAAACTCAACGACACCGATAAATATTATGCGTCGTATGGAGGATATGACCCATTCACAACAACCTGCACACAGATCCTCAACAACAAATCGGGTATAGAGTTTACATCCTACAGCCATACAGCTGTTCCGGTGATGGTCTTCGCAAATGGTGCGAATGCAGAACTATTCAGTGGTTACTACGACAATACCGACATAGCCAAGAAGATTCTTAAGGCTGCTGGATTATAACAATGCAGAGACGAGAGCTATATTTTATGATTGTCGTTACTGTGGCGACAATCATACTTTTTTTTCTGCCTACGGGATATGAAAACCCTGAGTTAACACGTAATTTACTCTACGAAAAGGGGGAGGTTTTGGAGGTCGACAATAGTGGGGTAGATACGATATCTATCGTTACTCTAGGTACACAGAGATTAGAGTTGAGGCTTTTGTCGGGGGTGTTTCGAGGCGAGATTGTATCGGCTAAGAATGAACTCCTAGGCGACAAACGACAAGACAAAATATTTGAAAGAGGCGATCGAGTCCTAAGTATCATCAGAGTAAATGCCTCCAATGATGGTATAATCAACGTTCGAGCAGAGGAGTATTATCGACAAGATTTAATCCTATATCTTGTTCTTGCATTTGTTTTGGTGTTGATCCTCCTTGCGGGTCGGACGGGAGCAAAGGCGGCACTCTCGTTTGTCTTTACGGCGATGACGTTTTGGAAGGTGTTAATACCCTCTTTCCTAAGTGGGTACTCACCTATATTGGTCTCTATCGGAATCGTCTTTATCACAACTTCGGTGATAGTACTTCTCGTTGGAGGGCTCTCACGAAGAGGTGGTGTCGCACTCTCGGGTGCTATGCTGGGGGTCGTTACAACAGCCTTGCTCGCTCTTTTGTTTGGCGAGTTATTTAAGATTCCGGGGACAATACAAGAGTACTCCGAGGCGTTACTCTATGCAGGATATGTGGATCTAAACCTCTCGCAAATGTTTATTTCATCTATCTTTATCTCGTCGGCAGGGGCTGTAATGGATGTTGCGATGGATATTGCTGCTGCGCAAGATGAGCTTAAGGAGAGAGCTCCACACCTCACTCGTCGAGAGTTGATAAAGTCGGGGCTCAACGTCGCCTCACCCGTTATAGGGAGTATGACCACGACACTACTATTCGCCTACTCGGGTAGTTTTATGTTTGTATTTATGGCGTTTATGGCGCAGGGGGTACCGATGGTGAGTATCCTCAACAGAGCTTTTATCTCGGCAGAGATATTACACACAATGGTAGGAAGTTTTGGATTGGTTTTAGTAGCACCGATTACCGCAGTTTTGGGCGGTTTTATATATAAATTTAGAAGTTAAAAGTTAGACAGAATGACAGAGAAACACGCACACGAAGTACTCCATATGATGGAGGGAAACAACTATGCAACAAAGGCGGCACTACGCAGTGCTATAGTCGAAAAATTTGGAGAGGATCAACTCTTCTATGCCTGTTCAGCCAAAGGGTTGGGGGTAGATGCACTTATAGAGTTCCTCGAAAAGAAGGGAAAGTTCAAGAGCGCAGAGAGTTGTGATGATGGATTCACAATGGATATAAATAAGGTTTGCGAAAGTTACTAATTCACCTCACGAGTCTGACTAACAAGGCGATTTTCGGCACTTCCCTCGCTCCTCAAATCCTTACGTACTCAAAGTACGCTGCGGTTTGAAAAGCATCACGAAGCCCCCAAACTCATCCTTGTTAGTCAGACTCGTAATTCGATAAATTTTATGTATATTTGTCGAATGGAGAGGCTGGAGATTACATAAACCCATTTAAGACATCTCAATATTTGCTCCTAAATCTAGCAATAGGTGGACGTAACCGAGGTCATATTGATGATGCAGCATTTCCTATGAGGTACGAAATTGATTACGTAAGGGTGTATCAAAAAGATAAAAAAAGATACAAATTGTTTGCGTCCGAAGAGATGTAGGGCGTAAGTTTTGTAATGTAATAATAATTGAAGACTATTCGAATCACGTTAAAATTACTAATTATGAAAAAAATTACAATGTTTATTCAGCCTATGTGCCCATACTGTAAGAAAGCACTACGATACATCGAGGAGGTGAAGGCTGCCAATCCAGAGCTAGCTGCTGTCGAGATTGAGATACACGATGAGTTGAAGGAGGCAGAGTTTGCCGACACATTCGACTACTACTATGTTCCTACATTCTACATCGGCGACAAGAAGATCCACGAGGGTGGTATCTTTGCAGATGAGGTGGCAGCAGTGTTGAGGCAGGCTCTATAGAACCACTTCCATTAAATTATGATTAGGTATTTATTGTTAAATGTACTGCTTCTTATCCCGTTTATATCTGTGGGTAATCCTCCATATGTTGAGAGGTTCTTGCAGTGCGAGGGTTTGGAGAGTGCGAGTGTTGGTGTCGTTGTAAAGCGTATATCGGATGGTGAGAGCGTTGTTGAGATCAACCCCAACCAATCTATGCGACTAGCCTCTGTGACGAAGCTATTTCCGACGTGGTTTGCGTTGGAGCAGTATGGGGCAGAGTATCGTTATAGGACGCCAATATGTCGAACTGGTAGAGTCGTGGGGGGTACTCTCAAGGGTAACATCATCATAAAACCTAGTGCAGATCCAACATTTAACTCGCGTTACTTTCCTCAAAGCGATGTGATCGCGGAGATTGCAGCTATCTTGCAGCGCCACAAGATCAAAAAAATAGAGGGTAAGATAATAGTTGATAAGGGTGAGTCTCAGATGTTGGAGTGTGACATACCCGGGTCGTGGGTTTGGGAGGATCTCTCAAACTACTACGCTGCAACTCCTCACGCGATAAATTTTCGAGATAATAGTTATATTGTGGAGTTTCGATCTGGGGATGTGGGTAGCGTAACGGAGATACAAAACACATATCATAAACCCAAAGATATAGAGTTGATAAATCAGGTTGTATCCTCTGAAAGGAGTGTGGATAATGCGTGGATATATGGAGGACCATACTCCAATACACTATACATAAAGGGTAGTATACCTGCAAATAGAGACTCCTTTCAGATTCGAGGTGCAACGCCCAATCCGGAGACGGTATTTGTCGAAGAACTGTGTCAATATCTAGAGTCTCAAAATATTATTGTCGTAGGAGAGTCTATCTCTTTTGGGGAGATGACGAAGATTGGAGTTGTCGAATCTCCGACACTGAAGGAGATAATATCTGTGACAAATAAGGTGAGTTGTAACCTTTTTGCGGAGTCACTTGGGACATTAGTGGGAGGTAGTGACAGTTGGGGTGATCGGGTTGAGGAGTTGTTAAGGGAGCGGGGTGTAGATCGCTCTGGACTCAAACTAAGAGATGCTAGTGGTTTGTCTCCTCAGAGTGTCGCTAGTGCAGCGACAATTACGGATCTATTGGTTTACATTGCGACGAGAGATCTCGATAAAGAGTTCGCTAACTCGTTGGCACATAGTGGTCGAGAGGGTAGTTTGAGTCTATATGGGTCTAAGTTACCAACGGGTTCAACGTTGATGGCTAAGACCGGCTCTATGGCTGATGTTCAGTGCCTTGCTGGATATGTCGAAAATCGGAAAAAGGAGCTGTTCGCATTTGCTATTTTGGTCAACTATCACACTTGCTCTCGTAAATATCTACAGGAGGTGGTCGCAACTCTACTGTCTGAAGAGTTCGACTAGCGCTGTTATTTCACCCGGATTAGGTTTAATCCATCTCGTAGAGGAATTATCACACACTCCAATCGTGAGTCCTCGACAACCATTCGATTAAACCGAAGAAGAGCTGCCGTATGTCGATCGTTTCGTTGTAGAGGCTCAACAACTTTACCCGACCAAAGAATGTTGTCGGCAATTATGAATGACCCACTGCCAACTAACCCCTCATCGAGTAACATCGTTAGGTAGTCGGGGTATTCACGCTTGTCGCCATCCATAAAAACCAAGTCAAATCGTCCACCCAACTTCGGAGCAACCTCCAATGCAGAGCCAATGTGAGCAAATATCTTCTCGCGGTGTTCGCTCCTCTCAAAAAAAGAGGAGGATAGAGACTCCAACTCATCATCTACCTCTACAGTATGAAGTTCCGTTCCCGACTCCATCCCTGCCGCTATGCAGAGGGCTGAGTAGCCGGTGAATGTGCCGATCTCAAGGACTCGTCGTGGACGAATCATCTGTGTCATCATCGAGAGTAGTCGTCCTTGAATATGCCCCGAGAGCATACGTGGTTGAACAACTCGTAGGTGTGTTTCTCGATCTAGCTCCTTTAGTAATAGGTCCTCTGCTGTTGTGTGGTCGAGGATATATCTATCTATTGCTTCCATTTTTATCTGTATGTTAGTGATGAGAGGTTTGTGAGGACGTCGCACGCCACCTCTCGAATCTGTTCTGCTGTTATTGCAGCCAATCGTCTGTAACTCTCCTCAACCGTGTCGATTGAGCTATGGAGGAGATAGCTTTTTCCTGCCCCTAACATATAACCTTCGTTACTCTCCATTGAGATTGCGAGTTGTGCTATAAATTGACGCTTCGACATAGATAGTTGACGCGGTGTAAGCTCCACGGTACGTAACTTTTCGATTACGCTATATATGAGCTCCGTAACTTTGTCTGTATTATTGCTCTCGCAACTAAAATATATTGCTACCATACCCGAGTCGGAGTATGGGGTGTAACTAGCCTCAACGTTATATGTTAAACCGTGTTTCTCGCGTACCAATACATTGAGTAGAGAGTTGGCGCTAGGTCCACCGAGAATATTGATTAGTAGAGCCAATGGTAGGCGTCGAGAGTCCATAATGCTGTAGGCGCGCCCACCGATAATGGAGTGTGTTTGGTGTGTTCTGTGGTTTTCGCTCAACGTAAATGGCGAGACTGCATTGGGGATCTCACGACGAAACTCTCGTTTCGATGGGTCAAAATCTCCGAAATATTGATTTGCAATCTCCTCGGCACGTTTAATGCTGATAGCTCCGATCGACGAAAACACCATTTGGTCGGTTGTGTATGCTCGATCTGTAAATTGGCGGATCATTGTGCTGTCGAACTTTCGAATGTCTCGTTTCACACCCAGAATGTTGTGACCTAACTCCGATCCGGCAAATATCATATCCTCGAAGTTGTCATATATCATCTCTGCTGGAGAGTCCTTGTAGCTGTTGATCTCGTCATATACAACTTCCTGCTCACGTTTCATCTCGCGGTCAAGAAAGGTGGAGTTGAATGTTACATCTGCAATTAGTTCTGCTGCTTTTCGAAAGTCGGCTTTGAGAGTTGTTGCGTGGATCGTAGTATCCTCCTTTGTGGTATATGCGTTTAGCTCTCCGCCTAGATTCTCTAGTCGGCAATTTACTTGATACGCTTTGCGGTGTGTTGTCCCCTTGAACAGACCGTGCTCTGTGAAGTGTGCAAGACCAAACTCCCCCTCTCGCTCGTCGCGAGTCCCGCTACCGACGATGAGCCCACAATGCGCCACAGAACTAGTTGTTCTGCGATGTATTCCGCGAATACCATTGGGTAGTGTATATGTGTAAAACTCCATTTAATTGTCTGCTATATGTTTCGCGAGGAAACAACCTGTGTAACTATCCTCTCTCTTTGCTAATTCAGCAGGCGACCCCTCGAAGACAAGGTTACCTCCTCTGTCTCCCGCCTCGGGTCCCAAATCTACTACGTGGTCGGCACACTTTATGACATCCATATTATGCTCCACAACGACTATGGTGTGCCCCCTATCTATGAGGGCGGTAAATGCTTTCATAAGTCGGTTTATGTCGTGAAAGTGCAGACCTGTTGTTGGTTCGTCGAAGATGAAGAATATCTTGTCGCGAGCGACACTTCCGGCACTATCTTTTCCGAGGAACGAAGCTAGTTTTACCCGTTGAGCCTCTCCTCCCGAGAGTGTAGAGGAGGATTGTCCGAGTTTTATGTAACCGAGTCCGACGCTCTTTAAGTGTTGCAATCTATCTACTATCTTGCGTTCGATGGAGCCCTTCTGCTCCTTTGAGAAGAACTCGATTGCTGCATCTACCGTCATATCCAACACCTCACAGATCGAGCGACCGCGGTACTTTGCCGCCAATACCTCGGGCTTAAATCGGCTACCTTTGCAATTCTCGCACTCCAACTCCACGTCAGCCATAAATTGCATACTCACCTTTATGACACCCTCACCTTGACACTCCTCACATCGTCCCCCTGCAATGTTAAAAGAGAAAGAGGAGGCGGTAAGCCCCGTGTTACGGGCATATGGTAGGTCGGCATATAATTTTCGGATCTCGTCATACGCCTTGATATATGTCACGGGGTTGGATCTTGACGATCGACCTATGGGTGACTGGTCGATCATCTCAACAGAGGTGAGTTGTGAAATGTCACCCTCCAATCCATCGAAGTCACCGGGGCGTGATCCTGTCTCCATTAATTCTCGCCTTAGTGCAGGGTAGAGAATCCCCTTCACTAGCGACGACTTGCCAGATCCACTGACACCCGTAATACAACTCATAACCCCTAGAGGAATAGTAACATCTATACTTCGGAGGTTGTTTTCGCGAGCACCTCGAATTGTAATAGAGCCACTTGCAGCTCGTAATGAGGAGGGAGACTCGATCTTTTTCTTGCCTGTAAGGTAGTCGGCAGTCAGAGATTTCTTGCTCTTCAGCAACCCCTTCATATCACCGCTATATACGATTTCGCCACCTAAATATCCAGCTTCACGCCCTACGTCGACAATATAGTCGGCAGCACGTATAACCTCCTCCTCGTGTTCAACGACGATGACTGTATTGCCGATATCTCGCAGTTGTTTGAGCACGCTGATGAGTCGATCTGTGTCGCGAGGATGTAGACCAATGCTCGGCTCATCGAGAATGTAGAGAGATCCAGTGAGGTTGCTACCCAGAGATGTGGAGAGGTTTATTCTCTGAGACTCGCCACCCGATAGGGTTGAACTGAGTCTATCCAGCGTAAGATACCCCAATCCAACATCTGTGAGATATTGTAATCTGTTTCGGATCTCTATAATGATTCGTTTTGATCTGGTGGTGTCATAGTCGTCGAGCTCTATGGTGTCGAAGAATTGAATCACCTCATCAACCGATATGGTAACTAGGTCGGCGATATTCTTACCTCCGACTTTTATATATAGCGCCTCTCGTTTAAGTCTGCTTCCTCCGCACTCCGGACAGGTTGTTTTGCCAGTGTAGCGCGCCTTCATTACTCGATATTGAATCTTGCGACGCTCCGATTCCAAGTAGTCAAAAAAGCTATTTAGCCCCTCGAAATATTCATTTCCACTCCAAATCAACTGTCGTTGAGCCCTCGTTAGGTCGTAATATGAGGTGTGTATCGGGAAGTCAAAAAGGTATGCGCTCCCAACTAGTTGATCGCGCCACTTTCGCATTGTCTCACCACGCCAACACGCAATTGCATTATCATATATTGAACGGCTTTTGTCGGGCACAACTAACTCCTCATCTATACCCACAACTTTTCCATACCCCTCACATTTGGGGCAAGCACCGAGTGGGTTGTTGAAGCTAAAGAGATGTTCCGACGGCTCTTCGAATGTGATACCATCCCTTTCGAATCGAGAGGAGAGGTGTTTCACGTTATCTCCAGCGACAATGCCGACAAAGCCATCGCTATATTCGTAGGCTCTCGACACAGAGTCTGCAAGTCGACCTCGAAGATCTTCGTCACTCTTTTTTATCTTTATGCGGTCGAATATAACCTCGATTTGATTGGTCGAAGTCTCTTTGGTGATCGTTGGTAGGAACTCATCTATTAGGATGCTCTTGCCATCAACATAGAGTCGTTGTAACCCCTGCGACATAAGTTCTAAGATAGACTCTATTATCGAGGAGTTACCCATAGCTATAATAGGGGCGGTAATTATCACTCTCTCGCCATCCTCCAGTGATAATATTTGTTCCACCACATCATCTACCGAATCGGATGTAACCTCCTCACCAGATATGGGTGAAAAGGTGTGCCCAACTCTTGCAAACAACAGTTTCAAGTAGTCATATATCTCCGTTGTTGTTCCGACAGTGGAGCGTGGGTTGCGACTGTTGACCCTCTGCTCAATGGCAATGGCAGGGGCAATACCTGTTATTTGATCTACGTCGGGTTTGCTTACGCGTCCCAGAAATTGACGCGCATATGCCGACAGCGACTCCACATAACGTCTCTGCCCCTCGGCAAAGATCGTGTCGAAAGCCAATGTCGACTTACCCGAGCCCGAAAGCCCCGTCACAACCACCAATTTGTTGTGTGGAATCTCCACATCTACATTTTTGAGGTTGTGGACTCTCGCCCCTTTTATGACTATTTTATTGTTTCTCTCTTTCATCTATACAATTTCCTCTATAGATGTGCCATCGACATCCTCCAGCCGACCAATCAACATAGCCGACTCACTCTCGCGAATGGACAACTCCATCGTACATAGGTTGTCGAACTCCTGTGACACAATCTTTGGCTGTAGATCTTTGATAACTTTCATCACCCCATTCATAACAACATACGAGAATGAGACGCGAACTACAACATCTACGGTTCGCTCAATCACTTCGGCTACATCCAATACATCTGCTGTAGCTGTTTTGTAGGCGTCAATGAGCCCCGACACACCGAGTTTCGTTCCGCCGAAATATCGAACAACAACAATCAGACAATTCGTAACATCTCGCGATAACATTTGACCCAATATTGGTTTGCCGGCGGTGCTCGATGGTTCTCCGTCGTCATTAGCGCGAGTGCGCTCTCCCTCAGCCCCCAATCTCCAAGCATAGCAGTGATGACGAGCGTCATAGTGGCGCTTATGTAGCACATCAAGCAGAGGTGCAACCTCATCCTCTCGCTCTATTGGATAGGCGTAACTGAGGAATTTGCTACTCTTAACCTTGTAGAGAGCCTCTGCTGGTGAGGCAATTGTGAGGTAACTATCTTTCACGCTAATCCCCTTTTGTTATTGGATTTTTTTGAATATTCTATCCCAGCGAATGTTGAATGGGAATGATCCCTCAGAATCTAGCGACAACCACACAAAAGAGGCTTTGCCGACGATGTGATCTTCGGGTACAAATCCCCAGAATCTAGAGTCGGCAGAGTTGTGGCGATTGTCACCCATCATCCAATAGTAGTTCATCTTGAAGGTGTACTCTTGCGCGATCTGATCGTTTACATATATAGTATCTCCGTCGACTCTCAAATCGTTCCCCTCGTAGAGTGAGATGATGCGCTCATAGAGAGGTAACGTCTCCAAAGTAAGCTCTATTGTAGCCCCCGCTTCGGGAATCCATAGAGGTCCAAAGTTATCTTGGTTCCACGGATATTGAGTGTCGTGGGGGAATACGTCGGGGTTGTGTCCCATCACCTCGTAGCTATCTATTGAGACAACGTTATTCGCCTTCGAGAGTCTCTCTTTGCCACTCTTCGTTAGAGGCATTTGGTATAGTGACCCGTTGTTGCTTAGCTCCGTGATGTTGAGCTCGCGAAGTTGGGTGCGAGTCATAGGTTGCGAAACACGTACATTCTGAATATGCTGACGCCCCTCTAGTTCCGCCTCCTCTTCGCCATTCACAAATAGCTTTGTCCCCTTTAGGACAATAATATCGCCGGGCATACCGACCAAACGTTTAATATAGTTTTCACGTTTGTCTATTGGGCGAGTTATTATGGTGTAGTCATTGTTGAGTCTTTCGCGCCCTTGTTTGTCGCCAAAGGTTGATTGGTAGGCTCTCAACACATCGTAGTAAGTTGCCGACTGATTCTCCAACAACACGGTGTCACCCGCCGGGAAGTTGAATACAACAACATCGTTACGTTTAATGGGTTTCACTCCATTCAAACGGTTGTAGGGTAGCTGTATAGCATCCGAAAATGACTGTTTCGTGGTTGAGAATGGCATCGTGTGGTGCACGAATGGAAATGCAATAGGGGTGTTAGGCATCTTCGGTCCATAGGCAACTTTACTCACATAGAGATAGTCACCCACCAACAACGACTTCTCCATAGACGACGTAGGGATGACATACAACTGAAATATGTAGGTGTGAATAATTGTCGCCACTACCGTAGCAAACACCAACGCATTAACCCACTCATAAACCGTGCGATAGATCGGGCTGCGGAGACATAGCGCCTCGTTTGGCTCACCTACATATCGCTTGATGTAGCCCGATATGTAGACATCATAGATGACTACAACACCGATAATTGCCCACCAAAATCCGCTCCAGACGCAAAACCATAATATGTAGACTAACGTAGCGAGTGAAAATTTCACCCACTTATTGGCAAAGTATGCCTTCAATTTATCAACCATCGAATCCGATATTATTTCAACATATCCTCCATAGAGTAGACGCCCACCTTGCCACACAAGAACTCAGAGGCGATAACTGCACCATAAGCTAACGTACTACGATTTTTAATCGTATGTTTTAACTCCAAAATATCATCTGCCGACTCATATGTCACGGTGTGTGTTCCGGGAACCTCTCCCTCTCGAATTGATCGGATCTCTACCTCCTTCTCAGATGGTACATTGTCGTTAACCCATCCTTCGATTCCGTCGAGCTCCTCGATTAGTCCCTCTGCAATTGTGATTGCAGTACCGCTGGGTGCGTCGAGTTTGTGGATGTGGTGGATCTCCTCAACCTCGACAGAGTAGCCGTCGAACTTGTTCATCAATGCCGCTAATTGCTTGTTGATTCTAAACATTAGATTCACACCGAGGCTATAGTTTGAGGCGTAGAATAGAGCACTCTCTCGCTCTACACATAGACTCTTCAACTCTTCATATTTGTCCAACCAGCCGGTTGTTCCACTCACAACGGGAGTACCTGCCTCGATGCAGGTCTTGAGGTTTGTGTATGCGGTGCGAGGTGTCGTAAATTCAATAGCGACATCTATATTTTTGAGGTTCTCAGCGTTGAGGTCTGCTACATTATCTTGATCTATGATTAGGGCTACAGTGTGACCGCGAGAGATTAATATCTTCTCTATTTCACGCCCCATCTTGCCATATCCGACTATTGCTACATTCATAATTTTTATAATTTCAATATTAATTTCTGCAAATATACAAAAACAACACTACATTTGGAACTCTTTTCTATTTTTTCTACTTTTGTCATTATGAGATATTTTATTGAACTGTGCTACAACGGCACAAACTACTGTGGTTGGCAACGACAACCCGACGCTCCTACAGTTCAGGAGAGCATCGAAAAAGCGTTATCAATACTTCTTCGCACAACAACCTCGATCGTAGGGGCAGGGCGGACAGATACGGGTGTGCACGCCTCATTTTATGTTGCGCACTTTGATGTTGAGGGTGATGCGATAGACCCGAAGTGGCTAACTTATAAGCTCAATATCTTGCTACCTCACGACATCGCAATAAAACATATCTATGAGGTTGCAGCAGACGCCCACGCGCGATTTGATGCCAAGGAACGAGAGTATACCTACATATTAGAACCTCGCAAAAACCCATTTACACGTCACACCTCGTGGCAGTATAATACGGCTTTGGATATTGACGCGATGAATCGTGCTGCGGGATATCTTCTTACACACTCAGATTTCACGACATTCGCAAAACTAGGGTCGGGTAACACAACCAACATCTGCGATGTTCGACACGCACAGTGGGAGATACAATCCAATGGAGCGTGGCACTTTACGATCCGTGCAGATAGGTTTCTTCGCAATATGATCCGTGCAATTGTGGGTACACTTGTCGATGTTGGACGAGGGCGTTACACCCCCGAAGAGTTCAACGAGATAGTCGAAAAGCGAGATCTGTCGAAAGCATCAACTGGAGCACCAGCCCAAGGTCTATTTCTAAGCAACGTAAAATACTAACTATATCAACCAATGAGACTAAAAACATTACTACTCCTAACAACTGCATCTACCACAGCGGTATTTGCCAAACAACCAAACATCATACTTATTGTGGCAGACGACCTCGGCTCTGGCGACATTGGTTGTTACGGTAGCACCTATATCAACACCCCCAACATAGATCGTATGGCGGCAGAGGGTGTTTTGCTTACTGACTTTCACACCAACGGATCAGTGTCGAGTCCAACTCGCGCAGCCCTTATGACGGGGCGTTATCAACAACGATGTGGGATTGATATGGTTGTGTCGGCGGCGAACCATCGACACGTAGGACTCGCCGCAGAGGAGTATACACTTGCGGAGGCTCTGAAGGATCAAGGTTACACGACGGCAATATATGGAAAATGGCACTTAGGATACCAAGAACAATTCAATCCGATACATCAAGGGTTCGACTACTTTGAGGGATATGTTGCGGGAAATGTAGATTACCACTCGCACCTCGACCTAGTGAATATCCACGATTGGTGGAGTGGCACAACGGAGTTTCGAGAGGAGGGTTACACAACTGATCTAATATCCGACAAATCGGTAAAATTCATCGAGACACATCAAGATGAGACATTCTTCCTATATGTCCCTCACGAAGCTCCTCACAATCCACTTCAAGGTCGTAACTCTCCCGTTCAGCGTTATGAGGAGGGGGTAGAGCGAGACACTTCCGTAAAGGAGACAAAGAGTAATAAAGATCTCTACAAAGAGATGATAGAGGTTATGGATGAGGGTGTTGGTCGCATCCTTGAGGCTTTGGAGAGGTGTGATTTGGTTGATGACACGATTGTGATTTTTACATCCGACAATGGGGCAACAGCACAGGGCTCAAATGCCCCATATAGAGGTAAGAAGAGTACATTCTTTGAGGGTGGACATCGTGTTCCTGCTATCATTTGGTCACCCAATAAGAAGATATCACCACAAGTACCCTACGTATATGACTCGCCGGTGATGATGATGGATCTATATCCATCATTTGTGAAGCTCGCAGGGGGTAAGATACCTAAAAATTTGGATAGCATAGATGCACTTTCATATATCCGCAAGGGTAAAAAGACACCTAGTCGTGATCTGTTTTGGGCTAACAGTTCAGACTGGTCGGCAATGCGTAGTGGGGATTGGAAGATGGTTATAAATAAGGATAATTCATATCTATTTAACCTAGAAGATGATATTGCAGAGAGCGAAAACCTTCTCGACAAATACCCCGAAAGAGGTGCTGAAATGACGCTTGCAATCAAAAATTGGCTCACAAGTGTCACTCCAAAACCAGCAAACGAGTAGAAAGATGGCAGGTGTTCTGCCAAATTGACAGTCGCAGACGATTGGCACACCATTTGATGATATTAGTGGTATAATATTAAGAATCTGTTTAAGTTTTTCTCGCTTTGCATAAGTCGCATAGCGGTGCCTATGTAACACAGGGCAAAGAGGGAAAAACGAAGTGACAGATCCTTAGCAAAATAGATGAGATAAATTAAAACAGATTCTAAATTCTTACAAACTTTAAATAGGTAATAGTTAAGCTATGAAAAACGGAAAAATTGGAGTTACTTCGGAAAATATCTTCCCTGTAATCAAGAAATTCCTCTACTCAGATCACGAGATTTTCCTTCGTGAGTTGGTTTCAAATGCAGTTGATGCAACACAGAAGTTAAAGACCCTCTCGTCACGTGGTGAAGCAAAAGGGGAGCTCGGAGATTTAACGATCTCGATAACAACAGATAAAGAGGCAAAAACGCTTACCATTCGTGATCGCGGATTAGGTATGACGATGGAGGAGGTTGACAAATATATCAACCAAATCGCATTCTCTGGAGCAGAAGAGTTTATGGAGAAGTATAAAGACCAATCTATAATTGGACACTTTGGACTTGGATTCTACTCTGCATTTATGGTTGCCGATCGCGTGGAACTCACAACACAATCATTCCGCGAAGGGGCTAAGGCTGTTAAGTGGAGCTGTACAGGGTCTCCAGAGTTCGAGATGGTTGAGCTCGACCAGCCAATGGAGCGCGGAACGGAGATCGTTCTTCACATAAGCGAGGATACGGTAGAGTATGCCGAGAAGAGCAAAATCGAGGAGTTGCTTAAGAAGTATTGCCGCTTCCTGCCTATTCCAATTTCGTTTGGTAAGGTTCAAGAGTGGAAAGATGGAAAGTATGTCGACACCGACAAAGATAATGTTATCAACGCTGTAGCGCCACTTTGGACAACTATGCCAAGTGAGATTACGGAGGAGAAATATAAGGAGTTCTACAAAGAGCTATACCCAGCGAGTGAGGAGCCTCTATTCTCAATCCATCTCAATATCGATTATCCATTCAACCTAACAGGAATATTATATTTTCCTAAGATTCAGAATAAGTTTGAGGTTCAGAAGAATCGTGTACAGTTGTATTGTAACCAAGTTTATGTTACGGATCAGGTTGAGGGAATTGTTCCTGAGTACCTCACGTTGTTGCACGGAGTGATCGACTCTCCAGATATTCCACTGAACGTGTCGCGTAGCTACCTCCAGAGCGACTCAAATGTGAAGAAGATATCAAACTATATCACACGAAAGGTTGCCGATAGGTTACAGGAGTTGTTCAACACGATGCGTGAGGATTATGAGCAGAAGTGGGATGATTTGAAGATATTCATTGAGTATGGAACTCTCACCGACGAGAAGTTTGCGGAGAAGTCTGATGGCTTTATGTTGTGGAAGAGTACCGAGGGTAAATATTTCACAAGCACCGAGTTTGTGGAGGCTGTCAAAGATAATCAAACCGACAAGAATGGAACAACAATTCTCTTGTATGTAGACGATCCTATCGAGAAGCACCCATTCGTGGAGTCGGCTAAGGCAAAGGGATACGAGGTGTTGGTTATGGATGGTCAGTTGGATAGCCACTACATAAACTACTTCGAGTCAAAGAAGACGGAGGTTCGTTTTGTGCGAGTTGATAGCGATGTTGTCGATAAGTTGATCCAGAAGGAGGAGCAGATCGAAATAAAGTTAGATGCAACGCAGCAAGATATCCTTCGTCCAGCATTCGAGAGTCAGATGCCACAGGATGATAAGGTTATGTATCAGATAACTTTCGAGGGAATGACTGAGAGTGATGCACCCGTAATCATAACACAGAACGAGTTTATGCGTCGTATGAAGGAGATGGCAGCAACCGGAGGGGGTGGAATGAGTCAGTTCTATGGACAGATGCCCGACAACTATACGATAGCGGTAAATGGAAACCACCCGATTGTTCTCGATATATTGAAGAGTGTCGAGGAGTCGTATGGCGACAAGCTAAGAACAACGACAAAGAAGATCAACGCAGCTGTCGACGAGGAGTCGCGTTTCGAGGAGTTGGTGAAGGATAAGAAGGAGGATGATCTAACCTCAGAGGAGAAGTCAATGCGCGAGGAGTTGTCGAAGAGGGTTGTAACTCTCAAAGACGAGCGCAACGAGCGACTCAAAGAGATAGGTCGAGATAATACCCTCATCAAACAGATCATCGACCTTGCGTTGTTGTCGAATGGAATGTTGAAGGGTAAAAACTTGAGTGACTTTATCCAACGAAGTATCTCTCTAATCGAGAAATAATAGCTTTGTTAACAAAATAACGTGAGTTCGAAGATAATTTTCGAACTCACGTTATTTTATTACTTTCTCTCAAGCCATAGTTTTGACATATCTTCGAGACTCTTGCCTTTTGTCTCTGGGACGAGCTTCCAGACGAAGATTATTGATAGAAAGCAGAAGAGGGCATAGATAAAATATGTTCCGCCCATACTCCACTCTGTTAGAGGAATATATGTTGAAGATATCGTGTAGTTTGCGAGCCACTGCGCAGCGACGGCTATTGCCACCGCCTTGCCTCGTATTGTGTTGGGGAAGATCTCCGATATCAATACCCAGCAAATTGGACCCCACGACATCATAAACGACGCTGTGTATATGACGATAAAGATGAGGGCTGCGATACCTATCTGATTCATAAATGACAGTGTTCCAAGGGCAACCATTCCGATCATCATACCCACAGATCCGACCATTAATAGAGGTCTACGCCCCCATTTGTCGACGGTCAATATTGCCACGACCGTAAATACAATGTTGACAATACCCATTACAACCGTCTGTAACATAGCGGCATCACCCGATGCTCCGAGACCTTCGAAAATTCGAGGCGCATAATATAGAACGACATTGATGCCGATCGCCTGCTGAAGAATCGAAAGTAGTATGCCGACAATTACGACAATTACGCCATAGGCAAAGATTGGTTCTGACTTCTCTTTGATGGTGGTTTTGATCTCGTCGAGGATCTGCGACGCACGGGTAGTACCATTGATACGTGTGAGTACCGACATTGCATCATCTATATTTCCTGTTAGAGCTAGGTATCGAGGTGTTTTGGGGACGAGTAGCAGGAGCATTCCAAAGAGTCCTGCGGGTACAGCTTCGCTGAGGAACATTCGTCGCCATCCGATTGTCGCCATCTCTTCTGCGCCCTCTAATGAGTTCTTGATCGCGTAGTTGACAAAGTAGACCACCAACATTCCGAAGATGATAGCGAACTGATTGCACGAGACGAGTGTGCCGCGAATTTCGGATGGTGCGAGCTCTGCAATATACATTGGGCAGACAGCCGAGGCGAGTCCTACACCGATACCTCCAATCACACGATATGTGTTGAATGCTACGAGTAGTTGAGCTGTTGGCGTTCCATAGTCGAATAGCAGAAACTCTGGGTTAAACGACCCCAAAGCTGAGACAAAGAAGAGTCCTGCGGCGATCATAAGAGAGTTGCGACGTCCAAATCTGTTCGCTAGAATTCCCGATATTGCACCTCCAATGATGCAGCCTATGAGGGCGCTTGATGCAGTCATTCCGTGGAGCGTAGGGGTGTAGACGAAATCCTTTGCCCCCTCGAAGAAGTGCTGAAGAGCCTGCTCTGCTCCGGAGATCACGGCGGTGTCATATCCAAAGAGGAGTCCTCCTAGGATAGCTACCATTGTGATAGTAGCAAGATATAACTTGCTACCGTTTTTGTTGTTATTCATTTTTGTTGTAGTTTTATTAGTGATGTGTTAACTCTTTACAATGGCTACCTAAAACGATTAATGATAAATGATTAATTGTTTAATGATTAGTAGTGATGCGTTTTTAGATTTGGATAGACACTTACATTCGATTGTTAATAGTAGGCGCAGCCTACGTAGCTATATATTAGGAAATGAGCGATAAAGCAGAGCTTTAATCGAACATTTGTCAATATATAGAAGATTGAGAATCAATCTATTATCAATCGTAATATAACAAAGCTCCGCGGAGAGCACTCCGCCGCCGCCCGCGCAGGGCAGTGGTAGAGATTATTAACGCATCAGTACTATTGTAGTTTTGAAGTTGAGTGTTTAAGCACGGGGAGTGTGGTTGAGCTCCTCGTGCTTTGCTTCGCTGATATGGGGTATCTACTATATATACATATTTACGAGAGTCTCGTATAGCTCTTGTTTGCCGCTGATTTGAGTTGGTTCGCCTGCCGAGCGTGCATAGTCGGCAACCTGCTCCAATGTCATCTTGCCCGCTTCGAAGTCAGCACCTACTCCGCTGTCATATGATGCGTAACGCTCCTTTAACATAGACTCGTATGGTGAGTTCTCCAACAAGTCGGCTGCCGCCAACAGACCGCGTGCGAAGATATCCATTCCCGAAATGTGGGCGATAAATAGATCCTCTGCATCGGTTGAGTTACGACGTATTTTGGCGTCGAAGTTTGTTCCACCACCTTGGATTCCACCACCACGAAGGATAACCATCATCGCCTGTGTAATCTCATAGATGTCGACAGGGAATTGATCGGTGTCCCATCCATTTTGTGCGTCGCCTCGGTTGGCGTCTATTGAACCTAACATACCTGCGTCAACTGCACACTGCAACTCGTGCTCGAATGTGTGACCTGCGAGTGTGGCGTGGTTCACCTCGATGTTAACTTTGAAATCTTTGTCGAGATTGTTTGCCCTCAAGAATCCGATAACAGTCTCAGTGTCCACATCATATTGGTGTTTTGTTGGCTCCATTGGTTTTGGCTCGATGAGAAAGTTGCCGGTGAAGCCTTTTGAGCGTGCGTAGTCGCGTGCCATTGTGAGCATACGAGCTAAATGCTCCTTTTCGCGTTTCATATCGGTGTTGAGGAGACTCATATAGCCCTCGCGTCCACCCCAAAATACGTAGCTCTCACCACCCAACTCGATTGTGGCATCAATCGCATTTTTGATCTGCAACATAGCGCGTGCTGCGGTGTCGAAGTCGGGGTTTGTCGACGCTCCGTTCATATAACGTGTGTGGCTAAATACGTTGGCTGTTCCCCAAAGTAGTTTGATACTAGTCTGTGCCATCTTCTCCTTGGCGTATGCGACGATCTCCTTCAAGTTTGCCTCATACTCTTCAGCCGATGCACCCTCGTCGATGAGGTCAATGTCGTGGAAACAGAAGTACTCGATACCAACTTTCTGCATAAATTCAAATCCTGCGTCCATCTTCTGCTTCGCATTTTCGATAGCCGACGATCCATCTTTCCACGCCTGTTTGATTGTTCCACCACCGAACTGGTCACTGCCCTCAGCGCAGAGTGTGTGCCACCACGCCATTGCAAACTTAAACCAATCCTTCATCTTGCGTCCATAGACTACCTGATCGGGGTTGTAATAGCGGAAAGCCATTGGATTTTTTGACTCTGCTCCCTCAAACTGAATTTTCTCAATACCGGGGAAATAAACTCTCTGTGCCATAATTTTTTTTGTTTTAAGTTGAAATATTTGTTGTTATTTTTTTATTGTTGTAGATGGCGCTCTAACTCTCGCCTCCAATTTTGATATGCTGACTCTAGAGCCTCTCGATCAGCCTCCGTAGGGTTGATTTGCTCCAACATTTCGAGTGATGAGAATGCCTCATCGCGAGATGAGTAGAGTCCTGCCCCCAACGCTCCACCGCGTGCTGCACCCAATGCCCCATCGGTGTTGTATAGTTCGATCTGCGCACCGCAGAGGGTCGAGAGTGTCTCTCGGAATAGAGGGCTTAGGAATAGATTTGCTTTGCCGGCTCTAATGATGTTGGGTTTCAACCCCATATCTCTCATAATGTCTATTCCATAACGGAACGAAAAGGCTATACCCTCTTGCGTAGCACGTAAGATGTGAGCTAGAGAGTGTATCGTAAGATCTATGCCCGAGATGACACACTTCGTGTAACGATTTTCAAGCACTCTCTCTGCGCCATTTCCAAATGGGAGGACAACAACACCTGCGCTCCCGACAGGGGCTGATGCTGCTAATTCATTTATCTCGTCATAACTTAAGTGTGATGCGAAGTTTCGGCGCACCCACGCATTTGCAATACCCGTTCCGTTGATACATAGCAGAACTCCATATCGAGGGTCTGAGTGGGTATGGTTGACGTGTAGGAATGGGTTTACTCTCGACAGAGGGTCGCCCGTAGGGGTGTCGATAACTCCATATACAACACCGCTTGTTCCGCCAGTTGCAGCGATCTCTCCTGCCGCCATTACATTTAACGAGAAGGCGTTGTTGGGTTGATCTCCAGCTCTGTATGCGATCGGTGTGCCCTCCACGATCCCTGTTTCGATGGCTGTCGAGGCGGAGGTGCGAGCCTGAACTCCAATTGCCACACCTGCATTTGCAATCATCTCGCTTGGAATACCATAATAGTCGGCTACGAAGTCAGCGCGTCGATCCTCCTTGAAGTCCCAGAGAATACCCTCCGAGAGACCGGTGTTGGTTGTTGATATCTCGCCTGAGAGTTTGTAGGCTATGTAGTCACCCGGAAGCATCATTTTGTCGATGCGTTCAAATATTTCGGGTTCATTCTCCTTGACCCACTTAAGTTTTGAGGCTGTGAAGTTGCCGGGAGAGTTTAGGAGATGTTCTGCACACTTAGCCTCGCCAATCCCCTCTAATGCCTCACGTCCGATCTCGACAGCGCGCGAGTCACACCAGATAACTGCTCGACGTAGGGGTTTACCCTCCTTGTCGACAATAACGAGACCGTGCATCTGGTAGCTAATGCCGATCGACTTGATCTGCTTTAGGTCAACTTCACCTCCAATTTGGGAGATTCCCATCTTGACATACTCCCACCAGATCTCTGGATCTTGTTCCGCCCATCCGCTCTGCGCGGCGTGAATCTCCATCTCTTGTGAGGGGTTAGTTGCCGAGGCAACACATCGACCCGACGAGATCTCCATCAACGAAACCTTGATCGACGACGAACCTATATCTATTCCTAAACTATACATAACAGTTGTATTTGATTATTTATTTTTAATTTACTCGATTCCTATATAAGTCCCTTGCGTCGGTTTTTTTGATACTCCTCAAGGTTGAATGTGAAATACTCCGCCGGTTTGTGCGCTACACCGCTCTGACGCTCACCAGTTGCGGTGATGATATTTTGTCCAAGTATCTTTTTGCGAAAGTTGCGGTTGTCGATCTGAATACCCATAACAGTAGAGTAGATCTTTTGTAGATCGCTTATTATAAACTTCTTGGGGAGCATCTCGAATATGATTGGTGATCTCTCGAAGTCGTCTCGCATAACCTTTAGGGTGTGTTGTAGTATGTCGGTGTGGTCGAGAGCGAGTGGTGGAACCTCCTCGATGTTGACCCATATAGCTCCCTTTTGATCTGTGTGTTCTAGCTGCTCTTGTGTGATTTGAATCAAGGCGTAGTATCCCACTGTAACAACTCTTTTAGTTGTTATTTTATGGAATGTTGCGATCCACTCTAACTCTGCGCCTGTGACACGTTTGGGTGATGAGAATATTTCGGTCTGCTTGAGGTATACCTCATCGAGTCCTGTCATATTGAAGAGGACACGTTGCGCCGCCTCGGGGAGTGACTCATCTTCGAGAATCATACTTCCGGGGAGCTTCAACCATTTGGATGGATTGTCGTTGTTATGATGATGATAGCTGTCGGATAGACTTGCGGGAATATGCTGTTCGACGAGGAGCACCTTTAGAGCCTCGTCTTGATAGCCAAATATCACGCAGTCGACCGACAGAGAGTGGTTAGTCTCAACAGCCATAAGTTCGCAAATTTTTAAGTAAAGTCTTACACGATTATATGCAAAGGTATGATCTATTTTCTGCAATACCAAACTTACGGTAAAATATACGCTTACTACTTCAGGGAGTTGTTTGCCTGTGCTATTTTATTGTGGGTCAATGAGTATTGATTACAGGTTGGTTTTATGCCCCTTTGCTACACTAACTCGACTCTCTAGGTTTAACAAAAAATCCTTAGCGGCGACTCCTCCTGCATATCCAGTGAGAGATCCGTTCGAGCCGATTACTCTGTGGCAAGGTATGATGAGTTGTATTGGGTTACGATTGTTGGCATTTCCAACGGCTCGACTTGCTTGGGGGGTGTTTATGGCTGTTGCTATCTCTTTGTAGGTGCGTTTTTCGGCATAAGGAATTTTTAATAGTTCCTTGTATACTTTAGCTTGGAACGGGGTGCTGTTACTGTAGTCTATAGCTATGTTGAATTGGCGGCGTTCTCCATTGAAATACTCTGTTATTTGTCTAGATACCTCTTCGGTGAAGCTGTTTTGTTCTCCGTCGTTAGAACTCTCTTCGGATACTATTTCGATGCGTGTTATGGTGTTGTGGGTATACTCTATTCGGTAGAGTCCTATTGGTGAATGGTATGTGAAGTAGTTGGGTGTCATTTTTTATAGTTGGTTTGGTACAAATATATGGATATTTTCTCTTTTTGATGGGGTGTTGTTGCGAAAAGAGATAGTAGTTGGAGTCGGGTTAATATTTATATCGTCTAGTAGACGATGTAAAATTAGTCAAATGTGGGTCTAAATATCTCTTACAGTGGCATAATATGTAGATTGGTATTTTTGCAGATGAATTTGAGTTTAGAATAAGAAGATTTTACTTTCGCATAATTACGTGATTATCAGAATATTGCCAATGTAATATTTCGTCTACTAGACGAAATAATTAGTCAAAAATACCATTTTTGGAAACAAAATAGATTTATTCAGTTAATTAACATTGTTTTTTTTCGATTTATTTAAGGTTGTTAATGTGTTGGTGTCTAGTTAGTTGTTTGAATTAGGCTGTTTGGGATGTGAAAAAACGGTAAAAAAAATGTAATGAGAATGGTAATATTTGCATTTTGTATTGTATATTTGCATATAACAAGGTGTTGTTTGTTGGGCTCTTTAGAGGGTAAATAGATAATAAATTGGTAATAATAGCCGTTATTTTTGAACATTTTTTGATAAAAAGAGAAAACGTTGATTTCTTCTATCGAAGTTGTATTAGGTTATTATTTGAGAAGTGTTAAAAGTGAAGTTTTTTTGTAATCAAAGTAATTAAATATAAATATTGGAATATGGGTAAATTCTTTTCAATATCTGAGTTGTCGAGATCTCAAGTTGCAGCGAGTCGGGGAATTGATAACACTCCGGTCGGAGAGACTAAGGAGACGTTAGAGAGATTGATCGATCGTTTGTTAGATCCTGTTCGCGAAAAGTGGGGTGCTCCTATTACCGTGAACAGTGGATATCGCTCTCCCGCTCTAAATGTTGCGGTGGGTGGCGTAGCGACATCCCAACACACCAAAGGTGAGGCTGCCGATATAACAGCAGGTTCACCGGAGAAAAATAGACAACTGTTTGATATCGTGGCAGCAAGCGATTTTGATTTCGATCAGTTGATTGATGAGCAGAATTATACGTGGCTGCACATTAGTTATAAATCAGAAGGAGGGCGTAGGCAGATTCTGCATTTATAAATTGCTTTTGTAATTAAAAACATTATTATATAATATAATAATATAATAATATAATACATTATATGTTTTTGTTCGAGAAAAAGGATAGGCTAGTGGATACGCATTTTTTTAAGGGAACTGTGATTTGTCATAGTTCATTGCTCAGGGATTCGATGGGTATCGTGGATAGTACGTTAGAATTGTTAAGGTATCTTGAACTGTTGGGAGTTGGAGAGGTTATCTGTACACCAACTGTAACAGGGGAGAGTGATATAAAAGTAGCTATATCTGCATTTGAACATTTACAAGAGAGATATAAAGGTGGAGTTAAGTTGTCGCTCTCTTTCAAATATAGTCTTGATTCCGATATAGTAGTAAATTTAGGTGGCGAGTTAAAATCAATTGGGGACAATAAAATTTTGCTTGTCTCTCAATTTGAAAAGCGACCACCACGACTCCACTCGAAGATATATGATGCTTTGTCTGTCGGGAAGTATGATAGCGTTGTTTTAGCCTATCCCGAACGTTACAAGTATGTCAACACATTTAGTTATTTCTATAGATTGTCCTCATATTACCGATATAAGTTCCAGCTTGATCTGCTCTCTTTGTCGGGCTACAACGGACATAGAGCTAAGCGAAATGCATCATATCTATTGGATAATGATATGTATGATTCGATAACGCTTGATGTTGTTGATGTCGACACGTTAAGGTCTCATATCTCGAAGATTAAGCTAACCCAGAAACAGATGGATAGTTTGAAAGATATAGTATAGGTGGGGTAGTTCCCCCCCCCCATTTTTCAAGAACAAAACAGATATAAAAAGTAGGTTGCCCTAAACTCTCGTTTTAGGGCAACCTACTTTTTTGTCTTTTTTGTTCGATTGTTTGCTTTTTTTAAGCCTCTGCCGCTATTGCGCTAAGTTTGTCGAAGATCTTGCCGAACTCTGTATCCATCTCGACACGAAGTGCTGCGTAGTACTTGCGAACGAGTGATGGATTTTTAGGCTCTACAGGATTGTTCGCCTTTACGTAGAAAGCGTTGCGGAGCTCTACAGCCTCTTGCATTAGTGCAAAGATCTGGTCTCCCTTCTTGGGTTGGAAGCAGATTGCCATATCACAATCGAAAACAACCTCCTCTAGGCGGTAGTCGATCTCTTTTTTTAGGACTCTAAGATTTGCCATAATTATTTTTTTCAAATGTTTTACCCGGCAAATGTAACTATTTTATTTGGGATTTGGAAATAGGGTGGGTATAAAAACTTGTTAATTCTAAATTTGTTTGTATATTTGGGGCGATTATGTGTTGAGGAGGAGGGTGAGAGAGTGAAAATAAGTGTGTTATTTAGATGATAAAAGAGCGAATTTTATCTTGGGTTGGAGTTGAAAGAGTCCACAATTTGGCAATCTGGTGGTTGCGAATATTGGTGCGTATCCCATTTGCAAAAGGGGTTATGCGTTCGATGTATCGCGTCGATCACCCTTCGTTGGAGAGAGAGGTTTTGGGGCTTCACTTTGCCAATCCTATCGGTATGGCTGCGGGGTTTGACCGCTCGGGAGAGGTGTTGACTGGGTTGGAGTCTGTAGGGTTTGGCTTTGTTGAGGTTGGTTCAATCACACCAGAACCACAGGTCGGTAACCCCAAGCCGAGACTATTTAGATTGGCAAAGGATCGCGCAATAATAAACCGTATGGGACATCCTAGTCGTGGTTGGGTATATGCGATAAACAAGTTGCGACGTCGTAGTAGCTCGGTTGTTGTAGGGTGTAATATTGCTCGAAACAATAATACTCCACATAGTGGTGCGGGGCGTGAATTACTTAAATCTTTCCGCAACCTATATCAATATGTAGATTATTTTACGGTAAACATAAGTTACAAACATCTTTTTAACGAGATCGAGGTAACGCCACAGGAGGCTTTGACTGAGGTGTTGACACCTCTATTTGATTTTAGAAGAGGTCAGAGTGATTATCGACCAATTATGTTGAAGGTGGTGGCAGATCTTGGTGACGATATATTGGATGCGGTGAGCGATGTTTTGATCTCGACTCCGCTTGATGGTATTGTTGCGGTGAGTGGTACAAACCTTCGTGAAGGGTTGAGTAGCTCTTCAGAGCAGCTTGAGAAGATTGGGCGTGGGCGTCTGTCGGGTGCGCCAATTCGCGAGAGAGCATTGGAGGTTGTTAGACATATTCATCGACGTACGGATGGTGCATATCCCATTATCGGTGTGGGTGGTATCTCGACAGCCGATGATGCACAAGCGATGATTGATGCTGGGGCGAGTCTCGTTCAGATATATTCGAGTTTTATTTATGGCGGTCTTTCGACTGTCGGTAAGATGTGTCAAGGGTTGATTGTGGAGGAGAAACAAGAGGCAGATATGCAGGGTGGAGAGTTTACAGATACATCAATATAAAGAGACTAAGGATGTTATGTCAGTAGTACAAGAGATAGATGAGATCTTAAGAGCAAGCGGTGAGAGTCTCGCCGTGGCAGAGAGTTGCACGGGTGGTTCAATTGCATCTAGTATTGTCGCAATTGCAGGGTCGTCGACCTATTTTCAGGGGGGAGTTGTCGCTTATAGCAACGCCGCGAAGATCTCTATCCTTGGGGTCGATCCTCAAAATATAGAGCAGTATGGTGCTGTCAGTGAGCAGGTGGCACGAGAGATGGCGGAGGGCGTTAGAGAGGCTTTTGGTGCTACATATGGTGTTGCAACTACCGGGATTGCAGGTCCAACAGGAGGGTCGGCAGAGAAGCCTGTCGGAACAGTTTGGTTCGGTGTCGCAACCCCGAGCGGAACTCTCGCTACAATGGTTAACTGCGGGAAATATAGAGGCGACGTGATTGCCACAGCCTCCGAACAAGCTCTAAAGTTGTTGCTTTGTACTCTCTAAGTAGTGTAAAACAATTATTACCATATTTTTAACAGCACTCTTAGAGCGATATTTCTCACTATTAAATTTCAATATAGAACCACTATATTTTCGATTCAATAACAAGATCTCATCTCCAATAGCACTCTTAAAAACACAGCAATAATTATTTTACCATACTTAAAGTGCGCGAAAGAGAAAAAAAGTGAGCGAAATATATTGCGACCTCAAAAATAATGACTATATTTGCACTCCTCTATTTAGCTAGGGGAGTATTTTAATAATAATTAACCAAGAAAGAGTAGATGAAAGTTTGCGAAATCACAGGAAAAGTGGTTATGGTGGGAAACAATGTTTCGCACTCACACCACAAGACCAAACGTACCTTTAGCCCAAACCTAAAGACTAAGCGTTTCTGGTCTGAGGAGGATGGTCGCTGGATTACCTTGAAGGTGTCAGCTGCCGGAATGAAGACAATCAACAAAAAGGGACTAGCTCTAGCGTTGCGCGAGGCGGTAGCTCCAAAGAAGGTTTACTAAAAGAGAGTTTTAGAAGATGGCTAAAAAAGGAAACAGAGTTCAGGTGATCCTTGAGTGCACCGAGCAGAGAGAGAGTGGCGTTGCGGGAATGTCTCGTTACATCACAACAAAAAACAAAAAGAACACACCAGATCGTATGGAGCGTAAGAAGTACAACCCATATTTGAAGAAGGTAACAGTTCACCGCGAGATTAAGTAATTTTAATTTAAGCTAAGTAAGAACAAATGGCAAAGAAAGTAGTTGCAACCCTCAAAACGGGTACAGGTAAGCAGCACACAAAGTGCATCAAGATGGTGAAGTCAGACAAAACTGGTTCATATATCTTCAAAGAGGCAGTAGTTCTTAACGATGAGATCAAAGATTTCTTCGAGGGAAAGAAGTAATTTTCAAAGTTACTGCATTAAGTTCGGGGCGGGGAGCTATAGTGTTGCGAGGTTTACGAGAGAGTTTATTTGTCGAATCTTCGGGGCGTGAGTGGCGGAAAAATCTAAGACCTTATGAACTTAATACAAAGGGCATCCAATTGTGGGTGCCCTTTGTGTGTATATATTATATATGGTTACTATCTGCTGAAGGTGTAACTTCCATTTACAGGGAGCTTCTTGCACCTCTGAGTTATTTTTTTTTGTGAAAAGTCGAGGTTTGCCTCCGGCGGGCGGAGATTGCACCTCCGCTGGTGCTAGGAGATACTTCGTATCTATTTTCTTTATCTGTGGCTCATAACTTCGCGGAATGTGTCGCGGTAGTTTTGACCTATTGGGAGGTAGTCATTTTGTGATATGTAGGCACGACCTCGTTCGTAGCTAGTGATGGCTTCGATGTTCACTATGTAGGAGCGATGTATGCGAATAAATTGTGAGGAGGGGAGCTCCGTCTCCATATTTTTTAATCGATATAGTGTAGTTAGGGAGCGACCTGTGTTGAGGTGTAGACGAATATACTCTCCCTCGCTCTCTAGGTAGAGGATCTCTGTTAGCTTGATGGGGACTTGTCGGTACTCCGATTTTATCGTTATGTAACTCTCTTCGGGGCGTGGTGACTCCTCCGTAGAGGTGATATCTTGTTCTTGTTCGTTCAGACCCTTAGCGCCACTGCGTAGAGTGTAGAGCGAGTATGCACGATTGATGGAGTGGGCAAAGTCATTGTATGATAGGGGTTTCATTAGATAGTCAACAGCGTCGAGTCGAAATCCATCCAGAGCATACTCCGCGTGAGCAGTGGTGAAGATCACCATCGGGGGAGTAGAGTGACCATCCTGCAATGAGTTGATAAACGATATTCCCGACTCTCCGGGCATATTTATGTCGCACAGAATTAGCTCAACAACCTCTCCTGCCTCGATGAATTTGTGAGCCTGCATAGCGTTGCGAAACTCCCCGACGAGTTCTAAACTCTCGGTTCGTTCAACGTAGCTGCGCATTTGACGTAGTGCTAATGGTTCGTCATCTACTATTATTGTTCGTATCATCTATTCTCTATTGGTATTGTTAGGTGTGCTATATACTCCTCGCCGTTGGCTGTGGTGGTGAGTGAAAAATTGTTGTCGTAGAGCAACTCCAATCGACGTTGGATATTTAGGAGTCCTATTCCGGTCGATTTTGTAATGTCATTTGTATACTCAGATATAGAGTTTGTTACGCGACACGAGAGTTGGTCTTGGTTCTCAAATTTAATGTCGATATTGATGTAACTATATCCATCTTGTCGCACTCCGTGTTTGAAGGCGTTCTCTACAAACACGATGAATAGTAGTGGTGGAATTGCGATGTTGGGTGGGATATGTTCGGGGTAGCTTGTGCTGACCCTAACACTGTCGTCGTATCGAATCTTCATAAGTTTAATATAGTTACTTATGAATTGGAGGTCATTTTGTAGTGAAATAGATTTGTTGCCCGACTCGTAGAGGATGTAACGCATCATCTTCGAGAGCTCTATAACGGTGCTCTTTGCCGACTCGGTGTCGATGTCGATTAGGGCGTGGATGTTGTTGAGGGTATTCATAAAGAAGTGAGGATTGATCTGATACTTCAGATAGTCCATCTCAACTTGTAGGTTCTGCTGCGTTAACTCCGCCATAATCTGATCGTTGTGTATAGATTTGTAGATTAGTTTTATGGCGAGGTTTGCCGCATTCATATGCAGTGTGAGGAGTATGTTCCAGAAGATATTTAGGTGTGTAAATGATACCTCTCCAAAGACCTCGGGTCGATCATCATCCATCGTTGATATGTCGAGAGTCGGAAGTAGGTTGACCTGTGCATAGTCGACGAAAGCAAAGATCGTAGAGATCAAAACGAAGCTACAGAGGGCGTATATACTATATTTATGATGATATAGGAGGAGTGGAGCGAGGGTGCGGTTGTGGATTAGGAATATAATGAAATATGGGGCGAGTTTGGACCACGCAGAGAGCACATCAACCAAATATAGTTGAGAGAGCGAGGTCATAAATGCGTTGAGTAGTGGTACGAGTATTACCAACGACCAGAGCAAACCATAGAGGAGGTTTTCGCTCATACGTATTTTGTTGATCGAAAACCTCCTCATAGTAGTAAATTTTATAGATTCTAAATATTTATTTCAGTGTCTTGAGTAATGATGTGTTGTAGAGGTATCGTTTGATACTTCTCTTTGGGGTCTTTTCGAACTCGGTAGGGTAGACGGTTACCGATGCCACCTTCTCGTAGCTCGCCACCATTGTGTTGAGTTCTCGAAGATTGTTCTCCATAATGCCAGATAAAGCGCTCTCCTCAACACCCTCTATGCGAGCTAGTTCGTAGTCTGGTACGACCAAAGCCGCTAGACGTCCTTCGTTCTCGATAATTAGAGACTCGCTAACCATATAGAGGTTGTTTAGTCGCTCTTCGATCTGCTCGGGGTATATGTTCTGACCACTTGCGCTGAGGATCATTGTCTTGCAGCGACCCTTGATGTAGAGAGTTTTGTCGGGGTCCATAACACCCATATCGCCTGTGTGCAACCATCCTTCGCTGTCGAATACAGCGTTTGTATCAGCTTCGTTTTTGTAGTATCCTTTCATTACGTGCTCTCCCTTTACTAGGATCTCACCGGCAATGTTTTGAGGGTCTGCGGAGTCGATTTTGACCTCTAGGTATGGTTCGAGAACCTTTCCGCACGAGCTAGGTTTGAATCTCTCGGGACCGGTGAAGCTAATGATAGGGGCACACTCGGTCATTCCATATCCGATTGTGATAGGGAATCCTATCTTCAACAAGAAGGTCTCTGTCTCGTGGTTTATTGGTGCACCACCCACGATGAATGCTGTAACCTCACCACCGAATGCATCCATAAGTTTGTTTTTGATAACAGAGTAGATGGCTGTGTTGAGGAGTGGAATTTTCATTGCTATGCTCATTGGTCCCTTCTCTAGCATTGGTTGTACCTGCTTGCGGTATACCTTCTCAAGGATTAGGGGTACGCAGTTAACAACTGTGGGGCGGACAACCTGCATCGCTTCGAGAAGAATCTTAGGCGATGGAATGCGTCCAAGTAGAGTTATGTGACCTCCGATTGCGAGTTGTGTTAGGAAGTCGAACGCACAACCATAGGCGTGGGCAAGCGGTAGGAATGACAAGACGCGTCCTCCTCTAAAGAAATATGCTTGACCTGTATCTACGTTGCGATAGTTCGCTGCGATGAGTACATTTCCGGTGAGGTTGTTGATTGTGAGGATAACACCTTTTGAGCTACCTGTTGTACCCGACGTGTAGTTGAGCAGACAGATGTGGTCGTTGGGAAGTTCCGGGTATTTGATATCCTCGATCGAGAATCCTTGGGGATATGCTGTGCGGTAGTTTGATTTAATATGTTTTTGGAATAGAGTGATTTCGTCACCCTCCTTTTCGTATATTACGTGGAAGTCGCTGAGTGAAAACGCAGCCTCGATAGTTGGGATTTGATCCCCATCCATCAAGTCCCAGAAGTTATCTCCAAGGAACAAAAGACGACTCTCCGAGTGGTTGATGATACGCACAATATCTCCGGCATTGAAATCCTGTAGGATTGGGACAATCACACCACCATATGTTAGTGTTGCGATGTATGAGATACACCATCGTGGGTTGTTACGTCCAACGAGGGCGATTTTATCACCTTGGTTGATGCCGATTTTTTTGAATACGAGGTGAATTTTTGCGATCTCTTTCGCTAACTCGTAATATGAGAAGCTCTCCTCCTTGAAATAGTCACTTAGAGCTGTCATTTCGCGGTTGTTGCGAAAGCTCTCTTCGTACATCTTTATTAGATTCTCTTGTAGCATTTTTCTCTATATTTGGTTGTTGATTATTTGTTGTTACTTTTGGTTATCTGTCTTTTTGCGCATTTTTGCTTCGTCGCGTAGGCGTTGTGCTCGAAAGACATATATTTTAGACTCTGTACCCTGTCTTAGGCGCTCTATATTTTGTCGGTGGGTGTATATTAGTAGCAGTGCAACTATACACGAAAAGACAACAAAAGGTATTGATTGTTGAGCGGTGGGTGATAGCAGTGTAAATATCGGGAAGCAGATACCACCTATCATTGATGAGACAGAGACGTAGTGTGTAAACAGGAGTGTTATAAACCAAACCCCTAGGCAATAGACCATAATTGGTGGGTAGATACCGGTGATAGAGCCAACCAACGTTGCTACACCTTTACCCCCTTTGAATCCTGCAAATATTGGTAGGATATGCCCTATAACAGCGGCAAACACTGCAACGATACGGATGTTGATTAACCACTCTTCGGTTATCGCGGGGTCGTATTTGATGATTCCGATTAGCGACACGGCGACAAATCCCTTCAAGAAGTCGAGAACGAATACCGGGAGTGCTGCGCGTTTACCGAGGACGCGGAGTACATTTGTTGAACCTGCGTTTTTGCTGCCGTGTTCGCGGATGTCGATACCGTAGTATCTCTTGCCAATCATTACTGCGCTCGGGATAGATCCGAGGAGATACGCCACCACCAAAAGTAGTGCAATTATGTAGTATGTAATTATCATATTTTATATAAATTGACTATCAATTTGGCACAAAGATAACAAAAAAAGTGGAATTTAGCACAAAACGTGCCACAATATTGTAACTTTTAATGTTGTGTATTCATTATATTAGTTGTATCTTTGTTCCGTTAAAAACGAGGGGAGGCATAACACTCCTCTTTCGTTAATATTATTAAATATCTTCATAATTTAATCTGGCTTTGGATCTAAATGTAAATACACTCCGCCCACTTGTTGGGTCTGGACGTAAACTTTTTGTCGAGACATATGGGTGTCAAATGAATGTGGGTGACTCCGAAATCGTCGTTTCGTTACTCCAGAAAGAGGGGTACGTCTATACCGATAAGATTGCGGAGGCTGATGTGATTTTGATAAATACCTGCTCTATTCGCGATAATGCGGAGCAACGTATTTGGGGTCGTCTACGCGAAATGCAACATCTTCGTAAGGGGCGCAAGGGGTTGATTGTCGGTGTTATTGGTTGTATGGCAGAGCGATTGAAGGAGTCGCTGTTGACGAGCAAATACCCAGTCGACATAGTTGCGGGACCAGATGCCTATAGGTCGTTACCAATTCTGCTTCGCGATGCGGAGCTAGGTACGAAGGGTGTTAATACGGTTTTGTCAGTCGAGGAGACATATGCCGAGATACAGCCCGTGAGATTGGATCGAGCAGGGGTGAGTGCTTTTGTGGCAATTATGAGGGGGTGTAATAACTTTTGCTCCTATTGCGTTGTCCCATATACACGTGGGCGTGAGCGCAGCCGCGACGTAGAGACGATCCTTGCGGAGGTACGATCATTGTTTGAGAATGGTTATCGAGAGGTGACGCTCCTTGGGCAGAATGTGAACTCATATAATTGTGAGGGATTTGATTTTCCGAAGCTGATTGCGGCGGTGGCGGATATTTCACCGTTGTTGAGGGTGAGGTTTGCAACGTCGCACCCTAAGGATATGAGCGATGAGCTGTTGGAGACGATGGCGTCGCGACCAAATATATGTCGAGCGATTCATCTACCAGCGCAGTCGGGTTCGACCGCAATGTTGAAGAGGATGAATCGAGGATATACCCGAGAGTGGTATTTGGGGCGTATCGAGGCGATACGTCGATATATGCCCGATTGTGCCATTTCGACCGATATTATTGCAGGTTTCTCGGGCGAGAGTGAGGAGGAACATCTAGAGACAATATCGCTAATGAAGGGGGTTGGCTATGAGTTTGCATATATGTTTAAGTACTCGGAGCGTGAGGGTACATATGCACACAAAAACCTAGCGGATGATATTGCAGAGGATGTTAAGACAGCTCGTCTAACAGAGATCATAAATCTTCAAACGGAGCTATCGGCGGCAAGTAATCGACGAGATGTGGGTCGTGAGTTTGAGGTTTTGGTTGAGGGTGAGTCGAAACGAAGTTCGGAGCAGATGTTTGGACGTACGTCGCAGAATAAGGTTGTGGTGTTTGATCGCAATGACGCGAAGGTTGGTGAGTATGTGAGGGTTCGTGTTGTGAGCTCTTCGTCGGCGACGCTGATAGGGGAGATGGTGTAGGTGTGAAAAATGGAGTGGTGAAAGACGCTCTCCATAGGATTTTATAATGTAAATATATGTTTTTTGATGAATTAGATCTGGACTACGACGTACTCGATGCCATCGAGGAGATGGGTTTTCGTGAGATGACCCCAGTTCAGGAGCAGACTATTCCCGTTATTTTGAAGGGGGATGATCTGATAGCTTGTGCCCAAACGGGAACAGGTAAGACGGCAGCTTTTGCTCTTCCGCTGCTGAGCCTCTTGATGGATGGTAAGGCTGATGGCAAGTATGACGAGAAGAAGATTAAATCTATAATAATGGTCCCAACGCGAGAACTTGCAATGCAGATTGATACGCAGTTTCAGGGCTTTTCGTACTATCTCGACTTGTCGACGACAGTTGTCTATGGAGGTGGCGATGGTAAAACGTGGGATGTTCAACGACGAGGTCTCGATGGTGGGGCAGATGTTGTTGTGGCGACGCCGGGTCGTCTGTTGGCGCACTTGGAGGGGGGACAAATAGACCTCTCGGGAGTGAAGCACTTTATCCTCGATGAGGCGGATAGAATGCTCGATATGGGATTTTTTGATGATATAATGAAGGTTGCAAAGCGCCTTCCAAAGGAGCGTCAAACAATTTTGTTCTCTGCGACACTTCCGCCCAAAATTCGTAAATTCGCAGATCAGATATTGACGAAACCAACAGAGATAAGCATCGCTATTTCCAAACCTGCGGAGTCGATAGATCAAGGTATATACATACTCTATGAGGCGCAGAAGATGGGGCTCATAAAGATGTTGTTCGAGGGTGAGGCGACCGAGAAGACGATTATTTTTTCATCTTCGAAGTTGAAGGTTAAGGATCTTGCTTATCAATTTAAGCGAATGAAACTCAATGTTGGGGCTATGCACTCAGATCTCGATCAGGCGAAGCGTGAGGAGGTTATGTTGGAGTTTAAGAGCGGTAAGATTAATATTTTGGTAGCAACCGACATTGTGGCGCGAGGAATCGATATTGATGATATTGGGATGGTTATTAACTATGACGTTCCCCACGATCCGGAGGATTATATTCATAGAATAGGTCGTACTGGTCGTGCTAGTGCTACAGGTCGTGCAATAACATTTGTGAGCGAGAGGGAGCAGGGTAAATTTCATCGTATAGAGGAGTTTCTGGAGCGAGAGATAAAGCGCTTGGAGCTACCCGCTGATTTGGGTGAAGCGCCTGCCTACAACCCCAAAGCAGTAGATCCCAAAGGTGGTCGCGGCAGAGGAGGTAACAAGAGTGGGGGAGCTAAGAAGAAGAGGTATACAAGATCCTCTAAACCCAAAAGTAAAGAGGTGTCGAAGCCAACACCCTCTGAATCTAAAGAGCCTAAATAGTTTCGTTATGGATAGTAGGCTCTGATTCCTGACTCTAGAAATTTGATATATCTCTCGATGTTCAGATCATAGCCGCGTGGGGTAACAAGCTTCTCGCCATTGCGTCCAAGCAATATGTAGTATGGTTGCGCATTCACACCAAATCGCTCAAGTGCCAAGTGTGAGTTGATGCGTCCGATAGTTTTGAGCACTCTCCCCGAGTCGGTTGTGACCCAATCAGATTCGGGGAGCTCTTTTTTGTCATCCATATATAACTTTACCACAACATATTCCTCTAATATAGAGCTGACTTGTTGGTCGCTCCAGACGCGCTGCTCCATCTCCCTACAATTGACGCATCCGTGCCCTGTGAAGTATACGAGTAGAGGTTTGTTGGCGCTATTGGCATATTGTTGCGCCTCGTCGAGGGCGGTAAATCTATCGTTGAGAGGGGCTGAGGAGCTAGCAGTTGTTGCAACCTCGCTTGGAGGAGGTAGATACCCGGCAAGAGCAGGTAGAGGACGACCCCACATACCCGGTAACATATAGAGGACGAATGAAAATACCGCTATTGATAACCCTAGTCGCCCAACACCAATCGTTTCGACTTTGCTGTCGTGAGAGAATCGTATCTTGCCGAGTAGGTATAGTCCGAGTAGTGAAAATACGACAATCCAAATGGCTAGGTATAACTCTCGACTAAGTATCCCCCAGTGGTATGTTTGGTCTGCTACGCTGAGGAACTTTAATCCCAGCGCAATCTCCAAAAAGCCGAGTACAATCTTTACAGATCTGAGCCATCCGCCACTTTTGGGAAGGTTCTTTAGGAGTGAAGGGAACAGTGCCAGAAGAACAAATGGTAGTGCAAATGCCGATGAGAATGCAAGCATCGTGATTATGGGTTCCCAAAACTCGCCCGATGTTGACTTTATCAAAACCGACCCAACGATAGCCCCTGTGCAGGAGAATGACACTAGCACCAATGTGAGGGCGAGGAAGAAAACTCCGGCAATAGAGTTTCGGTCTGCGCGGCTGTCGCTTTTGTTGACCCAAGAGGAGGGGAGTGTTATCTCGAATGCCCCAAAGAAAGAGGCTGCAAACAACATAAACACAACGAAAAAGAGTAGATTTGGAAACCAGTGTGTCGCTATCCAGTTGAATATGTCAGCCGTCACGGCATCACCGCCAAGGGTGTAAGTTGCAAATATTATAACAGCGATTGGCAGTGTGTAGAGTGCGATAATGAATAGACCGTAGAGTGCCGCAGCTATACGCCCTCCATCTTTTCCCTTCATAAAGAACGATACAGTCATAGGAACCATTGGGAATACGCAGGGGGTTAGTAGCGCTGCAAAACCCCACAATATAGCCTCTATGATAACGATCCATAGAGTCGATGAGCTATTGTTTTTTTTGTCGATAAGTATCGAGAACTCTGCTTCGGCTGGGGGCATACAACTCATATCGCTACACAACATCCACTCTACGTTGAATTTTATTTCGCCCCCTCTCTTCGGAGCGCTTATCTCTTGAGTGAAAGTTACGTTATCGGTGTAGGATCCAATCTCTTGAGCAAACATCTCGTCCCATTTGATTGTTGCTAGCTGCTGAGTCTCGACAGCCCCAACAAGCCCCATATCGTCGGGTAGAGTGAAGTTAAATGTGGTTGAGAATACCCCATCCTCATAGCTTCTCATATCATACATTTTCCACCCTTCATCAATTGTGGCTGATAGTTCGATTTGGTAGTTCCCGTTTTCGAGCTCTATGATCCGTGGATCTCCCCACGAGACCTGTGCCGAGAGGGTGTTCGCTGTAAATAGAAGAAGTATTATAGAGAATAATTTTTGTAATTTTGCCATCGTTTTGATTTTAGTATTTGCAAATATAGTGATTTTTTTGAATTTGTTTTGTATAAATGGTGGAGGGTATTTTGCAAAGAGCAGGGTTTTGACTATCTTTGTGGCTAAAACTAAGATAAAGCATTGATAATATAATGGAATACAATTTCAAAGAGTTAGAGCAGAAGTGGCAGCAGGAGTGGCGCGACCGAAAGACATATAGGGTTGAGATCGATTCGACGAAGCCTAAGTTTTATGTCCTCGATATGTTCCCCTACCCATCGGGGGCAGGTCTTCACGTAGGACACCCACTCGGTTATATTGCGTCGGATATCTATACGCGTTACAAGCGTCTGTGTGGATTCAACGTTCTCCACCCAATGGGGTACGATGCGTTTGGTCTGCCTGCGGAGCAGTATGCTATCCAGACGGGGCAGCATCCACGTACAACTACAGATCAGAATATTGCGCGCTATCGTGAGCAACTCGATAAAATTGGATTTAGCTTTGATTGGGATCGTGAGGTTAAGACTTGTGAGCCGGAGTATTACAAGTGGACTCAGTGGGCATTCGTTGAGATGTATAACCACTACTACAATACAGCCGAGGAGAGGGCTACGCCAATTGCTGACCTTGTAAAAAATTTCGAGACTTCAGGTACAGAGGGCGTAACAGCCGCTTGTACGACGAACCTTTGTTTCACGGCAGAGGAGTGGGCGGCAATGTCGGAGGTGGAGCGTGAGCAGACACTTCAGAACTATCGTCTCGCGTTCCGTGCCGACACGATGGTCAATTGGTGTCAAGAGCTGGGTACGGTTCTCGCCAATGATGAGGTTAAGGAGGGGTTGTCTGTTCGTGGAGGATTCCCCGTTGAGCAGCGCCAGATGAAGCAGTGGTTGTTGCGTGTCACAGCCTATGCGAAGAGAATGCTCGATGGATTGGATGCCTTGGAGTGGAGTGAGTCGTTGAAGGAGATTCAGCGTAACTGGATCGGCAAGTCGGTTGGAGCTCAGGTGTTCTTCGACATAAAGGGTTTTGAGGAGAAGTTGGAGATATTTACAACACGCCCCGATACAATTTATGGTACTACGTTTATGGTTATAGCCCCCGAGCACGAGTGGGTCGATATGTTGACAACAGAGGAGAATAAGGCGGCTGTCGAGGCGTATATCGTGGAGACGAAGCGTCGCTCGGAGCGTGAGCGTATTGCCGACACGAAGCGAGTGAGTGGTACTGCAACGGGCTCTTATGCAATCAATCCGTTTACGGGTAAGGAGATTCCAATATATATATCTGATTATGTTTTGGCAGGCTATGGAACAGGTGCGATTATGGCAGTTCCTGCGCACGACTCTCGTGATTGGGCATTTGCACGTCACTTTGGTTTGGAGATCATCCCTGTTGTTGAGGGTGGTAACATCGAGGAGGCGTCATATGATGCAAAGCAGGGTCAATTAATCAATTCTGGTGAGCTAAATGGTTGCGACGTAAAGGAGGCTATTCAGATAATGTTCGATGAGGTGGAGAGACGCGGTTTAGGAAAGCGTCTCACGAACTACCGCCTTCGTGACGCAATCTTTTCGCGTCAGAGATATTGGGGTGAGCCATTCCCAATCTACTACAAAGATGATGTGGCATATCCTCTCACGTTGGATAAGCTCCCGTTGGAGCTCCCCTCAATTGAGAAGTATGCTCCCACAGCGCAGGGTGAGCCACCGTTGGCACGTGCCGAGAATTGGGCAACAGAGGATGGATACTCATTTGAGCTATCTACGATGCCCGGTTTTGCAGGTTCGTCGGCGTATTATCTACGCTATATGGACCCTAAGTGCGACACTGCTCTTGTTAGCAAGGAGGCAAATGAGTATTGGAGAAGTGTAGATCTCTATGTGGGAGGTATTGAGCACGCAACGGGTCACTTGATGTATTCACGTTTTTGGAATATGTTCCTCTACGATTTGGGACACGTCTGCGAGGCGGAACCATTCAAGAAACTCGTCAATCAGGGAATGATTCAAGGTCGTTCGAACTTTGTTTATCGTGTTGTTGGAACGAATAAGTTTGTGTCGTGTGGGTTGAAGGGTGAGTATCAGACTCAGGAGATCCACGTCGATGTGAATATCGTTAAGAACGATATCCTCGACATCGAGGCGTTTAAGGCGTGGAGAGCAGAGTTTGCCGACGCAGAGTTTATTTTGGAGGATGGTAAGTATATCTGTGGTTGGGCTGTCGAGAAGATGTCGAAGTCGATGTATAATGTGGTAAATCCAGATATGATCGTTGAGAATTATGGTGCAGATACTTTGCGTATGTATGAGATGTTCCTCGGTCCTTTAGAGCAGTCGAAGCCTTGGGACACAAACGGTATAGATGGAGTTCATAAATTCTTGCGTAAGTTCTGGAGACTCTACTTTGATCGTAATGGAGAGCTAGCAGTAACCGATGAAGAGCCTACAGCTAAGGAGTTGAAGAGCCTCCACAAAACGATCAAGAAGATCCGTGAGGATATCGAGAACTTCTCGTTCAACACATCTGTTTCGGCATTTATGATCTGCCTCAACGAGTTGGGAGAGTGTCATAAGAGGGCGATCGTAGAGCCGTTGACACAGCTCATCGCTCCATTTGCCCCTCACATTGCGGAGGAGTTGTGGCAGATTGCTGGGTATGGTGAGTCGATCTTCGATAGTGCATATCCTAAGTTTGATGAGGCGCAGCTTGTGGAGAGTTCATTTGAGTATCCAGTGATGATGAATGGTAAGTTGCGATTCAAGATCACATATGATTTGGCAAAGGATCAGAAAGAGATCCAGAGCGAAGTTGTGGAGCAGGAGGCGGCACAAAAATGGCTTGAGGGCAAATCTCCAAAGAAGGTGATCGTCGTAAAGGGAAAGATTATAAACATAGTATACTAAAGAATATGAAGAGAGCACTCCACACATCGCTAGCAATATTGTTGCTTGCGTTCGCGACACCTCTGTTTGCTACAGTTGAGTCGGGTAGATTTTGTGAAGATTTAAAGATCACGATTTGGAATAATTCGACCGCACCACACTCAAACAACTACACGGGAGGTCCAACTGAGAGAACCGAAAACTCGATAGGGACAATTACTCAAGCTGAGTTGTTGATCTATAAGGCGAAGGGTGAGAATAAGAGCGATAAGGCGGTTGTGATCTGCCCCGGTGGTGGATACTCGATCCTTTCGATGATGAATTGTGGACAGCGAGTGGGGGAGTGGTTTGCAGAGAATGGAATTACTGCTGCGGTTGTGGTCTACCGTCTACCCAATGGAGTGAAGGAGGTTCCGTCGGAGGATGTTGTGGAGGCGATGAAGATTATGCGCCGCCGATCGGCAGAGTTCGGATTTGATCCTGCGAAGTTGGGTGTTGTAGGTTTCTCGGCTGGAGGACACCTTGCGGCTACAGTCTCGACGCTCCCTGCGGTGGAGGATCGACCAAACTTCTCGGTTCTGTTCTACCCGGTCATTACGAGTGAGAAGGGGTTGGCACACGAGGGGTCGTTTAACAACCTATTAGGAAAGGGTAGAAGTGCAGAGGAGAGTGCAGCATACTCGTTGGAGCGACACATCAATGAGACAACGCCCCCAGCAATTCTGTTCCATTGTAGTGACGACACTACAGTTCCTTCGGTAAATAGTACATTGTATTACAATGCGTTGAGTAAGTATAGGAACGACTCAGCGCTATATATCTTCCCAAAAGGAAAGCACGGTTGGGGGACAAAGGATAGTTTCGAGTACCAATCTATGTGGCAGACGTTGCTACTTGATTGGATCACAAAGTTAAAGTAAAATAGAAAAACAAGGAGATAAATTAGATGGCAGATAACTCAATTCTGATGCGCCTAGATGGGCTCAAACTAAAATATGAAGAGATTTCGGAGAAGCTCACAGACCCCGAAGTAATTGCGGATGTTAAACTCTTTACGCAGCTACTCAAAGATTTCAAAGAGCTACAACCGATTATTGAGACTTCGGATAGATTCCGTACGGCATTGGCTAATCTAAAAGAGGCAAAAGAGATCTTTGCAACGGAGAAGGATGAGGAGTTCCGTGAGATTGCGCGTGAGGAGATCAACACACTAGAGCCCGCTCTAGAGAAGATGGAGGAGGAGATAAAGTTGTTGCTCGTTCCCAAAGACCCACAAGATAATAAAAATGCAATTGTCGAGATCCGTGGAGGTACGGGTGGCGACGAGGCTGCAATCTTTGCCGGAGATCTGCTTCGTATGTATATGAAGTATGTTGAGACTAAGGGGTGGAAGTATGAGGTTACAAGTATGTCGGAGGGTACTTCGGGAGGATTCAAGGAGGTTGTAATGAAGGTTTCGGGAAACAACGTCTATGGAACGATGAAGTATGAGTCGGGAGTGCATCGTGTGCAGCGAGTTCCTCAGACCGAGACTCAGGGGCGTGTTCATACCTCAGCAGCATCGGTTGCGGTTCTTCCTGAGGCGGAGGAGTTCGACATCGAGGTGTCGATGAATGATATCCGCAAGGATACATATTGTTCGTCAGGTCCGGGGGGTCAGTCGGTAAATACGACCTATTCGGCGGTGCGTTTGACCCATATTCCATCGGGTATTGTGGTGCAGTGTCAAGATCAGAAGTCGCAGTTGAAGAACTTCGATAAGGCGTTCGAGGAGTTGCGTACACGTATCTTCAACTTGGAGTATCAGAAGTATTTGGATGAGATCGCATCGAAGCGAAAGACATTGGTCTCGACGGGAGACCGTTCGGCAAAGATCCGTACATATAACTACCCTCAAGGACGTATTACAGATCACCGTATCAACTTTACGATCTATAACCTTTCGGCATTTATGGATGGTGACATTCAAGGGGTTATTGATGAGTTGATTGTCGCTGAGAATGCGGAGCGACTCAAGGAGAGCGAACTATAAATAACGTGAGTTTGAAATAAATTACGCTCACGCTAAATAACATACTATAATGGCAAAAAGCGCTCCACAACACACCACTCTGTCGCAGCTGCAACGCTCGATTCAAGAGGTCGTTGTGGAGCGCTTTGCTATGCCATTGTGGGTTAGTGCCGAGATCTCGGATCTGAAGGTTAATGGGTCGGGACACTGTTATTTGGAACTTGTCGAGAAGGGCGAGAGCGATGGTGTTGCAAAGGCTCAGGCGAGGGGTGTAATTTGGAGAGGTGGATATGGTGCAATTGCGGCACGTTTTGAGACTACGACCGGAGAGCGCCTAAGTCGAGGAATTAAGATCCTAGCAAAGGTCTTGGTGACCTACCACGAGTTATATGGAATGTCGCTCCAGATTACAGACATTGACCCTACATATACCCTTGGAGAGGTTGAGCGTCAGCGTCAGGAGGCGATTGCAAAACTCAAAGCTAATGGTTCTTGGGATGTTAATAGGTCGCTGCCGTTGCCGACCCTTACCCAACGTGTAGCAATTGTGTCGAGTGCTCAGGCTGCGGGATATCAGGACTTCACACGCGAGATGGTGAAGAGTCCTTATTATGTCTCTATGACGCTTTTTGAGGCTATTATGCAGGGCGCGACAGCCGAGGAGTCGATAATCGCGGCACTCATTGATATAGCTAATCGACGTGATGAATTTGATGCAGTGGTGGTTATTCGTGGTGGTGGATCGTTGAATGATCTGCGATGCTTCGACTCGTATCGTTTGGCTCTTCACTTTGCGCGATTCCCACTCCCCGTGATTGCCGGAATAGGACACGACAAAGATGTTAGCGTTGTCGATATGGTGGCAAACACCACTCTCAAAACACCTACGGCAGTGGCAGGTTGGTTCTATGAGCGGATGTTGACACTCGATAGTTGGTTGCAGAGTGTGGCGCTCGAAATTCATCGATCAACGATAGAGAGGACACAAGGTGAAAAGATCAAACTCGAGGGGTTCTCGAAGGAGGTTGCGATGAGGTGTGAGGAGCAGATCAATCGAGAGAAGAGGGAGCTAATAGATAGATTGTTGGAGTTGCCAGACCTTGCATATAGTGCTATTGCAGAGTGTCGTAAGGAGTTGGATCACGCTGCTGCGATTGTTGACAGTTACTCTTTGAGTAGACTTTTGGAGATTGGTTTCTCGATTGTGCGCCAACAGAATCGAGCTATTCAGTCGGTGTCGCAAATTGTAGAGGGTGATAGCCTAACGATAGAACTTTCGGATGGAGAGATAGAGACAGAGGTAAAAAAGATTCAAATATGGAGAAGTTAACATACGATGAGGCGACCGAGCAGATTGAGTCGATCCTCACGAAATTACGTAATAATGAGATCTCGATTGATGAGTTGTCGAAGGAGGTGAAGCGCGCAACAGAGTTGATAACACTGTGTCGAAATAGACTCCTTAACTCAGAGGAGGAGCTCAAGAAAATATTAGAATCTGATTAAGTTTTTCTCTCTTCGCATAAGGCGTATAGCGATGCCTATGTAACGCAGTGTAAAAAGAGAAAAGCGAAGTGACAGATCCTTAGCAAAATAGATGAGAGAAATTAAAACAGATTCTTAGAGTAATAATTTTATGAAGAGATTGATTCACTGGCTGCTTAACCACATTCCACGCCCATTGATGCAACGTGTGGCGAGTATCTCTGTGCCGTTGATGGGATTGTTCTATCGGGGGAGAGGGCGCGAATGTTCTATTTGTGGCTCGCATTGGCGGCGATTTATGCCATATGGCTATGTTGTAGTTCGAGAGGAGGCATTGTGCCCCAACTGTTTGTCGCTGGAGCGTCATAGGTTGTTGTGGCTATGGTTGATACTCCACACAAATCTGTTGAGTGGAGGTTTGAAGATCCTCCACATTGCCCCCGAAGTCTCAATAATGAAGCGATTACGCAAAATATGTGGTGCAGATTATATAACAGCCGATTTGGAGAGCCCTCTTGCCGATATGCACTTCGACGTACAGCAAATTCCACTTGCGGATAATTCGGTTGATGTTATCTTGTGCAATCATATTTTGGAGCACGTCGAGGATGATCGTTTGGCGATGCGAGAGTTGAAGAGAATCTTAAAGCCAAATGGTTGGGGAGTGTTGTTAGTCCCACGAGATGAGTCGCGCGAGACGACATTTGAGGATGACACCATCACCGACAGTGAGGAGCGAACACGTATCTTTGGACAGTATGACCACCGCAGGGTATATGGTCGAGATTATGCCGATAGATTACGTAATGAGGGTTTTGTGGTGGATGTAATTCACTATTGCAATGAGTTACGCCCTATCGAGAGGATCTATTATGGAGTGAAGGATGAGACAATTTTTCGAGTTTCGAAACTAGGCTAGAGCAGCGCACTTCCAATACCAATAATTAGGGATGTAAATATTCCCATCAAACATATCGCCACGCCTCCGACAGCGCCCTCTAGCGCCCCTAACTCTAGCGCTCTAGCTGTTCCCACGGCGTGAGATGCCGACCCCAAGGCAGCACCTATGGCAACACGATCTGTGACACCGATGAGTTTGAGGAATCCCACCCCAAAGATACTCCCCGAAACGCCGGCACAGACAACCGATAACATTGTAATTGCAGGTATGCCACCGATAGATTCACTTAGGTTGAGGGCAATTGCAGATGTTATAGACTTTGTGAGAATAGAGTTTATGATAACCTCTTCGCAACCGAGTAGGTATGCAATCCCCCAAACGGAGACAACACCCACGACGCTACCAACGAAGGTTGTGATGACGAGAGATATTTTTTGCCCTTTGAGCTCCTTGATACATTTGTGCATCGGGTAGCTCAAACATAGAACAGAGAATCCAAGGAGGAAGTTGATAACTTTGTTTGCCTCGAAGTAGCGAGCATAGGGTATCTCACCCACCCTAAGGACTAAAATAATAAATGCAGCAGAGATTAAAATGGGGTGAACAAGCGCTATGCCGCTCTTTTTTTGTAGCCATTGTGCTCCATAGTACGCTACCACGCTGAGCGTAAACAGGAACAGATCCGACATCGCTACATATTGCCAAAGGTTGTTTATTATCGTCTCCATCGTCCCAAAAATTGTTGAAGTAATCCTACAACTGCAAATACAATAAATGTTGAGATGGCGATCGCTACAATGGCACCTATCCAGCTGTCGCTTAGTAGTTTGTAGCTAGCCATAAGCCCCACGGTAACGGGGACAAACAATAGCATCATATTGTTGAGTATAAATTCGCAGACACCTTTGATTGTATTCTCGTTAATTACCCCGAGTTGTAGCAGTGCAAATAGAAGAATCATACCCAAAACGCTCCCCGGAAACAAACCTCCAATAAAGTAACTTATCACCTCTCCCGCAAGGTAAGCCAAGAGGATTATCGTAATCCCTTTAAGTACCGTATTCATTTTTTTATTGTGAGATTTTAATGAGTTGCTCTCGATATGCGTTGAGGATTTGTGACTTGGATATAAACCCAAGGTAGCGGTTGTCTTCCGTTACGACGGGTAACATCCAAGTGTGTTTGTTGTCGAACTTCGCAAGCACACTATGTATTGACTCGCCCTCGGTGATCTTGTCACGCGGTTGTGTTGTGTAGTTGCGGATGGAGTTGCTATATCTCTTTGGTTTGAACATATCTTCGCGTAGATCGTCTAGTTGAACAACGCCCAGCAACTTGCCGAAATTATCGATTACAGGGAATATGTTGCGATGTGCCGAGGAGATGATATGTACCAAATCCCCCAGCGTGTAGAACTCCTTTAGACGAACAAAGTCGGTCTCCATTAGGTCGCTAACTTTTATGAATACGAGTGCCGATTGGTCCTTGTTGTGTGTAAGGAGCTCACCTGACTTGCTAAGAGGTTTAGTGTATATTGACTCCGGTTCGAGGTAGTAATCCACCGCAAAAGCTATGGATGACACGATCATAAGAGGGATAAACAATCCATAGCCACTCGATAGCTCCGCGATCAAGAAGATTGAGGTGAGAGGGGCATTCATCACTCCCGACATCACCCCCGACATACCCACCAGCGTAAAGGATACAATAGAGAGTTCTAATCCAAAGAGTGTGTTGCATACGATAGCTAGCGTAGCGCCCGTGAACGCACCCATAAACAGAGATGGTGCAAATGTACCACCAATACCTCCTGCGGCAGTTGTAGATGCCATTGCTATGACTTTGAAGATCATCGTCGCAAGTAGGAAGAGGATCATAACCCAATCGACAGATCGAAGCTCAAAGAAGAGAGAGTTCTCAAATAGTCGTTCTGGATTACCCTGCATAAGTGCCGTTATACCCTCATATCCCTCTCCATATAGAGGTGGAAAGATATAGATAAGAAGTCCAATGATACTACCTCCGACGAGCCATTTAACCCACTGCTTTTTGATCTTCTTGAAGTGTCCACCAACCCAGTCGTTGACCGACGTTAGGTAGAACGCCATCAACCCACAAGCTATACCAAGGAGTATAAACAGAGGTATTTGCCACAGAGAGAAGGCGTCTGCGTCGGTGAGTTTTACCGCTAAAATAGGGTCGAAACCTCTCATCATAAATGCAATGGTTGTCGCTGTGATAGACGAGATTAGAAGCGGAATGATAGAGCTGACTGTAATGTCGAGCATCAAGATCTCAAGAACAAATACCACACCCGTAATCGGGGCTTTGAAGATCGCCGCAAGTGCCGCACCCGCACCACAGCAGAGGAGTAGGGTGGTGTACTTGTAGTTGAGACGAGCGACCTGCCCCACCTTCGATCCAATAGCTGCCCCCGTCAAGACGATTGGTGCCTCAGGTCCAACCGATCCTCCGAATCCTAGAGTTGTAGATGATGCGACTAGAGAACTCCACGTGTTGTGTGTTGGGAGCTTTGAGTTGCGGCTCGATATGGCGTAGAGCACTCGCGTAACACCCTCCGATATATTATCTTTAACGATATGTTTTACGAACATCGTCACCAAAATAATACCCACAACAGGGTAGAATAGTAGTAGAAGATGTGACTGGTCGGCGTCGAACCAACTTACGAGAGCTGACTTAATTGTGTGGAGTAGAACCTCGAAAAGGTAGGTCGCGAAACCTGCTAGTATACCCACAATCACAGCCAACAGAATCATCATTTGACGATTGCTGAGTCGGCGGCTTAGGCGCAGTAGAATCTTGTAAGCTCTTTCGTATTCTTGTATAAAAGGCATATCGTGACGGAGGATAGATCAAAAATAGATTAGAAGTGGTAGATTCCCATAATTTCGCGTACTTGACGCACTGTCTCATCTGCCGATTTGCGAGCTCTCTCAGCACCTGCGGCAGTCACTTCGTGTAGATATTTTTCGTTGTTGTAGATCTCCTGAATACGCTCGCGGATGGGGCTAATAGATTTGATGATATCCTCTGCCAACTGTTTTTTGAGGTCACCGTAGCGGATCTCGCACGATGCATACTTATCCTTGAAGTATTCGATTGTAGATGCCTCGGATACAGACTCCATAATCGTGAAGATATTCTGTACAGGTTCGCTGATAGGGGAGTTTGGCACAGTTACACCAGAGTCGGTCTTAGCCTTCATCACCTTTTTGCGGATCACCTCATCTGAGTCCGAAAGATAGACACAATTTCCTTCGCTCTTACCCATCTTGCCCGATCCGTCGAGTCCCGGGATCTTCACAGTCTCCGATCCGAAGTTATAAGCTTGACTCTCCGGGAAGAAGTCAACGCCATAGAATGAGTTAAATCGACGAGCAAAGACACGTGTCAACTCAAGGTGCTGCTCCTGATCCTTTCCAACGGGTACTTTTGCCGCACGGTGCAACAAGATATCTGCCGCCATCAACACCGGATAACACAAAAGTCCAGCATTGACATTGTTCGGCTGCTTGCGAGCCTTATCTTTGAATGATACTGTACGCTCCAACTCTCCTAGGTATGCGTGCATCGAGAGGAGTGTCGTAAGCTCTGTCACTTGAGGTACGTCACTCTGCACATATATTGTTGCAACCTCTGGATCTAGTCCCGCTGCGAGATACTCTGCGAGGACGCCGCGAATGTTTGTGTGTAGACTCTTCGGGTCGGGGTGTGTTGTGAGTGCGTGGTAGTCGGCAATGAAGAAGAAGCAGTTTGCATCGTGCTGCATCTTTGTGAAGTTTTTGAGTGCTCCGAAGTAGTTGCCGAGGTGAAGTTGTCCTGTTGGACGTATTCCGCTTAGTACAGTTTCCATTATCTTTTTGTGTGATTTATCTTTTCGTTTTATAACAAATTTCGTTGCAAAGGTATAAAAAACTATTTGAGGTTGAGCAAAAGTTGTGTGGTATAATTTTTTTTTATATATTTGTGTTATAAAATTACGACAAACTATGACTATTATACAACTCGAATATCTCTTAGCAGTAGCCAATTGCGGTAGCTTTTCCGCTGCAGCAGAGCACTGTTTTGTCACCCAACCTTCGCTGAGTATGCAGATAAAGGCACTGGAGGAGGAGTTGGGTGTAGTTCTTCTTGACCGTTCGCATAAGCCGGTTATTCCGACAGAGGCTGGATTGGTGGTTATCGAGGAGGCTCGTAACACAATTATGGCATACAATAACATTCGCGAGTCGGTTGCGGAGTTGAGGGGCGAGACTATTGGAAAACTCCGACTTGGGGTCATTCCGACGATTTCACCATATCTGCTGCATAAGTTCATACCCACATTTGTGGCGAAGTACCCTAAAGTAGAGTTGGAGATTCGCGATATGGTAACTGCCGATATCATAGAGGCTCTAAAGCGAGATCAGATTGATGCGGCACTCGTTGCTGGTGGAACTTGTGGTGATGGGATCGTGGAGTATGATCTCTTTGATGATACGTTTCACGCCTACGTGTCGCCCGATCACCCACTGTCGGGGCAGAAGAATGTCGAGGTGAGTGATATTGATATGCGTGATTTGGTGTTGTTGAGCAGTGGTAATTGTATGCGCGATCAGGTTCTCGAACTGTGTATGGCGAAGAATGCAAGCCCATCGTCTCACTACACATTTGTTTCGGGGTCAATAGATACGCTGATTCGTATTGTCGACTGTACGCCAAATCTAACAATCATTCCTCAAATATCGTTGGAGTATATTCCTCGACGTCATCACTCGCGAATAAAGAGTCTCGCGGGGGGGGCATCCTCGCGAAAAATTGCGATCGCGGTGAGACGAACCTATGTCAAAACATCAATAGTAAAGGCTCTAAATGAGACAATATTGAAGTGTTGTGAACCTACTTTGTAAAATATAGTTGTGAGAAGAGGGGGTAATGTCGTTTGTTTTTTGTAATTTTGCGGTCTGATTTGACTGAAAATTGTAAAATATATAATAAAAGTAGAGATAAAAAAGTTATGGATAAGATGGTAGCAACAATCGTAGAGGCGATTCAAGATAAAAAGGGTAAGAAGATTGTATCACTCGATATGAGTGGTTTCGATGGTGCAATATGTTCTCACTTTGTGATCTGTCACGCCGATTCGACAACCCAAGTAGAGGCGATCTCGAATGGTATAGAGGAGATGATGGAGGAGAAATTGGGTGAAAAACTACATCGCGTCGAGGGTCGTCAAATGGGTCTGTGGGTTGCAATGGATTATATTGATGTAGTGGTACATATTTTTCAGACCGAGCTACGATACTTCTATCGTCTCGAAGAGCTTTGGTCGGATGCTCCTCGTAAAGAGTACGAGAGCGAGGAGTAAGTATTAATTTGAATTTTTGTTAGATGGAACAGAGTAAAAATAGTATGGGGGGTATGAAGCGCCCGTCGTGGATGTGGCTCTATGTGATAATCGCTGCGTTGATGGTGGGGTATTATCTCTTTACTAGTGATAGCGAGGCTGCCGTTAAGAGTGATTGGATGTCGGTCGAGCAGATGGTTATTAAGGGCGACGTACAGAGTATTACTGTTGTCAATCGAGATGTTGCTGAGATATACCTTACCGAGGATGCCGCAAAGAGATATCGTGAAAACGAGGTCGACAAAAAATATTCGAATATCCCGATGAGGGGTATGCAGCTATATTTTACTATTGGATCTGTGGATGCTTTTCGCGAGGATCTTGCGTTGGCGATACGTGAGTCGGGGAATGAGATCCCTGTAGTTTATGAGAATCAGAGTGGCGGATGGAGTGAGATTTTGTTGCAGATCTTACCTTGGGTCTTTATTATCGGATTTTGGTTCTTTATTATGCGTAGTATGCGTGGTGGTGGCGCAGGCGGTGCAGGCGGCGGCATTATGAATGTTGGTAAGGCTAAGGCGCAGGTATACGATCAGGAGTCTGATCGAAAGGTTACATTTAAGGATGTGGCAGGTCTTGAGGAGGCAAAGATCGAGATTATGGAGATCGTAGACTTCTTGAAGAAGGCTGATAAATATAAAGAGCTTGGTGCGAAGATCCCAAAGGGTGCGCTGCTTGTAGGACCTCCCGGAACAGGTAAGACCCTTCTTGCTAAGGCTGTTGCTGGTGAGGCGAATGTGCCATTTTTGTCGATCTCGGGATCTGACTTTGTGGAGATGTTTGTTGGAGTTGGAGCGTCGCGTGTGAGGGATCTATTTGAGCAGGCGAAGAAGAAGTCTCCTTGTATATTGTTTATCGACGAGATTGATGCAATTGGTCGTGCTCGTGGTAAGAATGCCGGTTTTTCGAGCAATGATGAGCGCGAGAACACACTCAACCAGTTACTTACGGAGATGGATGGATTCCAAACAAATGCAGGTGTAATTGTCCTTGCGGCAACTAATCGTGCCGACATACTCGATAAGGCGTTGATGCGAGCAGGACGTTTCGACCGTCAGATAGATGTGGGTCTTCCAGATGTGACGGAGCGAGAGCAGATATTCGAGGTGCACCTTCGTAAACTTAAACTCGATCCAGATCTCGACAGAGAGTTCCTTGCGAAGCAGACTCCCGGTTTCTCGGGTGCTGACATCGCGAACGTATGTAACGAGGCGGCACTGATCGCGGCACGTCACGACAAGAAGCAGGTCGAAAAGGAGGATTTCTTGTCGGCAGTGGATCGTATTGTTGGTGGAATGGAGCGTAAGAATAAGATAATCTCTGATGAGGAGAAGCGCCGTATAGCCTACCACGAGGCGGGACACGCAACAGTTAGCTGGTTGTTGGAGTCGGCAAATCCTCTTATAAAGGTTACCATTATCCCTCGCGGAAAGGCGTTGGGTGCAGCGTGGTATCTACCCGAGGAGAGACAGATCACGACACGCGAACATATGATGGAGGAGATGGCGTCGTTGATGGGTGGTCGCGTCTCTGAGCAGTTGACGTTTGGTGAGATATCGACAGGGGCACTCAACGATTTGGAGAGAGTGACTAAAATGGCATATGCAATGGTTGCGTATTACGGTATGGGACATACGGTTGGAAGTTTAAGCTACTATGACTCTACGGGCGGTGATATGAGTTTCACGAAACCATACTCCGATAATACGGCGCAACAGATTGATGATGAGGCACGTGAACTCCTCACAGAGGCGTACGATAAGGCAAAGACGATCTTGACGGAGCGAGCTGAGGAGATGAAGATGATCGCGGAGCTACTCTTGGAGAGGGAGGTGATCTTTACGGAGGATGTAGAGCGAATCCTTGGCAGTCGTAAAAAAGGTGGTGCGGTTACAGCTGAGAAGCAAGTAGTAACTGAGGCAGAGGTTGTTGTAGAGGAGCCAGTGGCATAAAGAACCAGAACTTAGAGAAGACTAGCCCCTTGGAAAATAGAGGGTATAAATGAAGAGATAGAATGGATAAGAAAAAGTTACAAAACTTAGCGATGCGAACGTTGAGTGGTGCTTTCTTGGCAGTGTTTGCTGTGGGGGCAATTTATCACTCTTATTGGGGGTTTGGTCTGCTGTTGCTTGCTATAGCGCTTGGGGCTATTCGTGAGTTCTATCGAATGTATCAGGTCAACGGTGCTGAGCCTCAGTATGTAGCAGGTTTTTCTGCTGCGGCAATTATTGTTGCTTTGGGGTTCGACTATTTCTACAACGGTAGCTTATATACAATTCCGTTGGTTCTGTTTTTGTTGCTTCTTATTCCGCTTATATTTGTTGCGGAGTTGTTTCGAGGGGGAAAGAACCCATTGGAGAACATTGGAACAACACTCCTTGGAATAGTCTACATATCGCTTCCGATGGCTATGTTGGCAGGTGTTCCACTTTTGATTTCACGTGGTGAGTGGAATCCGTGGATTATGATCTTCTATATATTTTTGATATGGAGCAACGACTCTTTTGCCTACCTTGTGGGGGTTACTTGTGGTCGTCATAGGTTGTATGAGAAGATCTCACCTCTCAAAAGTTGGGAGGGGTTTTTTGGTGGCGTTTGTGGATCAATGCTTATGGCGGTTGTGGCGGCACACTTTACAACGGGCGATTATGGTGTATGGATTGGGCTTTCGGTTGTGCTTTCGGTGATGGGGTGCGTCGGTGATCTTGTTGAGTCTATGTTTAAGAGGAGTTGTGCGGTGAAGGATTCGGGGGGTGCATTGCCCGGTCACGGAGGTTGGTTAGATAGATTTGATAGTTTGATTTTTTCTGCCCCCTTTGCTCTTGTGTATTTGATTATTGTGTTGCAAAAATAGTTTTTGAGCTATGAAGATTAATAGAGAAGGATACCGTATTATTGGAATTACTGGAGCACTCTTTTTTGCGCTTTGGTACTGTTACTATACTATGTTGAGCCATGATGAGTCGATGATTTTGTTGTGGTTTGGAACGATGATATTTTTAATATTTTGGTTCTTCGTTGTGTCGTTTTTCCGAGAGCCTCGACGTGTTAAGATTCACGATCCTCGACTTGTGTTTGCACCCTGTGATGGACGAGTCGTAGTGACGGAGGTGGTATTCGAGGATGAGTATCTGAAAAAGGAGATGTTGCAGATATCAGTGTTTATGTCGTTGACGAATGTGCACGTCAACTGGTCTCCTGTGGCTGGTGTTGTGGAGTATTTCAAACACCATCACGGTCGTTTTCTCGCTGCGTGGCATCCCAAATCGTCGACCGAAAATGAGCGTACAACAACTGTCTTGGCGATGAAGAGTGGTGAGAAGATTCTGTTTCGTCAAGTTGCAGGTCTTATCGCTCGACGTATTGTCTCTTATATGACGGTTGGGCGTTCGGTAGAGCAAAATAGCATCACGGGATTCATTAAGTTTGGGTCGCGTGTCGATATATATATTCCAAAGGATAGTGAATTGTTGATTGAGATTGGAGATCGTGTGGTCGGGACACAAACGCCACTTGCGAGATTGAAGGAGAGGTAAGATGGAGTCTTTACATAATCATAGTGGATTTTCGAGCGAGAGTGTTATTCGATTTCTAATCGTTGTGGCGTGTGTTGCTACGGTGGGGTTTCTTCTGTGGTACTTTTCGGATGTTGTGATATACATTCTTGTTTCGGCGCTCTTGGCAATTATGTTTAGACCATTGGTCGCAATTTTGTCGGGGTTGCGTGTTGGAAGTTTTGTCACCTCCCGAACCTTAGCGGCAACATTAACATTATTTATTATTTGGGCTCTGTTTGCGGCACTTTGTTCGGCTCTCTTGCCGTTGATATTTGCAAAGGTTTATCAACTCGAGTCTATTGATATGTCTTCGGTATTCACAACTATCGAGGAGCCAATACTATCTATTCAACACTATATTCAGCAACTTTTCTCAATGCCCGAGAGTAACTTTTCGTTGAATGAGGCATTGGTGTCGTGGAGTGTTGATTTGATTGATGTTAAACGTGTTAATACCCTTATTACATCCGTAATCGGAGGTGCTGCGTGGTTTGTGATCTCGTTTTTTTCGATATCGTTTATCACATTCTTTTTTCTGAAGGATGAAAACCTATTCTTTTCTATGGTTAGCTCTCTTTTTCCGTCTCGATACGAGGAGAGTGTTGATCGCGCTTTGAGCTCTATTACCTATCTACTCTCTCGATATTTTGTGGGGTTGATCTGCGAAAGTGCTATTGTCGCTACGTCGGTGAGTGTGGCTATGATCTCTTTTGGAATGAAGACCTCCGATGCTCTGTTTATGGGTGTTGTTATGGGTGTGTTGAACGTTATACCATATGCAGGACCATTTTTGGGTGCTTGTTGTTCTGTTTTCTTGGGTATTGTGACACCTATTGAAGGGTTGGGTTTGATAAATACAGTATTGGCGATACTATTTTCTCTCGCTGTTATTAAGGGTCTCGATGACTTCTTGGTGCAACCAACGCTCTATTCGGAGAGGGTTAAGGCACATCCGTTGGAGGTTTTTATTGTGATTCTGATGTCGGGTTATGTTGCAGGAGTGGTTGGTATGTTGCTCGCTATTCCGTCGTATACGGTGTTGAGAGTCTTTGCAAAGGAGTTCTTTTCGCAGTTTTCGTTGGTGCGTAAACTTACTAAGGAGTTGTAGATGGTTGTTGAGGGTGTTGTTGTCGAGGGGCGTCGACTGGGACGTCAGTTGGGGTTTCCAACGGCAAACATAGAGTTGACGGGTGATGATCCGATTCGAAGCGGTGTATATCGTTCGAGAGTTTGGATTAGAGGGGTGGAGTATGCTGCGATATCAAACGTAGGAACAAACCCAACAGTGGGGGAGGTGAAACGACGTGTTGAGAGTCATATATTCGATTTTTCGGAGGATATTTATGGTATGACTATATTGGTGGAGCTCGACGAATGGTTGAGGTCAGAGATGCGATTTGAGAGTGTCGAGGCTCTGAGAGAGCAGATTCGACGCGATGTTGAGATGTGTAAATGTAAATTATTATAATAATAAAATAAGTATGTATTTAGATCTATCTATCCCCTACAAGGTGGCGGATATTAGCCTCGCAGAGTGGGGGCGTAAGGAGATTGAGGTGTCGGAGCACGAGATGCCCGGTTTGATGGCGGTTCGTGCAAAGTATGGCGTGCAGAAACCTTTGAAGAGGGTACGTGTAATGGGTTCTCTGCATATGACAATCCAGACTGCAATCTTGATCGAGACTCTTGTAGAGTTGGGTGCAGATGTAAGATGGTGCTCTTGCAACGTCTTTTCGACGCAGGACCACGCGGCGGCAGCTATTGCGGCGGCAGGTGTGCCGGTATTTGCGTGGAAGGGTGAGTCGTTGGAGGAGTATTGGTGGTGTACTGCTATGGCGCTGTCGTTTCCCGAGGGGAGAGGTCCTCAGTTGATCGTTGACGATGGTGGTGATGCAACACTACTTATTCACAAAGGATATGCGGCGGAGAAGGATGCTTCGACGCTCGATTATGAGCCATCTTCACACGAGGAGGCGGTTATATTGGCGACACTTGGTGAACTTTTGAAGGAGGACTCAACTAAGTGGGGACGTACTGTCGCAGAGTGGAAAGGTGTGAGCGAGGAGACAACAACGGGTGTTCATCGTCTATATCAGATGGAGCAGGCGGGAGAGTTGTTGATCCCTGCTATCAACGTAAATGACTCTTGTACGAAGTCGAAGTTCGATAATTTGTATGGGTGTCGCGAGTCGTTGGTCGATGGTATTAAGCGTGCTACAGATGTTATGATTGCAGGAAAGGTGGCAGTTGTTTGTGGTTATGGAGATGTAGGAAAGGGTTGTGCTGCGTCGCTTCGTTCATATGGAGCTCGCGTTATTGTGACGGAGATAGATCCGATCTGTGCTCTTCAAGCTGCAATGGAGGGATTTGAGGTTAAGTCTATTGAGACAGCTCTTCCCGAGGGTAATATCTATGTGACTTGTACTGGAAACTGTGATATTATCACAATGGAGCATATGGAGAAGATGCGAGATCAGACAATTATCTGCAACATTGGTCATTTCGACAATGAGATTCAGATGTCGCGCCTCGACGCTTCGACAGCTGTTCGAACAAACATCAAACCACAAGTTGACAAATATACATTCGAGGATGGACACTCTATATTTGTATTGGCAGAGGGTCGTCTTGTGAATTTGGGTTGCGCAACGGGTCACCCATCATTTGTGATGAGTAACTCATTTACAAATCAGTGTTTAGCACAGATTGAGTTGTGGCAGAAGGATCTTGCAGTGGGTGTATACCGCCTCAGCAAGGAGCTAGATGAGGAGGTCGCACGTTTGCATCTATCGAGCCTTGGAGTTGAGCTTACGGAGCTAAGTGCTGCGCAAGCTGACTACATTGGAGTGAAGGTAGATGGTCCCTACAAGCCTGACCACTACAGGTATTAAGTAGTGTAAAACAATTATTGCCATATTTTTAACAGCACTCTTAGAGCGATATTTCTCACTATTAAATTTCAATATAGAACCACTATATTTTCGATTCAATAGCAAGAAATCTCATCTCCAATAGCACTCTTAAAAACACAGCAATAATTTTTTACCCTACTTAGTATCAGCTAATACCACGTAAATAGAGCCTTGACGGATGTCGTTCCATCTTGGCGAATAATCTCAAAGAGTGACTGTTGACCTTCGGGTTGCAGTTGCTCTTTTCTTTTGATGGTGAGGGTGTCGCCGAGGCGAGACTCACTTATGAAGTGAAAGTCGGTACGAGTGGGGGAGATGTTGTGGTGTAACTCTTCGGGGAGCATCGTAATCATCATCTCGATATAACGGATCGTGTTGACGTGGTTGTTGAAGTCTAGGTCGTCCTTGTCGACTGTATGTTGATATTCAGACTCATTGCCCTCAAGGTTGGGGAATTTGCGTAATGTGCTCAACTCTGCCGCTCTGTTGCTGACATACTGTGGGTAGTTAATCTCCGACGTTAGTAAGTTTACGGCACGGCGTGTTTCGAGATCAATCATACACCATTGTGTAGAGACTGTTCCGATCCTCTCACCGCGAGAGTTTCGTATAACAAAATTTCGAATAGAGGTTATGCGGCTACAATCACTAATCCAAGTCTCTATGTCGATCTTTTCACCCAATGCAGGGGCTTGTTGTAGCTCCATTGAGTAGTTGAGCAGTACCCACGATAGACCCATTGCGTTGAGTCGAGAGATTCCACATCCGAGACGATTAGCATCGACTCCCGCAGCCTCTACGATAGAGAGTATTATCGCAGGGATTGTGGTAGGTTGACTCTCGACCTCGCTATTGTCGGAGATCACCATATCGAGTATTATGTCGTGACTCTCGCATGGTATCGTGTTGAGGAGTTGGTGAGAGTAGCATATACCTATATTATATATATTAAGATCTTCTCTCGATAGATATCGGTCATAATATCCACCGCCACGCCCCAATCGAGAGCCGTCACGACAGAAGGCAACACCGGGTACGATCATCAGATCGATCTCCGAGTGAGGGATTGGGTTGTCTCCTTTGGGCTCTGCAATGCCGAATCGACCTCTCTGTAAACAACCCTCTTGATATAGATAGAACACCATAGATGACTCACCCGTAATTCGGGGTAACACAATGCGCTTACCTTGTGAATACCACCTTTCGATCACCTCTAGAGTCGATATCTCGTCGGCAAGTGCTACGTAGAGAGCAATCGTGTGTGCCGTTGCAAATTGAGGAAGCGACTCAATTGTCGAAAATATATATTTTGATGCTATAGATCTTTGGTCGGATGTAACTTTTGAGTTCAGATTTCGCATCAAATTTCTGGTCTGATCTTTGGTCATTAGATTTATTGTGTTTAGAGTGGATTTTATCTGCTAAATTTATTGTTATTTTGCGCACAATGATTACCTTTGTTGCAAATGTAAACAATTTTAATTTCTTAAAAACAAAATCGAAAAAAATTATGAGCTGTTTCTTAATTAATTCATCGGTTGGCAAGAAATTGGTTATGAGTCTATCAGGCTGTATGCTGGTGCTCTTTATCCTCTTTCATATGTCTATGAACTTGGCGGCACTCTTCAGTAGCGAAGCTTATGACGCTATTTGTGCCTTCCTAGGGGCTAACTGGTATGCCCTTGTGGCAACCGCAGGTCTAGCGGCAGGTGTGGTGGTTCACATCGTTTATGCCCTAATCCTTACAGTTAACAACTATGCAGCGCGCGGTTCGGTACGCTACTCAATCACCACACAGGAGAAGGGTGTAGCTTGGGCATCTAAGAATATGCTCGTGTTGGGCTATGTCGTAGTTGCAGGATTGGCTCTTCACTTGTTTAACTTTTGGGCTAAGATGCAGCTTCAAGAGCTTTTGGGTAACCACCACGTGGAGCTAGGAAATGGTCAGATTATCGACCCAACAATGGGTGCTGCCCTTATCAAGTACACATTCTCGTGCCCTTGCTACGTTGTGGCTTACCTAGTATGGTTCGTTGCTCTTTGGTTCCACCTTACACACGGAGTATGGTCTATGTTCCAGAGTGTTGGTATCGCTAACGACACTTGGTACCCACGTTTGAAATGTATTGCAAATGTTGTTGCTACACTTATCTTCTTGGGCTTTGCTGCGGTTGTTGTCGTGACTTATGTTCAGTCGCTAATGGGCTGCTCAGCTTGCTGCTAATTCACTCTAAAGTAGAACAAAACACAAAATTACCATTATGGCTTTAAATTTAGATTCAAAGATCCCAGCAGGTGTGCTATCTCAGAAGTGGAGTAACCACAAAGAGGCAATCAAGGTTGTTAGCCCTGCGAATAAGCGTAAGCTAGATATTATCGTTATCGGAACTGGTTTGGGTGGTGCTTCGGCAGCAGCTTCACTTGGTGAGTTGGGTTACAATGTGAAGATCTTCTGTATTTCGGACTCTCCACGTCGTGCGCACTCCATTGCTGCACAGGGAGGTATCAACGCTGCGAAGAACTATCGTAACGATAATGACTCAGTATATCGTCTCTTCTATGATACAATCAAGGGAGGTGACTATCGTGCACGTGAGGCAAACGTATATCGTTTGGCTGAGGTGTCGAACCTAATTATCGACCAGTGCGTTGCGCAGGGTGTACCTTTCGCTCGCGAGTATGGTGGATTGCTTGACAACCGCTCTTTCGGTGGTGCTCAGGTGTCTCGTACATTCTATGCTCGTGGTCAGACCGGTCAGCAGTTGTTGCTCGGTGCATACTCAGTTCTTAACAAGGAGATCGCTGCTGGTACAGTAAAGAGCTATCCACGTCACGAGATGCTAGACATCGTTGTTGAGGGTGGTGAGGCTCGTGGTATCATCGCACGTGATTTGGTTACAGGCGAGATCGAGCGCTATGGTGCTCACGCAGTAGTTATGGCTACAGGAGGTTATGGTAACGTATTCTTCTTGTCGACAAATGCGATGAACTCAAATGGTTCTGCTGCATTCCAGTGCTACCGTAAGGGTGCTGCAATGGCGAACCCTTGTTTCACACAGATCCACCCAACTTGTATCCCTGTAAACGGCGATCAGCAATCGAAGCTTACCTTGATGTCGGAGTCGTTGCGTAACGATGGACGTATCTGGGTTCCTAAGAACATCAAAGATGTCGAGGCTTTGCGTGCCGGTACTTTGAAGCCATCGCAGATCGCAGAGGAGAATCGCGACTACTACTTGGAGCGTCGTTATCCAGCCTTCGGAAACCTTGTACCTCGTGATGTTGCGTCGCGTGCTGCAAAGGAGCGTTGTGATGCTGGTTATGGTGTTAACAAGACTGGTTTGGCTGTATTCCTTGACTTCAAGACCGCTATCGAGCGCTTGGGTGAGAATGTAATCAAACTTCGTTATGGAAACTTGTTCGATATGTATGAGGAGATCACCGATACAAATCCATACAAGGAGCCAATGATGATCTTCCCTGCGGTTCACTACACAATGGGTGGTACTTGGGTCGATTATAACTTGATGACAGCAATCCCGGGTCTCTACTCAATCGGTGAGGCTAACTTCTCAGACCACGGTGCAAACCGTCTTGGTGCATCAGCGTTGATGCAGGGTCTTGCAGATGGATATTTCGTGTTGCCATACACTATCGGTGACTACTTGGCTAAGAAGATCCAAGCTCCTAAGGTATCTACAGATACAGCTGCATTCGATGAGGCAGAGGCTGGTGTTAAGGCTAAGATCGATAAGTTGATGTCGTTGAAGGGTAAGCAGACCGTAGATGATATTCACAAGAAGTTGGGTCACATTATGTGGGAGAATGTCGGAATGGCTCGTACAAAGGAGTCGTTGACAAAGGCGATAACAGAGATTCAGGCACTTCGCAAGGAGTTCTGGGCTGATGTTAAGGTTGCTGGCGAGAAGATGGGATTCAACCAAGATCTAGAGAAGGCTCTTCGCCTTGTTGACAACCTTGAGTTGGGTGAGTTGATGGCTCGTGATGCACTCAATCGAGAGGAGTCTTGCGGAGGTCACTTCCGTACAGAGTTCCAAACTGAGGAGGGTGAGGCACTTCGCGATGACGAAAACTTTGTATATGCAGCAGTTTGGGAGTATATGGGAGAGGATACTGCTCCAGTACTTCACAAGGAGATGTTGAACTACGAGTTCGTTAAGCCAGCTCAGAGAAATTATAAGGACTAAGTTTATTGACGTTAAAAATTCTTTCAGACGATGAATTTCATAATAAAAGTATGGCGTCAAAAGGACGCTAAATCAGCAGGTAAGTTCGTAGAGTATCCAATTAAGGATATCTCGGCTGACACCTCATTCCTTGAGATGTTGGATATTCTTAACAATGAGTTGAATCACAAAGGTGAGGAGCCAATCGCATTCGATCACGACTGTCGTGAGGGTATCTGCGGTATGTGCTCACTTCACATCGAGGGACACGCTCACGGACCAGAGACCGGCGTTACAACGTGTCAGATCTATATGCGTAAGTTCAAAGATGGACAGACAATCACTGTTGAGCCTTGGCGTTCGACTGCATTCCCTGTAATCAAGGATTTGGTTGTTAACCGTTACGCATATGATGAGATCCTTCAAGCTGGCGGATACATCTCTGTTCGTACAAACTCTGTTGTTGATGCTAACGCTATTCCAATCTCGCAGGCTGATGCTGAGGAGAGTATGGATGCTGCTGCTTGCGTAGGTTGTGCTGCTTGTGCTGCAACTTGTAAGAATGGATCAGCAATGTTGTTTGTTGCAGCTCGTGTGAGCTCTTTGGCTAAGTTGCCACAGGGTCAGGTCGAGGGAGCACGTCGTGCGAAGGCGATGGTTGCTAAGATGGATGAGCTAGGATTTGGTAACTGTACTAATACAGGTGCTTGTGAGGCAGAGTGTCCTAAGAAGATCTCGATCTCTCACATTGCACGTCTTAACCGCGAGTTCCTATCAGCTAAGTTTAAGGAGTAACCCTTATCTAGGTTATTTATAAATGGGGTTATCCGCGAGGGTAGCCCTATTTTTTTTGAGTATAGGGGAATTTATAGCTCCTCTATATATTAACGCAAGTTAGAAATAACATTATATTATGGAATTTAAGAGAATACAGAGTTTGGATAGTCGTTGGTTTGACGATTGTTGGAGAATCTATTGTGATAGTTTTCCACTCATTGAGCGACGCGAGTTGGCGCAGCAGATAGTAGCGCTACAAAGTGAAAATTATACCTTTTCCGCTATTTTAAGTAATCAACAAAAATTAATGCGATATTTTAACCCTACGCACTCCAGCACCTCGGCGACTCGTGCTTTTAGTCTCATAAAGTTCAGATAAGC